>DATIXL010000020.1:0-30701 GCA_035518615.1 Terriglobales bacterium | reverse complement strand
TTAAGCACGCCGCCAGCGTTCGTTCTGAGCCAGGATCAAACTCTCGTTTGAAGCCTGTCGTTTGGACGTAAAAAAACCCGGTTTGCACCGGGCCAGCCTGTCCAAACAAATTGTTGATCGCTCGATTTACTCAATCCATTCAGACTCGAAATCCTGAATGGCTTCGAACGGATTCTGGCACATCGTATCAATTGTCAAAGAGCGATGGCCTCCCTGTCCAGCAGAGTGGCTTCCCTACAGCCCAACGAGTATACGAACCTCCGCCCTCAAAGTCAATACTGCCCTATTGGAAATCCTCGGCTTTTCCACAGCCCCGTCATGGCCCCATTCTCCTGCCTGCGGCCTTCCATCCCTCTCCTCGATGCTACGATGCCAGCTGCAATCGGCCCGATCGTCGCCGAACTGGAATCGAAGTTACCGAGGAGGCATTTCCCATGCTCACGCCGTCTCTTGCATCCCCTATCCTGGGAGGCACTTTTCTCCCGAACCTATGGAGCGAACGCATTCTGTTCACCGCAGGTATCGTTCTTCTGGCTTTCGGGCTTCTGGCCGCCTTGATCTGGGCCAAAAGCCGTCTTCTGCACCTCCTGGAACAGGTCCGCCACGATCTGCGCCCCATCAAATTGCGAACCCTGGAGATTCTTTCCGCGCGGCAGAAGTTCGTCTTTTTCAAGCGCTGCGTCATCGGCGCGCATCTTGGCGCAGCACTCCTGGTCATCGCCGCTGCTCTTCTCGGCGTATCTTCCGAATTCCCCTCCACCCGGGGATACGTCATCGTTTTCCTGAGTTGGATCTGGCAGCCCTTGCGCAACATCATCTTCGGTGTAGCTGGCTACCTGCCGGAACTGATTACCATCCTCGTTATCCTGTTCGTATTGCGCGTTGCTCTGCGCGCCGTCAGATTCATCTTTAACCAGGCGGACCGCGGCACGCTTTCGCTCGAGCCCTGGGTGCACCGCGAAGTCGCCCGGCCCACAGGCCAGATCATTCGCGGGTTGCTCGTCGTGCTCGCTATGTTTTTTATCGTTCCCATGCTTCCGGGCATGGGAACCTCCGCCGCGCAGGGGATTTCCGTCATCCTCGGCCTCATGGTCACTTTCGGTTCCACGACCACGGTTGGCAATCTCGTCGCCGGCGTCGTCTTGACCTACATGCGCCCCTTCCGTACCGGCGACTGGGTCCAAACGGGAGACACGTTTGGAGAAGTGCTCGAGAGCCGTTTCCTTTATGTTCGTCTTCGCACGGTGAAAAATGAAGACGTAATCGTCCCCAGCCTTCAGGCGCTCAGCGCCTCGATCCACAACTTCAGCGCCCGCGCCAAAGAGCAGGGCTTAATCCTGCACACTTCCGTGACCATCGGCTACGGCTCACCCTGGCGCAAGGTTCACGAGCTCCTGATCGCCGCCGCCGCCAAAACAGATCACGTGCTGCAGGATCCCAAACCCTTTGTTTTGCAAACCGCTCTCAATGATTTCTATGTCGCCTACGAGATCAACGCCTACACCGACCGCCCTGACCGTCTCTATTTCATCTACTCCGATCTCCGCCAAAACATCCAGGACACCTTCAACGAAGGCGGCGTCGAAATCATGTCCCCACACTACACACAGCTCCGCGACGGCAACCGCACCACCATCCCGGACGATTACTTGCCGAAAACCTACGACGCCCCACGCCTCCGCCTGGAGAGCCGAGTCGTTCCTGGCGCTTAAGTGCTTTGATTTTTCTTGGGGATTGTTTCAAGCCCCACAGGGCTCAGGCGGGAATGCTTCTCATCCAATGGCGACGCCGTCCGATCCTATTGGGAGCCCCGAGCGCACCCATGTGAGAGTCCACAAGAAGCGATTTCTGCATCATAAACCATAAGGTAATCCCCGAATCCACAAGGAGGAACGTATGAAGCTGCGCCTACTACTTACTCTCTTGGTGACTCCGGTCCTTCCGGTTCTGACGCATGCGCGTCAATCGCAGGGTCCGGACATAAAGTTCATCGCCGATACCCTCGTCGTGCAGGCCGATGGAACGTACGAGGCCGACCCCGATCTGGCCACATTGACTTTCGACGTTTCGGCTCAAGATAAGGATTTGAAGCAGACCTACGCGCAAGCTTCCGGGGCAATTCAGAAAATTATCGCGCTCGCTGAGAAAAATCGGTTGCAGAGTCAGGACATCTCTTCGGGAGTATTGACGGTGCGCCCGTTCTACGAAGGGGATCGCAAAAGGAAAGCGCGATCTTACTGGGTTCATGGCGAGGTAAGTCTGAAGTTGAGAGATTTTTCAAAGCTGGGTCCGATTTTCGAAGGCTCCGTCGAAGATGGGATTACGGATTTCCGGTCCCTTACGTACTCTCTGTCCGATGAAGAGGCTGCCAAGCAAAAAGCTGTTGCGGAGGCCATGAAACGCGCAATAGGCCGTGCAAGCGCTGCCCTCAGTCAAAACGGCCAAAAAATCGGTTCGCTTCGATTCGCAAACTTGGATGTGAAGCAGCTTACGGGCCTGTCCAGCATGAATATATATTCGCTGTCACAGTACGCCGTGGCCAGCACGCTTGAGACCCAGGCACCTTCTGGCGGAGGCTGGGGATGGGGCGCCAAGAAGGCTGCTCCTCCGCCCCCGCCTCCGATTCCTCAGCCTGAGAAGATTACGGTCAGCGCAACGGTGCAATGCGCGTTTCAGATCCAGTAGTCGTTTCCTCCTTGCTCGTCGTGACGGGTGTGTTTTATATGGACCGCTGCTACCATGTGCAGCTAAGGCGCTGAAGCGCCGCAGCCGTGCGTCAGAATCTAACCCAACGTCTGCTTCAACATGTTCACAATGAAGGTTGGCTTCGCCCCGGCCAGCGGCTCGGTGTGGCCGTTTCTGGCGGTGCGGATTCTGTTGCCCTGCTGCATTTGCTTTTGGAGCTGCGCGAAAAACTCGGCATCGTTCTGAGCGTGATCCATTTCAATCACAGACTCCGCGGAAAGGCTTCCGACTCTGACGAAAAATTCGTAGCCACTCTCGCGGAAAAGTTCGGTCTTCCCATTCACGTGGCCCACGCCGATGTCGCCGCCAAGGCGCGCCGTGAAAAGGCCAATCTCGAAGATGCAGGGCGTCGCGCTCGTTACGCATTCTTCCAAAAGCTCGTAGCGCAGGGGACAGCCGATCGCGTCGCTACAGCGCACACGATGGATGATCAGGCCGAAACCGTTCTCGCTCACATCTTGCGAGGGACCGGTCTTGCCGGCCTCGGTGCGATCCATTCCGAGACACCCATCGTCGTGCGCCCCCTGCTTTTTGCCCGGCGGAGTGAATTGCGCTCCTATTTGCGCGCAAAGAAGCAGCTATGGAGGGAAGACGCGACCAACCGGGATACTTCGCGTCTTCGCGCCCGAATTCGCATGAAGCTTCTCCCGTTGCTCGAAAAACATTTCCAGCTGGGAACTGCAGCGCATCTCGCCACCCTCGCGGAACTCGCTCGCCAGGATGAGGCCCTTCTCGATGCAGTCACGGAATACAAAGTGGCCGCCATTGCAAAGCGCGAGCCCGGCGGAATGCGGATCGGGATCGCTGATCTGCTGGGCGAGGAAGGACAGATAAACAATCCTCTGGCGCGGCGCGCCTTGGCAAAGCGCATCGTACGCAGCGTCGCAGACAAAATCCGTTCGAGGCCAGGCGAGTGGAGCGCAGAGCACACAGCCCAAGTCTGGGATCTCGCCGCGCGCGGCGCCAACGGAAAAATGCTGCAACTTCCCGGTGCCGTTGAAGTGCGCCGTGAAAACGACACACTCTTCTTTTGTTCCGCGAGTGCCTGCGACAAATCTCACACACCGCTTGGCGCGAGAAATTTCGAGTACAGTATCGTTATTTCTGCGCCCGATTCGCTCTTGCGCGTGCCGGAATTGGGTTGTGCTTTCCGCTTCAGGGTGATTGACTGGCCCCCGCGCAGGCGAGACACTAGTTTGGATAAGGGTACGGTCCTGGATCGCGGTCGGTTGATCGAACCTCTGGTGCTGCGCGATTGGCGGCCCGGAGACCGGCTGCGGTGCACGGGGCACCGGCGAGCGCAAAAGCTGAAACATCTATTGAATCAGAAACGCGTGGGCAGGTGGGAACGTGCGGGCTGGCCCGTCATCACAAGCGGCGGGGTTTTGGCTTGGGCCCGCGGCTTTCCCGCCGCCGCGGAGTTTGCGGCGGATCAGAAGACACGAAGAGGAGTCGTGATCTCCGAGGAATCGTTTTGAGTGCCGACAAATCCTCATCGTATTCTGCCGGCAAGATCGCCGCTCGCGTGGCGGTGTTGGGACGGCAGATCTCGCGCGAGTACGGCAAGCGCCGGCTGGATGTCGTCGTCATTCTGGATCATGGCTATGTCTTTGCCGCCGACCTGCTGCGGCACCTCAATGGCCCGGTCGTTTGCCATTTCGTTCGTGCGGAGGTTCGTGACGTTGAGCACAGCGGCCTGCCGCGGCGCGAAGTCCATTTCGGCGCGAGGCCGGAACTGAAGGGTCGCGACGTTCTCGTCCTCGATGCGGTGATCGAAAGCGGGGTGACTCACGAGTTCCTGCTGCGGCGTCTGGGGGAAAGCCGTCCCCGGTCGCTGCGTCTCGTCGTGCTCCTGGATAAACCCGCGAAACGCCGCGTGGCCCTGGAGCCGGATTACTTCGGCTTCCGGACCGCATCTAAAGGAATGTGGGTAGGCTACGGACTCGCGGCACCAAATGGTACCGGGCGGAACTTGCGTCATCTATCCGCTGCGGTGTCTAATTTAAGCAGGGGCCGCGGGCCGAAGAAGTAGCGGCGGCGGAATCGGATTTGGCAGTTCATCTGGAGAATCAATTGTGAACACCGGCTCAACGGCAAAAACCATTCTCTTTTGGGTGTCCATCGTTTTCCTGGGCGTCATGCTCTGGAAGCTGGTGTCGGCAAACAGCCAGCCCTCGCGCGAGGACGAACCCAGCTACAGCGAATTCATGGCCAAGGTGGATGCGGGTGACGTCAAGGAAGTCACCATGTATCTTTCTCAGAACAGCTATGAACTCCAGGGCGAATATGTCCAGCCGGCCAACCGCAAATTCCAGGTTACGATTTTCAAGGAAGCCGCTCCCGATCTGACCAAGACCCTGCGCGAAAAGAACGTTCAGATCAAGGTCAAGGAAGTCAGCAGCAAGAGCGATTGGGTGCTGATTCTCTTGAACGCTGCCCCGCTGATTTTGCTCGTCGGCTTCTGTCTCTTCCTCATGCGCCAGATGCAGGCCGGCGGCAACAAAGCGCTCAGCTTCGGCAAGTCTCGCGCGCGTTTGCTATCCGCGCAGCAGAAAAAAGCCACCTTCAAAGACGTTGCCGGCGCCGACGAAGCCAAGGAAGAGTTGCAGGAGATCATCGAATTCCTGAAAGACCCTCAGCGTTTCCAGAAACTCGGCGGCCGCATTCCCAAGGGCGTTTTGCTGGTTGGCCCTCCGGGCACCGGCAAGACCTTGCTTGCCCGCGCCATCGCCGGTGAAGCCAACGTGCCGTTCTTTTCGATTTCCGGTTCCGACTTCGTCGAAATGTTTGTCGGTGTGGGCGCCAGCCGCGTGCGCGATCTTTTCGAACAGGGCAAGAAGAACGCGCCCTGCATCATTTTTATTGATGAAATTGACGCTGTCGGCCGGCATCGCGGCGCCGGCCTCGGCGGCGGCCACGACGAGCGCGAGCAAACTCTAAATGCACTGCTCGTCGAAATGGACGGCTTCGAATCCAACGAAGGCGTGATCCTCATCGCCGCCACCAACCGCCCGGACGTTCTCGATCCTGCGCTTCTCCGCCCCGGCCGTTTCGATCGCCGTGTGGTGGTCGCTCGTCCGGATGTCAAGGGCCGCGAGGAAATTCTCCGCGTCCACACGCGCAAAAAGCCGCTCGCCGACGACGTGGATCTTTCGATCATCGCACGTGGCACTCCCGGTTTTTCCGGCGCCGACCTCGAAAATCTCGTGAACGAGGCAGCTCTGTGGGCCGCCCGTCAGAACCGCAAATTCGTCATGATGGTGGACTTCGAAACCGCCAAGGACAAAGTCCTCATGGGCGTCGAACGCAAGTCCATGATCTTGTCCGACGAGGAAAAGAAAAATACGGCGTACCATGAGGCAGGACACGCCCTCGTCGCTGCCATGACCCCCGGCGCAGATCCCGTCCACAAGGTCACCATCATTCCGCGCGGCATGGCGCTTGGCCTGACCATGCAGTTGCCCACCGACGACAAGCATTCCTACACCAAAGAGCAGCTCGAAGCCATGCTCGACGTCCTGATGGGCGGCCGCAACGCCGAAGAAATCTTCCTCGGCCACATCACCACCGGAGCCGGAAACGACATCGAGCGCGCCACGGAGATCGCCCGCAACATGGTCTGCGAATGGGGCATGAGCGAACTCGGCCCGCTCGCTTTCGGCAAAAAAGAAGAAGCTATTTTTCTCGGCCGCGAAATCGCCCAGCATCGCGACTTTTCCGAAGCTACCGCCGTGGACATTGACCACGAGGTGAAGCGCATCGTCAGCACCGCGTACACGAACGCGAAAAACATTCTCGACAACAATCGCGATAAGCTCGAGCGTATCGCGCAGGCTCTTCTCGAACGCGAAGTGCTTGACGCCAACGAAGTGAAAATGTTGATTGACGGCACGCCGCTTCCGGAAAAGCCGCGAACGCCTCCCACTCCACCTCCTCAGGCGACTCCGGCAACCGATCCGAAAGTGGTTCGCCCCGAATTGCGCCCAGCGCCTGGCTTCACCCGCGGCGATAATCCCGCTAAGGCTTGAGCGCTCCCAAACTTCTTCATTCACAAGGACACGCACTGTGTCCGGCATTTGTACGGCCGATGTAAGGTCTTAACTCTCTTGCACCGGTTGTGTTAGATTCTCGAAGACATGGCACTCCTTGAGGAAATCGCCGATGGTCGCACCGACCTCGTGTTTGAATTCCTGGCCGATGGCTTCCCTGCTACTTCCACGGATAAGGATGGCGTCTCGCTGCTTCGCTGGTGTGCCTATTACGGGGACGTGAGCGGCATCAAGTTTCTCCTCGCCAACGGGGCTAGCCTCACGGAACTGGGCGAAAACTATGACTTGGCCGGCGCCAGCTTTCACGGTCACTGGCGTCTCTGTCAGTTTTTCTTGCAGCGCGGCGCGAATCCCAATCACGCTGATGCGACTACTGGCGAGATTCCACTGCACACCGCTTTGTGTCACGCGAACCGTCTTGGCAGGAATCTGGTTGTAAAGGTCCTCCTGTCGTATGGCGCGAATCCCAATGTCCACACCAAGTCCGGCGTCGAAACCGGCTGCTTCATGCGCGACTGCCGGACCAAACGTGAAACTCCGCTTCATCGCGCCGCCGCCTTTGGCGATGAGGAAGTCATCCAAATGCTCATCGACTCTGGTGCCTCTTTCGATGCCAGAGACGCGAATGGCGACTCCCCGCTTTCCTGGGCCAGTTGGTATGGCCGCCCCACGCCTATTCTGCGCCAGTTGTGCTACGCGAATTTCCGGATAAATCCCCACGATCGGGGGATGGATCGGAACCTGCAAGGCGACCCCCACGCCAAATAGGGTCTCTTTTGCTTTGTGGCGGAGCCTCGTGCCGGAACCGGCAGAGTGGCGTAGAATGGACCCATGGGAAACCGCAGCGGAGAAAACCTCAAGGTCACCTGCCCCTGCTGCCAGACCAAGCTTGTGGTGGACGCGGTCTTCGGCGTCGTTCTCTCTCACGAATCTCCGCCCAAACCGGCTCCCGACGTGGACCTCACCGACACCGCGAACATTCTCGCGGAGCAGCACCGCAAGCGCGAAGACAAATTCGCCGACTCCTGGTTCCAGGAAAAAAACAAGGAAGACATCCTCGCCAAGAAATTCGAGGAAAACCTGAAGAAAGCCAAGGACGCCCCCGCCACCAAACCCATCCGCGATTTCGACCTCGACTGAGCCATCCCGCTTTTCCTCCGGGCTTTTGAATGCCGTACCCATCCCCATCCGGAGCCGCATTGCAAAGCCGGCGTTTCCAGATAGGATGTTGACGCACGTACGCTCTCCCGGAGGCGCTTTTGGATCGTCCCCTTCCCTTCTCGAATCTGAAGCTTCCCCCCTGGCTTCCCGCGATTCTCCGCACGCAGGAGCTTCTCGTTTTTATCGGTGTCCTGTTTTACGCCTTGTTTTCCGCGCTTGGCTCGCCTGTTTCTCCTTCGTTTCTTTTTGTCTGCATCTTCACGGTTGGCAACGCGATGGTCGTGCTCCACGCCTTCGGTAAGCGGCTCTACGCCAATCGTCCCTATCCGTGGAATTGGGTGGCCTACTTGATCTTCCTCGCTTTCATCAGCTTCGCCGCTTCATTTGCGGCTGTGGCTTTGTTGAAGTGGATGGTTGTCCGCAATCAGCCTTATTGGGGGCTGTTTCGATTGACCTGGCGTTCTGTCGTGGTGATCTGCATGGGAAGCGGCCTTGTGGGCTACCTGGTCGCGCAAATTCAAAAGAAGCTGCGCGAAAGAAATGTGCAGCTCGAGCAGGCTGTCGCGAAAGGCTCGGCAATCATCGAGCAGCAGGAGCAGGAACTTACTCGCGCCCTGGAAATCCAGAGAGACCTGCTGCCGAAAACTCTGCCTCAGTTGCCGGGAATTGAAATTGTCAGCGCTTGGCAGCCCGCCCGCACCGTCGGCGGGGATTATTTCGACGTGATTCGACTGGACGGCAATCGCCTTGGCCTCTGTATCGCCGACGTTTCCGGCAAAGGCCTCACCGCTGCCTTGCTCATGGCCAATCTTCAGGCGGCGTTTCGTGCCTTCGCTACACCGCATGCCGCTCCCTCGGAAGTCTGCGCGAAGCTGAACGAGTTCGTGTGCAACAACGTCGCGCCGGGCAAGTTCATCACTTTCTTTTATGGCGTGTTGGATGGCGAACAGCGCTCTTTCCGCTACGAAAATGCCGGCCATTGCCCCGCATTGCTCTTGAAGGCTTCGGGACAGTCCGAATTCCTCGCGGGCGGCGGCGCCGTTCTCGGCGTAATCCCCGGCTGGAGTTTCAAGGATTCCGCGATTCAGCTTTCGCCCGGCGATCGTTTGCTCCTCTACACCGATGGCGTAACCGAAGCGCAGAACCGGCAATCGGAAGAGTTTGGTGGCGCCAGGCTTTTGCAAGCCGCTACGCACGATCGCTCGTCCGCGGAAAGCGTTCAGCGCGGCGTCATGGAGCAGATTGAGACCTTTTGCGGCCATAACTTCCTCGACGATGTGACGCTGATCGTCGCCGCAATTCGCTGATTCCCTGGCCGCAGGGCGCCGGCGGCTCACTTTGGGATAAACTTCCTGGCTGCCATGACCCTTCGCAAACACTACCGGCTGAAGCTGCCATTGCGTACGCTCATCCTCGGACCGCGCACGCTCGTCATGGGCGTTCTCAACGTCACGCCCGACAGTTTTTCCGATGGCGGAAAGTTTCTCGACCCGCGCCGCGCCGTCGCCCGCGCACTCGAACTCCAGCGCGATGGCGCGGATATCCTCGATATCGGCGCGGAATCCACGCGCCCCGGCTCCGAACCGATCTCCGCCGCCGAGGAGCTTCGCCGGCTTCTTCCTGTTCTCGAAGCGTTGCGCGGCAAACTGAAAATCCCGATCTCCGTGGACACGCAAAAATCCAGCGTCGCGGAAATCGCTCTCGGCGCCGGCGCGGAAATCATCAACGACGTTTCCGGCCTGCGAAACGATACGCGCATCGCGCAAGTCGTCGTGCGGCGCGGCGCCGCTCTCATCCTCATGCACATGCGGGGAAATCCTCGAACCATGCAGAAACAACCTTTCGCAAAAAATGTCTTGAAAGATGTCATCGCGGGTTTGCGCGCTTCCATCGCCATCGCGCGAAAGGCGGGCGTGACGAAGAATCAGATTGTGATTGATCCCGGAATCGGCTTCGGCAAAAATTTTTCGCAGAATTACGAATTGCTGAAAAAACTTCCGGAACTCGCGAAGCTCGGCTTTCCTCTTCTCGTAGGCGCCTCCCGCAAAGGCTTTCTTGGCGCCACTCTCGCCAAAGCTGTCGCCTCGGCCAAGAGTTCCAGGAACGTTCCTTTTGCCGTTCCTCCAGAAGATCGCCTTTGGGCTACCGCCGCCACCGTCGCCGCCAGCATCCTTGGCGGCGCCCACATCGTCCGCGTCCACGACGTCAAGGAAATGCTCCAGGTCGCCCGCGTCACCGACTGCATCCTCAGCGCATCGGCGGGCTAGGAGGCGCACACCCTGGCGATACATCCTGCCCGCTGTTCCCTCGTCATTACTTCTTCAATTCATTCGTCCAGTTCAGCACCACGGTCGCGGGGTCGGTCGATGGCTTCATAGTATCAATCAGAAACCTTTTGCCGTCGGCGGTTACATCCCACCGGAAAATGGCGCTGAAATCCTCGCTTGCAAGACTGGATACGAACGCCTGGAAAAGCGGTCGAGGCACTCCCGCCTTGAACATTTGCCCTCCCGATACCTCCACTGACATCGCTTTTCCATCCAGCGATAGATAGAACAATTCTTTGCCGTCCCGTCTCCATCGCGCCTGGGTTCCTCCGCCCTGCGAAACCAGCGTCTTGGCTGCTCCCCCCGCCGGCGCGGGAAAAGGCTGCACATAAACTTCCGGCTTGCCGGACACATCGGAAGTGTAAGCAATCCAGCGCATGTCCGGAGAAAACTGGCCCTGCCCTTCGTCGAACTCTGTCTTGGCGATTGGTATCGGAGGCCCGCTCGGAGTCCCATCACCCGCCAACGGCAACGCCCACAAATCACTACCCGTCTTTGGGTTGCTCTCCGTATAGAGCAAATACCGGCCGTCGCGCGACCACCCATTCGGAAATTTGGGATCTTCCGTTGGTTCGACCAGCACAATTTCCTTTCCCGAACCATTCGCCTCCTTCACAAAAATGCCGGACCCGCCTTTGCGAATGGCGGCGTAGCTTACGCGGTTGCCGTCCGGGGACCAGGCCGGCGAGGAATCCGGGGCGATGTCGAACGTAAGAGGCACGCTCACTCCTCGCGCAAGATCGTGAAGCCAGACGCCCGGGATGGGCCCATGCCTCGGGTTGAACTGGGCCGTAGCCGCCTTCTTCCCATCGGGCGAGAGCGCCAGGTCCATGTAAAGAGGGGACTCTCCTCCTCCCTCCTCAACCTCCCCGACGACCTTCCCCTGCCGGTCGTACCATTCCAGCCCGGAGATGGGATTGGCGGACTTGCCAGCCCGAAAGGCCAGAATTCCATTTGCCGACGCGGAAATATTTGCGGACTCGAGGAACGTCCCCACCTCGCTAGTGATTGAATAGGTGTCGCCGAGCAGTTCGAGCTTGCGCTCATCGAAGGCCTGAGCCATGAGGGTGTTCTCGCGCAGGAAAAGCAGGTAACCGGTGCCCGTCTTTCCAGAAGGCGCATAGACCGCCATGTAATTCGTGGCCAGGATGAGCTTGGGGTTTTGTTGCCCGAGCTTGGCATCGAGAGATCCGGCATAGATTCCAGGATCCTTGGGTGCCTTCAAGTAAAGAAAATGCTTCCCGTCGGGCAGGAAAGACGGAAAGGCATGGATTTCATTTACTCCGCCGGTTTCGGTGATGTACTGGGGCTCGCCCCCTGATGCGGGAACCTCCATGATTCCATGACCCGCCGTCCCAAAAATGATCACGCCGTCGCGGTTCCAGTCACCGCCCAGAACCGCCGCTGGAATATCGCAGATCGCTTGCGGCGGTCCTCCGGTGACGTCCACTTTCTTGAGTGTGGATCCCACTTGGAAAACGACGAACCGGCTGTCCGGAGACCAGAAGACGGGAGGCCCGATGGGGCCCTCCGTTCCCGGAAGCATCTGAGTGTCCAGGGAATCCAAATCCCGCTTGTAGATCACGTAGCGCCCGTCCGGCCCGTTCGCAATGATGGCAAGCATTCGCCCGTTGGGGGAAAGCGTAAAGTTCCCGGTCCCGGCCGGCAGAGGAATCTGGAATCGTACTGGCGACTCGGCCGCAGGCTTCCTGCTCCAAAACAAGAACAGGCTCGCCGCCAGTGCCGCGCACATCAGAACCGCGGCGCTCCAGGCGATCCATTCCCGGCCTTTCCTTCGATGCGTCCGCGTCTCGCCGCTTTCCGCCTGCGCTCCGGATTCGGAAATCCATTTCAATTCCAGCGCCAGGTCGCGCGCCGTTTGCCAGCGTTCCTCCGGATCCTTCGCTAGGCAGCGGCGAATCGCATGATCCAGCGTCGGCGGAGTCATCGGCTTGAGGCTGCTGATCGGCGCCGGCTCCTTTTCCAGGATCGCGGATGCCACGCTCAACTGGCTCTTGCCCAGAAACGCGCGCTGCCCCGTCAGCATTTCGTAGAGCACCGCGCCAAACGAAAAAATATCGCTGCGGCCGTCCAGCTCTTTTCCTTCGATCTGTTCCGGCGACATATACTGGAACGTTCCCACCACCGTTCCCGTCTCTGTCACTGGCGATTCTTTCGCCGAAGCGGTGAGCGTCGCTCCGGTCGCCAGCGGCGCGGACGGCTTGGCTAATCCGAAGTCCAGCAGCTTCGCGCCCGCCGCCGTGAGCATGATGTTTCCGGGCTTCAGGTCGCGGTGCACGATTCCGCTGCGATGCGCCCGGTCCAGCGCGCCGGCGATCTGCGCGCCGTACTTCAGCACTTGCTCGAGCGAAAGCGGCCCTTTGTGCAGCCGGTCCGCCAGCGTTTCGCCTTCCACGCACTCCATTACCAGATATTCGATCCCGTCCTGCTGCCCGACGTCGTGGACTACGCAAATGTGCGGATGATTCAGGCTGGAAATCGTCTTGGCTTCGCGCTCGAATCGCTGCTTGCGCGCGGGATCGTTCGAAAATTGCGGAGGAAGAATCTTTATGGCGACAGTGCGCTCGAGCCGTGTATCCCGCGCGCGGTAAACCTCGCCCATTCCGCCCGCGCCGAGCGGCGCGCCGATTTCGTAGGGGCCCAGAAGCGTGCCTGGAACCAGTGCCATCTTGGCCGCAGATTATAGCTTGGAGAAGCGCTACTTTCGCAAAGCGGCTCGCGGCGTTCGGCAGGGTGGTTAACTTGCGGGGTGGATGCGCTCGGCGGGAACTTCCACTTCGCTCACTCCACGAAAGGAGAAGAGCAGCTTCACGAGATATTTCGGCGGCTCTTCGGAAGTCTGCTTCACCACGTGCGCCACGGCATCGGTCACGGCCGCCTGGAACATCACTCCTCCGGCTTGCAACCCTGCAAGGTTTACGCGCACGAGCTGCCTGGGTCGGAACTCTGGGGCCATGGTGAAATCGTCGCGCGAGCTGGGAGGCATTGCAAGCCGCTTCTGGGTGGCCCCTTCGCTTCCTGAGGCGGCCGCCATTTCCGATCATCCTGTAGTCACTCCAGCGCAAGCACAGCTAATTCCCCATCACAACTCTTGACATATCATTACTCATATGGTACAGTATTATGGTGTTAGGAGTGAGGTCCCCGCTCATCGCCTTCGGGCAACCTCCTTCCCCCTCGGCCAGTTTCCAAAATTCGCTAACTTCTTTAGAAAGAACACTTGCAAAAAATGTGTCTGTAACTCCCTTTAGAATGAACACTTCCAAAAACGGCCTTTTTAAGACCCTTCGGAATCAACACATACAAAGAAAGGTGGGGGAATCCCCCCAAGGGACCAGAAGGGACCAGTACCCCACAGCACCGCCCCTCCCGCGCTATAATCGTCGGCGCTCCACGCCAGCGGCGCGATCCGAGTGGAGCAATTCCCTTCTGGAGAATCCCGTTGATGACCAGGCGCGTGGCTTCCCGCTTTTTGTTGGCCCTGATCGGGTTCCTCCTGACGTCGGGCGTTCCTGCCTTTGCGCAAATTCAGCAGCAAAGTCCGGACGCGGTCGGAAAGCTGAAGCCGCCGCAGGGGACGGGAGCGTGCTCGGCAACGGAAGCTTCGGACTGCGCGGAAGCGGCAGCGAAAATTCTGCCGCAAGTGCTGGGGCCCTCGCCGATGATCGCGAACCTCGAGCGGCTGACAGACGACGTGGGAGGGCGAGTTTCGGGGACGCCGCAAATGGCGAAAGCGGTGGAATGGGCTGTGGCGGCGTTTCGCGCGGAAGGAGTGGAGGTCCACACCGAGAAATACACGATGCCGGTCACGTGGAGTGAAGGAAACACACGGCTCGAAGTTCTGGGGCCGGTGTCCTTTCCGGTGCACCTGGTGAGCACAGGATGGTCGCCGGCGACGCCGCCAGATGGAATCGAAGCGAAGCTCGTGGACGTGGGCGACGGAACGGCGGAGGAGTTTGCGCGCGCGGGAGGCATCCGGGGAGCGATTTTGCTGGTGCACAGCGAAATCGGCTCGACATGGGCGGACCTATTCGATGAATACCTGAAGCCGCCGGCGATCATCGCGCAGGCGATCCGGGGCGGAGCGAGCGCGATCCTGTGGATGGGCGCGCGGGAACGTCTGCTGCTCTATCGGCACACGAATTCGCTCAACGGGCAGATTGACAAGATTCCGCAAGCGGTGGTCGCGCGCGAAGACGCCATGCGGCTGGCGCGGCTTGCAGCCGCGAACCCGGGGAAAGTCGTTGTAAAGCTACTCATGCCGAACAAGATCGGCGGGCCGGTGGAGCAGGAAAACGTGGTGGGCGAGATTCGCGGACGCGAAAAGCCGGACGAGGCGGTGATTCTCGGCGCGCATCTGGATTCCTGGGAACTGGGGACTGGCGCGCTGGACGACGGATGCAACGCGGCGCTGGTGATCGAAGCAGCGCGGGCGATCAAGGCGACGGGACTTGTTCCGCGGCGGACGATCCGGTTCGTGCTGTTCAGCGGCGAAGAGCAAGGCACGCTGGGTTCCTATGCGTACGTACGAGAGCATTTGGCGGAGATGGACGAGATTCGCGGCGTGGTGATTTTCGATACGGGCAGCGGGCGCGTGACCGGCTATTCGCTGGGCGGGCGAACGGACATCGAGCCGGCGATCCGGGAGATTCTGAAGCCGCTGGATGCGTGGGGAGCGGACCACGATACGGACGACGCTTCGTTCGGGACGGACAATTTCGATTTTCTGCTGGAAGGCGTGCCGAACCTGGTGGCCAACCAGGAGATTGCGAATTACCTGGTGAACTATCACGCGGCGTCGGACACCTTCGACAAGGTGGATCAACGCGAGCTAAAACTGAACACGGCAATTGCGGCGCTGACAGTGTGGGGAATCGCGGACCACGCCGAGCCGATCGGCAAGCGGCTGACGCGCGCGGAGCTGGACGCGCTGGTGAAGAAGACCGGGCTCGACGAGCAGATGAAAACGCTCGGCTACTGGGACGAATGGGCCCAGGGCGAGCGCGGACGGCGACCGTAAGCTCAACAATTTCAATCCATCAGCGCGACTGAACGAAAAGACAGGAACCGCTTGGACACCCGGAAAGACCGGCGCACTTTCTTCCCGTTATACTGGAAGCATGAGGTCCGCAGCATCGTCGAAGGCTCCCGCACGCGCTTCCGCCGCACCACGAAACAGCATCCTGGCCATTGATTATGGACGGGCGCGGATCGGGCTGGCGATCGCGGACGGGGAAGCGCGGATTGCGCAACCGCTGAGCACGCTGGAACGCATCAACAGAAATGAGGACATGCGGCGATTGCGGGAGATCGTGCGCGAACACGGCGTACATCAAATCATTGTGGGGCTGCCGCTGCGGCTCGACGGGACGCGCGGAGAAATGGCCGAGGAAGCGGAGCGGTTTGCGAACCGACTGCGAAAGCAACTCGGCATCAACGTGGAATTGAGAGACGAGCGATTGACGAGCTGGGAAGCGGAACGGCTGATGGAAGAGGAACTGGGAAAGAAGTTTCGCGAGAGCAATAGCGCAAGGAAGAAGAATTCGACGGATGAAGTGACGGTGGATTCCATGGCAGCCGCGGTGATTTTGCGCGAGTACCTGGAAAAAGTTTAGGGAGCGGAGAAAAAGAGTTGAGACGCGCGGCCAAATTGCTGCCGCTGGTGCTGCTCCTTGCGATTGCGGGAGGAATGGCGGAATACGGGTGGACGAGCATCGAGAAACCGTACCGGGGATTCGGGCCGGAAGGCGTGTTCGTGACGGTGCCGCACGGGGCGTCGTCGCGCGCAGTGTCGCATCTCCTAGCAAGAGAAGGCGTGGTGCGGAGCGCGTGGGCGTTCGAACTGTACGCGCGGAGGCACGGGAAGCGTACGCTGCAGGCCGGCGAATATTTTTTCGACGCTCCCGTGAGCGGCAAGGACGTTTTCTGGACGATCGCGAACGGAAAAATATACGAGAAGGCGTTTACGGTGCGCGAAGGCGAAACGATGTACGAAATCGCGCGCGAGCTGGAAGCCGGGAAATTCATGAGCGCCGAGGAGTTCCTGCAGGCGGCAAGCAATCCGGAATTGATTCACGATATCGCCCCGGACGCCAAAACCCTGGAAGGATTCCTGTATCCCGCGACCTATCACCTGCCGCGGCACCCGGTGCCGATTGAATTGACTTCACTGATGGTGGAGAAATTCCGGGAAGAATGGCGGCAGATCGCCGATCCGGGACCTGACGAGACAGGCCTGGGGAACGGGCAGCCGGTGCTTTCCGTGGTCACGCTGGCTTCGCTCATCGAGCGGGAAACGCCGAAGCCGGATGAGCGGTACCTGGTGGCGGGAGTTTTCGAAAACCGGCTGAGAAAAGGGATGCTGTTGCAGTGTGATCCAACGGTGATTTACGCGTTGGAGCAATCGGGAAGTTACGACGGCACGCTCACCGGAAAGGACCTGCACTTGGATTCGCCGTACAACACGTACGAACACCGCGGGCTGCCGCCGGGACCGATTGCGAATCCGGGTGCGGTTTCGCTGCGCGCAGCGCTGGAGCCCGCGCAAACGGGCTATCTCTATTTCGTGGCGAATACGGAGGGGGGACACTTTTTCAGCGACACCCTGGAGGAGCACAATAAGAATGTAGTGCGGTATCATCGGTTGCTCGCGGGGCTTCCCGCCGATCCACCGCCGAAGCCGGTAGCGCGGAAGAAGCCGCACGCGAAGCGGCACAAAAGGGCCGGGCGATGAGCGAAGAGCTCAGAACAAAGAAGGAAATGATCCTGGAAGCGGCGGAAGAGATTCGGCCGCCGAAATGGACTCCCGCGGAAATTGACCAGCTGCGCCGGAAGCTGCTCGCGGAGCACGGGGAAGCGGGAAAAACGGGTACCGATTACATTGCGGACGTCTTGAAATCGGCGGGGATCAAGGTTTCGCTGACGGTACAGGAGGAAGCCGAGGATCAATTCGAAGAGGAATTCGAAGATTTGCTGCACTTCAAGACGCTGGAGGACGCGGAAGTCAGCCTGATGCGGTTGGATGAATTGATGCGGCGCTTCCAGACGCACGGCGAGCGGGCCGCGGTCGAGCGCGTGCTGGAAATCGCCAGGCTCGGGAAACGGCGGGCGGAGATGATCGCGCGGAACCACAAAGTGGAGGCCCACAGGCGCGCGGAGAAGGAAGAGATCGCCAGCTGGTTCCGAATCTGGCTGGAAACGCCGGATGCGTTCTTCGACTGGCTGGACGTACGAAAGCAATCGCCGGAATTCCGCGAGAAATTTCCCGAGGCGCTGAGCACGGAATGAACGAAGCCGACTTGCCTCCCTTTTCCCTGGATATTCAGGCCCTCGACCTTGGCGCGGACGTCAACGCGGTCGGTTTGCAGCTTCTGGAGACCGAAAGCCGGGAGCCGGTGCGCGGAAAGGAAGCGGCGGAGCTGTGGGCGGCGGTGTTTCCTGCGCTGGCCGGCGGTGAAGAATACGTTCTGGATTTCTTCAGCCATCTGGACCGCGTGCGGGAGTTCTGCAAGGCGCATCACGTCCTGTACCGTGAACCCGCAGGGCGGTGCCTCGTGGCGCCCAAGCCCAACAACGTTCAACTGAAGCAACTGGTGGAGCGATTTGAAACGGAGACGTTTGGAATGAGGGCCGGGGAAGCGGCCAGGAGCGAGGATGCGGCTCTGGAAGGCGAGCTTTCGGCGCGCGGGCTGGATGCGTATCAAGCGGCGTACCGGCGCTATGATTTCTGCGCGATCTGCGAACTGGAAGACGGGTGGGTGACGCTGCTCAGCGCGAAATTGTGGCCGAGCGAGATCATCCGCCGGGTGCGCCCGGTGGTGCAGCCGTTTGACGTGCACATTGCGCGCCCGCAGTGAACTTCATTTCCGGGCTTCGATTGACTGGCTTGCCCCTGGTTGCTAGATTGCTTTAAAGAGGGCCTGCAGGGCGTAAATCATTGATGAAACGTGTGCTTACATGGATGGGATGGGCGACAGTGGCGGCGATTTGCTGCGGCTGCGGAGCGAAGATCAGCACGAAGCACACGATTCCGACGGCGGAAAAGCCGGTAGCTCTGGAAGCGACGAAAGACCAGCTGCTCGAGAAATACAACGAATTTGCAACAAATGTGAAAACGGTCAATGCGACAGTGGAAATGAAGCCGACGGCGGGATCGGCGTACAGCGGGGTGATTGAGGATTACCACGAAGTGAAAGCCTTCATTTTGGCGGAACGGCCGGCGGAAATCCGAGTGATCGGGCAGGCGCCGGTGATCGGGAAAACAATTTTCGACATGACCAGCGACGGTCAACAATTTCACGTGTGGATTCCTTCGAAAAACAAATTTCTTGTGGGGAAAACGGGCGTGGAGAAAAATAGCGCCAAGCCGCTGGAAAACCTGCGTCCGCAGCATTTGCTGAACGCACTGCTATGGCCGGTGGTGCAAAAGGAAGAACCGGTCCTTTTCGAGGAATTCAACGACGAAACGGGAAGATATTACGTGCTGACGGTGCTGCGCGGCGGATACCAGATGGAGATTTACCGGAAAATCTGGTTCAACCGGGCGGATTTGAATGTATCGCGGCTGGAGAGTTATGGACCTGGCGGAATTCTCTTTTCCGATGTGCGATTTTCAGACTGGGAACCGCTGACTGCAGCCGAGGGAACGGCAGGGCCGGTGACGACCTTCCCGCGATCCGTCCGGATCATCCGTCCGCATGACGACTACCAGTTGAGCATGGATTTCACCAAGCTGACGCTGAATGCGGAGATTTCCGCGGACAAGTTTGACCTCGAGCAGCCCGGCGGATCGGAACTTGTGCGGGTGGGCGAAGAAGACCAATCGAAACGGCCGGCGGGAGACGCGAAGCCATGATGGGGGAATTCATCGCGCGCAACCTTCTGCATAGACCCGTGCGGACAATGATCGGCGCGATGGCGATCGGATTTGAAGTGATGCTGATTGTGATCATTGTGGGGCTGACTTCCGGCCTGCTTTCGGAGACCGCCAAGCGCATCGAAGGGATCGGCGCGGACATCATGCTGCAACCGCCGGCAGCGTCCATTTTTCTGGGATTCAGCGGCTCGCCGATGCCGATCAAGATCGAGGACAAGCTCGAAGAGCTGAAGTATGTTCAGGCGGTGGCGCCTGCTTTACTGCAATTCAATTCCACGGGCGGGATTGACGTTATTTATGGGATTGATCCAGAGAGTTTTCGCGCGGTGTCCGGCGGCTTTGTTTTTCTTGCCGGGCATGACATGGAGGGTCCGGACGATCTACTGGTGGACGATTGGGCCGCGAAAGCCAAGAACCTGAAAGTGGGCGACACCTACAAAATGCTGAATCATGATTGGCACGTTGCAGGAATTGTCGAGCATGGAAAGGGCGCGCGGCTCTTCGTTCCGATCACGACATTGCAGGATCTCGTAGGAGCGCACGACAAGGCTTCCATTTTCCTGATCAAGTGCACCAGGCCGGAACACACCGACGACGTGATGGACGAGATGCGGCACGAGCTTCCCGGATACACGGTGCGGCCGCTGCGGGATTTTCTCTCCCTGATGACCTCGACGAATATCCCGGGGCTGCAGGCGTTTATCAATGCCATGATCGGGCTGGCGGTGTCCATCGGATTGCTGGTGATCCTTCTGACCATGTACACGACGGTCGTGGAACGCACACGCGACATCGGAGTCTTGAAGTCGCTCGGGGCCGATTCCGGATTTATCGTGCGATCGCTGCTGATGGAATCAGCGGTGCTTTGCAGCGCAGGGATTTGCCTGGGCATCGGGCTGAGTTTTGCGGTTCGCGGACTGCTGCTCGCTAAGTTTCCGACTCTCTCTATCCTGATTACGCCGGGCTGGGCGGCGCGCGCGGCGGCGATTGCAATGCTTGGCGCCATGGTTGGCGCGAGCTATCCGGCATGGATGGCGACGCGGAAGGACGTGGTTGAGGCGCTGTCCTTCGATTGAGCGATTGAGGCGATCATCGGAGCGGTGCGCAGGATCGGGAAAAAACACTTTTGGAGAGGAGCATTGCTAGGCAGCGATGGGAATCACGGCTAAAATAGCGACGCTCGATGGAGAGCCCGATTTCGGGCGGATCGCCGAATCGGGAAGGAAAGTCTTGGAACCGATACTCAAGACCGAGGATTTGTGGAAGCTGTACCGCGCGGGAAAGGTGGAAGTGCCTGCGCTGCGCGGAGTGAATTTTGAGGTGCTTCCGGGAGAATCGGTGGCGGTGATGGGGCCGTCGGGATGCGGGAAATCGTCGCTTCTGTACGTCATCGGAGGCCTGGCAAAGCCATCGCGCGGAAAAGTCTACGTGGACGGGAACGAATTGAGCTCGATGCGGGATGCGGAGCGGACCAAGCTGCGGCGCTCGAAGATCGGATTCGTGTTCCAGCGATTCAATCTGCTGCCGACGTTGACCGCCAGGGGAAATATCGCCATCGCACAATACATTCACGGCGATGGATTCGACCCGCACCGGTTTGACGTGGTGACAAAAATGCTGGGGCTCGAAGGGCGATTGCGGCATAAACCATCGGAAATGTCCGGCGGAGAACAACAGCGCGTGGCGATTGCGCGAGCGATCATCAACGAACCGAAGATATTGCTGGCGGATGAGCCTACGGGCAATCTGGATTCGAAAAACTCGGAGATCGTGCTTCAGATGTTGCGTCAGCTGAACAAGGATTTGGGGCAGACCATCGTGATGATTACCCACAATCCGGAAGCGGTGACGTATTTCGACAGGGTGGTCCACATGCGCGACGGCGTGATCGTGGACGGAATTCCGGCGGACTGAAATGGCGGGGCCGGGCAGTGTATTCAAGCGGGCATTTTTCTGGACCTACGAGCGGGGTTCCTGGCAATACGATCTTGCCGTCGTGCTCATCGTGATTTTCGTGTTGCTGACGCCCGCCAAATGGTTTCACGACCAGCCCGAAGTGGGCGCTCCGGCGTCTCCTTCACAGGTTGATTTGATTTCCGACACGAACGGGCAGATTACCTACCGCGTTGACGCACGGATCCTCGCTCCCCCGGAACAGACGCCGCAGCTGCAAAGCCTTTTGCACGGTGCGCTGCAGAAGTCACTGCCGGACCTGAATCACGCGCGATTCGAGATCCTGAAGATCGAGCCGCAGCGGAACGATCAGGGGAACGTGATCGCGTATCAGGTGACAATTCGGAAGAAATGACGGATCCGTCGTAAGGCAACCGCACGAAACCCGTGTGTTTTGGCGCGCATCCAATTTGATGTGTTAGCATGTGTGACGATTCTTACCCAGCGAAGATTTTCCAACAGGTGAACCACTTGAGGATGATCCGGAGGACAGGAGAAATCTGCGGAATAGTGTTGATGGCGGCGGCCGCGGCGATGGCGGGGCAAGGCACGCGCCATTGGACGGCGGAAGGTGTGCTGGCCATGCTGGATAGTTCCGCCCGAGACTTCCACACGCTTTCCGCCGATGTGCAACACATCAAATACACCCAAGTGGTGAACGACACTTCGACGGAAACGGGAGAAATGTGGATGCGGCGGGACGACAAGATGCGCATCGAGATCAAGACGCCCGATCCGCGAACCGTCCTGCGCAGCGGGGATTCGCTGTATATTTACAATCCGAAGATCAACCGCGTGGAAGAATACGACCTCGGGAAAAACCGCTCGCTGGTGGACCAGTACGTGCGGCTGGGATTCGGGACGCGCAGCGAAGCGATCAGGAAAAATTACCTGGTGGCCGTGGATAACGAAGAGGAAGTGGACGGCCGCAAGACGGTAGTCATCGAACTGACGCCGAAATCCCAGGAAGTGCGCGACCAGATCACGAAGATTCAGATGTGGATTGACGAAGCGTCGTGGCTCCCGATCCAGCAGAAATTTTTCGAAGCGGGCTCCGGGGACTATTTCATCTTTCACTACTCGAACTTGAGGAAAAATCTGAACATTCCGGAATCTCGATTCAAACCGGACTGGCCAAAGAACGCGACGAAGATAAAACCGCGCGGTTAGACAAAACGCCTCCTACTGAGCAGTATCAGGCGGCCGATTTTCCGACAGCTCGTACCTTTTCCTTCCGCAAAAGGCTTCGTTTGCGTGCAATACCCCAGCGATAACCGGCCAGGCTGCCGTCCGCGCGAACGACGCGATGGCAAGGAACCACGACGGAAACGGGATTCGTGGCACAGGCGCGAGCCACTGCGCGGACGGCCCGGGGACGGCCCAACGCTCGCGCGATGTCCGTATAGGTGCGCGTGGACCCGCGCGGAATTTTCTGCAGTTCCTGCCAAACGCGACGCTGAAAGGCCGTGGCCTGCAGGTCGAGCGGCAACTCGCGCGCGGGCGCCTTGCCTTCGGCGCGGCGCACAATTTCGCGAACCCAAAGTTCGAAGTGTCCGCGATCACGCGAGATTTGCGCCCGGGGATATTCGGCGCGAAGCTCACTGGCCAGTTGAACGCCCCCACTGCCCAGATAAACGGCGGAAATTCCGCGTTCGGTGGCGGCGACGAGAATATTCCCGAGACTCGATTTTGCTACGGTGTATCCGATTTTCATTCCCATTCCTCCCTTACGGTAAGTTGCGGGCGTCATGCCCAACTGCGTGTTGCTGCGTTCATAGATGCGGCTGGAAGAACCGAAGCCGGCTTCATAGAGCGCGTCCGAGATGTCCTTGCCCTGGCGCAGAAAGTTCTTGAAATGATTTACGCGGAAGGCTGCCGCAAGTGCGCGCGGCGTGAGACCCGTGACTTGGACGAAGGCGCGCCGCAGAATTCCCGGAGAGACGCCGAGCTGCGCGGCGACTGCTTCAAGACGCAAAACGCCTTCTTCCGAGGCTGAATCGCGAAGCAGGAGCGAGGCGCGGTCCACGAGGGCGGCAGAGGAGGAAGCTTCGTCCGGGCGGCAGCGGCGGCAGGCGCGAAAACCGTGCCGCTCGGCTTCGCCCTGCGTGAGGTAAAAGACCACATTGCGGCGAAAAGGGCGGCGCGCAGGACAACTGGGCCGGCAATAGACTCCTGTGGACCGTACGGCAATAAAAAAGGTGCCGTCCGCGCGGCGATCGCGGGAAACCGTGGCTTGCCAGAATTGTTTCGCAAGGCGCGGCGGGATGGCAGAGGCGCTCAGCGAATTGGAAGATGCAGTGATCATGAAACAAAAGGTAGCGCACAGGGGGCCGCAAATCTATCCGCAAAGTGGCGGCAAACTTCCTTTGTCTGAGGAAGCTCAGCTAAGCCTCGCCAGGGGCGGGAAGCGTTTCGACATCATGAGCGGGATCGCGATGCGGCGCGGTAATGACAACCACGACAGCGGTGAGAATAACAAGGGCTGAGAGCCAGGTGCGAGGCGTCATGGGCTCTCCGGCGATGAGCCAGCCGATGAAGAGGGCCACGACGGGATTCACGAAGGCGTACGTGCCGGCGCGAGTGGCCGTACTGTTTTTCAGCATGTACATATAGGCCGTGAAACCAATCACCGAGCCGAAGATGGCCAGATAACCGATGGCCATCCACGAACGAAGAGTGACCTGGGAAAAATGGAAATGCCGGGCCTGGCCGGTCACGAATCCGGCAATCCAGAGCGCGATGCCGCCGCAAAGGCTCTGCATGCCGACTCCCAAGAGAGGCGAACTGGGGAGCGAGCCATGCTTGGAGTAGAGAGAGCCGCAGGCCCAGGAGAAGGACGCGAACATGAGAATGGCGGCTCCGGTGAGGTTTATGCGGGATCCGCCGAGTTGGGATGGACCTACGAGAAGGAACATCCCGGCGAAGCCGATGGCGACTCCGGCGATCACGCGAAAGGATGGGCGATGGCCTCCGGGGCGCAACCAGTCCAGCAGGACCATCCAGAGGCAAACTGTGGCGACCAGGAGGGCCGCGATACCCGAGGGAACCGTTTCTTCGGCCCAACAGACGCTTCCATTCGCAAGAAAGAGGAGAAGGCACCCGGTGATCGCGGCGGTCTTCCAATGTTCTTTGGTGGGGCGTATCCCGGTCTTCCAGCGAAGTAAGGGATAAAGGAGCAATCCAACGAACAGATGGCGCGTGCCAGGGAGGAGCAGAGGCGGAAAGGACTCGATACCGATGCGCATCGCCAGATAGGTGGATCCCCAGAATATGTACACGACGGCGAAAGCAAGAATGAGCATCGGAGTCATGCCAAGGTGAGCGTTTATTGGCGGTCCCGAGCTGGGCTGCTGGAATTGCGGTGTGGATTTTGAGGACATGGGCCTGGAATTGAAAATTGAAAGTAGGGTGAGAAAAGCCCAGTGTCCAGCACCAAATTGGAAAGCGGGGGATTGGCTGGTGGGATGAAAAGTTCACAGCAGGTGAGGAGAAAGGACGGTACCATTACTAAGTGTTGAAATTTAAGACACTTCGCGAGTTTTCCACACGTTGACTCGGAACTCCGTCGGTGCCATTTTAGGTGCCCGCTCCGCAGATTCTGGAACTTGGGATTCGCTCGAAAGCATGACTGGGCCCCGTTTTTGATGTGCTGTTGAGGCGTCTCTGAGGGCGAAATGAGCGCGACGAACCGCGCACCGCAATTGCAACCGCTGAGGAAGAGCGAGCCGGAAGCAAAGGCTTGCGCTTCGGTGGTTGTGGAAAAAACACGGAGCCTGCTGGGAACTCCCGCACTTGAATCCCCGGCGCTCAAGGTTCTGCCGCTGCTCCGGCCGGAGTCGCCTCGGCGATTCGTTCGGGTTCCGACGCATGCCGTCGGCGTATTCCCGGAACATCGAGAATATCCGCGTGCGAGCCTGCGCTTGCCGCTGCGCTTGAGGAGCGTCAATCGAATCCCGGAGGACTTTCCGATCACGCTGGTGACGCGGGATATCAGCTCGACCGGCGTTTATTTCCTTTGTCCCAAGCAGATCGCGTTGAACACCCCCATCGAACTGGAAATTGTGCTTGTCAGCCGGCCCATGGGGCGCGGGAATGTGGTGATTGTGACCCTCGCTCACGTGCGAAGGACCGAGCCGGCGGCAATGCCGGGCTGGCACGGCATCGCGGCGTCGTATGACGACGTGCAATTCGACCGCGACGACGGCATTCCTTCGCGGTTTCTCTTCCCGTAACCGAATACCCTCTTCAAAACGCAGAGCAGTTGAATGAACGCACGCGAGAGTGTGCGCTCCCATTCAGGTAAATCCCGCGGAACCGGCCCTCTCGAATTTGTGAATCGTGAATTGGCGGTTGGCGCACCTCAGCGGTCTTTCTCACGCCGTCGCGGATCGTGACATTATATTGCTATGCTTGGAAAATGAAACTTCGCCGCGCGCGGGATCGCGGGATTCGCGGAGTCCTGTTCGATTGGGACGGGACGCTGCTGAACTCCTTTGAAGCGGACACGTCCGCCTACCTTGCAATGTTTCGCGCGATGGGCATTCCCTGGGGCAAAGCGGAACTGGAAGAGCATTATTCGCCGAACTGGTACCGCGTTTACCGGGCCGCGAAGCTTCCGCGAGGCCGGTGGGCGGAAGCCGACCGCTTGTGGCGCGAAAACTATTCCCGCTTTCAGCCAAAATTGATTCGCGGTGCGCGGCGGGTGCTGCGACAGCTCCAGCCGCGTCATGCGCTGGGGCTGGTGACGAGCGGAGACCGGAACAGGGTGCTGCGCCAGCTGCGCGAGTTCGAGCTTTCCCGTGTCTTTGCCGCTCGCGTGTGCAGCGGCGATACGCGCATGCGCAAGCCACATCCCGAGCCTCTGCGCCTGGCGCTCCAACGGATGCGCCTGGAAGCTGCTGAATGCGTTTATGTGGGGGATTCGGCAGAAGACCTTCAGATGGCGCGGCGCGCGGGCGTACGGGCCGCTATTGCTGTCCTCGGCCCATTTCCCACGGAAAAAAGGCTCCGCGCGGAGCGTCCAGACCTCCTGCTCGACTCCATAGGGGAGCTGCCGGAAGCTCTCGCGTCCTTCAAAACTCAGGGTTGAGGCGATTGGGGAGCGGGGGCGGGGTTTGCGGGCTGCGAGGCGCTTGCCGCGGGCATGGTGAGCCGCTTGAAATCCGTCCACTTGATGACCAGCCGGACGGGAACATCCCGGTCTTTCAAATGCACATCGTCGTCCGAGCGGGAGTAGTCCGGAAACCAGTATTTTCCTTCGACGTTTTCCCGGTAAGTTTCGAAGTTGGCGAACGGCAGATTCTGCGGATGGACGTTGCCCAGATCATTGACGTATGAGCCGTAGGTCTTCACAACCTCCAGATACTTCGTGTCCACCCAGACGACGCCCTGAAAGTAGGGATGTTCGCGCTCGACCATCTTGGGCTTCACTTCAAAGATGTAGCAGTCAATTTCGTCTACTTTTTCGCGGCCCACATATTTGATGTCGTATTTCGGAAGCTGCTGGGGAATGAGAGGGTAATAAGGAATTTTCGAGAGAAGATCGAAGTCCGGGGGCTCGGGGATCATGAAATGGAGCGTCGAAACGGGCTGGTCCACAACTCTTTGCGACACCCATCCGTCGGAGCCGACGACGGACTGCGTGGTCATTTCCAATTCTCCGGACGGCTTCCCGTCCAGACCGTACTCGGTCATGCGAATCGTCTTTTTGAAGCCGAAACCCGCGCGCGCTTTCGCATATTCGAGCTCCTTTTCTGAAAACCGCTGGATGATCTCCTGGGGCGGGAGATCCGGCGGGGCCTCGGGAGGAGGCGCGCTGGTGTCCACGCGATGGAGCACGGTGCGATCCGGTGGCGGAGCAATCGGCCCTTGGGACTCCTGCGCCCGAATGCTTGCCGGCGGTGACAGAGCCGCGATTGCGCCAAGCAAGAAGATGGCGCTCAAGTTTTTCGACATGCGCAAAGAGAACGATAGCGGGCAGCGAGCCATCTGCTTCTAGGATGCGGCAATTCTCCGAAAGGGACGCCTCATCGCTCCCTCCCAAAACAGTTTAACGCACTCCCACTCTGGCGTGCCTGTTCAACGCGTGAAACGCCGAAACCGGCTCTGCTACAATAAGTGGCTTTGTGAGCGACACGAAACAGGCCAGACGGTATTTCGTCTCCGGGATGGTGCAGGGCGTCGGTTTTCGTTATTTCACCGAAGAGGAAGCCGAACGGCTGGGGATTTCCGGCTACGTCCGCAACCTCGGTGACGGCAGGGTGGAGGTTTACGCGATCGGATCCGCGGATCAACTGGCGCGATTGCGTACAGCGCTCGAAAGCGGGCCTCGCGGCGCGATGGTATCCGAGATCGAAGAAGAGCCTGCTTTATTTGACCGGCAATACGACGGAGAGTTCCGGATCACTTACGAATCCTGAGAGGAGATGTTCGCATGGACGAACTGAAAAAGCTGATACGCGAGGTGCCGGATTATCCCAAGCCTGGGATTCTCTTCTACGACCTTACGACGCTGCTAAAGGACAAGGCCGGTTTTCATCTCCTGATCGACCGGCTCTGTGAACACTACAACGGTCACAAGATTGACGTCGTGGCGGGGATCGAGGCGCGGGGCTTCATTTTCGCGCCGGCTCTCGCCTATCGCCTGAAGGCCGGGTTCGTGCCGGTTCGCAAGCCGAACAAATTGCCGGGAAAAACCGCCAGCGTCTCGTACAAACTCGAATACGGAACGGATAGCCTGGAGATCCACCAGGATGCCATCGCGCCCGGACAGCGCGTGATTGTTTGCGATGACTTGCTGGCAACTGGTGGCACTGCCGCAGCAACGGCTCAGCTGGTGCAGAATCTTGGCGGGAAGGTTGATGGCGCGGCGTTTGCTGTCGAGCTCACGTTTCTCAAGGGCCGCTCGAAACTGCCCGGCCTGGATGTTTTCTCCCTGATCCAGTACGACAAGTAGCCGAAGCGGCTTATGGCTTGCGGCGCTGGCGGACTGCCTCGAAGAGAACCACGCCGGCGGCGACAGAAACGTTGAGCGATTTCACGGGGCCGGTGGTCGGCAACGAAACCACGAAATCGCAGCGTTTGCGGATCAAATCATGCAGGCCCTTACCTTCGCCGCCCATTACAATCGCGACCGGCGAAGTGTAATCCACTTCCGTGTAGCTTATGTCCGAGCGTTCGTCCAATCCCACGATCCAATAGCCTGCTTCCTTCAATTCCTCCATCGTGCGCGCCAAATTCGTCACTTTGGCGACCGGCAGGTGAGCAAGCGCGCCGGCCGAGGACCGCGCGACCGTATCCGTCAGGCCAGCGGCGCGGCGTTCCGGAATCACGACTCCGTGAGCGCCCGCGGCCAGCGCCGTGCGAATGATGGCGCCGAGATTGTGCGGATCCTCTACCCCGTCGAGAAGCACGATCAATCCCTTTTGCCCGGAACCTGAGTTGGCGCGGGCCAGAATGTCTTCGAGAGTGGCTGCCGGCCGCGACGCAGTCAACGCCACGACTCCCTGGTGATCCTTCGAATCGGCCAGCCGGTCCAGTTGCGAACGCTCTTCGAAGCGCAAGGGCACATTCTGGCTGCGTGCGAGCTGCACGATGTCCTCGATGCGGGTGTCCTGGCGCCCCTTGGCGACGACAATGCGCTCCAGGGCGCGCCCCGCCTCGAGCGCCTCCCGCACGGCATGAATTCCTGTCAGTCGTTCCATGGGCACTCACAGATCACTATTGGCTGGTCACTTTTCATAGCGCGGTTCGTACTGCGATGCTCCGCGCCTCAATCCAGACTCGCACAAAACTCAACGATGCGCTCCCGCGCTGTTTTCACACGGATCTGAAAACCGGCCACCGCTGCTTCGTCCAGGAGCAAAATCACTCGGTCCAGATCTCCCTCGCCGGCTCGCCCGGCCAATGCTAGCCGCAAGGGTTGAAAGAGTTCCCTGCCGCGCAAATTCAAGGTTTCCTTCAAAGAGGCTACGATTTCCCTGAACCGCTCTGTGGTGAGCGGACCATCCTCCAGAAGCAAAAGCGCCAGCTGGCGCACCACGTCACGGGCGGCGTAGCGCGACATCACCACATGCGCTTCCACTGAACCCAGAATCTCGCGGGCATCATAGCGGGAAATCAGCTCCAGCAAAGGCGGCAATCCCGCGGGATCCGCAACCTGTGTGCCGAGCAGGGCGGCCGCGCGCTCGCACCACGCGGTCTGTTCCGCGGAGAACTCTCCAGAGAGCCAGCCATGCTCTAGCAGAAGCCGGCGCAATTCATCCGAAGAACACGTATTGGGAAGCGGCTGTTCGGGGGAGAGCGTTTCGTCCAGACTCATTTTCCGGTCTCAAGAGAAGAACGGTCAGGATCTCAGACTTTCACCAATGTCGCCACTACATGTGCCGCAATCGCTTCGCCTCGGCCGATCGCGTCCACACCCTCGTTCGTTTTGGCCTTCAGGTGGATTTTCTCCGGAGCGACGCCCAGCGCCTTCGCAAGGGCCTCGCGCATTTTCGGGAAGTGCGGGCCCAGCCTCGGCTTCTCCGTGATCACCACAGCATCGGCATGTTCGATGGCGAATCCTTTTTCGTCCAGAAGCTCCCGTGTGTGCTCCAGAAAAATCAGGCTGCTCGCGCCTTTCCACTTTGGATCCGTGTCCGGGAAGTGCGTGCCAATGTCTCCGAGGCTCGCTGCACCCAGCAGAGCATCGCAAAGAGCGTGCGCCAGGACGTCGCCGTCCGAGTGTCCCACCGGTCCTTTCTCAAAAGGCAATTCAATGCCGCCAACCATCAGCTTGCGGCCCTCGGCCAGCCGGTGCAAATCGTAGCCAATGCCGCAACGAACGCTCATGCCTTGTGAGCCTTTTCGAATTCGCGTTCCAGATAAAACCGCGCCAGCTCCAGATCGGAGGGCTTGGTGATTTTGATGTTGCGTTCGGACCCATGCACCACGCGCACTTCGTGGCCGAGGCGTTCGACCAGGCCCGCTTCATCCGAAGCGCTGATGCCATCCGACTTGGCGCGCGCGAACGCTTCTTTGAGCAGCCGCGTTGCAAAAGCCTGAGGCGTTTGCGCCAGTACGACCCGCTCCCGCGGAATCGTCGCGGTAATCAGTGCGACATCTTCCGGCAGGCTCGCGCGCTTCACTTCTTTCACGGTATCCATCGCAGGAATGCCGAGGATCGCAGCCTGGCACCGCCGCGCTTCCTCAATCACGCGCGCGATCTGTTCCTTTGTCACGAAAGGCCGCACGGCATCGTGCACCAGAACAATTTCCGTGTCGCCGGGAACGTGCTCCAGAGCGGCCTCCACGGACTCTTGCCGGGTATCGCCGCCCCGTACCACGCGAACGGGTTGCTTGAAGTGTTCCTGCGCGGCCTGCTCGCCGAGCCGTTCCACCTGGTCGGCGCGCGTGGCAACAATGATCTCGGTAACAAAATCACAAGAAGCGATTCGCCGCAGCGTGTGCACCAGAATGGGCACGCCGTTCAGCTCCATGAACTGCTTCGGAGTCTCCGCACCCATGCGGGTGCCCAGACCTGCCGCAGGCAATATGGCCACAATGCGATTCATTTTCCAGGACCGTCCG
>DATIXL010000019.1:0-64930 GCA_035518615.1 Terriglobales bacterium | reverse complement strand
GGTGAGATGGCGAGGCTCGCAATTGAGCCAGGAGATGTGGAAGCCGGCGCGACGGCTGCGTAAAGCTGCGCGGTGCCAAGGACAAAGGCGCAATTGCGTGCGGCGGGTTGCCGCTTAGCTTGCGGCCTGGCGGCGGGCCGGTTCAGGCGAGGGCTTTGTGGAGGCGTTCGCGGAAGTAGGATTTCCAGGATTCGGGGAGAGCGGGAACCTGGAGGGCGCGGCGGACGGAAGACAGATCTGCCTCGCTGAATCGTTTGGCGACATAAAGACGCGTGATTTCCGAGACGGGGACGGCTATCGGATCGCGGGAAACGAGGTTGAATTCGTCGCCGGCGCCGACTTCGCCTTCGCGGAGGACGGCGAGATAGAAGCCCGTGCGAGCGCTGGCGAGGAATCGCTTCACCATATCGTCGGAGTCGAAGAGAATGCCGAGCTTGTAGCAGGGAAGGCGAGGCTGCGAGACGACGACTAGAGCGGACCCTACGGCGAACTGATCGCCGAGTTGAACGGAATCTTCGAGAGGGAATTCCGCAGTGAAATTTTCTCCGAAGCTGCCCATGGGCAGATCGCGGCCGGGAAGTTCTTTCTGCCAATAGGCGTAATGAGCGAAGGGATAGCAGTAGACGGCTTTATTTTTGCCGCCGTGGACGGTGAGATCGGCCTGGGCATCGCCGTCGAGGTTGAGCGTACGAAGGGCGACGCGGCCTTCGACAGGCCGCTTGAAAATGCCAGTCGTGACGGCGCGGCCGTGCCACTGCACTTCACGAGGAAGGCCGACGTTGAGGGAGAGGAGCTTCATGAGAGGTTCAGCCTTTCCGGATTCTGAGATGCTGGGGATTTTGTGACTTCATTGTGACACAGCGAGCGTTCAGGAGAGAGCTGCCGTATGGATCATGCGACTCAGAATGGCTTGAGCCGGGCAAGGCCGAAGATGGAGTGGAGAGGCCCGCAATAAATGACGACGGTGTCATAACGCTGCAAATCCACGGGGGTAGCGAGATCGTAGTTCTGGTCGCCTTGATCGCCTTTGAGGGGGCCGAGATCAACACTGTCGAGCCGGCCCTTGACGATTGGGTGGGCGAGAACGGGATCATCGCCGCGAGCCAGGACTACGCGGACGTCGGGCCCGTTGGAGGTCGAGAAATTGGTGAAGCGAAGGAATTCGACGCCGTCGGAGGTTCTGTAGATGGTGGCGCGGCCCGAGGTCGGGTGGGCTCTGCCCTCGAGAGGACCCGCATAAATTGGCTGAGGTTCCACGGTCGAGACGGCGGGCGCAGGCTCGTTGGCGTTCTTCTTGACCGACGGCTTTTCGGGACGAAACATCCACCAGGCCGCGACGAGCAGCAGAATGGCGATGGCCACCAGGATCCATTGCTTGTGGGAGAACCTCGATGCTGACTGCGGGGCCATGCCTTTCTACCTTTCAAGGGAGGATTCCACTCGAGCCGGGCGAAGAATTCGTCGCATTTGGGAGCCGGCGCGAAGTGCGAGTCACTTGTTTTTCAATTTGTCGTAGAGGCGGCGGCTGAAACCCCCGGGGAGATCGTATTGGATGCCGTTTGCAATGAGCCTAACGACGTTCTTTGTCCCGTCGAGGATGGCAGTGCAGTGGGCACAAGCCTTGCAGTGGGCTTCGATGCGCGTGCGCAAATCGAGGGTAATCTCGCCGTCAATATAATTCGAGACTTCGCGCCACACTTCTACGCAGCTGATTTCAAGCACACTCATAGGACACATCCGAACGCATTTGGTTGCAAACTCCTCGCGTGGCAATCGTTACCATGGCCGGACCTTTTGGTACTCGGACTTTCCACTGCTCCAGGAGCCGTCAATGCCGGGAGCGAGGGCATCGCGCATCTGCAGGCGGGCGCGCAGGAGACGGATTTTGACGTTGGCCGGCGTTAAGCCGAGGATTTGCGCGGTCTCACTGGTGCTGAGACTCTGGACATCGCGCAGGAGGAGGACTTCCCGGTATTTGGGCGGAAGGGAAGCCACGGCGCGGTTCAAGGCCTGCTTCAATTCCTCGCGCTGAAGGGATTCGGAGGGAATCTCGCGCCAGTCGGCGAAATCCTTGGGAGAGTACTCCCCTTCGTCGCCGGATTGCGGCTCGTCGAGCGAATCGTAGAGATGGCGGCGATCCTTGCGCAGCTTGAGGCGAGCCTCGTTGAGGGTGATTTGGGTGAGCCAGGTGCTGAATTTTGACTCGGCGCGAAAGCCAGAAAGATGGGAGAAGGCCTTGAGAACGGCATCCTGGACGGCATCCTCGGCATCGGCGGGATTGTTCAGGATGGCCATAGCGGCGGCGAAGAGAGAGCGTTCCCTGGGCTGAACAAGGGCGTAAAACGCTTCCTTGTCGGCGTTTTTCGCACGGCGAAGGGGTTCGGCCTCTGTGGGTTCCGGTTGAGGAGTGGGGGCGCTCATGGCTTGTCGGCAAATGGCTCGCACGCAGGGTAAACAAACCTGATCGGAATCCGGACTTTAGACAGCCTGGACCAAGACCGCGTGGAACTGGGCGTGGATATGATGTCGTCAGAAGAGACGACAAGTCAATTGCCAGGACGGGGGACCATGGCTTTTTGTCGCGCGGCATGGAGGGCAGAGAGCATGGCATCGCGGAAGGAGGCGGGAGAAAAGCGAGCGCGGACGGTGGCTTGAGCGGCCTGGCCCATGCGCTGCGCGAGTGGGCGATCTTCGAGGAGGCGAAGCGCGAAGGAGCGGAGTTCGGCGGGATCGTCAGAGAGGAAGCCGCTGACGCCGTGTTCGATGGGAGAAGTGGGGTGGCGATTACCGAGGATGGGAAGTCCGGCGGCCATGGCTTCGAGCGTGGCGGTGTTGTAGCCGTCCTCGAGCAGAGGATGGGCGGTGTGAATGAAGAAGCGATGGCGTTGGAGGATTTGCTTGAGTTCACTCCAATCGCGGGAGGGCTGGACGGCGGGAAGTTCGGGATTGCGGCCGACGAGAGTGACGGGGAGATCAGAGAAGGCAGCCTGATGAAAATCCCAGAGCAGGGTTTGCGGTCGGCGAAGTATGAAATTGGAGATGCGCAGGCCGGAGGCGAGTTCACCTTGCCAGGGAATATAGTCGGAGGGGTCCACACTGAGAGGAACGATGTGATCGGGGAAGCCCCAGGAGCTGCCTTTGAGTTTGGAGACGGCAACTACATGGGTTGCAGTGCTCTCGATGTAACGGTGCACGGCGTGGCGGAATTCAGCGGGATCAGTGCGCGAGTGCTGCTCGAGGATCATGCCATCGAGGGTGAGATGGATGACAAGGAGGCGCGGGCCGGGCAGGGACTTGACGTCGAGAAGATCGGTAAGGTTGTGGGTGATGATGCAGTCGTAAGATTCACGTAGGGCGAGGACTTGCTCCAACTTGACGAGGCGTGCGAGTGGCGGAAGGGGACGGATGGACTCGTCCCAGCCACGAATGTGGCGACCGGGCAGATCCACAATGATGTCGAGAGGGACGTGGAGAAGACGCAATTGATGGACCCAGGCTTCGTGGCAGTTGAAGACGAGAAGGCGGGGCATAGAGCACGTGGGAGCAATCCGGAGACCAGAAATCAATGGCGGGTAAACGGGGAATTGCGTTCAACGGGTGCGGCTGAGCGCAGCAGCCCAAAGGGTAACGGCTTCAAGCTGGCCGCGGCCGGCTTCGAGGCTGGCGCGCCGCGCGAGGAGCATCATGCGGACGTTTTCCAGGACATCGCGCAATTCGGTGATCTGGCCGAAATACAGGTCAAGCTGGCCGTCAATCTCCGGCTGTAACAGACGCAGCTCTTTGGCTTGCGCCACGACTGGAGCCATCTCGGAAATGGGCTGAGAGAGCGCGCGAACCGTCTCCACATTGAAGTCTCGTTCGCCTTTTAGGGAACGACGAGAATCGTCGAGGAGCCGCGCGAGCCTGGCATTTACGGCGGAAATTTTTTCCTTGAGCGGTACAGGCATCAGGCGCTCCAGCGAATCGTATGCGAAGGCTTTTCCGAGAAATCGGAGGCATGCGGCGTGCGAATCGTCGCGGGGTGCGCGACTCCTGGTGGTGCGGGCTGACCCACCGCGGCCGACTTGCGGTCAGCCTCCTGCCAAGCTTGACGGAGCGAGTTGTACATTTCGATCAACTGCAGAATGGAGTTTCGTTTAGCTTTGGCGTTGGCATCCACAATCATGGCGCGCGTGACGTTGTAGAAGCGGTCGAACGTTTTCGCGGCATCCTTGCCGCGGGTGAAATCCAGGGTTCCCTGCAGATGTGCAATTACGGTGAGTGCATGGTTCAACTCAAAAACGCGAGATTCGACATTGCCGGAGTCGAGGGCCTCGATGGCGCGGCGGAAATCGCGAAGAATCGTGTCGTACAAAGCCACGACCAGACCGACGGGAGAGGAGCCGGCGGCGGCGGCATTGTGATAAGCGGAGATGGCATCGCGGTCGCGCATTAGGCACTCGCGAGCTGCTGGCTCAATTGCGATTGGAGTAAAGGTAGTTCCTGCAGGGTGGTATTCACCTGAGAATAGACGAGCGTGAGGTTCTGCTGCTTCACCGCAAGAGCGGCTTGAAGATCGGAAATCTGCTGGGACAGATCCTGAGAAGATTGAGTGATGCCCTGAGCATCGAGTCCAAGCGCGCCCGTAGTGGGATCGGTCAAATTGGACAGGGTGGTGTAAAGATTGTTGGCAAACCCGTTGGCCCCGCCCTGGAGAAAATTCTGGACGGAGGAGTAGTTTCCCGAGAGGGCGGTGGAAAGCGCTCCCTGGTCCACTGTGAGAGTTCCATCGTCATTGAGGTTGACTCCCAAACTGGCAAGATTGACGATGCCATTGTTCCCGGAAATCGAAGAAGAGATGGCGGAAAGCAAGGAGGATTGCGCTTCCCGGAGAGAACCGTCGGATTCAAGCGCGCCGCCGCCGGACCCGTCGGAGTTGACTTGAAACTGCGCGTTGATATCGTTGATTGCGGTGTTGTACGCCGAAACGAATTGATTGATCGCATTTGTGGCGCTGGTGGTGTCAGGGGCAACCGTGAGAGTGACCGGCGAATCGGAGGCGGGCGATGTGAGGTTCAGGGTGACCCCGTTAATCACGTTCGCGACGGTGTTGCTGGTGCTGCTGATGGGAACGCCGTCCACGACGAGGGAGGCGTTCGAACCGGTAACCGCTTTGGTGAAACCCAGGCCAGTGGTGTCGTTGGAAACGTTGATGTCACCGGGGGCGCCGGTGGTTTCGCTGACCAGAGAAAGACGAGCGCCGTTGGCATCGGTAATCACGCTGGCGCGCACGCCGGCATTGGCGTTGTTAATGGAGGTCGCGAGTTGGGAAAGTGTGTCATTGGTGGAATCCACGGTGATGGTGACCGGAGAATTGCTGCCGACCTGGATTTGAAAGGATCCGGTGCCAATGGCGGTGTTGCCGTCAGCGACGGGGTTCGTGTAGTAAGAAGAGGTGGTCGCGAGAGAATTCACCGAGATGGTGTGGGTGGCTGCCTGGGCTGCGGAAGAGGCGGTAGCATTGAGGATGTTGGTGTTCGACGAGGTGGCGGTTTCAGAAGCGAGACTGCCGAGGGGATCGCTCAAGGCGAAAGCGGCAGATTGAAGGTTATTGAGGTCCGTGGTGATTTGTTGCAAGGCGGTGGTTTGCGCATTCAAGGCGGTTTGTTGATTTTGCAGATTCGTGATATTGGCCTGATCGTTGGCGAGCGCCAGAGTGACAAACTGTTGCACATCAATGCCGGTGCCGAGACCGGTCGTAGTGTTGGTAGCGAGCGAGTTCGTAATGGACGATGACATGGATTCGGCTCCTCAGGCCTTAACCTCAATGTGAGAACTTGCGCGAGTTTCCTCTTCCTTCAAAAAATCTTCAATTCCCTGGCTCACCGAACGAAGTGTGGCTGGCGGAACCTCGCGGAGTTCCTTTCCAGACTGGGAATCTGTGAGCACGTAATAGACCTGTCCGTTCGCGTCACGCCGGAAAGAGACATCTGGCGATAGATAGCCCACGGGCACCGGCTGGGCGGATGGCTCCGAGGAAGGCGTTAACGGGACTGGGGTCGCGGAACTCTTGGAGACTGCTGTCGGTATGGACTTTGGGGCAGGCGTCGGCGACGAGTTATCACCCGCAATAACCGCAAGAACGGGATCGAGGTTTACGCTCATATGTCCCTCGCAAAGCGGCTGGGGCGAAGCCGCTTCGGCTCCGCCCCCCGCGATAAGTGATCCAACCAGTTAGCGAAGCAGGTTCAGAATGCTCTGCTGCGCCGAGTTTGCCTGAGCCAGAGCGGAAATACCGGACTGGTTCAGGATGGTGTACTGGGAGAGGTTCGCGACCTGCTGCGGAATGTTTGCCGCAGTGATCTGATCCTCGGCTGAAGTCAAGTTTTGCACCTGGTTGTTGATGACGTTGACCGCGGACTGCAAACGGTTGATGCCTGCGCCGATTGAACCGCGGATACCGGCAACGTTGGCGATCGCAGTATTGATGTCTCCCAAAGCTGTCTGCGCCGTAGTGTCGGTGGTCAGATCGTCGCCAGAGAGATCCACTGTGGACGAGCCGTAGACAATCGAGGAAGACGAGAGCGCGCCGACGTTGACGCCGATTTCGCTGCTGGAGTTCGCATCGGAAAGAAACACAGACGTTGTGGTGGCAGTGAATACGGAAGTGCCGTTGAACGTCGTTGTGCTGCCGATACGGTCAATTTCCGCCTTGATTTGAGTGAACTCGGCGTCCAGAGCGGTTCGCTGCGAGCTGCTGACCGTGCCCGTGGAGGACTCGGTCGCCAGAGTAACGGCGCGATTCAGGAGCGTGGTGACTTGAGAGAGAGCTCCATCGGCCACCTGCAAGGCGCCCACGCCGTCGTTCGCGTTGTTAGCGGACTGGGACAGCGCGGTGATGTTCGCTTGCAAACCGTTGGCGATCGCGAGGCCTGCGGCGTCGTCGGCGCCGGAATTGATGCGTGAGCCGGAAGACAGTTGGAACAGAGTTTTCTGCAGGTTGTCCTGAGTAATCTGCAGTTGGTTCTGCGCTTCCAGTGATGCGATGTTATTGAGAATGCTGATTGCCATGGTATAAGGCTCCTTTCCTTACCATCCAAGAATGTTTGTTGGGTGTCCGGGAGCCTTTGGGTGCGAGGGGCTTGAACCCTCAAGTTCCAGGCGGCTCGCAACTCGCTGCGGATCAGCCAACGTACTCACACTGTTTATCGGCGGATGGAGGAAAGGCTTTAGGTCTCCTAAGTTGTTGATTTATCACTAATTACCATTTCCGGAGATTGCAGGGTCCCGAAAAGTGCATCACGGGCGTTTTGCAATCTCTGATCCTGTGGGTGAATGCGCAAGCCCTCTCGAAGGAGATACGCTCCGCGTTGGGTATTCCGTTTCTGGACCCACAAACTCGCGGCCCGAAGATAATCATTGGCAGCTGGTTGGGCGACCGCGCCGAGCTTTGCGTCTGCGGCAATTGCGGCTTCTTCCAGATTGCCGAGCCAAACCAAAGCGACGATCAAGCGGTCATGTAGATCCGGCTCAGCCGGCCGGATCGCCAACGCTTCCCGCAAATGCTTGATGCCGCGAGGGGCTTGGCCAGAGCGCAAGATCGCCAAGCCAAGCTTGCTCGTGCAGGCAGGATTTTCGGGCTGGCGCTGCAAAGCGGTCTTGTAGACACGAGCTGCTTCCTCGAAATTTCCAGAATTGTAATAGGCATCGCCGCGAAATTCCGCAAGCAACGCCGTGCGATGGCCGTGATGCTCGGCTTGCGCAAGACACGACAGTGCAGTCGAGTATTTTTCAAGGCGGACGAGCGCGACGCCCTGGAAAAACCAGGCGAGGCCCAACCGCGGGTTGAGCTGGCAGGCGCGTTCGAATAAAGCGCGAGCTTCCTCGAGGTTGCCGAAATTGTCCATCTCGACGAGGCCAAGCTCGAAGTGGGCCTGGGCGTCGTTCGGCATCTCGCGGATCTTCAACTTTCCCAATTCACGGTACAAAACATTCTTGCGCTCGCGCTCCTCGGCCGATGCGGCGAGGCCAAAATGATGGATGAAGAAGGGAACTTCGCCGATCTTGCGGCCGAGTTCTTGAAGGCGCGGGCCGACGCTCTCGTGGACGCGGCCGACAAAGTAGACCCCAGGATCGCGGCGGAAGAGGCGAACGTTTTGGTGCTCGACGTAAGCGGGATACGGCCGCGCGGCGGCAAGCGAGGAATCGTTGGGAACCGCGGAACGATCCCACACGCGATCCTGGAGACTGAGGACATAGTTTCGGATGGTGACCTGGTAACCACCGACGGAAGAGTCCTTCAAAAGAGCGGGAATGGTTTGAGAGAGCTCAGGATCGAGAATCTCGTCGGCGTCCAGAAAGAGAACCCAATCGGATCGCACAGCCGCCAACGCGCGATTACGCGCTTCAGCAAAGTGATTTGTCCACGGGATGGAGATGACGCGCGCGCCGAGGCGTTGCGCCAGGGCGATGGTGCTGTCCACCGAACCGGTATCGGCCAGCACCATCTCGTTCACCACTCCCCGCACGCTCGCGAGACACGCTTCGAGGGTTTCGGCAGCATCGCGGACGATCATGGAGAGCGTAAGGTTCATCAGCTCAGGCACGAAGACTTGAGGCGAAGCGCGAGAAATTCATCGGTTCGCAGAAATTCCAGGATCAAAGCTCTTTTCGTCATTTTCTCGGAGACGATTCGGCTGAGCCAATGCAGCTTGCCTTGCGCGTCGGGGCTACGTCCGAGAATTTCCTCATAGCATTTTTCCAAATCCGCGGGTTGCGCCTGGTTTTCGAGTTTCCCCGAATTCCATGCAGAACAGAAGGCCGCTTCGTCAAAAGAATTTCCGGCGAGAAGGGCCAAAGCGTCTGGACGCTTGCGATACGCCAACTTCCAACTGCTCCATACTCCGCCATTCAAGAGATCCTGGGCCGCTTTCTCGACGAAACGGCGATAGTCATCAAAGAAGTTGGGAGGCGCGGCGAAGAACTCGGCAAGGTTGGCACGTTCCTCCGCGGCATAGAAGCGGTTAAGTCCATCGAAGTACATGAAGACATAGGAAGCCCTGCGGAGCAGGGGTTCCCAGGATTGCCAGGTGGGCTGCGGAGAATTGGGCGGCGTGGCTTCGACGACAGCAATCGTGGGCCGAAAGCGGTTCCAATCGTTACTTTGAATTATTTTCTCTTCCCAACCCTCAGCGTCAATTTTCAGAAAGTCAATCCGCCGTGGACCGCAAGCTTCGAGGTTAACGTCCCTGGGACGGAACCTTTGAAGAAGCGCATGAAAATTGGGGTGCGGTTTGATATAGATGCCGGACCAGCCGCGCTCGTAGAACGAACAGGTGACGGAATCGAGCAGCGGGTGCATGGCGCCCACGTCGACATAGAATCCTTCCGGCTGAGAAGCAAAGCACCGCTGAAGCATTACGTCTTCGAGGTTCTGGGCGTAAGAAATCATTCGCAATCCATCAAAGGTCGAGGAGTGAGGATGGTGCGAGTTGCGAAAGCGAGCGGGCGATTCCGATTTGGAATGGGAGAAGACGCAGTTTCCAAATTGAACTGGAATCCTGGTGGAAATCGCAGTTCGCCACTGAGCAAGCTGACACAACAACCAGGCTTTGGCGCAAACATTAAAGTTTCCTCATCCGGGACCCAACACCGAGCGTTGGAGTGATGCACGTTGAAGTGCAAATCAGCGAGGAAAGCATGAGAAGAATCTAGGCTCGAAAAGAGAGAGGGCGAGGGCAAAGGGGGGAACTGGCGGCAATTGACTGATCAGGGGAAGAGACATTGGGAAGTCGAGCTTCAAACGCATTGAGCTTATGGAAGAGAACTTGCATGGGGAAGCTGGACAGATCCCAAACCAGGAGAAAAGTAAGTGGATTGTCGCGAGGAAGGGGCCCGATTCCGATGAAGCAGGAAGCGGTTGCCGTGATTGGCGCTGCAGGGCACGTGGGACTGGGATTGACGCTCAGCATCGTGGAAGCAGGCCATCGTGTATTCGGAATTGACATCAATGAGCAAGCGCTGAACGGGCTTCGGTCGGGAAAGGTCCCGTTTATTGAGGAGAACGCGGAAGAAGTTCTGAAGCGCGTGCTGGAGAGCGGAAGGCTGACGTTGACGTCGGACGCGTCCCGCGTACAGGAATGCGGGGTCATCGTGGTGATTCTTGGAACCCCCATTGACGAGAACTTGAATCCGGTGGTTGCTCCGCTGCATGAACTGTTTCGTTCGTTGCGTCCGCACCTGCGCAAAGGCCAACTGATCATCCTTCGCAGCACGGTTTCGCCGGGAACGACGGACAGCGTGCGCGCATCGCTGGTGCACGAGACCGGTTGGCGAGTCGGCGAGGATATTTTTCTGCTTTACGCGCCGGAACGCGTAGTGCAAGGCAAAAGCCTGGCGGAAATCAAGAGCCTGCCGCAAATCGTGGGGGCCTATGACAAGCTCAGCTTTCGCAAAGGAGAGGAATTTTTCAAGACTTTCATCAACAACCGCTGCATTCCGCTGACGCCCTGCGAAGCGGAGCTTGCCAAGCTGATGTGCAACATGGCTCGGTACACGGCGTTCGCCATGGCGAACGAGTTTTATCTCGTTGCCGATCAGTACAAAGCCAACATTCACCGGATTCTGGATGCATGCTCCTGCGATTACCCACGCTTTACCGTGCCATCGCCAGGCGCAAACGTTTCTGGCCCGTGTCTCTTCAAGGACGGTTTTTTTCTGGTGCAGTGGTTTCCGTTTCCTGACCTGATCCTGACGGCTTTCAAGATCAACGAGAGTATGCCCGTGCATATTTTCAAGAAAATCCAGGCGGAAAAGACGATTCGCAAAGTGGGAGTGTTGGGCCTGACGTTCAAGGCCGGCAACGACGACACGCGCTATTCGCTGAGCTTCAAGCTGAAGAAGTTGCTCGATGCGGCAGGATATTCGGTGGCGATGGTGGATCCTTATCTTCCCGAACATGAAGATTTGGATGCTCTACGCGGGTGTGACGCAATCGTGCTGATGACCCCACACCGGGAGTTTGCCGACCTGCAGGCGATCGCCGACGTCGTGGACAATGCGGATTGCTGGTACGTGGATGTTTGGGGCATGTGGGAGGCCATGCGCGGGAAATCCGACAATGGCGCGTTTTATGGGCGGGAGATTCCACGAACTGTGGAGATCCTGGTCCGCCGATGAAATCCAGGGACAACCAGCCATGAAACTTCTGCTCTGCGGGAGCGAGGGACGCATCCTGTCACAGTCGATTCCGCATTTGCTGGCGGCGGGCCACGAAGTGACCGGAGTGGACAATTGCAAGAAATGGGGCATTCCTTCGCGGCGCCTCGAATATCAGCTGAAAGTGGGCGATTGCTGCGACGTGGAGTTCATGCGCCCGCTCTTTCGCGGCCTGGAAGGCGTCATCCAGGGCGTGGCCACGCTCTACGGAGTGGTGGGATTCCACGACCGCGCGGTGGATATTTTGACGAACGACATCGCCGCACATCAGAACGTGGTGCGCCTTTCGCTGGAAGCAGGGGTCCGCAGAGTGGTGCTGCTGTCTTCGTCTGTGGTCTATGAACAGTCCGCGAAAGAGCCGCATCGCGAGGAAGATGTGGAATCAGCAGGCATTCCCCGGACGGACTACGGCATCTCGAAGCTGGTGAACGAACGTATTTCGCGCGCCTACAGCCAGCACTGCGGATTAAAGTTCACGATTTGGAGGCCCTTCAACGTACTCGATCCGCAGGAAGAAGCGGAGCCCGCGGCCGGGTACAGCCACGTTTTCGCGGACATGGTCCAGCGCATCGTGCTGCAGCGGCAAAATCCCCTGGAAATCCTGGGGAATGGAAAACAAATTCGCAGCTTTCTGCACATCCGGGAAGCGGCGGAGGTCCTTGCAAAATTTTCCTTCGACCAGCGAACCGAGAATGAAACCTATAACCTGGGCCGTGACGAACCGGTGACCATGGAAGAGCTCGCCCGCCGCATCTATCGCGGAGCCATCAAGCACGGAATGATTCCGGACACGGGGCCGCTGTCGTTTCTGGAGAAGCCGGTGATGGAAACGGACGTAAAGCGCCGAATCGGCAGCTTTGAAAAAATGGCGCACGATCTTGGCTGGGAATCACACGTTTCGCTGGACGAATCACTGGACGACTGTCTGGCGGCAGTGGAATCGCGGCAGCAAAGGCCCGCGGGACACGCCCGATGAACCTCGAAGTTCGCTGCGCCTCATGCCTGAATGTTTCCGGGACGAATCCGTGAGCCGCGCGCCTGTGAAACTCGCGGAGAATGCCACCGAGCTTAACCCCTCTGGGAAGAGCACGCGGGCCGTCCAGGCGCGAAAAAAAGCAAATTTGAACCGGCCGAAAACCGGAGTCCTTTTTCAGGGATTTATTTTCGACGGCAGCGGCTACGCGGAAGAGACTTGGGTGGAAGCGCTCGGACTGCACGCCGCGGGAATCAATCTCCAAATCCAGCCACTAGGAAGAACCAAGGACGATCGAAAACTCCTTCCGGCAGACGCGCGGGCGCGGCTCACACTGCTTACCAACAACCAGGTGGACTTAAGCGGCGGTGTGTTTTATATGTGCACGCCGCCGGACATGTTTGATGTGACGCTCTCTGGGAAATACCGCGTGGGCCGCACGATGTTCGAAACCGATCGCATCCCGGACGGGTGGACGGAACTTTGCCAGACCATGGATGAGATCTGGGTTCCCTGCCAGTTCAACGTGCAAACCTTTTCCGGCGCTGGCGTGGATTTGAAGCGCTTGAAGGTGGTGCATCCGGGGGTGGACACGAATCTGTTCCGTCCGGGAGTGCAACCGATGGAGATTCCGCAAACGCGCGGGTTTAATTTTCTGTCGGTGTTCGATTGGCACCTGCGGAAGGGCTACGACATATTGTTGCGCGCCTATTTCGAGGAGTTTCGACGGGATGAAGATGTGTCGCTTGTGCTGAAGACGTACCAGATCAACGATCCCGCTTCGGACCTGCAAGCGAGGTTGGCGTATTTCATCGAGCGCACAATGAAGTTGCGGCTGGAGGATGTTCCGCCGCTGATCCTGGTGAACGGTTTTATTCCGCAAGCCAGCATGCCCAACTTGTACGCGGCGGCGAGCGCTTTCGTTCTGCCAAGCCGTGGCGAAGGCTACGGACGCCCGTTCATGGAGGCACTGAGTTGCGGAGTTCCGGTGATCGCCACGAAATGGAGCGGACAACTCGAATTCCTGGATGAAGCAAACAGCGATCTCGTGGAATTGGAAGGAATCCGGGAGGCGCCCTGGGATGTGGACATGGAGTATTACTCCGGGCACCGGTGGGCGGAACCGAGCGTGGACGATCTCCGAGCGAAAATGAGATGGGTTTTTGGCCATGCTCGCGACGCGAAAGAAAAAGCCGCACTGGGTCGAAAGAACATGCTAGAGCGGTTCTCCTGGGACGCCGTCATCCCTAAGTGGGTAGCCGAATTTCGCAGACTGCTCGATTGAAAGGGGCTCGCACCTTTTGTGGGAATCTATGTCGTCTCTGCGAATGAAGGAAAGGTGCTGGAGACCTATGAACGATCCACGAGAATCGCGCTGATTTGCGAAGAAAGTGAAGCATCAAGTTTTCCCGATCCGCTCCGCGAGGCCTCGGACTCGATCCAGCGCAACGTCGTTGAATTCCTCGACAATGGAACCTTGCCTGAAAACTCGGATGGAATGATCGTGTGGCTGGCCGGAGAGCGGCTTCTGCAAGGAGACACTGCAGGAATCCGGCGGCATCTGGTGGGAACCCCCTGCCGCGGGATGGTGCCGGTGCACCTGCCGTGCATGGAGGAGCTGGATTTGATCAGCCTGCAACCGAGACTGGTGATGCGCGGCGCTACCACCGACCGGGTCTGCAACAACATCCGCATCGCCGGCAACCCAAAACCTTCCTTCGAGGTGCGGTCCGCGCTGGAACGGAACGCCGAGCCGTGGGCGCGACTGCATCTCGCGCTCCTTGACGAAATGAATGCTCCGGGCTCCGGCTGTGAAGCCCTCGCCCGCATGTGGCTGGAGAAAGGCTGGCATCCGGTTTTGGCAAGTTTGGTTCTGAGAAACCTAGTTGTTTTGCTTTTGCGGCATGACCACGCTTCGGAGGCGGAGAGGCTGCTGGAACAAGGGAGGCAACTCTTCCAACGAAATGCGGAGCTTTCCTATATAGCTGCGCTGCTTGCGGCCAACCGAAAGAAGGTCAATCAGGTTCTCTCCCTCCTCCGCCATGCGACGGCCGAAGGCGATCCAGGCTTTGTCGGAAGCGGTGGCGAGCGATCGTACAGGGCCCATTGGCTCATGGCGCGCGCTCTTGAGCCCATGGGAGAGCAACAAACGCTTTTGCATCATTACCGGCTCGGTCTTCATGCTCGGCCGACATTTGAGCCGTCGATTGTGGGTTTATTGAGGCAAAGGCTCTCTTATCAATCGGCGTACCGGCTGCGGCTGGAGCTATGTCCCCTGGCACGGCGCGAGCCGCGTTATTTCGAAGGGATATTCTTTTTTTTACTTTTGCACCGCCAGTTCAAGTCGGCGGAACGTCTGGTGCGAATGGTTCCGATCGAAGAGGAACTGAGAAAGAAATACCGAGCGGTCTATGAAGACGTGGCGGCGGCGTACGTACCGGAGAAAAAGAGTGGTGGGCTAACGGGCGTCGTGCTGAGTGGGCCGTTTCTGATCCTGTCGTCTCTCGCACGTGTAAACCGGGAGCTTGGCGTCGCGCTTCTGGCGTGTCCGGAGCTGGAAGTCGGCTTCGAGCCGCACGGGCTTGCACGAATGGCCGCAGAGCAGGTGCCCGAAGGTGGCCTCGCGAATCGGGGACTCTACCAGCGCCCAAGGCACTGCGATCTCACCGTTCGCCATCATTGGCCTCCGGATTTTGAGCGGCCGCTGGGGGGAAAGCTCGCATGCATTTTTCCCTGGGAATTCGGAGCCATTCCCAAGCGTTGGGCAACCAGGATCGAAACAAATTTGGACGAAGTCTGGGTGCCGTCCCAATTTGTGCGTTCCGTGCTAATCCGTTGTGGAGTCTCCGCTTCTCGCGTTCAAGTGATTCCGTACGGCTTGAACGCGCATGTGTTCAGGCCTGACGGACCCAACTGGCTTCCTGACGCGGCCCGCGGCTGCATCTTCCTCTTTGTCGGAGGCATCATTGAGCGCAAGGGATTGGACGTCCTTTGCGAAGCATTCCTCGCCGCGTTTGGCTCTGGAGAAGATGTCACATTGGTTCTAAAGGACCAGGGTTCCGCTACTTTTTATGGAAACTCGAAGCTTTTTAGTTCGATTCGGTCACTGGCGAAGAAACACACAGGGCCGCGCGTGCTCCTGCTTTCGGACGAACTTTCAGACGAAAAACTGGCGGCGCTATACAGAGGAGCGAACGCATTTGTTTTGCCCTATCGCGGCGAGGGCTTCGGCATGCCCATGGCCGAAGCACTCGCATGCGGAACGCCAGTAATCGCGACGGGTTTGGGTCCGGCAAGGGAATTTTGTCCCGAGGGTTCGACATACTTCATTCGAGCCAAGGAGGTCATCATGCCAGAGCCGCCGTCTTACCTGGGGTCCCTGGCAGCGGATTGCACCTGGTTCGAGGCGGACGTGCACGATTTGGCTCAAAAGTTGCGGGAAGTGTATGAGAACCGGGAACACGCGAAGCGGCGCGGGATTCTGGGAAGCGAAATTGTGCGCAAGGCGCTTGCCTGGGACAACGTGAAAACTCTGTATCTTGCCCGCATACGCGCCCTGACTGCGCCAAGCGGCAAACAGTAAGGTTTCTGTGAGTTGCCGCAACCGCGGCAGGCGGAGAGGACGATCCTGCAATTCAACATTGGAGTTCTCTTATGATTGCGTACCGCTCCGTCCCATGCGGCTCAACCGTATGAAGTTCCTGCCGATATTAGCATTGAGGGAGAACTGCGTGGTTTTCCTCCGGCGAGGTGCGCCCGGTTCTCACGACTTATGATCCAGCTCACTCGGCTGAACAACCAACCGCTCGTGGTCAACTCCGACTTGATCAAATTTGTGGAGAGAGCGCCAGACACCGTCCTTACGCTAGTCACGGGCGAGAAAATTGTCATCCGCGAGACGACCGAACAAGTCCTCGAAAGAATCGTCGAATTTCGCAGGAGCATTCTTGAGGGCCTCAAAATCAGCAAGACCGGAGCGTCGCTCGCCGGTCCCAGACTAATCCTCGAACCTGAATCGGCGAAGGGCGAGAGCTGAGGGCGCCGATGGACAAAAGCAGCTTTGGCGGGATCATTCTTGCAGTCGGGGGCATTCTGCTGGGGCTTTTCCTGGAGGGAGGGAAGATCGCTCAAATTCTCCAGCCTACGGCGGCCATGATCGTTTTTGGCGGCACGCTCGGCGCGATCATGTTGCAGTTTCCCCTGCGTGTCGTTCTGGTGGCGTTCCGCAGCCTGGGCCAGTTGTTCATTGATCCCTCGCGCGATCCGCAGAGCATGATCGCGGAAATCGTTGGCTATGCGCATAAAGCGCGCAAGGACGGAATCGTTTCCCTGGATAGCGATCTCGAGAAAGTCAAAGACCCCTTCCTGAAAAAGTCCCTCATGCTTGCCGTGGACGGCACCGAGCCGCAGGAGATTCGCAAGATGATGGAGCTCGAACTCGACAATCAGGCCGAACACGAAGAACACATTCCCTCCGTTTTTGAGTCTGCGGGTGGCTTTTCGCCCACCATCGGGATCATTGGCGCCGTGCTCGGGCTCATCCAGGTGATGCAGCATCTCGACAATATCTCCGAAGTAGGGCGGGGAATTGCCGTGGCTTTTGTGGCGACCATTTATGGCGTTGGCGCGGCGAATCTGTTTTTTCTTCCCGCATCCGGAAAGATCAAAATGCGAATCCGCCAGGAACAGGTTCGGCGGGAGATGATGCTCGAAGGAGTGATTTCCATCCTCGAGGGCATGAATCCCCGCATGATCGAGACAAAGCTGCGGGGCTTTTTTGTGCAAGCGAACCAGCAGGAAGTGGGTAAGAAAGCGGCATGAGCCGCAGAAGAGCAGCTGCGGGGCACGGTAACCGCGAACGCTGGCTGGTCTCTTACGCCGATTTCATCACCTTGCTCTTCGCGTTTTTCGTCGTTCTCTATGCTTCCTCCCAGGTGGACAAGCGCAAAGTCGGCAAATTGGCGATGGCCATCCAGGTCGCATTTCAGCAATTGGGCGTGTTCGACACTTCCAATACACAGATTCCCTTGAACGATTCCGAAGCCATTCCTTTTTCAAAAATTCAAGTTGTAGAAAACTCTGAACGCACGGCGGACCTGGAGCGCTTTGTTCAGCCAATGAAAGGCGTGCTCACCCCGATTACCAACGCCCCAATGAAAGACATACAGGCGGACCTGGAAAAGGCGCTTGCCCCGGAGATTAAGCGCCATGTAGTGGAGATTAAACCCACGCGAGAAGGGCTGGTCGTAAGCTTGCGGGAGATGGGTTTCTATGAAAGCGGATCGGCACTCATGCGACCCTCATCCCGGGGGGCCGTTGACCGGTTGGCGGCGATTCTGGGCCCTCGGACCGAGTCGCTGCGCATAGAGGGCCACACGGATAATATTCCGATTCACAATTCTCAATACGCATCCAATTGGGAACTCTCCACGGCGCGCGCCTCGGAACTTATCAAGCTGTTCGTGGAGCGATATCATTTCGATCCTGCCCGGCTCTCGGCCGCGGGATATGGCGAATTTCACCCCGTCGCTTCCAATGACACTGCGGAAGGACGAGCCCGAAACCGTCGCGTGGACATCGTAATCTTGAATCCGCCCCGACTCGACCTGGTCCAACAGCAGCGGGGCCCCGACACTCCTGTCCATCAATCCTCTCCCTGACGAAGTGCCGCGTTCAAGCGGAGGTGCAAGATGGGCAACACTCGGACCAGGATTCTTGACAGGCTTCGAAGTCGAGCCGAAAATGCTTTTACCCCCTTCCAAATCTATGTCTTAAGTGTGGGCCGATGCGCATACTTGTCGCCGAAGATGACGCGCCGCTTGCTCAATTTCTCGAGCAGCGATTGCAGCAGGAGCAGTTTGCCGTGCAAGTGGTTCCAAATGGAAATGACGCGCAACGCCTGGCGGAGGAAGAGAGATTCGATCTTTTGCTCCTGGACTTGAAGCTTCCTGGGGCCGACGGGCATTCCGTGCTGCGCAACATTCGATCCCATCAATCAGACTTGCCCGTGATCATCATCACGGGTTCTGCGTTGGTGGAGGAGCGCGTGCGTGGCCTCGAAGAAGGAGCCGATGATTACGTGGCCAAGCCCTTCGCCTTTGCGGAACTGCTTGCGCGCATCCGAGCCGTGTTGCGTAGAGGCAATCGGCCGGCGAGAACCGTACTGAAAGTGGAGGATTTGGAGCTTGACCGCGTTTCGCATGGCGTCACTCGCTCGGGGCACGCGATCGAACTCAGTCCAAAGGAATACGCGCTGCTCGAATTCCTGATGCGCAATGCGGGAAGTCCCGTCTCGAGGGCCATGATCGTCGAGCAGGTTTGGAAATTGAACTTTGATACCATGACCAATGTCGTGGACGTGTACATCAATTATTTGCGCCGAAAAGTGGACGCGGGTTACGACCGCTGCCTCATCCGCACGATCCGGGGCACCGGATATCAAATTGGCGGCAACCACGTGATGCATTGAGCCGAAATCTGTGGAATCCGCCAGCTTTTGCTCCCAGTTATGACCAGATATAAAAGAGAAATGGCGTCCATGCAGAACCTGGACGCCATTCTCCGAAGGAGACTTAGGCTTAGCGAGGCTTTTGGGCGTCGTTGGATGGCAAAAGGCCAGAGCCGTCACCGCTTTCGGCCGAGCGTGCTCCGGGCGCGATCGCCAGAATGCCTTCCGTCGCCGAGGCGGCAATCACAGCGCCATTGCGTTGCGTTTGCAGAACCGGAAAATATCCGTCAGCCAATGGATCGCTCAGCCGGTTCCAGGTTTTTCCGGAGTCCGTTGATTCCAGCAGACCCTGGCGTTGCAGCGCAACAATCAAGGCTTTGCCGGTTCCCGCCACGGATTGAAATTGCAGATCGCGGATTTCTTCGCGATTCCAATTGCGTCCCGCGTCATGGGAAACATAGAGCCCCATATTCGTGGCAATGAAGAGATTCGCATCGTCCACGTCATAGAGCCGAAGATTCCCGGCGGCAGCGAAGGTGATCGGGCGGGCCTCCCAATGAGCGCCAGCGTCGGCCGAGTAAAGCAGACTCCTCCCGGAAACTGCCCAGATTTGTGAACTGTCTCTCGAAGCCTCCAGGGATTGCGCCGGCTGTCTTAGGAAACTCTCCTTGCCCGCCGGCTTCCATGCTGCTCCTTTGTCATGGGAAATGAGCAGACCGCCGCTTGTCGCGGCGAACCACTCATTTCCACTGAAGGCGAGGTCGTCCACCTGATAGGGAAGCGGGCGCGAGGTTTCCGAGTTCCTGGTCCTTGACGCCCTGGGTCGGGACGACGCAACTTCCGATTCCAGCAACCCCGTCTTGACCCACTTGCCCTGGGCTTCCTCGTATTTTTCGAGGCCACCCTTGTTGACCGAAGCCCACCAGCCCGATGGCGTAGCAAACACGTGCAGAAGCTCGGCACGGCGCAAGCCAGGGCCGAGGGTCGTCCACGTGGCGCCTCCGTCTTTGGTTGCAAGGAAAGCGTTCGTATCGTAGCTGAGGACCACAAGTGTGCGCTCCGGGTGCTCGCGGTCCATAGCGATATCCAGAATGTGCTGGTGATGGAAGCCGTTGTTAGAGGCTGTGAAGGTCGCACCAGCGTCTTCACTGATCTGCACACCTTCACGTTGCGTGCCGATGATCACTTTCTGCGGATGCTTCGGATCAATGATCACCGCGTTCACGACCCAGTCCACGGGTGTCAAGCGCTTCCACTCGGCCCCTTCATTGGTTGTCTTCCAGAGTCCGTTCGTAGTGGCCGCGTACAAGGTATCCGCATTCGCTGGATCCTGCCGGATCATCTGCGTCCGGCGATAAACGAACGGAATCCCTCCGTAGCGTTTCCAATTCAATCCTGAATCCACACTGTGGTAAATCCCGGAGCAGGCGGTCGCATGCACGTTGGACGGATTTGAGGGATCCACGATGATGCTCATTACGTCTGAGTCGTCAATCATTCCTGCCTTGATCGAGGTCCAGTTTTTGCCGCCGTCGGCTGTTTTCCAAGGCAGGTGATAAGTTCCGGCATAGATGATGTTTTCATCGTGTGGGTCAAAAGCTACGGAATCAAAGTTTCGCAGGTCCTCGTTGCTCGTTGGGCTAATGCGTTCCCAGCTCTTTCCGGCGTCCTTAGACCGGTAAACCCCTGTCAGTGTTCCTGCGACCAATGTATTTGGGTTCGTCGGGGCTTGCGCCAGCGCGCGAACTGTCTCTTTGCCCAGCCCGATCAAATGCCATGTCCGCCCAGTGTCATTGCTTTCGTAAACGCCTCCGCCACCCGAATAGAGGGTCCAAGTGCTGGCAAAGAGACGGTTTGAATCGCGGGAATCAACCAGAATGTGGGTGACCACGTCGTCGTGGCCCGTCCCGATCCGGCTCAGGAGCTGCCAATGCCCACCTTCGTCGTTTGATGTGAAAACATGGCCGTCGGAGGTCCCCAAGTACAGCTTCTGGGAATTGTGAGAGTCAGACCCTAGGGAAATGACGTCGCCCCCTGGAGGTCCCACCTGCCGCCAGGTCTGCGCGTAGGTTAGCGCGCTCGAAGCCAACACCAAGACCATAGCCCCAAACCACTTGCCACGGATAAGCATGCTTGTCTCCCATAGCGCAGAAGCGCCCACAGGGGTAAAGTCTACGAATTCACGCGGAGGAGGTCGCCTGTCCTAAGGTCCAGAATTTGGGCAAGTTACTCACAGTAATAGTACTATGTTGAGAAGTTCTGGTACTTTTTCAAGTAGGGCGAGGCGAAACGCAGGCAACTTCTTTGCCATCTAAGTGTTTGTAGTGTTGGGTATTGTAATATGCTCCCTTCGGCCGGTACCCGCCCGGCGGGACTGGTCCGGGAAACGGGGGTTGTAATGAACAACAGGTCTTTGCTCCATCGGTCAGCGCTTGTCCTTTCCGCGACGGCTTTGCTCTGCCTGGGCTCTCCTTCGGTCCGTGCGGACGAAGGTGATGCTCCCACACGTGTAGCACGCATCAGTTTCGTTGATGGGTCCGTCTCCATGGAACCCGCGGGCACGACAGAATGGGGCAACGCGGATCTGAACCGGCCCATGACCATCGGCGATAAGCTCTGGGTGGACAAGGACTCTCGGGCAGAACTACAGGCAGGGCAAGTAACAATCCATCTCGACAGCATGACCTCCCTCTCTTTTCTAAACCTGGATGAAAACACGACGCAAATGCGGCTCGCTGAAGGCACGATCAATTTTCGCGTCCGAGAATTGCGTCAAAATGATATCTATGAAGTGGATGCGCCAAACCTCGCCTTTACCGTGAAACAGGCCGGGGCATTCCATATTGAGGTAAATGAGAACGGCGACGTCACCCAGGTGACCGTACTTCGTGGCGAGGGGGTGGCGACTGCCAACGGCCAGACCTATGACATTCAGGCCGGCCAGCGAGCCATCTTCACAGGTGCGGAAAATCCTCAATATCAGGTCGGCCAGGCCCCGGCGCCGGACGACTTCGATCAGTGGGCCATGGACCGGGATTTGCGCGAGGACAATTCCACTTCCGCGCAGTACGTTTCGCGCGATGTCCCCGGATACGATGATTTGGACAACAACGGAACCTGGAGCGAGGAGCCCGACTACGGCGCAGTTTGGTATCCCTCCGATGTCTCTGCGGATTGGGCCCCCTATAGTAACGGATATTGGAGCTGGGTAGGCCCTTGGGGTTGGACGTGGGTTGACTACTATCCTTGGGGCTTTGCGCCATTTCACTACGGCCGTTGGTCATACATCGGCGGCAGATGGGGTTGGTGCCCCGGCCCATATTATGCGCGTCCAGTCTACGGCCCTGCCTTTGTCGGATTCCTGGGTGGCGGCGGTTGGGGAGTTGGGTTTGGCTTTGGCTTCGGCGGCGGAGTCGGCTGGTATCCCCTGGGATGGGGTGAGCCGTTCCATCCGTGGTGGCACGCCAGCCGGTCCTACATCAATAACATCAACGTCCGCAACACACAGTTCCGCCGTGGAGCGGGATTTGTGAACACGACCGGCTCCCGGAATTTCAATTATGCTTACGCTCACAACGCTCGCGCGGTGACCGTTGCGTCTCGCTCGGCGTTTGTCGGGGGAAGGGCCATCAATCGTGGTGCCTATCACGTGACGGAAGCATCCCTGCGCGGAGCGCAGGTCACGAATCGGACAAATTTCACTCCCGGCCGTGAGAGTTATTTTGGTGCGCAAAGCAGGCGAGGGAATGTTGCCAGGCCTCCGGCAAGCGTTCGCAGCCGTGAGGTTGTGGCCATGAACAAGCCTGCGAGCGCAGCTTCGCGGATGCCTGTTCGTACCATGCCAACTTCAAACGTACGCTCCGCGGAGCGCGGATCTAACGCTGCAACGGCGTCGCGGCCCGCCATGGGCAGGGCGGCAGAGACAGCCAACGCCGCAAATATCGGCCGGTTCAACCAAGAGCACAATTCGTCTGCCATCACTTCTCGGCAGCGAGAGCTTGCTGCGGACAAGCCTCAATCCACAATGCGTGGCAGCGCTTCCGCCACAGGCCGTTCGGCCTCGCACTCAAACTCTGCGGAATCGAGAAGCAGCGGTCGCGTATGGGATGCTCAAGGCAGTACAACTGACCGCGGCCGCGCTCCTTCCGGATTCGGACGCAATGATTCGCCGGCCTCCGCGTCGCGCGGTGTGACTGCTCACTCAAGCCGTATGATGCAATCGGATCGTCCGCCCTGGGCTCGCGGTGAAGCGTCAGGCGGCGTCAATTCGAGATCAATCGCTTCGTATGACGGCGGCAGATCGCAGGCATACAACAACGTTCGCGGGGGAGAGCGGTCCTACCAAGCTCCGCAACGCAATTATGCCGATCGCGCTCCGTCCGGCTACTACGGTGGCCGTAGTTATCCCGCGGCGAGATCGTACGGTCCACCGGAGCGTTCCTATCCTTCGAGGTCGTACTCCGCCCCTCGCAGCTATTCGGCGCCGAGCCGGAATTACTCCGCACCGAGCCGCAGCTATTCCGCTCCCAGCCACAGCTACTCGGCTCCGAGCCGCGGATCCTCTGGCGGCGGCTCTCGTGGCGGTGGAGGTGGTAGCTCACACGGTGGCGGCGGCCCGCACGGACGTCATTAACTTCTGCTGGCTTTGAGGCAAGGAGACCCGCTCCCAGCAAGGAGCGGGCCTCCTTTGTTTGATTCCTCACGTTGTCCTGATATGCATGCACTTCCCCACTCCCCGGCGCATGACGCCGGGTGGGGCCCTCCCGAAATGGACACACATCCCCAAGGGGAGTACAACTCTGCCGCTCCCGGCGTGTTATACGAGTAGTAGCAGACGCGCACCGAGGTCATCCGCAGAAATTGGAAGCTGTCCAAGGTTGCCCGCCAAGGCGCGTGAGAATGATTCCTGGAAGATTCGGGAACCGCAGAATGGCAAATCCCGCAAGCGGATAGGCCGGGGAAGAATTTCAGGAGAGCAGCGATGAGGACTTACAGATTTCGTTGGGCGACTCTGCTGGGTGTGCTGGGGATTCTGGCGCTCATGGGGCCGCAAATCGCGTCCGCCGACGATGACGCCGATCCCCCTTCTCGCGTCGCAAGGCTCAATTACACAAGCGGCGCAGTCTCGTTTAGCCCCGCCGGGACCGATGATTGGGTGACCCCCGAGGTCAACCGCCCGATCACCATCGGCGACAAACTCTGGACCGACAAGGATTCGCGCGCCGAGCTGGGGCTTGGCACGGCATTCATCCGGCTCGACAGCCAAACAGGATTTTCCTTCCTGAATCTCGACGATCAGACGACGCAAATCCGCATCACCGAAGGCACCATTAACGTGCGCGTGAAAGAGCTCGAAAACAACGAGATTTTTGAAGTGGACACCCCCAACCTTGCATTTACCATCCAGCATCCCGGCTCCTACGCGATCAACGTGAATGAGAACGGCGATGTCACGACGATTAATGTCCGTGACGGCCAGGGCGAAGTCACAGGCGGCGGAAATACGTACTCGCTCCAAGCGGGAGAGTCCGACACCTTCACCGGCACGGATCAGATTGCAGAAAATACGGGCAGCCTTCCCGCTGACGACGATTTTGATACCTGGTGTGCGGATCGTGACCAGGGTGATGACCGCTCCATTTCCGCCCGCTATGTTTCCAACGACGTGGTCGGCTACCAGGACCTTGACAACTATGGGGGATGGCGCTCCGAGCCGGATTACGGCTATGTGTGGTTTCCGCACACAACGATCATCGGCTGGGCGCCGTATCGCTACGGACACTGGGTTTGGATTGCGCCATGGGGCTGGACGTGGGTAGATGATGCGCCCTGGGGCTTTGCGCCGTTTCACTATGGACGCTGGGTTGTCGTCGGAGGAGTTTGGGGATGGGTGCCAGCCCCGCCGCGTCCTCGGGTCGTGACTGGAGTCTATGTGCGGCCTGTTTACGCGCCGGCGTTAGTCGCTTGGGTTGGTGGACCACATTGGGGCGTCGGGGTTGCCACAGGTGGCGTAGCAGCGGGTGTCGCCTGGTTCCCGCTCGGTCCGCGAGATGTGTACCTACCTTCGTATCACGTGAGCCAGCGTTACGTTGAGAACGTAAATGTGTCGAACACAGTGGTCATCAAGAGGACCTACGTCACAAACACGTACAACAACGTCTACGTCAATAAAAACGTCAACGTCACTAATATTCGATACCAGAATCAGGCTTTTTCCGGCGCAGTCACCGCAACTTCCCGCACGAGCTTTACTTCGGCCCAGCCGGTGGGCAGGAACATGATCCGTGTGAACGAGAGGGAGATTGCATCCGCTCCGGTTGCGCCGATGTCCCCGGGATTCGCTCCACAACAACGCAGCGTGCTTGGTCCCGGAGGACCGGCCCGTTTCACGCCGCCTGCGCGCGTTGTCTCCCGCCAGGTGGTTGCCAGGACGCCGCCCCCGGCCGCTGCCGTCCCCTTCAATCGCCAGCAGCAGGCCATTGAAGCCAACGGAGGCAGGCCCCTCAGCGTCAGCCAGCAGCGCAATCTTCAGCCAGCAAACGAACAGCCGCGCAGCAACGTTCGCATTGCTCCGGAGGGGCGGCGCGTCGTCCCGCAAAACCAAACGAATCCGCCGACCGGCAGCAACAGCACAGGTGGAACCAGGCGTCCGTACAACGATCGTCCACCGGTTTCGCGGCCTCCAGCTGCGACCACCACAAATCCGCAAATCCAACAGCGCCAGCAGCAAGAGCTGGAGGATCTCCGGCAAAAACAGGACCAAGAGCGGCAGAGAGTCGAGCAGCAGCAGATTCAGCAGCGCCAGCAGCTTGAAAAGCAAAATGCCGACGAAAGAAAACAGGAGCAGGTCCGCGAGCGTCAGCAACAGGAACTCCAGAAGATGGAGCAGAAGCACGACAGCGATGCTCAGAAGCTCGAGCAAAAACAGAAAAAAGAAGTCCAGAAAGAGCGCAAGGAATCCAAGCCGCCCAAGGAGCCGAAGAGCAGCAAGCCGCCTTCGAACCACGGCTAAAACCGTGAATGTGCCTTACAAGGGGGGAATTTGCGTCGCACAGAGAAAAAGCCTGAAGAAGCAAGAGCCTTCAGCGATCCGAATTTCCTGAGGGACGCGTCTCCGCCGAATCGCCCATCTCTTTGCGCCGGCTTTTGACTTCTCGCAACGTGTAGATCGCCTTGTTTTGCGATTCGTAGTACGTCCGCGCCATAATCTCGCCGAGCAATCCGATGGAAATGAATTGAATTCCGCTGATAAACAGAGCCACGGCCAGCAGCATCAGAGGTCCGTGCTGTGACATCACATGCGCGCCATAATATAGCTTATCGAACAGAAGACCAAGGCCGAGGAGCACGCCGAGTCCGGTTCCGCTGATTCCCAGCAACCCGAAAAATTGAAGAGGCCGCGTCGAATAGTCCAGCAAAAACTTGACCATCAAAAGATCCAGAAACACGCGCACGGTCCGGCCAATGCCGTAGTTCGATCGCCCGCTCTTGCGTTCCGGGTTCTCGATCGGCACTTCCGCGATCCTCGCCCCGCTGGTGCTCGCCAACGCCGGAATAAAGCGATGCAATTCGCCGTAAAGCTGGATTTCCTGAATAATTTCGCGCCGGTACGCTTTAAATGTCGTCCCGAAATCGTGCAGGTCCACGCCCGAGAGCTTGGACATCATCCAGTTGGCGGTCCGGCTGGGAAGTTGGCGCATCAGCCAGTGGTCTTTGCGCGCATAGCGCCAGCCGCTGACCAGATCGAATCCTTCCTCGATTTTCTCCAGGAAGCGGGGAATTTCTTCGGGCTCGTGTTGCAGGTCTCCGTCCATGGAGATGATGACTTCGCCCTGCGCGAAATCGAAGCCCGCCTTCAGCGCGGCCGTTTGTCCAAAATTCCGGCGAAGGCGCACCACGTTGACGCGCCGGTCGTGCTCGTAGATTTCCGCAAGCAATTTGTACGAGTCGTCGCGGCTTCCATCGTCCACGAACACGAATTCGTAGGGTTCCCCGATCGCGTCCATCACTTCCGTCAGCTTCATATAGAGCGGTGGGATGTTCTCCTGCTCATTGAAGAACGGCACGACAATCGAGTACCGGACGCTGGATTCTTCGTTCATACAAGATTTGTGATCTGAGCGTAGTTTATCAGGCGAATCCCCAGTGAAGCGACAGATATTCGTATTTCCGTGTCTGTCAGAATTCTCAGCTCGGCTTCCCGGGAGGCCTGGAGACGCGTTCCCGATTTTGCGAGTTCCTCGTCCGCGTATCCCGGATGGCACATCAGCTCGGTGATGCCTTCGGGAAGCACGGACAGAAGCTTTTGCAGGCCTTGTTGCGTCAGCTCACCGGTCTGCGCGATGCCGCAGAAGTAGTCCGCTACGTCAATTCCCGCGCCTTCTGCAAGCTCCCTGGCATCCGGCGCCAGAAGCTTCAGTCCGCGGGCCTGGGCCCCCTGCTTGAGCACCGCCCCGGAGTTGTGCGACTGCCCGCTTGCCAACGCTGCCCGCAAGGTGGAGGACTCGTGGGCGATCCGCACGCTTGCGATCCCATGTTTTTTGGCCAGCCGCACGGCAATGGGAAAAAATTTGGGAAGCATGTGCACATGTTTGTGACCGTCCAGATGCGTCGGCTCAATTCCCGCGTCGCGAACCCTGCGGATTTGCGCGTCCCATTCCTGTTCGACTTCCGCAAGCGCCAGTTTCCCACTGGCCATCCGGAACAGAAGCTGCGGAGTGGTTCCCGAGAACTCTCCACGCGCGTCCACAAGAGTTGTCACCCGGTTTGAAGGCAAAATTGGCCTGCCATTGGTGAGGTTCAGATGCACGCCCACGCCGAGACCGGGGGTCGCCCGCGCCACTTGCATGCCGTCCTCAAACGCTAAGCCATTCGCCAGCACCGTGGTGCTGGTTACGATGCCGTTCCGGTGCGCCTCCACGATTGCGCGGTTCACCCCGCTGGTCCATCCCAAGTCATCCGCATTCACGATGAGATTCCGCATACTGTCCCGGCGGTTTTTCTACCCCTGTCCTTCCGTACAGATATTGTTTTGCAACCGCGCCGCATTTCGTACCATTGACCGCTTTCCTCTCTCAACTCTAGCATGGCCGTGTTGAGGCGAAAATGCAGACAAAAGTGCAGACAAAACTGCGCGACGCCAAAGTGATCGGCGGGCGCTACAACGACAAGCGCCGCGGCAAGCGCATGAATTCACGCGTCCCCGTGCGTTTGGAGTGGGATGGCTCGGCGGGCCAGCGTTGCTCGTATGAAGCGCACACTCGCGTGGTGAACCCGTACGGCTGCATGGTCGTGCTTTCCGAATCGCTCGATCTTGATCACCGTTTGGCGCTGACCAACCTGGCGACCGGTTCCAGCAACGCCGCGGTCATCGTATGGAAAGGGAATCCGCGGCCTGAAGGTTGGGAATACGGAGTCGAACTGATCGCTCCGGAAATGGATTTTTGGGGCCTGGAACTGTGAAAACGCACACTCCGCACAAGCCGGCTCATACTGCGCCGGTTCGCCCCGGCTTGAATCGCCCGCTCACCGCGGAGGAGCGCCGCAGAGCGCAGAGGGTGTTATTGCGTATCGGTGTGAAGGTGCACCTTGGCGGCAAAGCTCAACCCGTGGACGGCTTTACGCACACCGTGAGCGCCACCGGCGCCATGCTCCTGCTACCGGAGCCCGTCGCTCAGGGAACAAAATTCCTGCTGGAGAATCCCAAGACGCAGAAGAATGTGGAAGTTCACGTTGTGCGTCCGCCACAGTTCAGCTCCGAGGGCGCCATGGTTCCCGTGGAGTTCCTGGCGGAGTCGCCCAACTTCTGGAATATCTTTTTCCCGCCGGTCGTCAATTAGTTGGACTACTGCACCGTGACTGTCGTCGCTGCGGAACTCGAGGCGGCATAATTCGAGTCTCCGCTGTAGCTTCCCGTGATGCTCCGCGCGCTTCCTCCGCCCCCGCCCCCGCCACCACCGCTGCTCCCTCCGCCGCATCCGGCGATGCCCCCCGCCAGGGCCGCAAAGAGGATCAACGCAATGTAGGCAAACACTCTCCTGCGCTGCGATAGCCGCGTCGCCAAATATAAGCAAATCAGGGCGCAAAGGCTCGCCAGGTAAATCAGATAGACCGGCAAGCCCGGAGTCCGCGGAGAATCGAGGAATCCGGGCGGAAGCGCCGAGAGAGTCGTCGTCAGGGTCGCGGTGCAGGAAGCTCCAACACCCGTGTTGTTATTCGCTCCCGCCGGTGTGCAGGTCGCCGCGCTGCCGAGATTAGCGGAACCGCTCTTGAACTGAACGGTTCCTGTGGGTCCTTGCGAGGAATTGCTTTGCGAGCTGACCACGGCCGTGAGCGTGACCGACCCGCCGGAAGCGATGATGGTCGGGCTCGCACTTACTGCGGTCGCCGTGCTGGCTTGCGTGATCGTCACGCTCAAAGTGTTAGAAGTGGTGGTCGCGGTGTAGCTGCTGTCGCCCGAATACGTGGCCGTGATGCTGTGTGTTCCGCCGCTTAGCTGAATCGGTTGATCCTCGACGTAGCCTCGGTCGTTCAGGTTTGCGACGTTCGGGGTGGGCGTGCCGTTCAAATTCGGAAAATCGTTTAGAGGAGATCCGTTGTCGAGAAGCGTGATGGTCCCGGTAGGGCAGAGGAACGAAACCGCTCCGGTTGAAATGTTCTGGCAGGTCGTCCCGCTCGCGTTCGCCACGTCCACTCGCAAAATATAGGAGGACCCGTACTGCACATTCTGCGCGGAGGTAACGGGGGGTAGAACAGGAGCGCCAGTTACAGAGTTGAACGCGACCCAACCCACGATCACTTTACTGATTTGCTTGGTTACGTTCACCGGTGTGGGTGGTGTGGAATCACTGGGCGAGAAGGTGGAGTCTCCGCCGTAATGCGCAATCACGGAATAACTTCCGCCCGGCAGAAAATTGCTTGGAAAGCTGTAGCTGCCGTTCGTTCCTAGCGTTGTGCTATCAATTGGCGCTCCAGTGCTCGCATTTTGCAGGATGATCGCGCCAGTCGGCGTCGTGCTGCCGGAGTTCCTCGTCACTGTTCCGCTCACGCTCACGCTCGCGCCTACGGTGATGGAGGTCGGAGAGAGAGTGAGACTCGTAGACGTTCCCGTGAGTGTCGGGCTCGCCCAGTTGGTCAACAGGTTCGCGACGTTGATTGAGCCCAAACCCGTGGCGAGGTCGTAGCCAGCGGCTGTCCCATAGGCAATTGTGCTGCCGCCTTTTGTCGTCGCCATCACTCCAAATCCGCTCGATCCCGTCTTGCTGCAGTCGGTCGTGCCTGCGGCGCATGCCACGGAAATGTTGCCCTTCGTCACGTCGTTGAAGACGCAGCTACTCTGCGGCCCTGTAGTGGAATTGCAGTTGGCAAAATTTTCATTCTTGGCGAGTGCATAGAGCACGATATTTGCGTTGCCCTGTCGCTGGCCAGTCTTCTGATTGACCAACGCCATGATTCCGGCGAACGTCGGCGCTGCTGCGGAAGTCCCCCCCACCGCTTGAAAATCGTGATAAGGCGCGGCCGCGCTGAACTTGGTCAGATTGCATCCGGTGTCGCCCGAGATGTCCTCGTCCGACTCGCAGATCACATAAAAACTCAAACTTCCCACCTGCGCGTTTATTCCTCCATCGCTTGAAAACAGGGATAGATCCGGAAGGTCTCGCCAGGTAGTGTCTCCGAAGCCGCTCTGCCAAGGTGCGTTGGTTTTGGTGTAGACGCTGCTGGGTCCGCCGCTCGCCGCCACGATATTCAGGCTGGCCGATGCGCTGGTCACGTTCGCACAGCCGGAAAGACCCGTCGCCGCGCACGAATCGTTCCACGGCACTTCCGGAATGTAACCTTTCGCGGAAGCCTGAGTGGGCGATGTGTTCGTGGCGTTCCAGTAGGTACTCTGATTTCCAACCTGATCGAAATCCGTGCCGCCCATGGCGACATTGTAAGGCGTGGACGCCAGGCCACTTACCGCAATCCCCTGCGTCGCTGCGGATTCGGAATTGGGATCGTCGCATCCGGCCGAACCGCTGTCGCCCGCCGCGACGGAAACGGTGATGCCTTGTGCTGCAGCTTGCTGCCAGAGCAAATTGTAAAACACAAGTTCTCCCGAGATCATGTCCGCTTCACAGCTTCCGAAGCTGTCGCTGAGGATGGGCGCGATATTGTTGTCCACGGCATAAAGGGTAGAAGCATCTATCGGATCAATGGAGTCCGTAAATTGCAGTTGCGTGGTGACAAATTTTATCGTGGCTCCAGGCGCCACGGCCCCGGACCATTCGACGTCAAGGTCTGCTTCGGTTTCGTCCCCGCTGATGAGCCCCGGGTCGGGCCCGTTGAGGATAATCTGCGGATCATTGGCGGGCAGCCCAAAAATGCTGCGGAAATCGCGCACGTCCTGAAGATTGATGTTGGATCTGCCGACAACCGCGATGCTGACCCCGTTGCCGTTTGCGCCCGCGGGAATGTTGTAGATTTTTGCGAAATCCGCTGGCCCCACGGCGTAAAACGTTCCATTAACGTCTGTAAATGTGAAAAGCGGCCGCACCGCCCCCGTTCTGGCGTTTTGCTGGACGGTGCCGAGATTATGGATGAAAGACTTTCTCCGGAAATTGTGCAGCGACACGATGCCGGCCACGACGGGCAAGAGCGCCGCCGGGATCTGCGGATCGTCCACATTCGCAAAATGATTTTTACCGTTTACAAAATAACTGTGGATCGGGGTATGGAATGCAGCTTGAACCAGCCCTGCGTTTCCATCAAATTGCACAATCGTCTTGCCTGCCGAAACCCGGATGTTCGTGAATCCCTGCGTGGTCAGCCAATCTTTGATCGCTTGAATATCCGCGTCGGCGGGACCGAACTGTGCCCCAAATTCGGCGGGAGTCAGCCACTTGTGATAATTCGGCGAGGACTTGTCCAGTTGCTGCGCCATCAACTGTTCGAGTGCCGTCTCCTGGTCCGGGCTGCGCTGCAGCAGCATGGTGATGCGGTTCATGGCCTGGGAGCCCGGCACCGCACCCTGGTCGAATTGCGCCCGCGCACGGGGATTTACATCGCCGTGAAGCGTCACGAGTTTTGAATTATCAATCGCCTGCGTGATTCGAACGCGGGGCCCGCCGCCAAACTGCGTCGTGCTCGTGTTCGCCGTCTGCGCGAAACTCAGGGCTCCGAAGGCGAGGGCCACACCGCACGGAAGCGACAGTCTTCGCAAGACCATACCGACCGTTTTGTTGTTCATTTGTCCAGGATCCCCATCATCCAGGGCAGGCCGGCCAGATTGGCCTCCACATGGCAAGCAACTAGATCTATGGGACGTAGGAATGGCACCTGGGGGTTGCTCAGCAAAAGATGACCTTTTCCGTCCAATTCGCTCACAGATTATCACACCCCTGCGAAAATGATGCCGGCGCTCGCATCAGAACGGAAGTCCCCCGAGATCCACATTCCCGCCCGATAGAATGATTCCGATTTTAGCTGCCTCGCCATCATTGCGCTTTGGCAATCCAAGGGCAGTGACTGCGCCGGGCTTCAACAATGGAGCAAGCACGACCGCAGACGACGGCTCGACCACGATCTTCAAGCGCTCCCAGATGAGACGCATCGCGCTCACGATCTCCTCCTCCGAAACCAGGAGAACTCCGGATAGCGTGCGCTTCAAAATCGAAAAAGTTCTCTCCGCCAGCGTGGCGCGGAGCCCGTCCGCGATGGTGTCGCTGGACTCCATACTTTGAAGCACACCGCTCCGCAGCGAGCGATATGCGTCGTCCGCCCGAGCCGGTTCGCAACCGTAAACCCGGATTTCCGGACGAAGTTGCTTTGCGCTCAAGGACGATCCGCTGAGCAGTCCCCCACCGCTCACCGGTGCAAAAAGCGCATCAAGATCCGGTACTTCCTCTAAAAGTTCCTTCGCCGCCGTCGACTGGCCCGCGATAATGCGGTCGTCATCATAGGGATGAATGAGAACGGCCCCAGTTTCGGCCTGAATGCGCCGCGCCGCCTCGGCTCGGGAGGAAACGGTTGGCTCGCAGTACGTGATCCGTCCTCCGTACGCCTGCACCGCCTTAGATTTCACGGCTGGGGCATTCTTCGGCATGACAATCCACGCAGGTATCCCGCGCCAACCCGCGGCACACGCCACAGCCGCGGCATGATTGCCGCTCGAGTGGGTCACGACTCCACGCCCGGACTCCTCTTCCGTTAGCGAAAGGATGGCATTGGACGCCCCGCGAATCTTGAACGATCCTGTCTTCTGGAAGTTTTCGCACTTGAAAAATAGCAGTGCTCCTGCGAGCGCGTCGAGAGTGGAAGAACTCAAAACGGGCGTGCGGTGAATCCTGCTCGAAATGCGCGCATGCGCCGCCAGAATGTCCGGCCACCAGGAAGCTGGGTCGGCACGATCAACTGGGGGTTGTGCGGTCATGATTCGCGCTTAGTCATTGATCTTGAAGGATTTACAACGCTCCCGAGTTCGCTTGTTGTATCCGGCACCGTTACCAGCCCGCCGCCACGTCTACGTACTAGCCCAGAAGATTTGGACCTTGACCGTGCGCTCAACTTTGCTAGTCTGTAGGCACCCTTCCGCTTGGATGGCCAACTGTCTCCCCCCTTCCTGGCGCGGAGGAGGTCCCGGTGGACATTTCAGAACGCAGACAACTCACGCGCTACAACCTTCGGACGCCGCTCCGATTTCGGGCTGTAGGTCTCGCTTCGGACAAAACCGAGCACTTTACCGAAGCGCTGAACATCTCCCGCGGAGGCTTCTATTTTGCCACATCAGCGGCTTTGCAGGTGGGAATGCCGATCGAAGCCACGCTTCGCATGCCGGCTGAGATTACGGGTGGCAAGGTGGAGGAGACTCGATGCCGCGCCCGAGTGGTGCACGTTCGCAACGAGCCTTTCGGCGATGGGCGCATCGGCTTTGGGGCCGAAATCGAGGGTTTTCTTCCCTCAAATCTTCCCGGACGCTGAATGGTTTGCGGCATACCGCTAGTTTTTCCCTGCGTTGACAGACACGACAGCCTTTCCGCTCCCGACATTTTCGAAACGGTCGTAAGCGCGCACCGCGACTGTGTGCTCTCCGGCCTTGAGTCCGGCCACAGTGAAGTCATAAGACTCTTCCAGTGAGTCGCTGATTCCTGTCTTTGGCGCCACAAGAATCCAGTCTCCGCCGTCCACGCTGAATTGAGCGCGATCAATGGCGCTCGCACTGTCTTTCGCCAAGAAAGTGACGTGCGCGTTTGCGCTCGGCGGATTGGAACCCGGATTCGGCGCGGCGGCCACTTCCAGCTTCGCGATTACGGGCGGAGTATTGTCCACAACGAAGCGATCGCTCTGCCGTTCCGTTTTCAGCGCCACATTCGGCGGATTGGACGGCGAATCGTCCGCCACGATCTTTAAGTAGTAGGCGCCGTCGGGAAGGGAAGTTGTATCAAAAGAGAGGAAATGCTGATCCAGCTTGTCTTTCAGCAGGATCCAATCCATTGCCCCCTCGGCGCGATAGTACACGGCGAAGCGTAGATCATCATCGTTATCGTCATGTGCGCTCCACAAAACCGATCGCCATCCTTTTTCGAGATATCCCTGGGGAGGGATGTCGAACTTGGAGCTGCTGGATTGCGAGACAACCACTACTCCCGATTGCGAAGGCTGCGGAGGCATCTTGAGATTAACCGAAGGAAATTGCCCGGTCGTGACCACCTGGATTGCTTGAGCTCTTACGCCCGGGTCCTGCAACGCGATCCCATCAATGACTGGAGCCACATTGTGGGGCTCGTATGCCAAACTTACCCAATCAATTCCATCACCGCCTTGGCCATCGTGGATCACCGCTTTCCATTGCACGAACCGTGCAGCGGGAGCCTCGATCTCATTTCCGGCAGAGGTGTACGGGCCATACCACCGCGACCATTCTTTCCCGGGATCCTCCGTGTTACCGGACCGGGCATAAAATTCGATTCGGTGACCGCCAGTCATATCTGACCCGTGGTCATATTTCTGTAAGGGTCCCCACCAATCCAGGCGTCCCCAACGCGAGAATAGCTGCGCATCGAAGGATGTTGACTCGTAAGTCCCTTCGTTTTCATAGCCTGGGCCCAGGGATACCAGCTTTCCTGGGTTCGCGGTGCACATAAAAATATTCCCGGAGCTGTCCTTTACGATGCCAGTGACCTGCGATGCGCCCGCTTTTGCGAGCTGCGCGAACACGCCCTTGCCGTCTACCGTCAGAATCGCGCCATTGTTTCCCGTGCCGGCAAGTAGCTCTCCATTGGTGCCAATCCCGAGCGAATACACCACTTCGTCCCGCGAGCTCCACAATTCTTCGGGAGTGCCATCCGGCGAGATCTTGTAGATGCTGCTTGTGAGCAGCGGAGGAAAGGCGACGAATGGCGTCGGGCCCTGGATCACGCCTGCCGTGGGACCGATAACCGTGACATTGCCCCCGCTCGTTATGGTTGTTGTCGCAGGGGCAGGCGTAACCACCATCGTTGCAGCTTGCGCGGCATTGTGCTGCCTTTCGCCGATGGCTGCGGCGTAGATCGAGCCATCCGCTCCGACAGCCAGGGCGGTAACCTCGCGCTTCGGAGTTTCATACAGGACGAATCCTTCGGCCAACTGAGAAGCTTCCTTCGTGTCCTTGGCTTTCTTATTTTCGGGAATGCGAGTCAGACGCAGGATTCTTCCGCTCGGCTCTGTGCCTGCAATCAGATTTCCTGCATGATCGAAGGCCAACACGCGAATATGAGCCTCATCGCTTGCATAGAAAAGCTGGCTCTTGCCGTCAGGGGTCACCGCGAAAATCTGCCCTTTGTCGCCCGTTGCAACATAGAGCGTTCCGTCCGGTCCAAAGGCCAGATCCCAGATGTACTTCGTTTTCGGATCAAAAAAGACGCTTTTTTCACCGGAGGGAGACACACGGTAGACCTTGCCATCGGGCGAAGTCCCCACGTAAAGCGCGCCTTTCGAATCGAATGCAATCGCTTGCGCGGAAAGTTCCGTGGACTCAAATACAGGATTCACCTTCCCCTCGGCGCCCAGCCGAAAGACCTTCGCGGGTGAGCCTCCCGCTGCATAGACTGCTCCTTTTTCGTCGAGGCGCAGCGCCCACAAGTACGACGCATCCACGCCGGCAAGTTCCGCGAATTTTGGCGCAAGCTCGAGTTTGCCGTCACTTCGTACGGCAATTCCTTGCGCGGTTCCCTTCATGAACTCATCGTAGGTGGACTGCCGCCAGCGGCGTGTGTGCTCCGCGCGGGCTCCCCCCGCGATTAATGCAAGCATGAAACCCACACAGACCGCGCCTTGCCTCCACGTCCCCATGGTCATTCGTACCCTTTCTCTCGGTATTCCACAGAATCGCGCATTACCGCTTCGTATGCCGGCGCCAATTTCAGGTTTCCGAAATGCAATCTGACCGGCATCGAGTGGCGAGTGTGGGCCGTTGTCTTCATCGCACGGGCAAGTTCAAGGAGATGATTCCCGTTACAGGTCCACCCATGGGAACGGAGGCCTCACTGGCAAGCGATTCGCGCAAAATCTGCACACTCCCGGGTGCGGGACGTCCATCAACGACATTGATTTCAGAGAGCGGCACATTGGGGAGTTCCTTGTCGTCCCAAAGCATTGTCGGAGAAGGAAGAAACAGCCCCACGTAAACGCGGTCATTACGGCGCTCGCGATTCAGAAGGGAGATCAACTGATCTAATCCTTCAGGTCCTCCCGGGCCGCCCAGCCCAGCAAATGCAAAGCCACGAGAAGCCCGGTTTATCCAGTCCGCGTCGCTCACCATGATGCGAAGCGTGGTGCCTCGCGAAGCTTGATCCGGGACGCGAACGGAGGTCTCCACAACTTCCGGAGCGCCACGATACGGCCGCACGAGAACCCGCACTTTCAAGGTATCTCCAGGCGAAGCTTCGCTTTTTTCCAACCAAGCGCTATCAATCGCGAAGGATTGCCGGCCCGCGGTGCTGTCCACGCGCAAGGAGATGCGCTGGATATGCGGAACTTCAAAGCTGTTCGAAAAAATCTTTGTGAAAACGTTCATTACGTCGAGTGCGACCGGCAAACCATCTTGGCTGAGAGAATCTCCCGGAGCAAACGTGTTTTCGATTTGCACCGGAGCATGGCCAGCCAAAACAATCTCACCCGAAAGGCTCAACGTACTTCCTTCACCGTAAGCGCCGTTCTGGGTTAAGCCGTTGAGCGTGGTCATTGCGACCAGCAGCGGCGTGAGTTTGGGGTGGTTAACGATTTCGAAGTGAAATTTTCTCTCGCCCGACGGAGACTTCAGCTCGAGCTCGAGGGGAATCATCGGAGGAGGAGCACCAAGTTCGCCAGTGACCGCAGTCAAATGATCCGAAGTAATCGTTCCAATCGTTCCTCCCACATTGACAATTTTCGTGGACGCAAGATCCGAGGATAAGGTCGTGAGCACCCGGCTGCGGGCCATGGGAATATCCACGTTTCCCAAATTAAGAAATGGATGGCCGCAGAGAAAGACTTTGTCGCCCTCCACTGCGGTAACGGTGCAAGCCGAGTTGATGGACGCATCGCCCTGAACCAGAACCATCCCCGCCATATCGCCAGGAACAAGATGCGCGTCGTCGGCGCGCGGAGCCGCAGTGCCGCCCTGAGCGGCCACAAAACCCAATTGATTCAGTTGTTTTGTGAAAGGTTCGATGGCAACTGCCTGAAATCCGGAAAATGCCAGCGGCGTCTCGATGGATTGCAGCGCTGCTCCTGCGGGAAGGAAATTCTGTGCCACGGTTTCATTTGGCAGCGTCGCAGCAATTCCGGCAGCGCTTGCATCGCCTTGTTTGTCAGGGTGTAGAACATCCTGGATCGGCGTCACACCAGCGATGGCTTCTTTTGTGAATACGCCGAGCTTTAGCGAAAGAGCTCCAGCGAGTTTTCCGTCCAGGTACACCGGACTGCCGCTCATTCCCGCAACGACTCCCGTGTGCTCGACCTTGGGGCCTTTCAATTGAACGAGAATGATGGATTGCCTCGGACCGAGAAGATTGGGCATCACGCCGATCACTTGCAGATCGAACTTTTCGATCTGATCGCCCTCAAAAATCGTGTAGGCATAACCCTGCATTCCCGGCTTGACTTGATCCAGAGGCAACGTCGCTGGAGCCTGTGCTCGAATCACCCGGAAAGAAGCAACCGGCAGGATCACAATGAAAGCGAAGAGCGATCGAAGAAGAATTCTGGAGAATGGAGCAAAGGATATCGGATGGATCAGCGGCCGAGACATGAATCGCCAATCATACTCGGCGGAGTACCCCTGCGCAATCCAACCATGCGGCCTCGCAGATAGGACGTTTGCTCTAAGACGCCTAGTTCCACATCACATCCGATGACGCGGCGAAACGTAGGGTTGGACTCCCCTCGGATCGAGTGACCGCGTTAAGTCACTCACCCTGCGGCATTTGGCGACGGCTATGGAGGCATTCGCACCCCCGAGCGGCGGGGCAATGCCGGCATAAGTATCGTGAAGTCAGGGGATTACATCGAGAACCTCATCAGGCCAGCCTCTGGTCCGGTAGCTGCATTTATGTTTATTGGTCTTGGCTTCGAAGCTGAAGAAGTCCATGCCAAAGAAGGAGGCCCAATGATCCAAATCAGTTTTCCGATGGCATTTATCTGGATGATGATTGCGTGCGCGGTGGTGGTTGGCCTGGTGATCGCCGTCCGCGCTTACGTCCTGTACCGGGGAAAAATGATCGTGAAGTGCCCCGAAACCGGCGAGAACGCGGCGGTTCACGTGGATGCTCTCAAAGCGGTCAAGAACACACTCCTCGGTCGCGAATCCCTTCGGCTCGACCAATGCTCACGGTGGCCAGAGCGGGCGGACTGTGGGCAGGACTGTCTCGGACAGATTCAGAACGATCCGAAGGGTTGCCTCGTCTGGACAAGCGTTACGGATTGGTATCGCGATAAGGAATGCGCCTACTGCAAGCGGCCCTTTCACGAAGTGCACTGGCATGATCGTCCGCCTGCGCTGATTTCTCCAGATCACAAGACGGCGCAGTGGAACGAAATTCCTCCGGAGAAATTGCCCGAAGTTTTTGAAACCTATTTGCCGATCTGCTGGAGCTGCCATATGGCCGAAAGGTTCCGCAGAGAGCATCCCGATCTGGTAATTGACCGTCTGAGCAACCGCGGGCCCATGAATGAGTATCTCGAGAATGAGCCCACGGAATCGGAGAGGAGCCAGCGCAGCGTTTAGTGCGCTCCACCTGGCCCCCGTGAATGCGTCGGACGCCGCATTAACAAGAGGAACGGAAGCATCAGTAGAAACAAAACGCAAAGAATCCGGAAGACATCGTTATACGCAATCATGCTGGCCTGCCGCTCGACCATGCCGAACAAAGCGGCATAGGCCTGCTTGGCAGCTGCCGCGGGATCTCCGCTGCGCATGAAAAACATTTCCTTCAAGGAATGAAACATTGCCGCGGCCTCAGGACTAAACGGGTTCACGTCTGTGCCAAGCGAGTGGATGTTGCGCTGCAGCAGCCTTTCCTGGATCGTGGCGACCACAGAGATTCCAACGCTTCCGCCGAGATTTCGAACGAGATTGAAGAGACTCGTTGCATTTCCCATGGCTTCCTTGGGAATAGGATCCATGCTGATGGTGGTGAGCGGGACAAAAAGAAAACCCAGCGCCAAGCCCATGATGAATTGCGGCCAGAAGAAATCCCAGTAGCCGGCGTTGAGATTGAGTCGCGAAAATTGCCACAGCGTGTAGATGCAGACAATGAGTCCGATCGAGAGCAATTTGCGCGGATCGAATTTCACCATGATGAGCCCGACCAAAGGCATGGCGATAAATGAACCGACCCCCCGAGGGGCCATGGCAATCCCGGCTTGAAGCGCGGGATATCCCAGAAGAGTTTGCAGTACGAGTGGGATAATTACTGTGGTGCCGTAGAGACCGACTCCCAGCAAAGCCATCAGGAAAACTCCCGTCGAGTACGTTCGTTCCCGAAAAACGCGGAGGTCGACAACGGGATGCTTGATGGTCAGTTCGCGGATGAGGAAGGCGATAAGGGTCAGGCCGGAGACGATGACAACGATGGTGATCCAAGTTGTGCCGAACCAGTCCTTCTCCTGGCCCTTGTCGAGAACAATCTGAAGCGCGCCGACCCAGAGTGCCAACATGCCAATGCCCCAATAATCAATCTTGTGAGAAGTTCTCTTAATGTAAGGGGGATCAAAGACAAAGAGGCGCGTCATGAGTATTGAAGCGATTCCGATGGGCACATTGATGTAGAAAACCCAGCGCCAGCTGTAGCTGTCGGTCAGCCAGCCTCCGAGGACCGGCCCTAGCATGGGAGCGACGACGATGCCCAGCCCCCAGAAGCCCATGGCTTTGCCGCGATCCCGCGGCGGAAAGGATTCAAGCAGGACAGCTTGGGAGATGGGTTGCAAACCACCGCCGCAAGCACCTTGAATGATCCGAAACACGATCAGAACGGGCAGGCTCGGGGCGAGCCCACAAAAAAATGAAGCGATGGTGAAGCCGCTCACGGAAAACATCAGCATGTTTTTGCGGCCAAAATAATTCGAGAGCCAACCGGTCATGGGCAGCACAATCGCGTTTGAAACGAGGTAGGAAGTAAGCGTCCAGGTGGATTCGTCCACGGTGGCGGAAAGGCTCCCCGCAATATGGGGTAGGGAAACGTTCACGACGGTGGTGTCCAGCACTTCCATAAACGTGCTGAGCATGACCGCTACCGCGATGATCCAGGGATTGATGAGTGGTGGAGTGCGGCTATCCGCGTCCGGCATGATCTACCAGGCTGGCAAGAATACTCTCACTGCAGAAACGATTCTACACACTTTGCAATGAGCCGCGCCCGTTCATTTCCAGAATTGGGAGATAGAGAGTCGGGAGCTTGGAAGCGGATGGAAAACGTGGGGTTGGTTCCGGGACCTGGACTCGAACCAGGATACTCAGCTCCAAAGGCTGATGTCCTACCGATTAGACGATCCCGGAACCGCAGTGGCAATTTTAGCAGAGCGGACATTTTGTGCACAGCGTGGTAATTGTGCGCGCACGCAAGGTTTCTGCTAAATTAGGAAGGTTGCGGTCCTTGCGGAGAGGTGTCCGAGCGGTTGAAGGAGCACGCTTGGAAAGCGTGTGTAGGAGAAATCCTACCGTGGGTTCGAATCCCACCCTCTCCGCCACGATTTTTCACGCCGAATGAAAAGCTTTCTCGCGATCCGACCTCTTTTATGAACTCTTTCTGTGCCCCGCAGGCGCCGGTGGTAGGGTTTTGAGTTTTTCCTGAGCGAGCGCCTGGTAGGGGTTTTTCACCGATGCTGCTTGAGTGAGGGCCGTTCGCGCGTCCGAAATCTTTCGGAGGTTCAAGTAAGCGAATCCGAGACGGTACTGGTTGCGGCCGTAACTGGCATCGTCGGATTTGAGCAAAGGCGCAGCAGCTTGCAAGCTTTCCACGGCCTTCGCGTTTTCCTTTTTGAACAAATAGACCTGACCGAGTGCGCTTAGGGCGATACCTTTTTGCAGCATGGTTTCGCGCTTCCACTGTTCGTCTGTGACGCCCTCAGGTTTCGGGGCCGTGTCGGCAAGAGAAGCCGCCTTTTGCGCGTAGGCCGCGGCTTTATCCAGCTGTTCGCCTTTTTCGCTGTAGTAATCGGAGAGCAATAACAGCATGGGCAAATCATTGGGGTCCTTGGAGAGCAGTTCGTCCGCCGTGCTCAACATTTTTGGGACGTCCTGCGCTTGCTGATAGGAAGTCGCGGCCAAACCCATGGCGGCCTCCGCGTAGCGCGAATCGGGAAAGGCGTGTGCGAAACGTATAAGCCTTTCCGCGCGATCCGCTGCAGCGGGCGTGCTGTAGATTCCGTTGTACACCGAAACCTCGATATATTGAATGTTATCCGCGTTGGCGTCCAAGGTCTGTTTCTTTTGCATTTGCCAGTTGTCGGGCGTAGTGCCCGCAGGCGGCGGAGATGCCTTGTAGCGCTGCAGGAGGGCGCCCGCTTTCTCGCCGTAGGAGAGCAATTTATTCGTATCATGCGTTTCGTTCGCCGCACGAATCATGTTGACGGCATTATTCAGGTTCTCGGGGTCGATCGCGAAAAGTTTGTCGCCGTACTCGAAGGCTTTGTCGTAATTTTTTTGGGACAGATAATAGTTGACGTAGAGATCGTCAGCCACAAGAGCTAGGTCACCTTGACCCGGCCCGGCGGCGAACTTGTCAATCAGCGGAAGCTTCTGGGCGGGGTCGGTCGCCGCATTGATCTCCTTCATGATGCGGTCGGCTTCCGAACCCGCGTCAATGGGTACGTATTTGCCGATCTGCTGGCCTTTTGCGGGGCTCAAGGCCAGCAGGGAGAACAGAGTGGCCGCGATCGCCCGTACAAACATTTCGGAGATTTTGCGCATGGTAGCCTCCGTTGTGGCTCTTCTGGCGCGAATCTTAGTTCTCCCCGACCTGCCGCGCAATCGGATTCACGAGGCCGGCCCATGATGCTCCAATGGAACATTGGCCTTTACGTCTATGCCGGCGCTTGGGTATGTTGGAAGAGGGTGATTACTGCAGGGTGGCTTGAAGTCCGTAAGGTCTCTGCTCAATATTCGGCAAACGTGCTCGGAACTTCTTCCTGCTGCAAGGACGAGAAGAGCGGAAGAAACAATTGCATTGTGCGCGATTTATCGTCTCCCTTGAACCGCCTATGATCGTTCGAACCGTAGAACAAGTCCGGCGCATCTTCCGCATCGTGGCAGGTTTCACGCTGCTTGGGGTTGGTATCGTCATGATTGTGACGCCTGGGCCGGGATGGCTGACGATTCTCCTGGGGCTCGGCCTTCTGGCGGCGGAGTTCGTGTGGGCCCGCCGGCTGATGGATCGCATCAAGCATCAAGGCAACCGGATCAAGGAAGCGGTACTTGGCGTGGATAAAGATTCGAACTAGTGGCTGCACAACGGACGAAAAACGATAGCGATCACAGTCCGGCGAACCCTGCCCGTGGTTGTCCCTCAATCTATTTCTGTGCCTTCATTTCGTTCGCAAGAATCACAGTTGTACGAGAAAATGGCACGATCAGCTCACAGGGGGCAGAACAGTGGACGCAGGATTGATTGGACTGGGAAACATGGGTACGGGAATCGCGCGGAGTCTGCTGCGCGGAGGCCATCACCTCACCGTTTACAACCGCACGGCGCAGAAGGCCGAGGCCTTGCGTTCGAGCGGAGCCAGAGTAGCCGCGAGTGTTTCCGAAGCTTGCCGGCAAGACATCGTGTTCACAATGGTCGCCGACGATGCGGCGTTGCAGAGCGTGGTTTGCGGCGAACAAGGTGTCCTGGCATCGTTGGGAAAAGGGTCCATCCACGTTTCTCTAAGCACCATCAGCGTCGCGCTGGCAGACCGTCTGGGCGAGGATCACGAGCAAAGAGGGCAGGGATTCGTTTCCGCACCGGTCTTTGGGAGGCCCGAGGCGGCGGAAGCCGGGCGGCTGGCGGTTGTAGCGGCGGGCCGCGAGGAATACGTGTCGCGGTGCAAGCCGCTCTTCTCGGCGATGGGACCGAAACTGCTTGTTGTCGGCGCGCAGCCTTCTCTCGCCAACACGGTGAAACTTGCCGGGAATTTTCTGATTGCCAATGTACTTGAGTCCCTGGCGGAGGCGATTGCCTTTGCCAGGAAGTCGGGCGTTGATGCGCGGGCACTCATGGATTTTCTCACCACCACGCTCTTTGACGCACCGGTGTACAAGATTTATGGAAACTTGATTGTCGAAGGCAAGCACAATCAAGTCGGCTTCGCATTACCACTTGGCTTGAAGGACGTGCGCCTGGTTCTCGAAGCCGCCGGCGCCAAAAACGTCCCCATGCCGGTGGCGAGCTTAGTTCACGATCGCTTGCTTACTGCTCTGGCGCGTGGGCACGCGAACCAGGATTGGTCGGTCCTGGGACGAATCGCGGCCGAGGATGCGGGATTGCAGCCCGCAGGTTAGAAATTCTGGATTGCGCACACCGGAGTGGCTTTGCTTCGGTGCCCGCGCGAATGGAAGTCTAGAGCAGCGTGACCGACTCTACTTTGATCGTGTTGCCCTCGACGTCTCCGGTCACGTCCACGCGAAGATGGTCCTTCTGGTCAGATGATTTCAGTTCGGCCAGGACTTCCTTGTTTCCCTTTTGATCGAATTTCAGATACTTGCCATCCTGCGTGAAGATCCCGTAGCCGCTCGTGGCGCATTTGATGGCGCAGGCTCGGGGATGAGTATCCGCATCCTTCGCAAATTTAGTGTGGCATTTGACATCAATCACCGAAACATTTTTGAAGGTTTCTGTCGCCGCGAAGGCAGGCAAGCTGAATAACGAGCAGAGCAAAAGCAAGGGCACGATTCGCATTGTTTCCTCCCATTTTGTTGTGTTGAATTCCGTCCGTGAACTACCGGGCGGAAAGGCCAATCTAGCGCAAGCGTCCATGTCAAATCGAAACAGCCCGGTCCATCTCAGGCAGATTTGACGGCGCTCTGGCCTCAACTTCTAAGAGGCATGATGGTGATTTGGGGTTGCTGCGGTGATGGCGCGCAAAACGGAGAAGAATCGTCCGCTCCAGCGAACAGGCACAACAAAATAAGAGAGAATATGACTCGCAGAAGATTTGCGCGTGAAGCGGGAGGAGTCCGGCATGGGTGAATGGAAAAATAAATGGGCGTTGGTCACTGGCGCAAGCGCTGGCATAGGACTGGCATTGGCCGAGGAATTAGCCGCTGGCGGAGCGCATCTCGTATTGACGGCGCGGCGAAAAGAAAGGCTTGAAGAATTGGCGACGCGGCTGCACGCAAAACATGGCATCAATGTGGAAGTCTTCGCTGCGGATCTTGCACTGCATGTTGCGCCCGAAGAGATTTTCCGGTACACGAAGCAGAAAGGAATTGAAATCGAACTTCTGATCAATAACGCGGGCTTCGGCCAATATGGCGAATTCCAGAAAGTCGAACTCCCACGGCTGCTGGAGATGGTTCAGGTGAATTGCAGTGCCGTCCTGCATCTGACCCGGCTATTTCTGCCTGAGATGGTCCAGCGACGCAGCGGCGACATTCTCATCCTTGCATCCACAGCGGCATTCCAGGCCGTTCCGTATGTTTCCACATACGCGGCCACCAAGGTCTTCGACCTTCTTCTTGCCGAAGGATTGGCAGAAGAATTGAAGCCATACGGGATTCGTGTGTGCGCTCTTTGTCCCGGCACCACGACCAGCGAATTCCATGAGCTTGCTGGCCATCCACGGCACACAAAAGGCCGCACGGAAACGGCGGAAAAGGTGGCTCGCACGGGTTTGGCGGCCCTGGCGGCGGGAAAGACTTACGTCATCTCCGGCCTGCGCAACTATCTTGGTGTTCATGGCCAAAGGCTGGTATCCCGTCGATTTGTCACACGGATCGCGGCAAACATGCTCCGCCCACGCGTCTAAGTCCTTGCGCATCAATGTAATCCAACGCACGCGGGCTGAATTTCAAGCACCTGATGGGAACTTTTTGGCTCCTGCTTGGGAAGTACCATTCGAAGACGCGCAGGACGTCTAACAGGAGAATGCAGATCTCTACGGACGATCGCGACGACGTTCTGCTGCGCCGTGCCGCTCGCGGCGACGAGGATGCCTTTACCTGTCTTTACAAACGGCATCAGGCCGCTCTCTACCGCTATGCGCTTCGCATGACGGGTTCAGTTTGGTCGGCCGAGGAGATTGTTCAAGAAGTGTTTATGACTCTGATTCGCGAGCCAAGGAAATACAATTCCGAGCGCGGGGCCGTCGGGGCTTTTCTCTTTGGGATAACCCGCAATCGCGTTTTGAAACACCTGGAGCGGAGGCCTCGCGAGTTTTCCATCGAGGATGCCGGCCTCAATACCCCTTACTACAGGGAGCCCGTTGATCCGGTAACTCCTGCGGTATGGGCCGAACAACGGGAAAGAGTCGCGCAGATTCGCGACGCGGTCCTGAGCCTTCCGGAGGAATTCCGCGAGGCAGTCGTACTGTGTGAGCTGGAAGAGTTGAGTTATGAGGAGGCGGCGCGCCTGAGCAGTTGCCCCATTGGGACCATTCGCTCACGTTTGCATCGGGGCCGCGCGTTGCTCCTGGCCAAACTGGAATTGTTGCGTCAAACCCCTCGGCGGGCGACTGCCAATGGGTGAAAGAAGTTGAGCCATGAATTGCGATGAATTCGAAATACTGGGGCTGGATTTGAACCAGAGCGGCGCGGATAGCGAGCAGCGCGCCGCCGCCCTCGATCATCTGCGCCATTGTTCGCATTGCGCGGGGCTCGTTGAATCGTGGGAAGAGGCCCGCGCGGAACTCTTCCTTCTCGGCGATGCGACACGTGAAGCGCAGGCGCCTCTCCGCGTCGAAATGCGGCTTCGCCAGGAATTTCGGGCCCAGCGACGTCCTCTGGTTTTCTATCGACGGGCCGGCTTGGTTGCGGCTTGGGGTTTGGCGGTTGTGATCCTTGTGGCTGGCGCGTGGAACTGGGAAAACTGGCACCATCAGCAGCCAAAGGCGCGTGTGATCAACCAGGTCGCCACAAACGGCGCGCAGCAAGTTACCGCGCCGAACGAAGTGCTGGTCGCGGACAGCGACACCGGCGCCTTTATTCCACTTCCGGGCACCATTCCCATCGAGAGCGGAGATGCCTCCGTCATGCAGGTGCGTATGCAGCGGGGCGCCCTGGCCGCACTTGGATTGCCGGTGGATCAGGAACATGCTTCGGATTGGATTCGAGTTGATCTGCTGGTTGCTGAAGACGGCGTGCCCCAAGCGGTACGTTTACACCAGGCAACAACACAAGAAGGGCCTTCTCAATGACCGGGTTACGTATAAATTGGCACAAAGAGGAGATACGAAAATGAGTGCAACGGCGAAGATGTTGGCCGCCCTTTGCGCCGCTTTGATCAGTGCGGGCATCTTGATGGCGCAAGAGGCGCCTCCTCCTCCCGCTCCAATGGAACGGGGAGGAGTGGAGCAAGGGCCTGGTCCCGGCCCGTTCGGCGACCGGATCGAAATTCTCGGTTTTGGGGGCTGGCACGGAGGGAAAGTGGTGACGGGCGCGCCTTTCAGCGCGGTTGCCACGACCGAGACGATCCAGACCCTCCAGGATGGCACCACCATCACCCATAAGACCCAGGCGAATCTCTACCGTGACAGTCAGGGACGTTTCCGCAAGGACATTACCGTAACCGCGATCGGTCCTTTGGCTGCGCAAGGACAGCCGCGCACTTTCATCGTGATACAGGACCCCGTTGCAGGGACATCCTATGTTCTTGAGCCCGATCAAAAGACAGCGCGACTTTTGCCGGGGCGCCGGGCAAAGGCTCCCGGAGGAAAAGAGGCAGCTGCGTTTCGCGCGTTGAACCGGGAAGACGATGTGGATGTGAAAAAGGAGTCGCTTGGCACCCAGGCGGTCAATGGTGTCAATGCGGAGGGGACGCGCTACACGCGGACGATTCCTGCCGGGCAGATCGGAAATGACAAGCCCATTACGGTTACGAACGAAACGTGGTATTCGCCCGACCTTCAGATGGTGGTGATGAGCAAGCGCAACGATCCGCGTTTTGGCCAGACGACTTACACGCTGAGGAATGTCCAGCGCGCGGAGCCTGCGGCGAATCTCTTCACCGTTCCTGCCGATTACACGGTCAAACGCGGAAGGTCGGCCATGCAGCGCAGCACCATTCGGAGAGGGGAAGCAATTCCACCTCCGCCGGATGCAAGCGGCCCGGAGGATTAATAGGCCACAAACGAGCTTCTCTCCTGAAGACAGCCCGCCCTCTCTTACTCCCGTTGCCAGAAACGGGCCAAGGGAGGGCGAAGCTGTTTTTGGAGGCCGCCAAGTCCGCAAGCGCGGCCCAGGCTGAAGAGATCCCGTCTGCAAGAGCCTTGCGGTAAACTCTCGCCATGGATGAGCGACAACTCTCGCGTCAGTTGGCTCGAGAAGGTTTTTCGCGAACTTACTTCTGGCAGGACGACGCCGGCGCATTCTATCCTGATCACACGCATCTGCAAGAGACGGCTCATATTATCTTGAGCGGTGAAATGTCCCTGACGGTGGCGGGCAAGACCGTCATCTACCACGCTGGAGAACGCTGCGACGTGCCCGCAAATGCGGTTCATTCCGCGAGAATGGGCTCGCTAGGATGCCGATATCTCATCGGCGAACGCTGAATCAGGCAAGTGCCCTGCCCAGGAGCTCCACCACGTGAAGTGCCTCCTGCCCCGTCTGATGCATGGCGATTCCCGCGCGCAATTGCAGCAGGCAGCCGGGATTGGCCGTGACGACGATTTCTGCTCCGGTTCCCTTTGCCAGGGCCATCTTTTCGGCTAACAAATCCAGAGAGGTTTGCGTCTCCGTAACGTTGTACACGCCCGCTGAGCCGCAACAAATATCGGAGTGCGGCAATTCTATAAATTCCAGTTCTGGAATCGCGCGCAAGAGATTTCGCGGCGCGTCCTTTATTTTTTGCCCATGAAGAAGATGGCACGAATCCTGGTACGTCACCCGGACTGGAAGATTCTTCAGCTGTGCGGAAAGGCCGAGTTGCGCCAGGAATTCATTCACATCGCGAACTTTCATTTCGAACGTGCGCGCCGTTTCACTCTCTATCTCGTCTTCGGAAAACAGATGCGAGTATTCCTTGAGCGTCGAGCCGCACCCCGCCGCGTTGGTCACGATCGCGTCAAACTCTCCCCCCAGAAACGCCGACAAGTTTTTCCGCGCGAGTTTGCGCGCGGATTTCCGCGTTCCCGCATGCCAGGCGAGCGCCCCACAGCAAAACTGCATTTTCGGTACCACGACTTCGCAACCGTTCGCCGTCAACACCCGAATCGTCGCTTCATTCAACTCCGTGAAAGTCACGTTCGCGATGCATCCCGCAAAGAATGCCACTCGAGCGCGCCGTTCGCCGGCAGGCGGAAAAGTTTGGCCCAACCGCCCGAAGAAGAAATTTTTATCAATTTTTGGCAGGAGGCGCTCGCGCTCCGCCGCTCCGGCTAGATTCAACAGACCGGATTTTCGCGCGAGTGTCTGCAAACCGGAACGCTGGTAGGCGCGGAGAATCCGCGCAGCCGCCGCAATCCGCCGCGGATAGGGCAGCAGGCCACGGTACGCAAGGAATCTGGCCAAACGGGAAGAAATCGGCCGCTTATAGTCAGTCGCAATCCTTGCGCGCGCATATTCGACAAGCTTTCCGTATTCCACGCCGGAGGGGCATGCGGTTTCGCACGCACGGCAATCCAGGCATTTGTCAATGTGATCCACAAAATTGGGAGGGACCATTTTCCCGCTATTTTCCATTTGGATCATCTGCTGGATCCGCCCGCGCGGCGAATCCGCTTCAAGATGCCATAGCCTGTAGGTCGGACAATGATTGAGGCACAGCCCACAATGCACGCAGCGCGCGTAATCCTCGTAGACGGGGCGGAGGCCGGGAACCTGCTGGGATTTGCTCACGAGTTCAGATGCCCCCCACGAAGCGGCCGGGCGCAAAGACGTTCTTCGGGTCGAAGCAGTTCTTCACGCGCCGCATCAAAGCAACATCCGGACCATCCGGGCCCCAGACTCGCAGATCGGTTTTCCATTCCGAAGGACATGACAGAATGGACGCGTGAAAATCGACTTTTCCGCGCAGCGACTCCACGCTCTGCCAAAAGTACATCACCTGCTTCAGCAAGGATTCCTCCTGTCCTTTGGGAAGCAGCGCCAGATACAGCTCCGAAGTGCCGCACACAATTTGCACGCTGGGGATCCACGAGGACGCCACAAAGCTTCGCAGCGCGCGCAAGAGCGTGGTGGTTTCCGCAGGCAGTCCGCTGAAGCGGAATAGAACCGACTGCGGAGAATGCTGCGATAGCAAAGCGACCGCTTCCCGCATGCGCTCGGCGAGTCCCGTGTACTGCGCCTCCCGCAAGACGAGGGCGTCATGCGCGCCGGATTCCTGTGCCAGCCGCTGCAGCTCTCTCACATAACGATCGCAGACCTTCTGGGTTCCTTCGAAGCCCGCGAAGAGGTGCCAGGAACTCTCTCCGGCCAAAAGCGAGGCGATCGGCGTCTCCGTGCCAAAGAGGATGCGCGTCGCCTCGGGCGAGCTGATTTCCAGTACCACCGGAGAAAGCGGCGAAGTGATGATTTTCTGTCGAAGGTTGACGGCTTCCCGCTCGTTATCAAACGCGGCAAGAAATCCGCGTTTTGCTTCGAGCAGAGGAAACGTCCGGAAATTCAACCGCGTAATCACGGACAGAGTTCCGAGAGATCCTATGAGCAATTTGTGAAGGTCGTAGCCGGAGACGTTTTTCACCACTCGCCCGCCGCTTTTGTTCAGCGCTCCGGATCCGTTGATGAACTCCGCCCCGATCAGAAAGTCGCGCGCCGTTCCATAGCCGGGCCGTAGAAGGGAATCCGCCCCGGATGCTATCGCGCCTCCCACGGTGCATTTTTCAAAAAACGGCGGCATCAGAGGTAGAAACTGATTTCTCTTGGCCAGCGTTTCCCCCAGCGTGGCAATGCTCATGCCCGCCTCCACGCCGAGGGTCAGGTCGTCCGGGTCGTAGTGAACGACTCTGTTCAGCCGAGTCATATCCATCGCGATGTCATATCGCGAAGGCGGCATCCCTATCCCGAGCTTGGTGCGCGCACCGCAGGAAATCAGCGCAAGTTTTTCCATCCCGGCATAGCGCACAATTTCCGCGGCTTCCTCCGCGGTCTCCGGCCGCACGACTGCTGCAGGAGTCTTTCCATCTACCGTGTACTTCGCGCAGTCGTGCGGTGCCGAGGAGACGTTCGCTTTCCCTGCGATTCCCTCCAGTTGGCTGCTCGCTATGGTGTTGGACGTTTTCACTTGGCCGTGCCTGAATGGGTTTCGCGCTGCCGGATGCGCGTTTCGCCGCAGCCCTTCCCGAGCGGGAAAATTTTTCCGGGATTCAACAATCCCGTGGGATTAAACGCATCGTGAATGCGCCGCATCAGCTCAAAATCACCGTCGGAAAACAGCAGTGGCATCAGTTCGCTCTTCTCCATCCCGATGCCGTGTTCGCCGGTCAATGCGCCGCCGATTTCCACACAGTAGCGGATGATCTCCGCTGAAGCCCTCATCGCGCCTTCAAACTGTGCGGGATCCCGCGGATCGTACAGCACCAGAGGGTGCAGGTTGCCGTCTCCAGCGTGGAAAATATTTCCGATGGAGAAACCGTACCTCTTGCCGATCTCGGAAATATGTTGCAGCGCTTGCGGCAGCTTTGAGCGGGGGATTACACCGTCGAGAACGTAGTTGCTCGGTGCCAGCCGGCCCAGCGCGCCGAACGCATTTTTCCGCCCTTTCCACAGCAAATCGCGTTCCTTTTCGTCCTGGGCGGTTCTCACTTCTCTTGCGTGATGCTCCTTGCAAGTCCGCTCCACCGCTTTTGCCTGCGCTTGGACTGCTTCCGCCAATCCTTCGACTTCGATGAGCAGCACAGCCGCGCTATCTCTCGGAAATCCCGCGTGGACATAGTCCTCCACCGCGCGCAGCGTCCAGCCGTCCATCATCTCGCAAGCTGCTGGGGTAATGGCCCGAGCCGTCATCTCTGCGACCGTTTCCGTCGCGTCGTCCACCGTTTCGAAAATTGCGAGCAGAGTTTTCACAGCTTCAGGTTTCCGCGAAAGCTTCACGGTGATTTCCGTGACCAGGGCGAGGGTTCCTTCGCTGCCCACAAACAGACCGCAAAGGTCGTATCCCGGCGCGCCGCTCACCTTGCCGCCGATGCGCAAAGTTTCTCCGTCCGGGAAAACCAGCTCCAGGCCCGTCACGTGATTTGTCGTCACGCCGTATGCGAGCGTGTGCGGTCCTCCCGCGTTCTCGCTTACATTGCCGCCAATGGTGCACGCTTTTTGGCTGGAGGGATCAGGGGCAAAGTAGAATCCCGCTTTTTCCACGGCGTGCGTCAAGTCCAGATTCACCACGCCCGGTTGCACGCGAGCCCATTGGTTCTCCAGATCAATCTCCAGAATGTTGTTCATTCGGGCAAAGACGATGACGATCCCGCCGCCACGCGCGAGCGCGCCACCGGATAGGCCGGTTCCCGCTCCTCGCCCTACGATGGGCACGTCATATTTCACAGCCACACGGACGATTCCCGAAACCTGTTCTGTTGTTACGGGAAAAACCACCACATCCGGCCGCGCTTTCTCGACCGAACCGTCATACTCGTACATAGCAAGATCTTCGGGTTGCGACAGCACCCCCTCCGCCCCGAGCAGGGCTCGCAATTCTCGAAGTAATTCCTTTTTGATCGCTTCCACCTTCTTCCTCTCTGCAACTCACTATAGTGAGACTCCGTGCGCTTCTGCAACGCTTCCCTGTGACTGGCCGAAAGTGTGCTAACGTACTTGCCCGTCCATTCTCCCGGAGCGAACCATGCCGAAGGCCAAAGTTCTCGCCACACATCCCTTGTTCGACAACGCATGCCAAATTCTTCAGGAATCCTGCGACGTGGAGTATTGGTCCCGCCCGGAACGGCCCACGCGCGAAGAGTTCCTCAAACTTGCAAAAGACAAGGAAGGCATCGTTTGCCTGCTCACGGAGAAAATCAACGATGAACTGCTTCGGGCCGCTCCTAAGCTGCGAATCGTCTCGAACGTCGCCGTCGGCTACGACAACATTGACGTTGCGGCGTGCACCAGACGCGGCGTTGTTGCCACGAATACACCCGGCGTCCTCGATGAAACGACCGCCGATTTTGCCTGGACGCTTTTGATGGCCGTGGCCCGCCGCCTTGGGGAAGGCGAACAACTTGCGCGCTCCGGGACGTGGAAAGGCTGGAATCTGGACCAACTCTGCGGCGCCGATGTTTGGGGAAAAACCTTGGGCATTGTGGGATTTGGCCGCATTGGACGCGCCGTGGCCCGGCGCGCTTCCGGCTTTCAAATGAAAGTGATCTACACCGACGCTGTGCGAGCACCCGAGGAAATGGAAAAATCAGTGCGCGCCGAGTTCCGCGACATCAATGCCTTGCTCTCCGAAGCGGATTTCATCAGCGTCCATGTTCCGCTCACTCCCGAGACTCGCGGCCTCTTCGATGCGCCACGATTTTTTCGCATGAAACCCACGGCTTTTCTTATCAATACTTCGCGCGGTCCGGTCATTGACGAAGCTGCGCTGGTTCATGCGCTCGAAACGAAGAAGATCGCCGGCGCCGCCCTCGACGTCTATGAAAATGAGCCCTTCATCCATCCCGGTTTGAAGCGTCCAAATGTCGTCCTGGCTCCGCACATCGCTTCTGCATCCCTCGAAACGCGCTCCAAAATGGCTTCCATGGCAGCGCAAAATGTCGTTGCGCTCTTCAAAGGACAGCGCCCCCCCAATATGCTCAACCCCGATGTTCTTCAAGTTGCTTGAAGTGAACATCCGGTTTCGTCTATGGCTGATCTGAAGCAACTCGCTCGCCGCATCTTCCGTGAAACGCTGGCAGCCATTGATATTCCTTCGGCGACCGCGAACATTCTCGTACGAAATGGGCATACTCTCTGCGTCGGAGACGCAAGATTCCCATTGCACAATTTTCGCGATGTAATTGTCATTGCCGTCGGCAAAGCTGCGCATGCCATGGCGGACGGCCTTGTGCGCGTCCTCGCTCCGGACGTTTCATTCCACGGCGTCGTTTCCGCCCCAACGCCGCCGCAGACTCCACTATCCAACTTTTCCTACTATGTGGGGGGACACCCGCTCCCCAACGAAGCGACCTTGCAAGCCGCTCAGGCAATTCTTTCTTTTTTACATAGGTGCACGGAAAATTCTCTGGTCTTCTTTCTCTTATCCGGAGGAGGATCCTCCCTGATGGATTTTCCTTTGGATCCGTCACTCAACCTCCAAGGTGTGCGGGAGTTCTATGGGATGCTCGTGAATTGTGGAGCTTCGATCGAGGAAATCAACATAGTCCGCAAACACTTCTCCGCCGTAAAAGGGGGACGTTTGGCCGTCGCCGCGGCGCCCGCTGCGAAGATCACCCTCGCGATTACGGATGTTCCCGTGGGAAGGGAATCGGCTCTCGCTTCAGGTCCCACGCTTCCCGATCCTTCGACTTGCGCCGACGTCCATGGGATTTTGCAGAAATACTCCCTCCTCGAAAAGCTGCCGGCTTCCATCCGCCGCTGGATCGAATCCGGCAAGATGCCGGAAACGCCCAAGCAGGATCATCCCGCCTTTGCCAAAGCCCGTTTTTCGCTTCTTCTGGGCATGCATGATTTATTCCATCACGCTCATCGCGCCTCGGAAGCTGAAGGTTTCATCACCTGCTGTGACAATTCCACCGACGATTGGCAGGTTGAGCGCGCCGCGGATTTTCTGCTCGCCCGACTCGACGATTTTCAGAAAGAAAACGATGGCGCTGCTGTTGCCTTGATTGCGGATGGCGAAGTCAGCTCGCCCGTAACAGGCGCAGGGATCGGGGGCAGGAATTCGGCTTTTGTCCTCGCGTGCGCCGAAAAAATCGCCGGTAAACCCATTACAGTGCTGAGCGCCGGAACCGACGGCCTGGATGGCAACAGCCCTGCCGCCGGCGCCGTCGCCGACGGAACCACTTTTTCACGCGCGCGTGCCGCCGGCATGGATCCGCGCGACTTTTTCCGTCGCAGCGATGCCTATTCCTTCTTCAAACGTCTTGACGACACCGTGGTAACTGGTCCCACCGGAAACAATCTCCGCGATCTGCGCATTTTTCTAGCCGAATCCCGCTAGGCATGTCGCCGCTCTGCCGCTCTAAAGAGGGCGGGGAACACCCGCCCTCTCGTTTTCCACTGACGTGCGGCACTACTTCTTTGGCGGAAGCCGTTCTTCAATCGTCTTCAGCCGATCGTTCATCTGTTCAATCAGTTTTTCGAGTTGGTCGAGCCGTTTTTCGACTCCGGCCTCTCCTGCTGCGCCTCCCTCGTTTCCTTCCGCGCCCTCGCCTTTTGCTGCGGGCCCTTTCTTCAGCCGGGCGATCTGGCGCTTGATCATCGGCGCCATCTCGATGCTCAGGTCGTTGCTGTTGAGCAGCGCCTCAAGCGAGGGAACGGCCGACGCGTCTCCACGGCCGCCCAGCGCAAATATAGTTGCGATACGAATGCGGAAGTGAGGATCGAACAGGTAGCTGGCGATCTGCTGGGTGACCTGTTTGTTGGTTTTGTCCAGTTGCGCAAGGCTGCTGATGGCTGCCTGCCGCGACTCGATTGCCTTCCCGGGAGCAATCCATGCTTCGAGGGTCGGCACTGCTTTGTCGTCTCCAAGTGGACCCATTGCTCTCAGCGCCGCATTGCGCAGGAAACCGTCGGGAGATTCTCCCATCGCTGCGGCATTCAGAATCTCCAGCGCGCCGGGCGCCTTCAGCTTTCCTAACGACTGGAGTGCCGCCCCGCGCGCCCGCCAGGAAGAGTCGTCCTTCGCCACGGAAGCTAATTTCGCGGTAAGTTCCGCGCTCTCCTTGAAATTGCCCAGTGCTGCAACCACCCGATTGCGCACCCACGGCTTGTCCTGCTTCTCGAGAGTTTCCAGCAGTTGCTTCTCCGCCGCCGGAGTCTTCATTTCGCCCAGAGTGTCCGCCGCAGTCGCGCGCACGCCCCACGCTGTGTCGTTGCGTGATGCTTCGCCAAGTGCCTCCGCTACATCATCCTCTTTCATCTTTCCGAGCGCCTCCACGGCATCCGCACGATCGGCAAAATCCGTCGCATTTTTCAGCTGATATAACCATTCCTTTTTTTCCTTGTGGAAATCCGCCGACTTCAGCACGTGCCCGCCCTTGTCGAACAGCACCATCAGCGGCGCACTTTCTGACGGAAATGTGAATACCTCTTCCGCTTTGGATACGGTTATCGGATACAGCTTCGGTCCGGTCGCTGTCGTGATCTCCACGTCCACGGGCACTTCAAACAATCCCACGCGCCCCTCGATCTTCTGCGTCTGCTTCACCGTCAACGCCACCTGGTGTTTCGTGTCGTCGTACGTATAGCTCAAGTCGAATTTCGGCGCCCCCGCTCCGTATACCCACTCGTTGAAGAATTGGTCCACATTGATGTGTGTCGCTTCTTCAATCGCCTTCGTCAAATCGGCGGTGACCACGTTTTTCCCGCGGTTCACTTCCAGATAGTGCTTCAACCCCGCGTAGAAGTTCTCATCACCGATCTGGTGCCGCAGCATGTAGAGCACCCACCCGCCCTTGGTGTACGCATTTCCGTCGAACTCGCTCGAATCGTTGAAATCGAACCGGACGATCGGCTTTTCATACAAATTTTGCTCCTGGAACCAGCCGCGGGCGTCCGACCACCTCTCGTATTCCGCTTGATCTTTCGGGTAGTAATGCTCGATCCACGCGTAATTCATGTACGTCGCAAAACCTTCGTTCAACCAGATGTCTCCCCAATCCTTGCACGTCACCAGATCGCCGAACCATTGGTGGCCCAGCTCGTGCGAAATCAGGCCGTCTTCGTCGGTGTAAAACTCCGGAACGAGCCGCGGATCTCGCAACGACATGCTGGTGTTCGTCGTGGCGCTCGAGTTTTCCATTCCCCCCGCCACAAAATCGTCCACCATCGCCTGCGAATACTTCTCCCACGCATACTCCACGCCCAGCGTCTTGCTGAAAAATTCCAGCATCTCCGGCGTGCGCTCGTAATTGGCCTTCAGGCGGTCTCCCTTTCCTTTGGGCGCGTAATAAGTGACTGGCTTTCCCCTCCACGAATCCTTTGCTTCATCGAACTCGCCCGCGACCACCGTGATCAAATACGTGGAGCTCGGCAGCGACTCCTTCCAGGTCCACGTTTTCATCCCTTTTCCCGCGTCCGTCACGCTCATCAATTTCCCGTTCGCCACGGTGATCCACGACGCAGGCACCGTCAAAATCGTTTCCGTCGTCAAGCGGTCGTTGGGGTAATCGTAAGTTGGCAGATAAAAATGCGTATCCTCGGATTCTCCTTGCGACCAGATCTCCTTCGGCTGATTGGGATAATCCTTATCCGGCAGGATGAAGTAGAGCCCTTTCTTCGGCTTTCCTGTGTAGCGAATTTCCACCTCGAGCGTCTCTCCCGCCTTCGCTGCATGAGGCAAGGTCACGTCCAACTTTTCGCCCTTGACATCGAACTTCGCTTTGGCCTTGCCCACGGTCACGCTTTCGATATCCAGTCCGCTCGAGTCGAACGCCAGCTCTGATATCCCGTCGCGAAAGACGGTAACCGTGTGTGTCACGTCGCCGATCACCTCTTTCTGCTCCGTGTCGAATCGCAGAACGATACGCGAATGTTGCAGGTCGTAATTCCGGCTTCGCGCGTACGGCTCATCCGCCCGTAAAGGCAGGCACATCGCAAACAGCAGCACAAAGCACGACAATCGCATCGCCGCATTCCGTCTAATTTTTCCCGCAAGCACACTCGTCAGCTTCCTTCTCATTCTTTTTTTCTCCTGTGATGGAAAAACGTGAAAAGCCTAAGTTGTCTTTTGCACCTTGTGGCCCGCCTCTTCCAGCACCGCGCTGGCCCGTTCCAGGTCTTGACTGGCCACGAGGATGTAATCCGTGTCATAAGTCGAAATCGCAAAAATGCTGATCTCCGCTTCGGCCAGCGGCGACGCCACCGAAGCAAGCACTCCCGTCAGCGTGAACGCCAGTGTCCCCTCGATCTGCAGCAGCCGCCGATTTCGTTCCGCGTGAATTTCGCCAGGCACTTCTTTTTCCTCGCAAACGATCGAAAGCTCGTTCTCTGTCCTCGTGACGGAGAGAAACTCCCGGCCGCTTGCCCATTCCGGCATGGCTGCTTCCGCCTCCAATCGGCAGATCGCATAGAGGCCCGGGTGCACGTTGATTGTCAAACGATGAATCATTCCGCGAAGCGCAAACTCCGTAATTGCATCCTTTTGCGTTTCAGATCAGGCCCCTCACGATCCCTCCGTCTACCGCAATGGATGCTCCGTTGACGTAGCTGGCGCGCTCCGACGCCAGAAACGCCACTACGGCTGCAAACTCCTCCGGCGTTCCGATTCTCCCCGCCGGAATCTGCTTTTTCCAACCCGCAAAAACCTCTTCCGGCGCTGTTCCTGTCCGCGCCGAGATCGTCTCCGCAAGTTCACCCAGCCGGTCCGTGCCCGTATATCCCGGGCACACGTTATTTACCGTAATTCCGTGCACAGCATATTCATTGGCCAGCGTCCGGGCAAGCCCGGTTACTGCTGCGCGAATGGAGTTCGAAAGTAGCAGCCCATCCACCGGCTGCTTCACAGCATAAGAAGTGATTGTGATGAATCTTCCCCACCGATTCTTCACCATGCGCGGCATCGTCTCGCGCGCAAAATGGACGGCGCTCATGAGCAGCAGATCCACCGCCGACCGCCAATCCTCGAGCTTCGTATCCGCAAAAGGCTTAGACGGCGGTCCTCCCGAGTTGGTAACGCAAATATCCACTTTTCCAAACCGCTCTTCGACCGCGGCTACAAACTTGCCCACTCTCTCCGCGTCTCTCACATCCAGCGCGTGCGCAAGAATCTCCGAGCCGGTTTCCTCTTGGATTTCCGCCCCCGCGCGCTCCACATCCGCCCCCGTTCGCGCGCAGATCGCCACCCGCGCTCCCTCCCGCGCCAGCTCTCGCGCCACGGCGCGTCCCAATCCGCTGCTCGCCGCTGCCACAATCGCTGCGCGGCCCTTCAGCCCCAGATCCATTTATTCCCCCTCGTCAAATCGCACATCTTCCCGCGATTCCCGCGCCTCGTCAACGCAGCTTGCTTGCGCCGCTCGAGAATCTGCTTCCAATCTCGGTGGGAGGCTCCAGCCGCGAAAGCGGTCGGAAAAATCGTCTGCACTTGAGAAAAGTCGCAAATGTTCGATTTGCGTTTGCCGTTCGCTGGGTTCCACTCTTGCCGGAGAACTTACGGAGCGCTTCCGGAAGGGACGCTGGCCATTCGCGCCTCATCCACTGTAATCGGCGCCTGAAAAATCAGGTCGAATTGCGTTCCGGCGTCAATTACTGTGTCGCTCCCGCCGCCACTGTGATGGGCCAGAAGAATCCCCACAACGGTCACCGCGGCGGCAACGCCCACGGCAACCCCGATCACTGTTCCTTTGCTGGGCCCGACCTGGGGCAACGGCGGCGGCGTAGGCGCCTGTTGCGGCATCAGCGAGTTGCTCATCACGCCCGGGTAACTTCGCATCTCCTGGCCAGGGAGCCTTTCGTCCGAATCGCTGTTTTTTGCGGTCGCGCTTGCGTCCGTCAAAGCCACCTCGTATCCGTTCGCATATACCATCCGGGTGAAGTGCAGTTGCAGATGAGCGTCGCCGGCGCGCACGTGCTTCTGGATCTTGTCAATCACTCCTTCGAGATATGTCCCGGCCGGGATGGCGAGTTGCATCCCAACGGTAACAGGGAATGCGGTTGCCACGCGCACCGTATCCCCTTTCCGCACGGCCTTCAGATGAATGGGGCTTGAGAGCGTGACAGGGACTCGCGTCCCCGCGGGAATCGTGATCTCCCCATCGCGCTTCGTAGCATCCGCGCTCGTTTGATTCTGCGCCAGCGGCCCCGGAGCCGGCGTCTGAGCCAGGCACGTCGAAGCAGTCAGTAATCCCGCAAGAAGCATGAGTCGCATCGCAATCTCCTTTTTGCTGAATCCCGTCTTGCTCTTCCTGTTTAACTCGCTTCACGATCCGCTTCCGCGGCTTGCCCTGCTGGTTGTGCTACGTCCCGGTAGGTCCGAATGAGAGCGCCAGGTCGCTGCCGGAGAACTGCAGCATCTCCAAGCTGTCCGTGCCGTTTGGGTTGTGGTTTGTCGTCACAGAGTCAGATTTCGGCTTTTTCTGTAGAGTCACAATCTGAGCCGGCACTCTGGCAACCTCTTTTTCGTTGAGCAGGATGCTTGTCCGCACCTGCGGACCCAATCCCTGCCAGACTGCTTTATAACTTCCCGCCGCGAGCTTCTGGCCCGCCACAAGCACCTCAGATACCAGCCGGAAATTACCTGAGTGATCCCACGGTCCGCTAAGACTCGAAATCACCACGGGTGGACCGGGACAGGAGATTTCCGGTGATCCCGGCGACCCTCCAATCACGGTGTCGGGCGTCCCGGGAGTGGCCGGTATCCCCGGAATCACAGTGTCCGGCATTCCCGGCGCGCCAGGTATTACCGTGTCGGGCGTTCCAGGTGTTCCCGGAGTTCCAGGAATAATCGTCGGCGAGGTTCCGGGAGTTGCCGGGACCGGACGGCACTTTGTGGCCGATTGCACCTTGGTGATCGGCAGAGGTTTTGACGCCTTCATCGCACCCGCGATGTTCTTCGCGTCCAGCGTGAGCGGTGTCTGCAGCACCATTTCGAATTGTGTCCCGTTGTCCAGCAGGATATCGCTCGCATAGCTCACGCTCACCAGCACATCTGCGCTCGCTATTGCCTCGAGGGGATTCGCACTTGTGGCCGCGGGTGCGTTGCCAAGCCCGACCGCGTAGCCATTGGCGAATATCAGCTGTACGAATTGAATCTGAAATTCCGCTTTGCTGGACCAGAGCGATGGCCTCTTCAGGGCCTCGATTCTTCCTTGAACGTAAGTGCCCGCCGGAATTGCCATCGTGCCACTTACCGCGACGGGAAAGGCGGTCTGCGCATAGATCGGGTCTCCAACCTGGGCACTCTTGGCCCAGACCGGGCTGGTCATTGCCAGAACAACATGGGTCTGTGCGGGAACCTGGATGCTGGATTGTCCCGGCGATTGTGCTGGAGCCGTGGAATTTTGCCGCCCTGATTGCGCTGCAGTTCTTGCCGGTCCATTCGCGGCTAGAGTCAGCGTCAAAATAAGCACAGCCGGTATAATGCTTCTCATCGGTGGCCGCCTCCGCTTCCTGGCTCACCATCCCCTGCTGTCTGGACGCGGACTCAAGTTGCTTGGTTACACTTTCGCGGGATGCAAATTCCAATTTGCAACCGGAAGATCGTTGAATACGTTTCACTGAATAGCAGGCGTAGGTTCCTATCTCGGGCGCTTGAGGTCTGTCTCCCTTGCGGCGGCGATGCTTCCGCTACCTTTTGCGATAGAAAGCAAGCTGCGCTGCACGGAGCCTGCGGATGACGCGATTCGGGCCCTTTTACTGCTTCAGGATAACGTCGAAGTAGCTCAGCATCTCAGGCGAGTTCCATTCTTGCGGCCCGATGATTTTTCTGAGGATCGTCCCATCCCGATTGATCACGTAGGTTTCCGGAATCATCTTCGTGCCGTACTCGTTCGCGATCGGCCACGTGTTTCCGTCCACCGCGGGATCCCGCCAGGTGGGAAAATCAACCCCATGATCTGCCAGAAATTTTGCGTAAGCCGTAGGGTCTTCATCCACGCTCACGCCAAGAATCGTTCCCCCCTTGGGCTCGATGTATTTCTGCAATTGGTTCAGTGCCGGAGCTTCTTCCACGCACGGCGGGCACCACGTCGCCCAGAAATTCAGGACCACCACTTTTCCACGAAAATCAGAAAGGTGTTCCGGCTTTCCCTCCAATTCCAGTGCGAAATCCAGCTTCGGATCGGGCGCATACCAGTGGGCCTCGCGGTACGCAGTTTTCCCCGCGATGGATGCTTCACCCTGCCGGTAGCTGGGTAAGGCAAATACGAGGATCACAAATCCTCCAAACGCGATCGCGCACCACGCCATGATCCTCCGAATCGACTGCATGGTCCTTTCCGTGGCTGGTTCCGGCCGCATCGCATCTCCTAAGTGACTCTGTTTCTAACTGCTATACTAAACGATTCGCTCCCGGCCGAAAAACGGTTTGCCATTCTTCGATTATGTCCGATCCTCCGATCATCTCCGCGATCGTTCCTGCGCGCAACGAGGCCGCGGTGATTTCTGCGTGTATCGAATCGCTCTCTCGCCAGCCCGAAATCGCCGAGATTCTTGTCGTGGATGACCATTCCACGGACAAAACCTCGGAAACCGTCCGCGCGCTGATCCCGAAAATTCCTCAGCTTCGCCTCATTGAAGCGGACGCGCTCCCCCAAGGCTGGATGGGAAAGAGCCATGCTGTCTGGCTTGCCGCTCAGCAGGCAAGGGGCGAATGGCTTCTTTTCACGGACGCCGATACGATCCATCTTGAAAACGCCGCCGCAAAGGCGCTGCAAATCGCCGAAGAATCGAAAGTTGTGATGGTTTCGTTCTCCCCGGAGCAGATTCTCGTCCATTGGTACGAAAAAGCTCTCATTCCCTTTGTATACTGCCGCCTCGCCCGGCAGTTCTCGTATGAGCAGGTCAATGATCCCGCCAGGAAGATTGCCGCCGCAAATGGCCAATTTCTCATGGTTCGTCGCGATGCGTATCAAGCTGTCGGCGGGCACGCCGCCATCGCTGGCGAGGTTCTGGAGGACGTCGCCGTCGCCTGGCAGTTGAAGAGCGCCGGATATCCCATCTGGTTCGGCCCCGGCAAGGGGATTGTTCAGGCCCGGATGTACCGATCCTTTCGAGCCATGTGGCAAGGCTGGACGAAAAATCTCTATCTCCTTATGGGCGGTACTCCCGTCGCGCTCTGGCGAGAGATCGAATCGGTTGTGCCCTGGATGGCTCTCGCCATTTTCATGTTTGGCTTCGAATTGCCCATTGCCGCTTTTCTTGGCATTGCCCTCATCCTCTTCCGCCAGCTCAGTTACGGTCGGGAACTTGTTCGTAACCAATATCCGTTTCAACTCATCATCTATTACTTGCCGGGAGTCCTGCTGTACACCTTAGTCCTTTGGCGTTCCTTCCGTAGTCACGCGAAAGGTCGCGTCCGCTGGAAGGGCAGGGAATACCCCGTGGGGGCTTCCGGAACAGCCAAGTAGAAACCATGGTCTATCTCACGCGCAAAATCGAATTTTCCGCCTCGCACCGCTACGACAATCCGGATTTCTCGCCGGAAGAAAACCGGAGAATCTTTGGCAAATGCAACAACCCCCACGGCCATGGCCACAATTACACGCTCGAAGTAACGGTTGCCGGCGAACCGGATCCTTCCACGGGAATGGTTCTCGATCTCAAGGAACTGAAGGAAATTCTGGAACGCGAAGTGATGCAGCGAATGGATCACCGCCACCTGAATTACGAAGTCGTGGAGCTTCAAGGCCAGATTCCCACTTGCGAAAATATCGCGCGCGTGATCTGGAATTTGCTCGAGCCGAAAATCACGCGGGGAAAATTGCACCGCGTACGGCTCTATGAATCGCCGGATCTTTTCGCCGATTGCTATCGTAACGGTGCGGGCGGAGCAAACTCAAAATGAGCGGCGATCTGAAAATCGAGCTGGGCCGCCGTTACCGCTTCGCAGCTTCGCATCGTTTGCACAATCCTCAGTTCAGCGAGGAAGAAAATTCCCGCGTCTATGGAAAGTGCAACAATCCGCACGGCCACGGCCACAATTATGTCCTGGACATCCGCGTTTCCGGCGACGTGGATCCCTCAACGGGAATGATCGCGAATCTTGCCGATCTCGATTCCTTCGTTCAACGCGAGTTGCTCGAGGAATTCGATCTTCATTCGCTAAACGAAGATGTGCCGGCATTTTGCGAGAAAATCCCGACCACGGAAAACCTGTGTATCGAGATTTTCCGGCGGCTGAAAAAATTCCCGTTCGCCAGGCTGGAGTCCGTTCGCATCCAAGAGACGGCCAACAACAGTTTCGAGTACACTGGAGAATAGCCGGAAGGACACCCTTGTGAGCAAAGAGACGGAAGAAATCCTGCTGAACGAAAACAAGCCTCTGGACGCGAAGACGATTGCGTGCCACGTCCGCGAAATCATCAAACTCGTTGGCGAAGATCCCGGCCGCGAAGGACTGCGCAAAACTCCGGAACGCTACGAGAGAGCCCTGAAATTCCTGACCAGCGGTTACAACCAGAACCTGGACCACATCCTGAACGGCGCGACGTTCAGCGTCTGCTACGACGAAATGGTGGTGGTGAAAGACATCGAATTCTTCAGTTTGTGCGAGCATCACCTTCTTCCGTTTTTCGGCAAGGCCCACATCGCGTACTTGCCGGACAAAAAAGTTCTCGGGCTCAGCAAGGTCGCGCGGCTCGTGAATATGTACGCGCGCCGTTTGCAGATTCAGGAGCGCATGACCAGCCAAATCGCCAAGGCGATCGAGGAGAAACTCGCGCCGCAAGGCGTCGGAGTGATCATCGAAGCCCGGCACCTCTGCATGCAGATGCGCGGTGTGGAAAAGCAGCATGGACGCGCCGTCACGAGCGCGATGCTCGGCGCGTTCCGCCACAACAAGCAGACGCGCGACGAATTTCTCGCGCTCGTCCGCCCGAAATCGAGCTGAGCCTCCGCGCGCCATTTTGGCGCTAGACACCTTTTCCGATTGCCGCTATTTTTGATCATGGCAACCGATTCCGCGGTCTCCTTTCTCCCGGAAAACCAGCCGAAATCTTCTGCTGCAAAATCCGCTCCCGCGAATCGCGTGCGCGTTATTTTTTCCTTTCTCGCGATCTGGCTCATCTGGGGCTCCACGTATCTCGCGATCCGCTACGCGGTTGAAACGATTCCTCCGCTCTACACCGCGGGATTCCGCCACCTTTTCGGCGGCACGATTCTGCTCGCGATTTGCCTCGCAAGAGGACTTCGCCCAAATTGGCCGCAGATTCGCGCGAGCATCGTCATCGGATTTTTCTTTTTCCTGATCGGCCACGGCTGCCTGCATTGGGCGGAAACGCGATTGCCTTCCGGGCTTGCGTCTTTGCTCGTTGCCAGCGAGCCGATCTGGGTGTTCGTGCTTTCGGAAGCGGTGACGCGGCGTTTTCGCGTGAACCTACCCCTGGTTGGGGGTGTGGTGCTCGGGCTTGCCGGAGTGGCACTGCTGCTGGGCCGGGGCATCTGGAGCGAGGGGCCATCCATGTTCCTCGGAGCGGTGGCGTGTCTCGCGGGCGCGGTCTCCTGGTCCATCGGAATCGTGTATTCGCGGCGGTCGCATCTCTCCGGCAATCCGCTGCTGCTCTCCGCGCTGTCGCTGCTTGCAGGCTCCGTGCAACTCCTCGCGGCCGGAACGATTCTCGGCGAAGCAAAGGGTTTTCACTTTTCCCAAGTTTCGCTGCGGTCGTGGGAATCGCTGGCGTATTTAGTGGTGTTCGGATCGGTGGTGGCGTTCAGCTGCTACAACTGGCTGATGGAGCATTTTTCGCCGACGCTGGTTTCCACGCACACGTACATCAATCCAATTATTGCGGTCCTCCTCGGCTGGATTCTGGCGGGTGAGAAAATGACGCTGAACGTCGGGATTTCCGCGGCGCTGGTCGTCGGCGCAGTTTTTCTGGTGGATCGTGGAATGGCCCGCCTCCGAGCCGTTCCCTAATTGTGATTAGCTAAGTCC
>DATIXL010000018.1:0-24405 GCA_035518615.1 Terriglobales bacterium | reverse complement strand
AAACGATGGGGAAGGCAGAGACTGCATCCCGCGACAAAAACGTTTCTGGCGCTGCGGATAGCGGTGAATCGAGAGATGGAGGAACTCGGGCAGTTTCTTTCCCGGGTCCCCGCCACAATGAATTCAGGCGGAAGGTGGGTGGTGCTGACCTATCACTCGCGGGAAGACCGCCTGGTGAAGCAGGCTTTTCAGGAAGGTGAGCGGCAGGGAACGCTTCGAGTACTGACAAAGCACGTCATCCGGCCCAGCGAAGAAGAAGAACGGGCAAACCCGCGGTCGCGAAGCGCGAAACTGCGGTGCGCGGAAAGAGTCTGAGCATGAAACGGAAAAAAGTGGCAGCGATGACGGAATTCCACACGGTAAAGCGAATTGATAATTCACGGCTGGTGCGGAGCTTCGAGCCGGTGCGGCTGCGCAATTTGTGCAAGAGTGTGGCACTGGGCGGCCTGGTGGCGATGTTCCTGATGCTGTATGTGTTTCAGCACTTTCGGTGCATAGACCTCAGCTTTCAACTGGAGGCACTGAAGAGCCAGGAAGCGCAAGCGGCGGCGCTGAATTCCGAATTGAAACTGGAACGAGCGAGCCTGAGGAATCCGATGAGAATTGATGTGATCGCGCGGCGGCAATTGGGGTTGACGGAACCGCTCCCTGCGCAGGTCCGGGAATATGACGTGCCCAACGGGGCGCAATTGGCGGAAGCGCGGCTGACTCGCAGGAACGACGGACAATAAGCCGTACACCGAGACGTCCCGCCAGGACCGTATTCTGAATCGGCAGAAAGAGTTTCGGGCGGAGCGAACACCGATCCAAAAGAACCATGCCGCAAGACCGTGACCACGCCTCCAGAGGCGACCGCAGAGCGGGGAATGCCACGGGCATCCACAGTGCCGCGAACCGCCTGCTGGTGGTTGCCGGGCTAGCGCTGTTGTGGATTGCAGCAGTCGGAGGCCGGCTGGTCTATCTGCAACTCTTCCTTCACGGCGAATACCTGGCCAGAGCACAGCGGCAACAGCAGCGGACCATCGAGATCACGCCCAAGCGGGGTGCCATCTACGACCGGAACATGGATACGCTGGCGATGAGCGTTCCGGTGGATTCAGCATTTGCGGTGCCGAGCGAAATTGGCAACAACAAAGCACTGGCTGCGAGGCTGCTTTCCGGCGTACTGGGGATTCCGCAAGACATCCTCGAGGCGCGCTTCGACTCTTCGAATTCATTTGTCTGGATCGAGCGCAAGCTGCCACCAGACAAAGTGGAAGCGGTGAAGGCGCTGAATCTGAAAGGCGTCTATTTCCAAAAGGAAAATGAACGGTTCTACCCGAAGCGCGATCTTGCCGCGCACGTGCTGGGATTTGTGGACGTGGACGAGAAAGGATTGGGAGGAATCGAGTACGAGCTGGACAAACTGATCCGTGGAAAGAGCGAAAAGATTGTGGTGATGGCGGACGCGCGGCAACGATGGTTTGACGGAGGAGCAGAGCAGAGAGACACCGGTGACAACGTAGTCTTGACGATTGACGAAAAAATTCAGTACATCGCGGAACGCGAGCTTGCCGCGGCGATTGCGCAAACGCATGCCATCGCCGGCACGGTGGTAGTCCAGAATCCGAATGACGGAGAGATTCTGGCGCTGGCGAATTGGCCGAAATTCAATCCCAATTCGGCGAGCGAAGCCAAGCCGGAAGCGCGGATGGACCGCGCGGTTAGCGCCATTTACGAGCCAGGTTCGACGTTCAAGCTGATAACGCTGGCTGCCGCGATTGACGAAAACCTGACACGGCCAAGCGAGGTGTTCGACTGCGAGAACGGCGCGGTGTATATCGCGGGGCACAGGATTCGCGACCACAAGCCTTTCGGCCTTCTCAGCGTTTCGGACGTTCTGGCGGAATCGAGCGACGTCGGAGCGATCAAGATCGCGCTTCGTTTGGGCGCGCCGAAATTCTATGACTATATTCGGGCATTCGGCTTCGGACGCTTGACAGGCATCGAGCTGCCGGCGGAGAGCCGCGGAATCTTGCGGCCACTGGATGACTGGTCGGCCATATCGATTGGTTCCATTTCGATGGGGCAGGAAGTGGGCGTGACGCCGGTGCAACTGATCACAGCGGTTTCTGCGATCGCGAATGGAGGACTGCTTTACAAGCCGCAAATTATTGCCGAATTGCGGAAGGGCAATCAGGAATTGCCGCTCGAGGGCGATCTTGCGGCAGGCGCGCCGCGCAGAGTGATCCGTCCGGAGACGGCCGCCACCATGAGGAAGATGATGGAGGGAGTGATTCTCGACGGGACAGGGACGCGCGCACGATTGGACGGTTGGACGGCGGCCGGGAAGACGGGGACAGCGCAAAAGATTGATCCTGCGACCGGGCGGTATTCGCCGACCCAGCTGATCGCATCGTTCACGGGCTTTGCGCCGATCAACGATCCGGCTATCACGATCCTGGTATCACTGGATTCGCCGGTTGGACAACACGAGGGCGGTGAGGTGGCGGCGCCGGTATTCAAACGCATCGCGGAACAGGTGTTGGCTTACCTGGACGTGCCGCGCGACGTACCGCTCAGCCCGAAACTCCTGCAAGCGGAATATCATGGTAAGGGAGAATCCGGAGGCGGTTCCTTAGAAGATTTCTCGCCGGTGGATTTTTCTTCCCAGCCCGATACACCGGAGGCCGGATCCCCGCCTGCGAGCATGAAGATGCGCGCTCCGGAGGTAGCTGTGTCCGTGGATCAGAGCGGAGACATTCCCGTGCCGGATTTCACCGGAAAGACCATGAGGAATGTGACCGCGATCTGCTTGCGGCTGGGTTTAGAGCCCATCCTTGTTGGCAGCAGCCTTGCAGTAGAACAGGCGCCGGCCCCGGGAGCAAGAGTCCGGCGGGGCGCGAAGATCACGGTTCGTTTTGCGGCGGACGTTCCGCAGAATCGCATGAAAGCGACAGCAGGGAGCGGCCGCTGACATGGCCACGGAAATCTCGGAAAAGTCGGAAACGGTGAAGAACGATACGCAAGAGCACGGGAAGACACTCGGCGAGATTTTGCAGGGCGCGGAGGCGGCGTTTGCTGGCGCCGCGAATGGCGTGGAGATTCGCCAGGTCACGTGCGATTCGCGCAAAGTGCAGCCGCGGGCCCTATTTTTTGGTTTGCATGGCGCGAAAGCAGACGGGAACACCTTCGTACGCAATGCTGTAGCACGGGGCGCGGTTGCGGTCGTAAGCGAGGATGATCCACCGCGGGAGATTCCCGATTCCATCGTATGGATTCGTGTTAAGGATGCCAGAAAGATGTTGGCGGTTGCGGCGGCGAATTTTTTTGACCATCCGGCGAAAGCGCTGCAATTGGTTGCCGTCACCGGAACGAATGGCAAAACGACGACGTCGTCGCTTGTAGATTCGATCCTCAAGGCTTCCGGAGCGAAGACGGGACTCTTCGGCACCATCGCGTATCATACGCCGAAGGGAGACTACGCAGCGCCCAACACGACGCCTGAATCGGTGGATTTGCAAGGATTCCTGGCGGAGATTCGCGATTTCGGAGGCAAATATGCTGTGCTCGAGGCGAGTTCGCACGCGCTGGTGATGGACCGGCTGTGGGGATGCCACTTCAAGGCCGCGGTGTTCACGAACCTGACGCGCGAGCACATGGACTTTCACAAGACGTTTGAGGAGTATTTTTCGGCGAAGCGAAAACTCTTTGAAGGGACTGGAGCAGGAGCGCCGGACGTTGCGGTTCTCAATGCGGATGATGAATACGGCCCGCGGCTGGCGGGACTGGCAAACTCAAGCATCTCTTATGGACTGAAAAAAGAAGCAGACATCGGCACAAAAAAGTTTCAACTGACATTTTCGGGGCTCGAGTTCACAGCACACACGCCGCAGGGAAAAGTGCAAGTGGCTTCGCCGCTGGTCGGGCGGATCAACGTGTACAACATTCTGGCGGCGATTGGAGCGGCGCAAGCGCTGGGAATTGCGAACGAGACGATCGAGGATGGAATCCGCACGCTGCAAAATGTTTCAGGAAGGTTCCAGCGCGTGGATGGGGGCCAGCCGTTCCTGGTGATCGTGGATTATGCGCATACGGACGATGCACTCGAGAATTTGATCAAGACGGCGAAGGAACTGAATCCGAAGGGGAGGGTGATCACCGTTTTCGGATGCGGCGGGGGAAAGGATCGCACGAAAAGGCCAGTGATGGGAGAAGCGAGCGGACGGCTGAGCGATCTGACGATACTGACGAACGACAATCCGCGCCAGGAGGATCCGCTGAAGATCATCAGCGACATTGTGGTGGGCATGCAGAAAAGCGGCGGGAAATATCTGATCGAACCGGACCGTGAAAAGGCCATCGGGGTGGCGATGGATGAAGCACGCGCGGGCGACATTGTTCTGCTTGCGGGAAAGGGGCACGAGACTTATCAAGTGCTGGCGGACCGCACGCTCGATTGGGACGATTGCGAAATTGCGAAGAGCGCGTTGCGCGCACGTGGGTATGAAGAAAGGTCGGGTGAATCGGAGTTTGGCACCTAACGCGCTTTGACCTAGTCAGGGTCGAAAGCGCCGGGGTCCCGACAAAATGGGACAAGCCAATCGCGAGTCTGAGAAAAGGAGGGCTCCTCAGAACCGGTGACCATCAACCGAATCCCGGGTTATGCCGCTAAGGCGAACCCCTTGAGGAAGTTATGCGGTGGACGATTGCACAAGTGGCTGGCGCTCTGCATGCCCAACCGGGAGCGGGGCTGGACCCCGTGGCCCGGGTGGCCAGCGTCTCGATTGATTCTCGCACGGTGCGTGCGGGAGAGCTGTTCATCGCCATTCACGGACCGCGTCACGATGGACACGACCATGTGGGCAGCGCCTTCGAGAAAGGCGCTGTGGCGGCGGTGGTTGCGCAGGCAAAACTGGAAGGAGTTCCGGAGGCATTGCGCGGGCGGTGCATTCCCGTCGGCGATACCTTCGGTGCACTCAAAGACCTTGCGCGCGCCGTTCGGGAAGCATGGCGCGGGAAAATTGCTGGGGTCACCGGCTCGGTTGGGAAGACTACGACCAAAGAGATCCTGGCGGCACTGCTGGGCGCGAGGTTCCATGTACTGAAGTCGGAAGGGAACCTGAATAACGAGTATGGTTTGCCGCTGACGTTGTTCCGGCTCGACGACACGCATCAGGCTGCGGTGCTGGAGATGGGGATGTCGCGCCGGGGAGAATTGGTGAGGCTTGCGGCGGTCGCGAAGCCGGACGTTGGTGTCGTGACACGAGTGAGCCCCGCACACTTGGAGTTTTTTGCATCGGTGGATGAAATTGCTCTGGCGAAGCGCGAACTGATTGAAGGACTGAACGGGCGCGGTTCGACAGCGGTTTTAAACGCGGATGATGCGCGCGTGGCGGAGTTTGGGGCGCACGCTCCGGGTCGGGTGGTGACGTACGGAATCGAGCGTCCGGCCTTTTTCATGGCTGAACAGATTGAGGACCGGGGCGCCCTGGGCACCTCGTTTGATTATGTGAGTCCGGAGGGTCGGGTGCGGCTGGAACTGGCCTTGCCAGGAAGGCATTTGATTCCGAATGCGCTGGCGGCACTGGCCGCAGCGAGCGTTTGGAACATTGGCGTTGCAGAGGCGCAAACGGTGTTTCGCACGCTTCGCGCACCCGCGATGCGCGGAGAGCTATTGCGGTTTACGAATGGAGCTGCGCTGATCAATGACAGCTACAACTCGAGTCCCGCCGCGCTGCACGCCATGACCCAATTGCTTGCGGCGACACCCGGATTTCAACGGCGGATTCTTGCGGCGGGAGAGATGCGCGAGCTCGGAGAGAATTCCGCGGAACTGCATCGGGAGGCCGGGCGCCATCTGGTGAAAGTGGGAAAAATTGGCTGGCTCATCGGTGTGGAAGGCCACGCGGCCGAAATTATCGAAGCCGCTGTGGCGGCGGGGTTTGACCGCGATCATACGAAATTCTTCACCTCATCGGAGGAGGCAGCGAGATTTCTGGAGGAATTTTTCCAGCCGGGCGATCTTCTGTTGGTGAAAGGGTCGCGCGGCGTGAGGATGGAGCGCATAGTCGAGCGATTGCTCGCCGGTGAAGGCGCGCCTCAGGCGTCACCGTCCGAGGTGCGCCACTAAGATGCTTTACTATCTCCTCTACGAAGTGCTGCGCCCGTTCTTCAGTCCGCTGAACGTGTTCCGCTACATTACGATTCGGACGGTGTATGCGAGCTTGACCGCGATGTTCCTGGCGTTGGTGTTCGGCCCATGGCTGATTCGCAAGCTGCGCGAATTGCAGATCGGACAATACATTCGCGAAGAAGGCCCGCAGGAACATAAGAAAAAGGCAGGAACGCCGACGATGGGCGGCGTCTTGATCGTGCTCTCCACGGCGGTCCCAACATTGCTCTGGGCGGATTTGACGAACCCGTTTGTACTGCTCGCGCTGTTTGCGCTGCTCTCGTTCGCGGCGATCGGATTTCTTGACGACTACGCCAAAGTCTCGAAGCAAAGAAATTTGGGATTAACGGCAAAACGCAAGCTGGCTTTGCAGTTTCTGGTGAGCCTGGTCGTGGGCGTGTCTCTTCTCGTGCTGACCACGCACAGCGCGTACTCCACACAGCTCGTATTTCCGTTCCTGAAGCGCATCCATCCCGATCTTGTGATTCATTCGCTGATGGCCACGGCGCATTTCTGGCCGCTGGCGTTCGTTCCCTTTCTTCTTTTCGTCGGAGTGGTCATCGTCGGCTCGTCAAACGCCGTCAACCTGACAGACGGCTTGGATGGCCTCGCCATTGGCTGCACCGTAATTGCGGCTGGCGCGCTGACAATCCTCACCTATGTGAGCAGCAATTTCCGCTGGGCGACCTATCTCGATATCCAATTCATTCCCAAGGTAGGCGAGCTCACGGTGTTCTGCGGCGCTCTGGTCGGCGCATCGCTGGGATTTCTCTGGTACAACGCGCACCCGGCGGAAGTCTTCATGGGAGACGTCGGATCGCTTTCGCTGGGGGGCACGCTGGGCGTCATCGCGGTGATCATCAAGCAGGAGATCCTGTTGTTTTTTGTAGGAGGAATCTTCGTGATCGAGGCGCTGTCCGTGATTCTTCAGGTCGGTTCGTTCAAGCTGCGCGGGAAAAGAATCTTTCGTATGGCGCCGATTCACCATCATTTTGAATTGCTGGGGTGGAGCGAATCGAAAGTGATTGTGCGGTTCTGGATTGCGGCGTTGGTTTTTGCGTTGTTTGCGCTGACCACTTTGAAATTGCGGTGAAGGCGCTGGGACAAAATCGAGATTATGGCATTTGAACTCAACGGCAAACGCGTGCTGGTCATTGGGCTCGCGCGCACGGGAATCGCCACCGCACTTTTCTGCGCCTCGCGCGGAGCGATTGTGACGGCTACGGACAGGCGGCCAGAAGCAGAGTTTGGAGAAACCGCGGAGCGCCTCAGGCGCGCGGGGATGGCGCTGGAACTTGGCGGACACTCGCAAGAGATCCTTTCCGGGCAAGAACTGCTTATCCCCAGTCCGGGAGTGCCCGCGGATGCACCGATCTTGGTATCGGCGCGCGCCCGGGGAATCGCCGTTTGGAGTGAGATCGAACTGGCGTATCGCTTCTTGAAAGGTCGAATCATCGGCATCACCGGATCGAATGGAAAAACGACGACGACCTCGTTGACCGAGCATATCTTGCGCCAATCCGGTTTTTCCACGATGTTGGCGGGAAACATCGGAACGCCGCTGATTTCATGTGTGGATGCATCAGACGAGCGCTCAATTATCGTGACGGAGCTGAGCAGTTTCCAATTGGAACTGATCGAAAGCTTTCGACCTTACATTTCCGTGTTCCTGAATCTCACGCCCGATCACCTCGACCGGCATGGAAACATGGATGCTTATGGAGCAGCCAAGGCGCGCATCTTTGAGAACCAGACCAAAGCCGACTTCGCTGTCCTCAACGCGGATGATCCGGCCACCGTTCAGCACGCGCCAAAAGTGCCACACGTCTATTGGTTCAGCCGCAAAGAGGAGGTGCTGCAGGGCGGGTATCTGTGCGGCGGGGAGATCGCCTTTCGACGCGATGGTCGTGAAGAAATTCTTCTCAAACGCACTGACATTCCCTTGCCCGGTGCCCACAATCGGGAGAATGTGCTCGCGGCGATTTGTGCGGCGCGGCTTGCGGGCGCCAAGCCCGAAGCGATTGCGTCTGCGATACGCTCCTTCGCGGGAGTAGAACACCGGCTCGAATTTGTGGCCGAGCACAACGGCGTGCGCTATTACAACGATTCCAAAGCCACCAATGTGGACGCCACTCTAAAGGCGCTCGATGCTTTTCCAGGTCGAATACTCATCATCCTCGGCGGAAAAGATAAAGGCAGCGATTACACCGTGCTGCAAAAACCGTTGCGTGAAAAAGCTATTCTCGCGCTGCTGATTGGCGCGGCGGCCGACAAGATCGAGCTGCAAATTGCCGGCAGCGTGGCCATTGAGCGCGCCGGAACGCTTGAGCGAGCCTTGGAGATTGCCTCACACGCCGCGCAGTCCGGCGACATTGTTCTGCTCGCTCCTGCTTGCGCAAGTTTCGACCAATTTCAGGATTACGAACAGCGCGGGCGGGTTTTCAAGGAGTTGGTCAAGAAGGTCGCAGGACAGGCGGAAGGCGCCGCGCTGGGGAAGTGAGTCTGGATTCTGCAGCATCAACGCGGCCGGGATAAGCCCGGCGTGACGATCGGGGACGTTTGAATGCCGAGACGATTGGAAAGCGACCGGTGGTTGTTCGGGACGACCGTTGTGCTGTGCCTGTTTGGCGCGGTGATGATCTTCAGCGCTTCGGCAGTCACCGCCGAACAGGAGTACGGACACTCCTACTATTTTCTCCTGCGGCAGTTTGTCTGGCTGATTCTAGGGCTCGCGGGAATGTTTGCTCTCATGCGCGTGGACTACCGAAAATTACGCGAGCCCGTCATCGTTTACAGCGTCCTGTTCGTGGTCGTGCTGCTGCTCGTGGGCGCGTTTTTTCTGGATAAATCGCACTCCACGCACCGCTGGATTCGCTGGGGCCCGGTGGGGATTCAACCCTCGGAGATCGCCAAGCTCGCCGTGATCCTGTACCTGGCCTGGTTTCTGGACCAGAGGCGGCGAAACGCAGCCAGCATGGAGTTTTGCAAGGACGATTTCTTGCGGACTGTTTTGCCGGCGATTGGACCGGTTCTGGTCTGCGTGGCCCTGATTTTGCTCCAACCGGACCTTGGCACCTCGGTGGATATCGTGTTCGTTTCCGTTGCCGTCCTTTACGTGGCTGGGATCTCTTGGAAGTGGCTTGCGGTGGGCGCTGCCGCCGCAATGCCCGCGCTATATCTGCTGATCACTCACGTATCCTATCGCCAGGCGCGTCTCACTGCTTTCCTGCATCCCGGCGCCGATCCCCAGGGCGCGGGTTTCCAGTTGCTGCAATCTCTGATCGCCGTCGGCTCGGGTGGATTCAGCGGCGTGGGCTTGATGGAGAGCAAGCAAAAACTGTTTTATCTGCCGGAAGCCCATACGGATTTCATCTACGCGGTGATTTGCGAAGAGCTGGGTTTTCTCGGCGCGATGTTGATCGTCTCGCTCTTTGCCGTCTACGGATGGCGCGGATTCAAGGCGGCGTTTCGAGCGCCGGATGGATTCGGGAGATTGCTCGCGTTGGGGATCACGTCCATGGTCCTTGGCCAGGCGCTGATCAATTTTGCCGTGGTGTTGGGAATGATGCCGACGAAGGGAATTCCGCTGCCGTTCATCAGCTATGGAGGATCGAGCCTATTGGCCATGCTGCTCGCAACGGGCGTGCTCCTCAATATTGCGCAGCAGGCGGCCGAAGCATGAGTCTTGTGGACTGTTTTGCACGCAGGGCTGGAGCGCTTTCGCCATGCAACAAGAGGCTGAGCGCGTCGTGAAATTGTTGATTGCGGGTGGTGGCACCGGCGGGCACGTGTTTCCGGCGATGGCCATCGCGCGGGAATGGCTCTCCCGGGGGAGCGAGAGGGAAGTGGTTCTAGTGGGAACACAGCGCGGGATCGAAATGAAACTCGTGCCGCAGGCGGGTTTGCCTCTGGAAACCTTGCGTGCGGCCGGACTCAAAGGCAAAGGCGGCCTTACACTGGCGAAGAACCTTGCAATGCTGTTTCCAGGGATGCTGGACGCCTTCCGGATCCTGAAGAAGCACAAGCCTGTCGCGGCTTTTGGGGTTGGGGGCTACGCAGCTGGCCCAATGATGCTCGCCACCTGGCTGAAACGGATCCCGAACGTCATTCTGGAACCGAACGCCGCTCCCGGATTTGCGAACCGGGTACTGGCGCATCTTTCGAGAAAAATCGCCACCGGCTATGAAGTTTCTGCCCAGGCGTGGGGGAAAAAAGCCATGCTCACCGGCTGTCCCGTACGCGACGAATTCTTTTCGATTGCGCCACGCAAGCCGGAAAAGCCATTCCGGTTGCTCATCACAGGCGGAAGCCTCGGCGCCTTGCCCATTAACCGGACAGTGGTTGATGCCATGGATCTTCTCGCCGCTCGAAAAAAAGAGCTGAACGTTGTGCATCAGACCGGCGAGCGCGACTATAATGCGGTACGCACTGCGTACGCGCGCCGCGAATTTCTCGCCGAGGTTGTGCCGTTTCTCGGCAACATTGCGGAGCGTTTCGCGTGGGCGGACGTGATTATCTGCCGGGCGGGCGCCATTACCTCGGCGGAAGTGGCAGCGGCGGGACGCGCCGCCATCTTCATTCCCTATGGGCATGCCACCGATAGCCATCAGTTGCGCAACGCGCAGGAAGCGGCCCGCGCAGGCGCTGGAAGGGTGATCCCGGAGCCCGAGCTCAATGCCGCCCGCCTGACGGACGAACTCTTCTCCCTCCTCGACCAGCCCCAGGAGATTGAGAAACTCGCTACGAACGCGCGGGGATTGGCTCGTCCCCACGCTGCGCGCGACATCGTCAACCTTGTGGAAGAGGCAGCCGGCGTGCAGGCAAATGGTCGAGGAAAAGAGTCATGATGGTTTCATTTCGGAATTTCCAGCGCATTCACATGGTGGGAATTGGCGGGATCGGCATGAGCGGAATCGCTGAAGTCCTTCTGACCCTCGGCTATTCTGTTTCAGGTTCGGACACCCGGCTGACGCCAATGACCGAGCGGCTGCAAAACCTCGGGGCAACGATATTTGAAGGTCACAAAGCCTCTCACGTGGAAGAAGCACACGTTGTGGTCACCTCTTCGGCGATCAGGCCGGACAATCCGGAGGTTGTCGAAGCTCATAAGCGGAAAATCCCCGTCATTCCACGCGCGGAGATGCTCGCTGAATTGATGAGACTGAAATACGGCATCGCCGTGGCGGGCGCGCACGGGAAGACAACGACCACTTCGATGGTGGCTTCGATTCTGACTTCAGCTCACCTTGATCCGACCTTTGTCATCGGCGGGCGGGTAAATCAGGCAGGCACAACAGCAAAGCTTGGTCGCGGAGAATATTTTGTGGTGGAGGCTGATGAGAGTGATCGCAGCTTCCTGCTCTTTGCTCCGGTCGTGGCCGTTGTTACTACGATTGACCGCGAACATCTGGATCAATACTCCTCTCTCGATGACATTCAGGAAGCGTTCACGCAATTTGTGAACCGCGTGCCCTTTTATGGCGCCGCCATTCTCTGCCTGGATGAACCAAACGTGCAGGCCATCATTCCCAACGTGAAGCGCCCCATCATCACTTACGGGACATCCAGCCAGGCGGACTTGATTCTAAGCGACATCCGATTGAACGGCCTCGGCAGCGAGTTTCGGCTGACCTATCGGGGCGAGGATCTCGGGGTTTTTCAGTTGGCCCATCCTCCGGGCATTCACAATGTGCGCAACGCGGCGGCTGCAGCCGCGGTGGCGCTGTACCTGAATGTACCGGCCGACCTGATTCGCGAAGGTCTTGCCAAGTTTGCGGGGGTGGCACGCCGCTTCGACATTAAAGGCACGGTGAACGACATTACGGTGATTGATGATTACGGCCACCACCCCGCTGAGATTCGGGCGACGCTGGAAGCGGCCAGAATTTGCAAGTTTAGTCGCCTGCTGGTGCTCTTTCAGCCTCACCGATTCACGCGAACCCAGCAGCTGTGGGACGAATTTTCCAGAGCCTTCAATCAAGCGGACGTTCTGGTGCTGACGGATATCTATGCAGCCAGCGAGACGCCCATTTCCGGCGTGACCAGCGAAGCGCTGGCAGCCGCAATACGCGAAGCGGGCCACAAAAACGTGCACTACTTCCGAACAATGCAGGAAGGCATTGGGTTCCTGCTACAGGCTGCAAAGCCGGGCGACGCCATTCTGACCATCGGCGCGGGCAGTGTCAGCCGCGCTGGCGGGGAACTGATGGTTCTGCTGGGGACGGAGCATTCTGCAAGTCATGCGCATTGACGAATCCACAATCGTCGCGGGAATCGCGGATCTCGGCGTCGTTCTGCAGCACGGTGTCTCCCTGTCGGAGTACACCTCGCTCGGGATTGGCGGAACGACCGATCTCCTCCGTATCCGGAGCCATGATTCCATTCCGCCGCTCTTGGAACTGTTGGATACCTCCGGAGTCCCACACAAGTTCCTTGGAGGGGGATCCAACCTTCTGGTGGACGACGGCGAGCTTCCGTGGGTAGTCCTGCAATTGGTGAAGCCTGATCCCGATGTGGTCCTGGACGGCAATTTGGCCCACGTAGATGCGGCCGCGGACCTTGGACGGATGGTGACATTCTGCGCCCGGCACAATCTGGGCGGAATGGAAGGCCTGATCGGCGTCCCGGGCACGGTAGGGGGAGCTCTGCGCATGAACGCCGGGGCGTACGGTATGCAGATTGGGTCTTATGTGCGCGAAGTGAAAGTCTACCGGGCAGCCGACAGGAAGATCGAAATCCTGCGGGGAAGCCAAATTTCCTTCGAATATCGCCACACTTCGTTTGGGCCTGATGATATGATGCTCGCGGTGACATTGGAACTACCCTCCAAACCGTACAAGGAAATCCTCCAAGGTATTCGTATCTGCAACGAAAAAAGGCGTTCGAGCCAGCCGCTCGGTCAGAAGAGCGCTGGCTGCATCTTTAAGAATCCTCCCGGCGCTTCCGCCGGCCGCATGATTGACGAATTGGGCCTGAAGAGTCTTTCCGTGGGCGACGCTCGCGTGAGCGAACGCCATGCGAATTTCTTTGTGAACTCCGGCGAAGCTGCTGCCAGGGATATGCTTGCTCTTATCGCGGAGGTGCGCGAACGCGTGCGACGCGCTTATGGCGTAACGCTCGAAAACGAGGTGGTGATCTGGACCGCGTAAAGACATTGCGACGAAGCACTTCCTCCGCGGCGGAAGCGGAGCCATACCGCCCCGAACTGGTGACCGATGACGAGCCGCGTTATTTGCGCCGGCAAAAGCCGCTGGAGATCCGCCGCAAAAAATTTGGCGGAAAAAGCTGGCCTTTTTACAGGCGTGCCCTCCTCTTTACTCTCGCGGGCGCGGGGGTGATTTCGGTAGGTGTTGTTACCGGAAGATTTTTTTTGTATTCGCCGACGTTTTTGCTCCTGAAGCCGGAACAGATTGAGGTGACGGGAAACCACTACGTATCACGGGAAGCGGTGCTCGAACGCTTCTATGGCGACCGGGGACACAGTGTGCTCCAAATCCCGCTGGATGCCCGGCGCAGCCAGCTCGAGCTTTTGCCCTGGGTGGAATCGGCCAGCGTGCAACGCATCCTGCCAAATCGCTTGCGCGTAGCGATTATCGAGAGGACTCCGATTGCCTTTCTGCGCAGCGGAACCGATGTCGCCTTGATTGACGCTTACGGAGTCATTCTCGATCGCCCGCAGGGAAATGACTTTCAATTCCCAATCGTCAGCGGTGTGGGTGAAAGCGTCCCTCGCGAAGAGCGCGCCCGGCGCATGCAAATCTATCAGGAGTTCATGAAGGATGCGGATTTTGTGCGCTCGGAATCTTCGGAGCACGTGAGCGAGGTGGATCTCTCCAATCCGAAGGATTTGCGCGCGGTGATGGCCGGTTTTGCGGGAACCACTCTTTCGCAGGCCGTGACCATTCATTTTGGCCAGGACGATTTCGCAGGGAAATACCGCATGCTCTTGGACAATTTCGCGCAATGGCAGGCGAATGCGGGCTGCGTGCAGAGCGTGGATTTGCAGTACTCGCGCCAGGTGGTTTTGAATCCTGACTCAAATGCTTGCGGATCGCAGATTCCCGCTGCAAAAAAGACAAAGTAGGTTTTGGGGAGAATGCGTTTGTCGAAGAAAGATAAATACATCGTCGGCCTGGATATTGGCAGCACAAAGACTTGCGCGCTGATCGCGGAGATTGCCGACGACCAGGTGAAGTTCTTGTCGCTCGGCGCGGCGGAATCGAAAGGCCTCCGCAAAGGGCTCATTGTCAATCTCGATGCGACCGTCAGCTCCATCCGGCGCTCCGCCGAAGAAGCGGAAGGTGTTTCCGGCGTTCCCATTGAGTCGGCGGTCATTGGGGTTGCGGGCAGCCACGTCCGCGGCGTCAACAGCCGCGGCGGTGTCACGCTGGGCAACCGCGGGCGCGACATCGAACGCGAAGATGTTCGCCATGCGGTGGACGCCGCGCGCAATATCTCTCTTCCCGAGGACCGCGAAATCCTGCATGTCTTGCCGCACGAATTTATCGTGGATGCACACGACGGCATCAAAGATCCCTTGGGCATGATCGGGCAGCGCCTCGAAACGAACGTGCATCTCGTCACTTCTTCCGTCGCTGCGACCCAGAATCTCGTCACCGCCGCGAATCGCGCGGGCATTTTAATCAGCGACACAGTTCTCGAGCCTCTCGCCGCTGCCGAATCCTCTTTGACGCAGGACGAGCGCGAACTGGGTTGCTGCCTCGTGGACATTGGTGGCGGCACCACGGAGATCATCGTTTTTGGCGGAGGCGTCGTTCGCCACACCGGAGCCGTTCCCGTGGGCGGCGATCATTTTACGAATGACCTGGCTGTGGGATTGCGCACTCCGATCCCAGAAGCCGAACGCATCAAGCGCCACCACGGATGGGCCGCTGCCTCACAGATGACCGAAGACAAGGCACTCGAAATTGCCAGCGTTGGCGACCGCCCTCCGCGTACCGTTTTCTCGCGCATGCTGACGGAAATCATCGAGCCTCGCGCTCAGGAATTGTTGGCCCTGATTCGCGACGAACTGCTGCGTTCCGGTCTCATCAAGCAGATTCCGGCTGGATTTGTTCTTGCTGGCGGCGGCGCTCGCCTCCATGGCCTTGTGGAATCGGCGGAGGAATCCTTCCGTCTTCCGGTGCGCATCGCGGAGCCCAAAGGTTTGCTGGACATGCCGGAACAGGTCGCCCAGCCGGAATATGCTGCTGTCGTAGGTTTGGTGCTTTATGGAGCTAAAGCGCGCCGCGTCCAGGCCCAGCGAACTGCGAACCTGGTCTCGAAATTGAAGTCCATGTTTGCGGGTGCATAAAACTCAGGAAAACGGTTTGCCAGCCCGTTAGGGGGAGAGTATGACAGGGAAAGATCCGGTAATTCGTATGAGTTTTGGCGAGGAGTTATCGCCGGCAAAGATCAAAGTGATCGGCGTCGGTGGTGGCGGCTGCAACGCCGTCAACCGCATGATCCGCGCCAAGGTCGAAGGCGTCGAATTCATCGCCGGGAATACGGACCTGCAGGCGCTCAAGCTGTCGCAGGCCCCGGTGAAGCTGCAGCTCGGCGCAAAACTTACGAAAGGTCTCGGCGCGGGCGCCAATCCGGAGATCGGCCGAAAAGCCGCTCTCGAGGACACCGACAAGATCATCGAAGCCCTCGAGGGCTCCGATATGATCTTCATCACCTCCGGCCTCGGCGGTGGCACGGGCTCTGGCGCGGCGCCGGTCGTTGCTTCACTTGCAGGCGAACTTGGGGCGCTTACTGTCGCCGTGGTTACCAAGCCGTTCGCGTTCGAAGGCAAGCGCCGCATGCTTCAAGCGGAACAGGCGCTGCAGGAACTCATCGGCGCCGTGGACACCGTCATCGTTATTCCCAACGAGCGCCTCATGGAAACGGTCGAGCGCGGCACGAGTTTCTTCGACGCGTTTCGCATCGCCGACGATATTCTCCGCCAGGCGGTACAGGGCATTTCGGACATCATCACCGTGCCGGGTATCATCAATCGCGATTTCGCTGATGTGAAAGCCATCATGAGCGGCCAGGGCTACGCCGTGATGGGCACGGCCGTGGCCACGGGCGCGAATCGCGCTGTGGACGCTGCCAATCGCGCGATTTCCAGTCCCTTGCTCGAAGACAATTCCATCCAGGGCGCTCAGGGCATTCTCATCAACATCTGCGGCAGCCCGAACCTCACGCTCCACGAAGTCCATGAAGCGTCCTCCATCATTCAGAAGGCCGCCCACGAGAATGCCAACATCATTTTCGGCGCCGTGCAGGACGAAGGCATGAAGGACGCCGTCAAAATCACCGTCATTGCCGCAGGTTTCAAGGAAGCCAACAAGAAAAACATCCACCAGAAGCCGCAATTCCTCCCGAAGACTTGGAAAGCAGGCAGGGAAGAATCCGTTGCCGCTGCTGCTTCCGGTGGGCTTGCTTCACAAAATGTCGTCCATCAGGTCCAGCAAAATGTAAGAGAGGTCGCCCGGGATGTTCCCGCGGACGACCTCGATGTTCCCACATTCCTTCGCCGCCAGGCCCAGAAAGCTTGAACTAGCCAAGGATTGGACTTTTGGGTTTGGAGCACGATCCCGCGCGGGACCGTGCTCCTTCGGCTTACTTGGTATCTACGACGATGTAGTGCGTTGTCCCCCCACGGTTTACGAGCAGGAGCAAAGCGCCTTGGTTGCCTGCCGACTCGAGCGCCTCGTTGTATTGCTGCACGTTGTGAACCGGCTTGTGATTCACTTCCTGAATCACATCGCCGCGTTGCAAGTCGGCTGCGGCCGCCATGCTCGATGGATCAACCGAAGTCACCACTACGCCTGTTGTTCCCCCGGGCAAGCCGAGTTGTTGTCGGTCGTCCGGGGATAGATTCTCCACTTGAACCCCGCTCAGTGCGGATTTCGAGCCTTCTTGAGTGGACGCCTGTTCCTCTTTCTCTGTCAACTCATTGAGTACGACGGTCACGTCCTTTGTCTGTCCGTTGCGGTAGATCGTCAAGTGCACAGGAGTATCTGGTGCAGTTTCCGAAATGCGCACGCTCAGCTCATCCGGCCCGCTGACGGGCTTTCCGTTCAGGTCCAGAATCACATCGCCGCGCTGGATTCCCGCCTTTGCTGCCGGGCTTCCAGGTGTCACGTCGCCAACCAGCACCCCTCCGCCCTGGCTGAGGCCGAACGCCTTGGCCACGTCAGGCGTCACCTCCTGAATCATGACCCCGAGGTGTCCGCGCACGACCTTCCCGTGGTCCACGATCTGCTCCATGACGTTTCGCGCCATGTTGACTGGAATGGCGAAGCCCACGCCCGCGTTGCCGTTGCCTCCGCCCGTGATGATCGCGGTGTTGACTCCGATCAGGTTTCCGTGCAGGTCAATCAGCGCGCCACCCGAATTGCCGGGGTTGATCGCCGCGTCCGTCTGAATAAAATTCTCGTACCTCTCGATGCTTCCGCCGAGCCCTCGCCCGGTCGCGCTCACGATGCCCATCGTCGCCGTTTCTCCGATGCCGAAGGGATCACCGATCGCGAACACCAGGTCGCCAACCTTCAAATTTGAAGAATCTCCAAGCGTGAATGTTGGCAGATTTGTCGCGTCAATTTTGAGCACCGCAACGTCCGTCCGCGAATCCGTTCCGACTACTTTGGCGGTGTACTTTTTCTTGTCCCGCGTGAAGACGCTGATATCCGTCGCGCCCGCCACCACGTGATTGTTCGTCAGAATGTAGCCGTCCGGATTTACGATCACTCCCGAACCCAGGCTGTACTCTCTCTGGGATTGTGGCTGAGAAAATTGCTGCCCGAATTGATTGCCGAAAAATTGCCGGAAGAACGGGTCCGCGAAGAAGTTGGGAACGTTGTTCTGTTCCTTGACCACTTTCGAGGACGAAATGTTCACCACCGCCGATAGCGCCGGGTCCAGAATGGAAGAATATCCATTCTTGAAATCCGCCAGGCTCACGGGAGCCGGATCGCTCGCGATCTTCAGCGGCACTTTTGCCGGTGCGGGGCTGTCACTCACTGCCTTTCGCACCGCCCAGGCGCCGGCAACCCCCGCTCCTCCTAGTCCCACCACAAGCGCTGAAGCTAAAATCCAGCGCCGTACCTTTTCACTTCCGTTCAACATTCCATTTCTCCTTTTAGGCTTCTCTCCATCTTTTCTGGAGGCCTGTTTACCTCTTGAAATCCTCTAGATTTGACGCTCAAGCGTTCTTGTCGTGAGCGGACGCGGTTCTTCATCCCGCTTTGAGTTGAATCTGCCGCGCGTAATCGCCCTGGCCCCGGGGAACAAACTCGATGGTCACCGCGCCTTGCACGTGATCCTGCAACGCCGCGAGCTGAATCGGATGTTGATTGAGTTCGATCTTAGTGCATTTTGTCACTTTGAAGTCGAAGGGAATATCGCCCGAGTCTTTTACAACGACGAGATTCTGCGATGGATCAACCATCACCAGCGTTCCCGAAAGTGTTTCCTTCTTCCCCAGGATGGCATTGCTCTCTGTTTTGTCGTTTGCTTTTGTTGCGGCCGTTTTGGCGTATGCGGCCGTATGGACTTCCGAATTTGTTTTCTCTGGATGGCTTTGTGCCCCCCCGCAGACGGCGGCGAGGCCGAAAACACTGGCAATCGCCATTGTAAACAAACTTCCTTTCATGATTTTCATACTGCGACTCCTCTGAACAATTTCAGGTGATCGGGCCCGGGGCGGTAAGCTCCGCGGCAGGTTTTCGCACTAGAAAGTTGGGCGTCGGCCTGACGGAAACTTTCTCTCTCTCGCTGCCTTGCTTCCGCGAAATGGCCCGCCCTTGAGCCGCCTGCGGATCTCGCGATTGCTCCAATCCGCCCACCAGCAATTTGGATGCACTCTAGGTAGAATTGAGTTGCAGGGCCGTTTCTGCGTGTATCGTGATGCGATACAAATCTTGCTCCTCGGCCCTCCCTATCTTCGTTCTTCCGTCGGCAACGAGCCGCACCCTCTGCGTGCACTTCCGGATACGTCCTTGCCACTTCTCCCGCGGAGCTCGGCGCCCACGGGAAACAACCGCAACTTTTCTTCCGTCCTGCTGTTATATAGAATGGGGTTTCAGAGTGCGGTAGGAAGGCGCTCGGATCTGCCGGTTCTGCATCTCCGGCCGGCTCCGGCGAGGGTAGACAACCATGCGCTACTTAAAATATCTTGCCCTGCTGGCAATCTTCGTTTTCGCGGCTGCTGCGCCCTCACAGGCGCAGGTCCGCGTGGCAGTCGGCGTCGGTTACGGCGCACCTTATGCCTACGGGCCCGCCTACGCCTACGGACCGCCTCCCGTTTGCACCTATGGCTACTATGGCTATTATCCTTATGCTTGCGCGCCTTATGGCTATTATGGTCCTAGCTGGTTCGTTGGCGGAGTCTTCATCGGCGCAGGTCCTTGGTACCGCGCCTATTATGGCTATCGAGGCTATTGGGGCTATCGCGGCTACTACGGTCATCCAGGTTATTACGGTCACCCAGGCTACTATGGCCACCCAGGTTACTACGGTCGTCCTGGCTACTATGGCCGTCCGGGCTATGTAGGTCACGGCCCTGGGTACAGCGCGCCGCGCGGCTACGCTCCCAGTCGTGGCTACGCCCGCGGTCCCTCTGGAGGGTTCCCTGGTGGTGGCGGGTATCGCGGCGGCGGAGGCTTTCATGGAGGCGCGGCTCACGGCGGCTTCCATGGCGGCGGCCATCGCTGATTGATCGCGGAATTCTTACTTCGGTGCAAGACGGCCAGCGGATCCATCGCTGGCCGTTTTTCTCTGCGGCTTCCTCGCTGAGCCTCGAATCCCCAAAGTCACTCTCGCCGGAGTTTTAAGGCGTCTGCGCGCCTTGCGTTCCCACGTATAAGGAATACAGCGACTGGCTCGCCGTCATGAACAGCCGGTTCTTTTTCGCGCCTCCGAAACACAGATTCGCGCACGTCTCCGGCAGATGAATCTGCCCAATCAGCTTCCCGTCCGCTGCGAACACATGCACTCCATTGAAGCTTCCTCCCGCCCATCCGGCGGCCGACCACACGTTTCCGTCCACGTCGCACCGGATTCCGTCCGAACTCCCGGGCGAGAGGTCCGCGAAAAGTTGCTTGCTCTTCAGCCGCATGCCGTCTTCCACGTCATATACCCAGATCGGATGCGGATCTCCTGCATGCTTCGGCTCGCCCGTGTCCACGATATACAGCCTCTTTTCATCCGGCGAAAAACAAATCCCGTTTGGCCGCCCGAGGCCTCCCTCTACGACTGTCACTTCTTTCATCTTCGGTTCCAGACGATATACATTCGTCGGCAGCTCGAACGCGGCTTTGTGGCCCTCGTAATTGGACAGGATTCCGTATCCGGGATCCGTAAACCAGATCGCTCCGTCCGAATGCACCGTCACATCGTTCGGCGAATTCAGCGGCTTCCCCTGAAAATGATCCATGAGCACTGTAATTGCGCCATCATGTTCGGTCCGCGTCACGCGTCGCGAATCCTGCTCGCAACTCACCAGCCTGCCTTCCCGGTCCCGGCAATTTCCGTTGCTGTAGTTTGAAGGTTTTCGAAACTCGCTGATCTCTCCCGTCTCCTCCAGCCATCGCAGCATCCGGTTGTTCGGGATGTCGCTGAACAGCAGATACCTTCCATCCCCAAACCATACCGGTCCTTCCGCCCAGCGCGCTCCTGTGAACAATCGCTCAATCGCCGCATTCATCACCTTGTACTGCGCAAATCTGTCATCCAGAATTTCCACGCGAGGATCGGGATACTCCACTGGATTCTGCTCCCGTTGTTCCGCCATCGTCCACGGAGTGACTGCCAGTGCCGTCGCCGCCCCTGTAGCCGCCTGGATAAACGTGCGTCTCTGCATGATTTTCCCTCAACCCCTGAATTTTGTTCCTCGTGCCTTGGAACACTCACGGCCGATTCGGAAATCTCTTCCGCTTTCCGGGCTACTCGTGTCTCAGAGCCGTCATCGGATCAACGCGCGTCGCGCGCACCGCTGGCATGATGCACGCGGCGACCGCCACAAATAGCAATACTATGCCAACTCCCGCGAACGTCAGCGGGTCATGCGCGCTTACTCCGAAGAGTTGATTCGCCATCATTCGCGTCAAGGCGAGAGCTGCCGCGATCCCGATGACCACTCCTGTTAAAGCCATTCTCGCTCCCTGTCCGGCCACCAGCCGCAAAATGTCCTCTCGGTCCGCGCCCAGCGCTATGCGCACTCCGATTTCCTGTGTTCGCTGGGTCACGAGATAGGAAATTACGCTGTAAATTCCCACGCACGCGAGCAGCAGCGCTAGCGCCGCGAAAGCGCCGAGAAGGATCATGGACACTCTCCGCGCTGCATACGAACGGGTCACCACCTCGTCCATCGTCACGACGTTGTAAATCACATCGCGGACATCAATTTCTTCCACTGCTCGCCGGACCCCGCCCATCACCGCCGTCGGATCGCCCTTTGTACGAAGCACGACGGCCACTGAATCCGCCACCAGCGGCATCAGCTTTTCCGGCAGCTGCATGAACGGATAATCGAACTGAGCCTGGATGCCTGATCTGCCATCGGAATCGAGTCCCCACTGCTTTACGTGTCCTACCACACCCACAATTTCCGCTTGCACCTGGAAGGTTGCGAGATTGATCCGCTTTCCGATCGGATTCTCATGCGGAAAATACTTGCGCGCAAAAACGTCGTCAACGTCCACCACCACCGGCGCATGCTCGTTATCCTGCTCGGTCACGAATCGCCCGCGCTCCAGCTTCATTCCCATCGCCCTCTGGAAGCCCGCTTCCACCAGATAAAACATCGCCTGATGCATGTCCTGAAGGTTTGCCGGCTTTGCCTCGCCCTCGATCCAGAATGACTCCGCCGAATTGTGGATCATAGGCCGCGACCCGACCGTCACAGACACGGCCTCCACTCCGGGAATGCTCCGCATCTCCTCGTCGAACTGCCGTAATCGCGCGCGCGTTTCCGCCGACGTCGTCTTTGCCGTTGCCGGCATGGACAGTGCAAACGTTATCGCGTGGCTCGGATTGAATCCCGGATTCACCCTCCACAGCGCCGCCAGGCTTCGTACCATCAGCCCCGCGCCCACCAGCAACACCATCGCCATGGCCACTTCCCCGGCCACGAGGATTCCTTGCAGCCGGTGCCGCGCCCCGCTTGCTCCGCGGCCGCTCTCCTTCAATGTCTCCTGCAATCTCACTCGCGTTGTTTTCAGCGCCGGCGCCAGCCCGAATAGAATTCCCGCCAGAAGTGATATTCCCATCGTAAACAGCAGCACTCGTGCGTCGAGCGACACTTCACTGGAGCGCGGCAATTCGCCGGGCATCGCCTTGAGCATCGTTCTCGTGCCCACAAACGCCAGCCCCAGTCCCAGCGCTCCTCCCATCCCGGAAAGCAATACGCTCTCCGTTAGAAGCTGCCGGATCAGCCGCGCCGGGCTGGCTCCCAGTGCTGCCCGGACCGCCAGTTCGCTCGACCTTCCCACGCCCCGCGCGAGCAGCAGATTCGCGACGTTGACGCACGCGATCAGCAGCAGAAATCCCACTGCCGCAAGAAGCACCACCAGGAATGGCTGCACGTTTCCGACTATGTCCTGTTTCATTGAAACCAGCGTGATCCCCACGGATTTGTCCGTCTCCGGGTACTCCACCGCCAAATTCCGCGCCACGTCGTCCATGTCGCTTTGGGCCTGCGCCAGCGTCACGCCCTGCTTTAGCCGTCCCACCGCATGCGCGCTCATGTCAATCCCGCGGCTGCGAAACGATGGATCGTTCCACTGCCCGAGCGGCGTATAAACGTCTCGATCGCTTCCGTAGAACCTAAAGCTCGCGGGAATCACGCCCACGACCGTGTACGAAGCGCCGCCCAGGACGATCGCATGGCCCACAATCGCAGGCGACGATCCAAATCTCCTCTTCCAGAACCCTCCTCCGAGGATTACCACCGGCTCGGCGCCTACATGGTCGTCGTCCGCGCCGAACGTTCTTCCCAGCACCGGCTCGACCTCCAGCGTCGAAAAAAATCCCGCCGAGATCATGTAGCCCGTCACGCGCTCGGCTTCGCCCTTGCCGACAAAGTTGTAATCCTGGTTTCGGTACATGGCCATCGAGGAAAACGTCTGCGTATCCCTCTGCCAGTCCAGAAAATTCAGATACGTGATCGGTCCCGCATGGTATCCCGGTGTTTTGCCGTAAATTGCAATCAGCCGCCCCGAATCCGGATAAAGCAGCGGATTCAACAGCACACCGTTCACCACCGAAAAAAGGGCGGTGTTTGCTCCTATCCCGAGAGCCAGCGTGAGCACCGCCACCGCCGTGAATGCAGGAGCTTTCCCCAGCAACCGTGCGCCGTACCGCAAATCTTGCCAGAGTGTCTTCATGGTCCGCTCGCCAGCATCCTGGCGCAAATGCCATGCCAGTGCGCGACGCATTGTAGCCTCTTCGGCCCTCAAAATACCCGTATGATAAAAACTGAAGAAATTACCTCTTGCCGGAGGCTCCATGCTCTTCGATTTCGCCGCCGTCTCACCCAGGGAGCGCTACAAGCTCCTCGTCTCCGCTGTTACGCCTCGCCCGATCGCCTGGGTCGTTAGCCAGGACGCCAACGGCCACCTCAACGCCGCGCCGTTTTCATTCTTCAATGCATTTGCCGGCGATCCTCCCGTCGTCGGCATCGGCATCAGCAGCCATGAGCCCGGCCGCCCCAAGGACACTCGCCGCAACATCCGCGAAACGCGCGAATTCGTCGTCAATCTCGTCTCCGAGGAAGCGGCTCCCCTCATGAACATCACCGCCATCGAATTCGAAGCGAGCGTCAACGAGCTCGTCGAAGCGCAGTTGGTCACTCTTCCCTCGGTTCATGTCAAGCCCCCGCGGATCGCCATCAGTCCCGTTTCCATGGAATGTGAGCTGCTCCAGATCGTCGAACTCGGTCCCGCCACCGGCCTCGTCCTCGGCCGCGTCCTTGCCATGCACGTTCGCGATGACGCCGTCCTCGATCCCGCCAAGCATCTCATTGATACCCCTGCGCTCAAGCTCATCGGCCGCATGCACGGCACCGGGTGGTACGCCCGCACCTCCGATCTCTTCCAAATGGACCGCATCCCCCGCGCCGACTGGACCCTCCGCAACGGTCATCCGCTCCCCGAGGCATGAATCCTCCACCCTATGTTTCGATCAAGCCCGAACACGCTTGCTCTTTTCAATAAAACCCGAAGGCCCAGCTGCAGAAAGCCGCTGGGCCTCCAGGTCCCTTC
>DATIXL010000017.1:0-12232 GCA_035518615.1 Terriglobales bacterium | reverse complement strand
CATGGTCACGGTCAAGATGAACGGCCAGAAGCAGGTTCTGGAAGTGCGCGTCGAGCCCGACGTTTTCGCCAATAAAGATCAGGAAATGCTGCAGGATCTGATCCGCGCAGCCGTTAACGAAGCTTCGCGCCGCGTGGACGACGAATTGGCCAACCAGATGAAGAGCCTCGCCGGCGGCATTCCCGGCATGGCCGGCTTGAAAATCCCCGGATTGTTTTAGCTCTTACATCGCGTCAGTTGCTTCCCGCTGATTTCGAGGCCGTCTCCCGTTCCGAACCGCTTTCTGTTGCTTGTGGCGTGATGGAAATTGTGTCCACAATTTTGTCCAGGCGCCGCAGCAAGGCGTCGCCATCCACCTGCTTCAATCCGGAAGCCGTTCCAGCGCTCGCGGTGACAATCCCATAGCCGACCTCGTAGCAGGCGCCCTCTGAATAGCCGTGATAATACTTCCCGAAATATTCGTGCATGTTCGCGGCTTCGCTATTCGGAATTCCCGTGAACGTGATTCCGCTGATGGTGCGCTTAAGTGAAGGCTGGTTTTGATCGAGCTCGGGAGAAAAATGCGTGCACAGTTCTTCCGACGAGTCGGGGAATACGCTGACGGTCAGGAAAGCATTCACCAGATCGGTGCCGAGATGCGCGCGCGCGGGAGCTTCGATCGTCACCACGCGCACTCCGCCCGGTCCGGCAAATTCCATGGGAATCGCGCCGAGATAGCCGAGACCCGTATCCATGTCCGGTAGCTCGCCCTGCATTATTTCGTAACCTCGCGGGGAGTCGAGCGAGATGCCGTAGAGTTGATCTTCAAAACGACGCGTGCTGGCGCCTCGGCGCGCCATGCGCTCTTCCGTCAGGCGGCGTCCGGAAATTGGTTGAGACTTCTTTTCTTTCCGCATTGCCGGCTGCGCTTCCGCCGGAGGTTGCGGCGCAAGGATCGGCGGCGGCACCGGACTTTTAGAATGCCCCAGACTCCAGCTTGTGGCCACCAGAAGCACGCACGACAAAACTCCGTAGGCGATCTTCCAGGGACTTGTTCCTTCTTTTTCCGTCCAACGCATTCCATCCAGCATGATGACGACTCCCGATCATAGCTGACCGCCGGTTGGAGATGACCGCTGGTCAGATATGACCAATGGTCAGATATGACCGCCGGTCACGATTTTGCAAGCAATATGGTTCTGCAACAAACTGCCCGAAAAATCCGGCATTGAAAGCAAATGACTTAGTACTCGCGGCGGGAGGCTGGGGCGTGGCCTATCTCCCACGTTGCGTATCTGCCGATACGCCGGGGAGACGCGACGACGGCCGACGGCCGCGTCGCTCGGAGTCCCGTCGTTTGCGCGGAGAAGCGCGGGTGTGCTACACAAGGACATGCCTGATTTTGCCGCTCCCGTCGAACGACTGATTGACGAACTGAAACATCTTCCGGGCATCGGACAAAAAACCGCGCAAAGGCTCGCGTTCCACTTGCTGCGCTGCGCACCGGAAGATGCCCTCGCGCTCGCCGACGCCATCCGCGACGCAAAAGAAAAGATCCGCGAATGCACGGTTTGCGGAAATATCACCGATGCCGATCCGTGCCTCTATTGCACAGGCGCTTCTCGCAGCAAGCGCACCATCTGCGTTGTGGAAGAGCCGCACAACATTCTGGCAATCGAAAAAACGCGCACCTTCAGCGGCATGTACCACGTGCTTGGAGGTTCGCTTTCTCCCCTGCAAGGCCGCGGCCCGGAACAGCTGAAGATCAAGCAGCTCATCGAGCGCCTGAAAGGCGGCGCCGTGGAAGAGATCATCATCGCCACGAATCCCACGGCGGAAGGCGAGGCCACAGCTGTCTATCTTTCGAAGCTTTTGAAGCCGCTCGGCGTGCGCGTAACGCGCATTGGCGTCGGAATTCCCGTCGGCGCCGATCTCGAATACGCGGACGAGATCACCATGCTGAAAGCCATGGAGGGCCGCCGCGATCTGTAAGAATTCTTGGCCCCAGATTGCTCCCCTCGCGCGCGGCCTGCTACAAGAGGCCTAGTACAGTGGTACGCCTAGTCACCCCTAGCGAAATTTTCCGTTTCGCGCTACAGTCCGCCTTGTCCACAACTGTCCCCGCTTGCTGGAAGAGGCCAATTTATTCGCTCGTTGGGCCAATCTGGGTGGCAAAAGAAGCATGGATGTTCCTCACGGGAGCACAGCCTTCGCCGAGCGCAAAAACCGCGCAGACAGCTGGCTCATAAGTCGTTGCAGTGATTAAGGATATTATCGGAAACGGCGACACTCCATGGACGACTATGGCAAGAATCTTGCCGATGAAACGAACGAAATGGCGGCCGAAGCCGTGATCAACCCAAGCGCTGAGTTGCGCAAGCGCCGGAGCACCAGGATTGTGCAGGCGGTGCCTCTGGTGGTGACGGGTGTGGACGCACTTGGCCGGCCCTTCGTCGAACGGACCTCAAGCCTGATCATCAATTGCCACGGCTGCCGCTACCAGTCGAAACACTACGTCTTGAAAAACATGTGGGTGACGCTTGAGATTCCTCACCCCGAAGCCGGCGAGCCGCCCCGAACCGTGCGAGGCAGAGTAGCCTGGATTCAGCGTCCGCGGACCGTGCGGCAACTCTTCCAGGTGGCCCTGGAACTTGAAGCAGCAGGCAATGTATGGGGGATCGCTTTTCCTCCGGAAGACTGGTTTGCGCAATCGGCTGCACCGGAAATCAAATCTGTGCCCGCAACAGGAACGGAGCTTCCGCCTGCTGCACTGCCGCAGCCTGGAACCGAAGCGGGTTCCGGGCCCGGCGAAACGGAAACTCCCGCGTCTGCCGGGTCCAACGACAACTTGCGCATGTTCCCCGCGCCGACGAGCACGACAGACGCTTCGCTGCAGCTTGCGCGACAAGTAGCTCGCTTGATTGCCGACGCAAAACAACAGGTTTATGCGGCCGCAAAAGATGCGGCCTCGCAAGCAGTTTCCGCGGAGCGGCGCGTCGCATTTGATCAATGGGAACAGAAATTTGCCGCCGCGCGCGAAGAAGTTTCCCACGAAGCCAATCGCGCCATTGACAGGATTCATCAGGATGCCGATGAGCACACGCGATCCGCATACGCTGCCGCCGCCGAAGCGCTCCGCAATGAATTACCTAAATGGCTTGCGCCGCAGCTTGAAGAGCTCACCTACGAGCTGACGCGGAGGCTTGCGAAAACCGGAGCCGATCAGCGGGAAGAGCACGAACATCGTATTGCGGAGATCAGTGAAAAAGTTCAGCGTCTCTGTGAACATGCCCAGGAAGTTGGAGCGCGCGTCGGCGCGGAGGCCGCGCAGGCGGAAGCGCTCATCCAGGAACGGATGGATGCCGCTGCGCGCGCGATGGAAGAGACCGCCAAGCAGCACGAGCAAGCCGCTGCCGCGCGGCAGGAAGCTTTCGGGGCTGCTGCGGAGCAGATGCAGCGGCAATTGGGCGCTGCGATGGCCGAAGCCGAGGCTTCGCTTCAGGCGCGCATCACGGGAGAGCTGGACGCAGCGCAGGGCCGGCTGCAGGGCGCCGCCGAATCCGCTGCAGCTGCCGCCAGGGAACAAACCTCCGCCGGAGTGGATGAACAGGTCCAGACCGCGCGCGCGCGCCTACAAGAACAGATTCAGAACGAAACGGAACGCCACGCGGCGCGGTTAAGAGACGCTGCGGCCGCGATTCATGAGGAAGCGGAGCGGAGGCTCGGAGCGTTCCGGCATTCGATTCAGAACGAATCAGGCCGCCTCGATGCCTCGCTGGCTACGGCCCAAGGATCCATTCAACAGCTGGAGCAATTTTCCTCGAGGCTTTCCGAAATTCAACAGCAATCGCTTTCAGGTTTTCAATCGCAACTGGATGACGTTCTTTCCCTTCACCGGCTCGAACTGCACCGCCGGAGTGAAGCGCTGTTTCAGGAATTGAACGGGCGAATTCGTGGCACGTTTGACGAAGTGATCGAGGAATCGCTCGGAAAATTCGACGAGCAGATTCGTTCTCTGGTTGATCCGCATGTTACGCGCACCGACGAGGCCGTTCAGCGATTGGCGGGCGGACGATCACTTCTGGATGCGGCCATGACCATGCAGCAAGAGCGCATTCGCGGCGTCGCGGACGAAGCGTTCGCCGAATCGCTGGGGCGCTTCCGCGAAAATCTGGGCGGCGTCGAGCAATTGCTCCAGGAATCGGCGCAAGGCGTTCTTTCCCGCAATCTGGCCGATCTTGAAAACAAGGCCGGCGACGTGCGGCATCAAGCCGTTGAGGAGATTTACAAGTCTGCGGAATGGTACGAGAAGAAGGTCCAGACGCAACTCAATTCGCTGACGGATAAGGTCGTCGAGCAGGCTGGGAACCAGTTACGCGAAAAAGCGGGCGAAGTTTCCGCCGTGTTTGCCAGCGAAGTGGATCATGCGAGCCGCAGCTTCGTGCAGCACACGCAAACGCAAATGGCCGAAGTGGTGCACGATGCGTTCGACCGGGCCCGTGCTCTATTTGCAGAAGCCGCGGATACGACTTCGGCGGCGTTCACGGACGAAATCCAGCGCCATGCCCGCCTCGAGCTGGAAGGATTTGAAACCGCCGTAACCAGGTCGAGCGAGGAGTCGCGCGCCAATCTGGAGACGAAGCACGCGGAAATGACGCAACGCCTGACCGCGGAACAGGAACAGTTTCTTCGCAAATTCCAGCAATCCATGCATTCGGCCCTGGATTCCGGTGTCGCGGACGTCCAGCAAAAGGTTCAAGCCGGGCTATCTCCACTTCTTGAGAGCTGGAAGTCGCTGACCGACGCGTACCAGTCAGAAATGCGCAGTGCCTACGAACGACTAGGCAACCAAGCCGCGGAACACTTCCGGGGGCGGCTGGAGAACGCCTCCAACTCCTGGCTGGTCGCCACGGTTTCCATGCTCGATCATCAATCGCATGATGTCGTCGCCGGCATCGCGAAGTCAGCCGAAGAAAAACTGCGGGCCACTTGCGCCCAGGTTTTTTCCGGTATCGGCGACACACTGCGAGACCGCCTGCAAAAAATCACACAGGAAATCGGCAAACCTCCCATGGAAGAGTCCCAACCGAAATAACTTCGGGCCCTCAGGATTTCTCCCATGATCTGGGTACCGATTCGCCTGATTTGCGGCCTGGTTGTATAATCGATTTTCCATGGCCAACCGAGCGTACCTGAGCGTCTGGACGCGGGATTTTTCCGAACAAACGATGATCGCGGAGTTCGCGCGATTCCTGACGGCGGCTCCGCTTTCGCCAGACGGATCGAGCTTCACGGAACTGATCGTACAGGCCGTTGATCCCACGGAGACTCCCGTCGCGGAATGGGATTTGCGCAAACAAGGCTACGGCCCGGCAGAGGTCGCCGCTCTCGCGGCACAGCACCTCCATGCGGACACTGCCTACGTCGCGAATGCCAGTTGGGATTTGTGGGCCTTCGACCTTGGAACGCTCAAGTGGGTGCACGGCCCGCAGCCTCTAACGCTGACTTGCAACGGACCGGGGTTTGACGACGGCGCCGCCGCTACCGAAGGGCAATTCCTCGCCGAACTTGGCTTTGAGCACTTCTTCACCGGCCACGCGGGGCTGCTGGCGCCGGGGCATGCGGCGAATCCCTTCAATGGTTCCGATCATCCGATGGAAAAGACATTTCGGCGTTGGATGACGGTCGAGCAAAACAAGCGCGAATATGCCGCAAAGACGCGCGAGAACATCCAACAATTGTTTGCCTGGGTGGATTCCGTAGAGCGCGTACTGCCGGTGGAGCGCAGCAGACTGTGGAGCGAAGGGGAGGAGAATTTTGAAGCGCGGCTTGACGCCATTCTCACGCAAAGGTGATGTCCCGCCGCGTCAACTCATCGGCAGCATATTGATGCGAGCATTCGTGCCCTTCGTGGTTTGCATCGCCCTCACCCGCGCACAACCGCCGGTGACACGCGCGGCCCAAACTGCAACCGAGCCTCGCGCGAATGAGCTTTGGCTGGCGGGGCTGCGGCCGGGACGCAGCAAACTCTCGCAGGCGGTGCGTCTCAATTCCCGATTTCAGAGGAAGACCGACGAGCAGGATTCCCAGACACAATGGTTTGATGTCTGCCGGGACATTTCGCTCACGATATATGACGACAACAAAAACGGGATTCGCGTGATTCGCGTGGGAGCTTGGGGCGGGTCAACCGCCGACTGCTCGAAGATGCCTCCAGGTACCTGGAAAACGGGTCGCGGGCTGTGGGTGGGCGATCCGGCATCGAAAGTAAGCCGGCTTTATGGGAAGCCTGACTCGAAGAGTCCTAGCACACGGGACGGCCAGCCGCTAGAATTATGGTATTACGCCTTTGACTGGGCGGGACCCGACGTGCCGCAAGTGATGGAGGTCGTCTGTACTCCCGAAAAAGACGGCAAGCCGGGGCAAGTCGTGGAAATCACGCTGGCTGCGTCAAGTCTTTGAGGACAATCTCTCTGGAAACTATGCGTGATCTTGCTCACAACTCAAAAAACGCGGCGTCTTGCAGTGAGATGGTCGGCGCAGCGCTTCCCCGGCCAATGTGGCGGGGAATTCCGGCCATCTGGTTGGCGGCGGCATTGCTCGTGCTCGTTGGTGGCTGCGGCTCGAGTCCTCCCTCGCCATCGGCACAACAGGAACAGGCCAAGCCCGCCGGTCCCGCGATTCCCCCGGAAATTCAGGATGCCGCTGACAAGCTCCTGGGAAGCGAGACCCAGGTTCTGCTGTTTGGCGATCTCGCCAAAACCGGAAAACAGGAATTCCTGGCGGCAAATATTGTGCCGAAGACGCCGAAGAACGACATCGTGGGAACCATTGTGACCCGGGCGGTGATTGCGGAAAAGGAAGGCGACAGTTGGGACGAAATCTTCCGCTGCGATGAATACCTGAAGAACAAAAATGGATATCTGGGCTTGACTCCGATCGAGCCTATTACCGGCTGGCGTCTTCAGTACGAGCAAGATCCGAAAAAGGGGTTGATGCTTTACCTGACGCCGGTCAAGGGCACAGCAGACGCGCACGTGCTGCCGATTGGGGTGGAATGGAACCCCGAAGCGAAGCGCTACCAATCTCTTGACCGGACCTACGAACATTTTCTATCGGAATCTCCAAATTTGAGCAATGTGAGGTCCATGCTCCGGTGAGCGCCGCTGCTACAACGATCGGGACGCAACCCGGCACCGCGAAGAAGAAGCGCCCTCCCGTCGGCTGGAAGCATCTCCTCTCTCTCATTCCGTATATGGGCCGCTACCGCGCCATGACTTCCCTTGGATTCCTTACGTTGGTTCTCATGGGAATTGTGGGCAATCTGGTCCCGTTCATCTTTGGAGTGCTGACGGACACGCTGACGGGAAACCCGCTGCCTTTCGAGCATGGCGCTGCATCAGCGGTATCCCAATTGGGCCGCATGGTGCCCTACTATGCTCCGCACAGCAGGCACACGCTCGAACTCTACTGCCTGATCCTGGTCGCGCTGATTGCGGTCAAGGGTATTTTCTCCTTCGCCACACGCTGGATTCTGATCGGAATTTCGCGGGACATCGAGTTCGACATCCGCAACGACCTGCTTTCCCGTCTCCTGCACCTCGAGCCTGAGTTTTACGTGCGCAACCGCACGGGCGAGCTGATGTCCCGTGCGACGAACGACCTGAACGCGGTGCGCATGGTCCTCGGCCCGGGAGTCATGTACAGCGGCACGACCATCGTCACCATGTTGATCGCCATCTTCTTCCTGTTGGCGCTCTCTCCCACGCTCACGCTGTGGGTGCTTCTCCCGGTGCCGGTTGTCGCGATCGTGGTGCGGCAATTCGGGAAAGTAATCCACGACCTGTTCGAAAAAATCCAGGCGTCGCTCGCCACGCTGTCCGCCAAAGTGCAGGAAAATTTGTCCGGTGTGCGCATTATTCGCGCTTACGCACAGGAGGAAGCGGAACTCAAGGGATTCGACGAACCGAACAAGGAATATGTGACACGGAACGTGAAGCTGATCCGCATGTGGAGCTTGTTTATGCCCACGCTTCAGGCCTTGATCGGCACAACCGTTCTGATCGTGCTGTGGCAAGGCGGACATCTTGTTCTAACCGGAAAGATTTCACTGGGGGCGCTGATCGCCTTCAGCGGCTACCTCAATCAACTGGTTTGGCCGATGATCGCGCTCGGATGGGTCACGAATATCTTCCAGCGTGGGGCGGCCTCAATGGGGCGCCTCAATTACATTCTGAACGCCGAGCCGGCGATTGACGATAAGCATGCGAAGGTTGCTCCGGGTATGCAGCCAGACGGCGAGATTGAATTTCGCAATCTCTCTTTCGCGTATCCGACAACGCTTTCCGGCAACGGAACCTCCGCTGTGGCCCGAAGCAATGGTTCCGGCTCGGGTACTCGTCCGGTCTTGCAAGACATCAACCTGAAGATTCCCGCAGGCTCGACGCTTGCGATTGTAGGTCCCACGGGCAGCGGGAAAACCACTCTTGCGGCTCTTGTTGCGCGGCTCTGGGAAACACCGCAGGGCCAGGTGCTGATTGACGGGCGTCCGATTCAAGAGTGGCCGCTCGAAACTCTGCGCAAATCCATCGGCTTTGTGCCACAGGATACCTACCTGTTCGGAGAAACGGTCGGAGGAAACATTGCCTTCGGACTGCCTCGCTATGAAGAGGAACTGGTTCGCGAAGCCGCGACGATCGCCTGCCTCGACGGAGATGTGCAGGATTTCGCGCTGAAGTACGAGACGGTCGTCGGAGAACGCGGCATCACGCTCTCCGGAGGGCAAAAGCAGAGGGCCGCTATCGCGAGGGCGGTGATCCGCGATCCGCGCATCCTGATCCTGGACGATGCGCTCTCGAGCGTGGACACGCAAACGGAAGAAAAGATTCTGGAGGGTCTGCGGCGCATCATGGTTGGCCGCACGACGATCGTGATATCGCATCGAGTCTCTACGGTGAGGAGCTGCGATCAGATCGTGGTTCTGTACGAAGGCCGGATCGTCGAGCGCGGGACGCACGAGGAATTGCTGGCGCGGGGCGGCTATTACGCCGATCTCCACCAGAAGCAGTTGCTGGAAGAAGAACTGGAACGGGCATGAGCATTATCCAGGAAGAAGAGGCGTTAGGCAAAGCCTACGACGCCCGGCTGATTCGCCGGCTGATTCGGTACATGATGCCGTACAAGTGGGGTGTGGCCATAGCCCTGGCGCTTGTCGCGGTGGTGACTCCGCTCGAACTGGCGCCGCCGGTGCTGTTCATGAGAGCGATCGACCGCTACATCGACCCCGGAGTGCATGGCGCACTTTCCGAGAGCGCGGCCTGGCGCGGGATTCTGCTGATCAGCGTGATTTGGCTTGGCGTGCTGATCTTCGATTTTCTCGCGCAGTACATTCAGGTGAACATCATGCAGCGCGTCGGCCAGGAAACGATGTACGACCTGCGGCGCGAGATTTTCGGGCATTTCCAGCGCCTGCCGATGAGCTATTTCGACCGGAACCCCGTGGGGCGGCTGGTGACGCGCGTGACCACGGACGTGGACGCCCTGAACGATCTTTTTGCGGCCGGCGTCGTGACCATGATTAACGATTTCTTTCTGCTCGCGGTCATGGCGATCTATTTGTTCCACTTGAATACCAGCCTGGCGCTGGCGACTCTTGCCGTGCTGCCCCCCATTCTCGTTGTGACGTTCATCTTCCGCAAATTCGTCCGCGAGGCGAACCGAAAGATTCGCGTGGCCATCGCCAAAATAAACGCCTTTTTGCAGGAATACATCTCCGGAATGAGCGTGGTGCAGCTCTTCAATCGGGAACGGAAGGCGCGCGCGGATTTCGAGCAGCGCAATCGCGACCACATGCTCGCGTACAAAGACGCCATTCTGGCGTTCGCGCTTTTCTACCCCGCGGTGGAATTTCTCAGTGTGGCGACGATTGCGCTGATCTTCTGGGTGGGCGGTTTGCGAGTTCTGTCAGGCGCCATCACGATCGGCTTGCTTACGGCGTTCACGATGTATGCGACGCGCTTTTTCCGGCCGATCCAGGACCTGAGCGAAAAATTCAACATCCTGCAGTCCGCGGTTGCCGCCAGTGAACGCATCTTCAAGCTGTTGGATGAGCCGCTGACCGTCCAATCGTTGCCTAATGCCGTGCATCTGGAAGCGCCGCGCGGCGAGATCGAATTCCGCAACGTGTGGTTCAGTTACAAGAATGTGCCGGAGCCTGCGGACGAAGATTGGGTATTGCGTGACATTTCTTTCCGCATCGAGCCGGGGCAGAATTTCGCCATCGTGGGCCACACTGGCGCGGGAAAGACGACGCTCATTTCCCTGCTGCTTCGCTTCTATGATATTCAACGCGGCGAGATTTTGATTGACGGCAAAGACATTCGCCTGCTGAATCTCCAGGATCTTCGCCAGCAGTTCGGGATCGTCCTGCAGGATCCGTTTCTGTTTACGGGCACAATCGAGTCCAACGTGCGCCTGGGTACTTCGGAGATAGACCGGGCGGCGGTTGACCGCGCCCTGAACGAGATCGGCCTGGGAGATTTCGTCCGTGCGTTACCCGAAGGCGCGGGCGCGCAGGTGAGCGAGCGAGGATCGACGCTTTCCGTCGGCCAGCGGCAGCTGATCAACTTCGCGCGAGCGCTGGCCCACAATCCGCGCTTTCTGATACTGGATGAAGCCACGTCCAGCGTGGACACCAAAACCGAATTGCAGATTCGCGAGGCACTTGGCCGGCTGCTTTCCGGCCGCACCGCGCTCGTGATTGCGCACCGCCTCAGCACGATTCAACATGCCGACCGCATCCTGGTCTTCCACAAAGGACGCCTGCGCGAGCAAGGGGCACACCAGGAGCTTCTGGCACAGCGCGGAATCTATTATCGTCTTTACCAACTTCAATACAGGGATCAGGAAATTTCTCTGCCATCTCCCGCAGCGGGCCACGAAGCCCTTCCGGAATTGCCGACGTCATTGCCCGCGAGCGATTGAGGCATCCTCTCGTCCATGCCGCCCATCTCAATCCTGCTTTCCGCCGGCGAGGCCAGCGGCGATATGTACGCGGCACGCCTGGCTGCGGAGTTGAAGAGGCGCATGAATCTCGAAATTTTCGGCATGGGCGGACCACAGATGCGCTCCGCGGGTGTGGACGTGGTCACCGACTATTCCGAAGTGTCGGTAGTCGGCATCACGGAAATCCTGAGCCATCTTCCCTCTCTCGTGCGCGCGATGAGGCGTCTTATTTCGGAGGCGCGGCAACGCAAACCGGCTTTCGCCATCCTGACGGATTTTCCAGGTTTTCATCTTCGGCTGGCGCGCAAGCTGAAGCCGCTCGGGGTGAAGAATATCTATTACATCTGCCCGCAATTCTGGGCCTGGCGGCCGTGGCGAGTTCGTCTGGTGCGGCGGCGATTTGCGCTGGCAATGTGCATTTTTCCGTTCGAGGAAAAATTCTTCGCGGATGGCGGGGTGCCGGTGAAGTTTATTGGTCATCCGCTAGTGGGAGAAGTCCATGCCTCGCAGAGCAGAGAGGAATTCTGCGCGGCCCATGGACTGGACCCGGCGAAACCCATCGTGACGATCCTGCCCGGAAGCCGGAAAGGCGAATTGGCGCAGCACTTGCCGATCCTTCAAATGGCCTGCCGGGAAATCCGAGCGTCCGTTCCCGCTCAGTTCGTGCTCGCCGCCGCGCCGGGACGAAAAGAATTGCTGCAGGACCAATTGCCGGGGGATTTGAATTTTTGCATTGTAGGGAATCAGACTTACGAAGCGCTTGCCTCCGCCGATGCAGCCATCATTTCTAGCGGCACGGCCACCGTGGAGGCAGCTCTGCTCGACGTCCCGATGGTGGTGGTTTACCGGGTTAGCGCGCTAACGGCGCTCCTCGCCAAGCCGCTCGTCCGCACCAAGCATTTCAGTATGGTCAACCTGATCGCCGGGCGCCGCGCCGTCCCGGAGTTGATCCAGAATGACTTTACCGCGCGAAACGTTGCCGCGGAGATTCTCCGGCTTATCCGGGATCCGGCTGCTCGCGAGGAACTGCGGGCTGGCCTCGCGGAGGTTCGCTGCCGCCTGGGTCCGCCCGGCGCCGTCGAGCGCGCGGCGGATGCCATTGCGGCTTTGCTTCAACCGGCATCTGGCAACGCTTCGTGACCCGCTGCTATCCTATAGAGGAGGATAATCTCTCGAAATGCATGAAAGGCACCTGATGGCTCTTCGCCGAACAGCTTTCTCTCGGAGCCTGCTTGTTCTCGCAGGCGCG
>DATIXL010000016.1:0-70075 GCA_035518615.1 Terriglobales bacterium | reverse complement strand
GTCAATCTGCGCCGCTCCGAGAAAGCCGACGTCCACCCGGCCGCCTTGCAGCCAGTACCGGAAAATTTCCGGAACGGAGACGACCGTATCCGCCGTTTCCGCAAGTTCGCCGTCGCCGATCGAAAGCGGCAGAACATCGGGCTTCGCCCCGATCGTCCCCGATTCGTAGATCAGCACCACGCCGGGCGCGTGCGTAATCCGCGCAAGATTCGCCGCGGCGCTCGGCAGTCCGATGCCCACGAAGCACACCGTGCCGTTTTTCAGCCGGCGCGCGGCCGCGATGGTCATAATCTCCTGCGGCGTATAGGCGGCTTCAGACATGGGTCCCCAGCTTCGCGCTTTCCTCGATGCTGCGGCGGTATTCCGCAAAATCGGAGGTGGAGAGAACATGCTTGTTCATCCAGTTGAGAAACGTTTCGCGGTCGCGCGAAATGGCGTCCCACGCCCTGTAGAAAACATTGTCGCGCTTGTAGTAGCCGTGCGCGTAGGAAGGATGAGCCCCTCCGGGGACCTCGCACGCGCAGGAAACCACCCACGCCGGCAGCACGCACGCGTTCGGAGAAGCTCCCAAATCGTCCACGACCTCTTCAACCGTGACGATCACGCGCTTCGCCGCCAGGGCCGCTTCTTTCTGCACTCCGATGATCCCGCAGATCAGCACGTTTCCTTTCCGGTCGGCCTTCTGCGCGTGAAGGATTGCGACATCCGGGTTGAGCGCAGGCGTCACCGCGAGCTTTTCATCCGTAAACGGGCAGCGCAGGAATTTGATCTTCTCGTTATGCTTCGGCAAATCGGATCCGACGTAGCCGCGCATCACGGCAAATGGCAGTCCGCTCGCGCCCGCTTGATAGCGCGCGGCCATGTCGGCGTGGCTGTGCTCTTCGATTTCGAGCGGCGCCGGCCAGCCGGATTGGATGGCCTCCCGGAAGCGGTGCAGGGATCCGACGCCGGGATTCCCGCCCCAGGAAAAGATCAGGCGCGAAGCGCAGCCCATCCCGATCATCTGGTCGTAGATGAGATCCGGGGTCATGCGGATCACCGTTAGCGAACGGCGTTTCTGGCGGATGATTTCGTGGCCCGCGGCAAAGGGAATTAGGTGCGTGAATCCCTCCAGCGCGACACTGGAACCGTCACGAACAAAAGAAGCAATTGCTTCGCGCAGAGAAGTAATGTCAGCCACTGATCCTCGGCACCCAGAAAGCAAAAAGGATTCCGGACAAAGGAGAATTTGAATCTATGAAGCAGAGCAAGAGTTGTCAAGAGCAGGACGGGCAGGGAACGCCATGGCCCGGGCGGTTCCGTAGACAAAATCCAGTTGCAAAAGGGGTTAATTTCCGAGAGGATGCAACAGACCGCTGAAGTCCGCTTCTGGCCCCCCTGGCACGTTTTTCCCGGCTGAGGGCGACCGGTGTCCCTCTTCGGCGCGCTCCGCGACTCGCAATTGGGTTCCGGGCAGAAGGAGTCCGTTGGTGAAGAAGCTTTACATCGGCAATCTTCCGTTTTCCGCGACCGAAGATTCCGTGCAGGAGTATTTCGCGCAGATCGGTATCAATCCTTCGGCAGTCAATCTCATTCGCGACCGGTTCACGGGACAGTCCCGCGGGTTCGCCTTCGTCGAGATCTCCAGCGACGAAGATGCGGACCGCGCGATCAACTCGCTGAACGGCCAGAATCTCGGTGGCCGTAATCTGGTGGTCAACGAAGCCCGGCCGCAGGAGCCCCGTGGAGGTGGCGGGGGTCGTGGTGGCTACGGCGGTGGGGGCGGAGGCGGCCGAGGCGGTGGTGGTGGCGGCCGGGGCCGCGGCGGCGATCGTGGCGATCGCGGCAACCGCTGGTAACACCCCCGATTGGTCAAGCTAAGCGGCGCCCGTAAAGCCTGGCGCGACGGAAGATCCTTCCCAGTCTGCTAGGCCCTTGCTTTGCGCGTAGTCCCTAGACTCTCGACTATTCCCTCGAAAAAGCGAAAACGTTCGCGCGTCATGGCTTTGAGCCCGTGCTCGACGAGCGCCTCGACGTCGTAGCTTGCCTCGGCGGCGTCCAATTCTTCTACGCTTGCAAACAGTGCCGGCGACTTGGGAAGGAAGACGGGGCAGCAGTCATGAAACTTTTCCGCGGAAATGGCGTGAGTGCCGATCTGCGTGGCGAGCTTCTGAATCTCGAGCTTGTCGTCTCCAACGAGAGGACGATAGAGCGGCAATGTGGCCACGTCACCAAAGGCCTGCATGTTCTGGAGCGTCTGGGAGGCCACCTGGCCAAGGCTATCGCCGGTGATGAGGCCTTTGGATTTATCGCTGAGCGCAATCCGTTGGGCGATTCGAATCATCAGGCGGCGATAGAGCAGGATGCGGAAATTTTCCGGAGCGCAACGCACGATTTCACGCTGGAGCAGTTCGAACGGCACGAGGCAAAGTTTCGCAGTCCCTTGCCAGGGCGTGAGCTTCTCCACCAGTTTACGGACCACGTGGACGGAGGATTCGCCGGGTTCGCCTCCGCCACCCCAGAAATGTACGAAATTCACGTGAGCGCCGCGCTTCATCATTTTATAGGCGGCCACGGCAGAATCGAAGCCTCCACTGAGGAGACAGGTGAGGCGGCCGGCGGTGTTGGCGGGCAGGCCGCCGGGACCCTCGATTCTTCGTGCGAAAATCAGAATCGGGCCGGGAGTGACTTCGATGCGGCAGGTCAGTTCCGGATTCCTCAGTCCCACGCGCACGCTGCGGCCTTCGGCAACGAGGCGATCGAAGAGCTCGCCGCCAACTTCGCGCTCAATCGAGAGCGATCTGAGCGGGAAGCGCTTTTCGCTACGCTTGGCGCGAACGGCGAAGGTGGCGAAATGCTGCTCACGGATTTCCTGCCAGGCAACATCGCAAACTTCCCGCAATTTTCCGGCAGCATCCTCCTGTTTCCAGGGAACGGTGCGGGCGACCGCATAGTGCGAGATGCCGAAGACGCGGGAGAGACGCTCGATTGCAGCGGAGGTTTGCGTTGCATCGGCGAGTTCAATCAGGTAACGATGGCCAGGTTCCGTAATTAGAACGACGCGGATTCCACCGAGCGCACGCTTCATCGCTTGCCGCAACTGGTGCTGGAAGAAAAAGCGGTTTCCCTGCTTGAGCCAGAGCTCGTGGTAATGAACCAGGATGAAAGCTGAATCCGGCATTTTTCTCTGGCCTGGAGTTTTCCGCGTACGTAGTATATCGCTCAATTTCGTCCCCAGCGGAATCGTGGCGGCGGCCGCGTGAGCCGGACCGAGTGCGCCAGGTATGCGGGCGGAAAATGCTTTTGACGAAACTCTTGTGCCATTTACGTGTTTGAAACAATAGGCGAGGAAAGTTCTTCGCCGGAGAGAAAGTATCGTATCTTGGCGCCTATGTCTGGCGGCCCGGCGCGGAGAGAAGGCGGCAGGTGAACCTTTTCCCGGCCCCCGGCATCCAATGGCTGAGAACGAACGTAGAGAGAAGCAAGAGAGAAATAACGGAATGACGACGTGGCACAAACGAGATTGGGCGCAATTTTACGAACTGGCGCGCCGCCCTTGGCAGCGCCATCGTCCGCCCCGGCCGGTCTATCCGACGGGTTTGAATCGAGTGCTTCCAGCGCAGGGCTTTAGCCTTTCGGAGCTGGATGATGCCGGCGTTGACCTCGATCAAGCCGAGCGTTTGGGGCTGCCTGTGGACGCGGGGCGAATTGGGGCGTACGGCCCGAACGTGACGGTGCTACGCGATTTTGTCCGCTCTTCCCGTCAACCGCTGTAATCCAACTATTTTGAGTCACCATCGTTTCGCAATTTTGCAAAAGCGCAGGTTTGTCCGCGCTGTTTGTTTCAGGGGTTTGCTGCGGGTAAAATGGAGGGATTCTGAGGAGCCTTGTGGCCGCACCTTTTCACATTCTATCGAACGGACTGATCGCTCCGGCGCCGCTGCCAGCCGCGCATCCGAGGCCGGACTGGCTGCGGGTGCGGTTTTTCGGGGGTGATCGCTACCAGGATTTGAAGCGCATCATGCGCACGTTGGATTTGCACACGGTGTGCGAATCGGCGCGATGCCCGAACATGGGTGAGTGCTGGCAACACGGGACGGCCACCTTCATGATCCTGGGGGACATCTGTACGCGGGCGTGCGGATTTTGCGCGGTGCCTTCGGGAAAACCTGCCGGCCCACCGGACGAGGAGGAACCGCTACGCGTGGCGGAAGCGGTCGAGCGCATGGGATTGCGCTATGCGGTGGTGACGAGCGTGAACCGCGACGACCAGCCTGACGGAGGAGCGCAGATTTTCGCGCGAACGATCGAGGAGATCCGGCGGCGGGTTCCAGGATGCAAGGTGGAAGTGCTGATTCCGGACTTTCGAGGCAACTGGGAAGCGCTGGGCAAGGTTCTCGCGGTACGGCCGGACGTGCTCAATCACAATACGGAAACGGTTCCTCGACTCTACCGGCAGGTGCGCAAGGGGGCGGTGTACGAGAGGTCATTAGAACTGCTGCGGCGCGCAAAGGAAACGCATCCCGATGTTCCGACGAAGACCGGCCTGATGCTGGGTCTGGGCGAAGAGAAAGCCGAAGTTCTTTCCACCATGGAAGATCTGGCCGCGCAGGGGACGAACATTTTGACGCTGGGGCAGTATCTCCAACCCACGCGCGAGCATCTTGCCGTGGTTCGCTTTGTTCACCCGAACGAATTTGCGGAATACAAAGTGCTGGGTGAAGAGATGGGATTCAAACACGTGGAGGCCGGCCCGCTGGTGCGGTCCTCTTACCACGCGTTTGACCAGACGGAATCCGCAACCGCCCGCGGATAGTCAATAGATATCAGCTATCCGTAACTCTTACCACGGTGCTTATCGGCCGAAGAACATAGCAAGCGCTCTAGAAAAAAAGACGCCGGAGAACCGTGGGCTCACTTTGGAGCAACCATGGACCAGTCCGTGAACGGTACGGCGCGCCCCCCGCGGATGACCGTGGGAATAACGTGGTCAAGCCCCTTGTGCGATTTCGCGGAATAATTGAGCTCCAATTTGGGACCGAGTCCGAGATCCATGTTATGGATGGATTCGATTGCCCGGATCAAACCTTCTCGCGTTAGATCGTTCCCGCTGCGCTTCAAGCCTTCCACCATGACCATGGCATCCACGAAACCCTCGAGGCTGACAAAATTGGGTTGCTCGGAAGGAAAGAACTTCGAAAGCGTGCGGCGATAGAGAGCCACGGTTTTAAGCTCCGTCAAGTAGTAGGGAGGAACGACCTGAGTGACGACCATGCCTTCCACGTCATCTCCGGCCTGAAGAATCAAATCGTCGGTTCCTACAAAGGAGACGGTCAGGAAGAGGGGATGCCAGCCCTTGGCATGAGCCTGCTTTACGATGGGTCCCACGGTGTTCGAAGGTCCCACGATGACGACCGCCTGGGGATTAGCGGCACGGACCTTTTCGATGGCGTCGTCGGCATGAGTCGTCTGGCGGACATAGGATCCCTCGGCAGAGACGTCAGCGCCCTTCGCCCGAAGGGCGTCTTTCACGCCGTTCAGGACGGCGCCGCCGAAAGCGTCATCGGGATATATGACAGCGATTTTGCGGAAACCCAGCGTGTCCCATAGTCCGTTCACTTGTTCGCGGGTCTCGTCCTCATAGGATGCACGAACGTTGATCACCCAGTGGCGCAGAGGGGCGTAGAGCGTCTGAGCGCCCGTGAACAAACCGATCAAGGGAATTCTGGCGGAATCCGCCAAGGGGACATACTTCACGGCGGTGGGAGTTCCCACGAAGAAACCCATGGCAAAGACTTCCTGCTTCTCGAGGCGATGAAAACACTCTTCCGTCTTCGCCGGATCGTAACTGTCATCGTAGGCGATCAGACGAAGTTTCCGGCCGTGGATTCCACCTTCCGAATTGATGAGATCAAAATAGGCGGAAGCGCCGGTGACCGTTTGTGTTCCAAGAAAGTGGGAAGGTCCCTCGAGCGCCGAACAGGAGCCGATGACGATCTCGTGCTCCGTCACGCCCGGAGTTGTCTGAGCAATCGAGGATGATGCAAGGGGTAAAGCAAGAATTGCAGCAGCTATTCCAGCGATTGCTGGAAAAAAACTCATTTTCATTGTCTTGGCTCCGAGAGGCCCGATTTAGAAGAGAGGAAAGAAACCCAGAGACAAACTCAGAAATAAACCCGGGAAAGAAGAATGTCAACGATGCAGGCTCAGAAAGTTTCCTAAACAGAATCGAGGAGTAACGAAAAACCGGCTATTTTCGAGACCTTACTCCGAAGGCGGATAAGCCGATTCCGGCGACCAACAGAAGAATCGAGATGCCCATTGGTACTGAGGCCGTCTCATCTTTTTCGACGGTGGCCTGGACGGGCCCAAGGCGGGCAACTTCTTCCTTCTTCTGGAAGTGAAAGTCCGGATGAATCAGGCCAACGAGTCCAGCAATGAGGAGGAGGATGCCAAGGGCCAAAATGAATCTTTTCATGGGCACAACGCTAACACGTTCACGGCAGGCTAGGAAATCGCATTGGCTGGGCACACCCCTGCGCCGGAAAGGCGCGGGGCAGTTCATTTGAACAGGGAACTACGAGCGGCTGGCAGCTGCAGCAGCTTTCTTGGCGGCTTTCGCGGCTTTGACGGCAGCGGATGCCTTGCGGCGGCGCTTGGTCTTGGGAGGAACAGCAGGAGCCTCGCCAATGAGTTCAGCGGTCATCATGCTGGTGACAAACAGCTTGGCGCCGTGGTCGTCAAAATCCACGCTGGTGCGTTCCACATCGGAAGAGGTTACGATTCCCAGCCCGTAAACCTCGTGTTTGATGGTCTGGCCTTCCTGCATTACTTGCACAACGTCCTCCTTGGCCACTCGCTGAGTCTTTCTTCTTCGATCGCTTGCGAAACTCTTGGGAGGGGCGTTTTCGGCCCTTCCGGAACTCCCGCTACAGACTAGAGGCTTGTAACGTTCTCTGCCTGAAGGCCTTTCGGACCCTTTTTCACCTCAAATTCCACCGCCTGTCCCTCATTGAGCGACTTGTAGCCGTCCATCTGAATGGCGGAGAAGTGCACGAAAACATCTTCTCCCGTCTGGCGCTGGATGAATCCATAGCCTTTCGAAGCATTGAACCACTTCACAGTTCCTTGTTCCTTCACTTCACAAAACCTCGATCATAAAATTGCATTGCCCCTCTTGGTCCGTATCTCAGGCGACCGCGAAGCGGTCCACGCCCCTCGTCTCCCAAGCGCCGTGACGGCCTCAACCCGCAAAAAAAGGCTGCAAACCTTGTCCTTGCAGCCCCCTGAACGAGTCAAAAGGTATTACAAGAGCAACAAACGCTAGGAAAATCTTACCAGATCGGAGAGGAAATGTCCACGCGAAAGAGAGACGAATTTCATGTTTAAGTGATTGTATTTAATAGCCTTACAGACGAATGGAGGGAAGAAAAGGGAGCACTCTGGTAAGATTTATTCGAGTGCTTCCGGCTGTAGTGAGGGATCGGGGCCCCCGGTCGCTTTTTTTTCCCAATATTTTTTTACCCAGGCTTCCCAGCTTTTTCCCGCAGCGGTGTCCCGGCCGGTAAATGCCAGAGCAGCGATGTCCGCGTAGGAGATTTTGAGACGGCCCGCAGAGTCTTTCTGGAGAACGCGGACAAAGGAATTTTCGAGAGAAGTTCCACTAACACGATCAAAAATATAGCCTTCGATCGTTGTGCCATTCTTGAGCGTTAAAGTTACGTCACCGCGGTAGTCGAAAGCCTTTTCAAGCGCGGCTCGCAAAACATCTTCGGTGGCGAGATCCGGAATCCAGCCTTCTACGCTCTCTTTCGTTCTTCCTGGGGCTACCTCAAGTTCTTCGGGACTCGACCTCGGAGCAATGGAGGGTTGACCTTCGCGATCCACGTGTACAGGAATGCTCACGCGCGGGTCTCCTCGAGTTGAGGCTTCGATGTGTCAATTTGAATCAACGGATTGAAGGCGTGGACGGGCCGAACGGGTTCGTTCAGCATCGCAGCAGCGTCAGGATCCGCATAAGTCGTTTTGAATGTTGCCTTCATTGCGGCCCAAAGTCCGGAGAGCCCGCTGAAGGTGTGATTCATGGCCGAAGCTTCGTAACCGCTGTGGACCATGCAATTGGCGCATTTGGGATTTCCGGATTCGGTGCCATAATTTTGCCATTCCGTACTATCAATGAGTTCCTGGAAGGAATCGGCATAGCCGTCCTGGAGCAGGTAGCAAGGCTTCTGCCAGCCGAAAATGTTGTAGGTCGGCATGCCCCAGGGCGTGCAGGAATAATTTTGCTTGCCCATCAGGAACTCGAGGAACAATTTCGACTGGTTGAACTGCCAGGCTTTCTTGCGATTGGACAAAATGGCGCGGAAGAGGCGGCGGGTGCGCGCGCGACCGAGAAAATGCTTTTGATCGGGCGCTTTCTCATAAGAATAGCCGGGAGAGAGCATCATGCCTTCGACCCCCAGCTCCATCATTTCATCGAAGAAGGCGCGGACGCTCTTGGGATCGGCGCCGTCGAAGAGGGTTGTGTTGGTGGTCACACGGAAACCGCGCTTGACCGCTTCGCGGATGCCTTCGATGGCCTGATCGTAGCCGCCTTCGCGGCAAACGGAAAAATCGTGATGTTCGCGCTGGCCGTCCACATGGACGGAAAATGTCAGGTACTTGCTAGGTTTGAAGAGATGCAGTTTTTCCTTGAGGAGGAGCGCGTTCGTGCAGAGGTAGATATATTTTTTTCGGGCGACGAGGCCTTCGACGATCTTGTCAATTTGAGAGTGCATCAGCGGCTCGCCGCCGGGGATGGAAACCATCGGAGTGCCGCATTCCTCGACGGCCTTGAAGCATTCTTCCGGAGTAAGTTCTTTCTTCAAAATGTGCGCGGGATATTGGATTTTGCCGCAACCGGCGCAGGCCAGGTTGCAACGGAAAAGTGGTTCGAGCATGAGCACGAAGGGATAGCGCTTACGTCCCTGGAATTTCTGTTTCAGGACGTATGTGGCGACCGTCCAAGCTTGTGAAATCGGAACCGGCATAATGCTTCTAAACCCGCCTCAATTCTCTCATCGGAGTCCGAAAATTACTGCCTGCACTCACGCTCTATTATTGTACCCGACAAGTCCGGGAATCATGGAGCGGGATTTCAGTTGGATGCATCACCTTGTTCCTCGGTGGCACTCGGGGTGCCTCATGCAATAGGAGGATCTGAAGTAAGAGGCGGAAGCAAGAGCCACGAGAAATCACAAGAGGCGCATTTCGCGGAGGTGAGATTGAGCGTAAGGCAAGAGCAAGCGCTTGCGGTCGAAGGGCTTACAATCGGAACGAAGGATCCTGCCAATAGGCCGGCACCCATGACGCGGCGCAATCTTATCTCGTTGTTCGACGAATCTACGCGGTTTGGGAGAGATGTGGCTGTTGTGGAAAAGCGCGGGTACCGTCGGCATTCGGTGACATACGCGGAACTCATGGCCTGGGCGCTGTTCTGGAGTCATGGGCTGGCCGGACGAGGGATCGGGCCGGGGGACCGGGTGCTGCTTTGGGGAGCGAATTCGGCGAACTGGATCGCGTGCTTCTGGGCGATTCTGTTGCGCGGGGCCATTGTTGTGCCCATGGACGCGGGAGCGAGCCACGACTTCGTGGAACGCACGATCCGGGAAGCGGGAGTAAAGCTCGTGCTGCGGGATGGCGTGCAGCCGGAGCTTGCCGAGGGAATTCCGTCAGTCTGCTACGACGATTTTACGCCGATCGCGCAGGGACCGGTTCCTTCCCAGGAAGATCATCCGGACCCTGGAGATGCTTCGACACGCGAGACGATTGCGCAAATTCTCTTCACCTCAGGAACGACGGCAGAGCCACGGGGTGTTGTGCTCACGCACGGGAATTTTCTCGCGAATCTCGAGCCACTCGAGGCGGGAATGCAGCCGTATCTCAAATACGAGCGGTGGATGCATCCCTTACGATTCGTTTCGCTGGTGCCGCTGAGCCACGTGTTCGGGCAATTTATGACGCTGTTTGTACCGCCGCTGCTGGGAGCGACGGTCGTATTCGAGCCATCGAACCAGCACGCGGAGATGATTCGGGCGGTGAAGCGTGAAAAAGCCACCGCACTCGTTGCGGTGCCGCGCATGCTGGATGTGTTGCGCAGCGGGATGCAGAGGGAGATCGAAACACAGGGGAAACTAAAAAAGTTCACACGGAGGTTTGAAAAAGCAAAGGACGAAGAAATCCTGAGACGCGCGTGGCGGTTCCGGAGGATTCACCGGCGATTCGGATGGAGATTCTGGGCGTTTATTTCCGGAGGCGCGGCGCTGGCGGGTGAGACGGAACTGTTTTTCAAAAGGCTGGGCTACGCGGTGGTGCAAGGCTACGGGATGACGGAAACGGCATCGCTGATCAGCCTGAATCACCCGTTCCGGGCGGCGGAAGGATCGGTGGGGAAAATCCTTCCGGGGCGGGAATTCAAGCTGGCGGAAGACGGGGAAATCCTGGTGCGCGGGGAGAATGTATCGGCAGGCTACTGGGAAAGAGGCGGGCTGAGACCGGCGGAGGAGCAAGGCTGGCTGAGGACGGGCGATCTCGGAGAACTGGATGCAGAGGGCAATCTGCGATTTCGCGGACGAAAAAAAAATGTGATCGTTACTGCCGCCGGATTAAACGTCTATCCGGAAGATCTGGAAGGCGAATTGAGGAATCGACCGGGCGTGAGAGACTGCGTGGTGATTCCCATCGAACGGAATGGGAATGCCGAGCCCTGCGTGGTGCTGCTGCTGGCTGGGCACGAGGAGTCGTTGGGCAAGGCGGTGGTGGAAGGCGCGAATGCGGGGCTTGCCGAATACCAGAAGATGCGGACGTGGGTTGTATGGCCGGAGCCGGATTTTCCGCGGACACCGACGGGGAAGGCAAGACTTGGAGAGATTGCGAAACGTACAAGGGAGCTGCTCGGCGAACAGGCGGAAGGGGTCGCGCAGGCGACCGGCGGTGCGGATTCGCTTGCGGAGATACTTTCGCAGTTTGCCCGCGGAGGGGGGATGGCGAGTGATGCGCCGCTCGCGAGTCTGTCTTCGCTCGATCGGGTGGAACTGCTGTCGGCGCTGGAACAGCGCTACAACGTGGAGCTGAGTGAAACCGCTTTTGCCGAGGCGCGAACGGTCGCGGATGTCGAGAGGCTGCTCGAGGAGCCCGCGGCGGGGCCGTTGAGATTCGTCTATCCGCGATGGACACAGAGAACACCGGTCCGCTGGTTCCGCTTGCTGGTTTACTACGCGCTGGTTTGGCCGGCGACGCAAATCCTCGCGCATCCGAGGATCGTGGGCCGCGAGAAGCTGAAAAATCTGAAAGGCCCGGTCATCGTGGTGTCAAACCACATCACCCGGCGGGCGGATATCGGGCTGATTCTGGCGGCGCTGCCGGCGCGGTTTCGGCACCGCCTGGCAGCCACGATGGGCGGAGAAACCTTGCAGAGAATGCGAAAGCCGCCAAAGGAGTGGTTTTTTGCGAAGCGATGGGCCTACCGGAGCGGGTATGTCCTGGTGACGGCGCTGTTTAACGTGTTCCCATTGCCCCAGTTCTCAGGTTTCCGGGAAAGCTTTCGGTTTGCTGGAGAAACCGTGGATCGCGGGTACAGCCTGCTCGTTTTTCCGGAAGGAGTGGTGAACAATTCGGAGGATGGCCGGATGGCCCCATTTCAGACCGGCATCGGACTCCTGGCAGAGAATCTGAACTTGCCCATCGTTCCGATGCGCCTGGATGGAGTGTGGCAGATGAAGCGGGAAAGGCGGCGATTGGCGCACCTGGGGGAAGTAACTGTCCACATCGGCGAGCCGATGGAATTCTCGAAAGAAAGCGCGCCGGAGGAAATCGCCAAAGCTCTCGAACAGAAGATTCTGAGTCTCTGAACGGAGCACACAAATGGCGAGCGCAAGGATTTACGTGAGCGAGATCTTTTTTCTCAAGAAGATTACGGCCTGCGGGTTCTGGTTGTAGCGGGGACATTCTTCGTAGCCATTGCGCCGGTAGAAACGAACAGCGTCGTCCATGCCGGGAGCAGAATCAAGATATAGCCAGCCGTAGCCTGCCCTGGCCGCGTAAGCTTCCAAGTCGTCCAGAAGAGCTTGTGCGACTCCCCCTTTGCGGTGAGCAGGCCGCACATAGAGGCGCTTCACTTCGCCAATTGCTTCGTGCTCCGGCAATGCGCGTAAAGCAATGCAGCCGATAATGGAGTCCTCCTTTTGTGCCAGCCAGACTCCCGCGCCGTGCGGGAAGTAAAGCTGAGCGAACTCACTGGGTGAATCTCGAGCGAGGACATGGGCGGCCTCGTAATATTCCTTGACAATTTTGTAGGCGGCTTCCAGGTCTTGCTGCGCCGCTCGCCAAATGGTTAAAGACATCGTTCGCAGGAGGCCCCCAAGCCAGTTTCCGAGCGATTTCCGCTTGGCCAAGAGCCAAATTGTCGCGCAAAGCCAGAAGGAGTCACGATGACGGGCCCAATGCGAAGCACGTCAGACGGTTGGCCAGAAGGTGGCGTGAAGAGGGGGTCCAGCGTATGCTATCCGGAGATCGGTCCTCTACCAAAGACCACTGGATGACGGAGGGCAAAATGAAGAGGATCAAACTCGCGGGTCTTCTGGCAGCGGGAATTCCATTGGCAATGGCGATCGGCGCTTATGCTTCTGGAAAAGACGACAAAGCCAAGCCGACGTCCGGATTTGCACAACTGATCCCGCTGGTGGGCGAATGGGAAGGGACCAGCGGTAACGGGTCGCCGGTGAAGCTGACGTACACGCTGGTTTCCAACGGCACTGCGCTGATGGAGCGCATGGAGCCGTCCAAAGAAGCGGAGATGATCACCATGTACTCGGCGGACGGAGACCGCATCGTGGTGACGCACTACTGCAGCGCAGGCAACCAGCCGCAGATGCAGACGGCTGCCCTCTCCGGCCCGACGAAAAAGTTCGATTTCACACTGGTGCGCGTGACGGGGTTGAGGAGCCCGGAGGAGGGGCACATGGTGCGTCTAGTGCTGATGATGGTGGATAAGGACCATCTGACGCAAGAATGGACCTTCGAGCAGAATGGCAAGGCCCAGAGCGACGTCTTCCGCTATACGCGCAAGAACTGATCGGCGAACGAACCGTTCGGAAAGCCGGTCTTATCAACAAGGGCACACCCGAGGCGTGAATTTGCATTCCTCTTGCGCTCTTCTCAAGCTTGTGATATGCTGTCTTTGCGTTTGTTGCTCTTGTATCGCGTTTGGAGTTGTGAAGCGGTCGCGAGGTCAAACTCGCGGCCTTTTTTTGTGCCCGCATCGCGGAAACACAGAACGCAGCTGCAGATGGACGGACGCCCGAGGTACTGCCGGAAACGGCGGACGGCGGGAACCGGAATGCGGGGCACAGATAGCTTTATCTGAAAAGAGAATAACTGAAGTGAGTAAAGAACAAGGAACAGTCAAGTGGTTCAATGCCAGCAAAGGCTTTGGCTTCATCCAGCGCCAGAGCGGAGAGGACGTTTTCGTCCATTTCTCCGCGATTGTCGCGGATGGCTACAAGTCGCTGAACGACGGCCAAGCGGTCGAGTTCGAGGTCGTCCGCGGCCCCAAGGGCCTGCAGGCCTCCAACGTTCAGCCTCTGTAAACCACGGACTGGCTAAACGGGCGGGCGGAGCGTTTCGGCGCTCCGCCCGCTTTCTTTTTGTGGCTCCTTCCGGCCCAGCGCGAGGACAGTGCTGCTTGCGCCACACGGTACCCCGGGTCTATTGCCACACTGCAATCCAAAACACCAAGATCGTCGTTGGAAGGCCGAGATATCTTTCCAAGGGTCTCGAGCCGGCGTGGATTCCTATGTCGAAGATTAACCGCGAGGAACTGGATCGCCTGGAGCGGCGCGAGCTGCACCTGACCGTTCTCTTCATCGTTTTTGTTCTGATTCTGGCGGGCGGCCTGGCCGTGTTCATGTATCCCCTAGTGTTCCTGCACCCGGAGGGGAACAAGTGGACGATGCGATCGGCGTTTTTCGGATTCTGCGCGCTGGTTCCTCTCTTTGTTGTTTATCTGCTGGATCATCAGAAGACAGTAAGGAAGTTGAAGCAAGGAATTTTGGAGGAACTGGAACGGAATATCACTCTGCAGCATCAGGCCAGCGTAGACTTGCTCCAATCCATGCCGGATTTGAACCAGTTCTGGGACCGCCTGACGATGGAATTCCGGCGCGCAATGACGATGAAAAAGACGCTTTCCCTGGTGCTGGTCAAGCTGAAGGCGAGAGAGGGAGCAGGCAAGAAGAGCGACATGGCGGCAGTGGGAAGCGAGACCGCCAAAGCGATTTCTCGCAAGTTGAGGCCGGCGGACTCACTCAACCGGCTTTCGCCCGCTCTCTTCGGGATCGTCATGCCGGAGACGGACTCCATGACTGCAAAAAAGCTAGCGGTGCGGTTTCAAGAAGAGCTGCAGGGAGTGCGCGCCGCGCACGGGACCGTGGCGGAAATCAGCGTGCACAATTTTCCGGGCGACGTGCGGAGTTCGCACGAGCTGGAGGACATCGTAAAGTCTCTCCTTCCGGAACAGCAGGAGTGGTCCCAGCCTGAAGTTGCACCGGCCGTATAGCTGTGAGTCGTCCGGCCACGCAATCTGCGGCCAGGGAAAGGCTCCGCCTGCCGGGCTTCTTGTGGTTATTTGGTCAACCCAACCCCGCCGGAAAGCGTTGACCCAGCTAAGCGCGGGTTCGTACCATACAAAGATGAGCTGGCGGCTCCAGGTTTTAGCAGGAATAAGCTTATCGGCGTTTCTGGCAGGCGGCTGCGAGGATGCGGCCAAAAAGCCGGTCCAGGCACAGGTTCCGGCGCTGCGTCCCGCCCCTTCGGCGGCACGAGTACCTCCCACGGACGCCGAAGTGGGTTTCCTGCCTTTGTGGACGGGCTCCAAGGATTACCCTCCCGTATTGCTCTCACCGATTCCGGATGGCGTCACCTGGTTGGCGGCAAAGGTGGAAGAGAAATTTGCCTCCGGGGAACAGAACTACAAGGCGGGACATCTCGATTCGGCGCGGCGGGATTTTGATGACGCCGTGGATTGGCTGCTCGAATCCGGCTATGACCTGAACAGCGACCCCAGGCTGAGCGAGTTGTTTCACCGGGTTACAGACACGATCTATACCGAGGAGTTGCAGGCATTTCAGGCAGGGGACGGTTTTCAGGAAGCACCGGCGGTGCCGGCGGCGATTGACGAAGTCGCCGAGATGACCTTTCCCGTGGATCCGAGCCTCAAGGCGCGCGCCGAAGAGGCGGCCAAGAACACTTCGCACGACCTTCCTCTGACGGTAAACGACGAAGTGCTTTCGTTCTTGAACTTTTTCCAAACGCCGCGCGGGAAAGCGATCGTGGAGACTGGCCTGAGGCGGTCCGGCCGCTATCGCGCGATGATCTCGCGCGTCCTGCGCGAGGAAGGCTTGCCGCAGGACCTGATTTATCTGGCGCAGGCGGAATCGGCGTTCCAGCCGCTGGCGCTTTCGCGCGCGGGTGCCCGCGGCATCTGGCAATTTGTGGCATGGCGGGGCAACGAATACGGATTGCACCACACGTGGTGGGTGGATGAGAGGCAGGATCCGGAGAAAGCGACGCGCGCGGCCGCGCAGCATCTGCGAGATCTTTACGGGATGTTCGGCGACTGGTATCTAGCCATGGCAGCTTACAACTGCGGTCCCGGCAACGTGCAGAAAGCGATCGAGCGCACGGGCTATGCGGATTTCTGGGAGCTGTACCGCCGTAACGTGCTGCCGCGCGAAACGAAAAATTATGTACCCATCATCATTGCGCTCACTCTGATCGCGAAAGATGCGGCGCACTACGGTATCGAAGTGGATCCCGACCCTCCGGTTCCGACCGACGTGGTGAAGCCGGGGCGCCCGATTGACCTGCGGCTGGTTGCGGAAACAATTGACGTGGACGTGGACACGCTGCGCGCGCTGAATCCTTCGCTGCTTCGTTTGACGACGCCGGACGATCCGAACTTCGAGCTGCATCTGCCGCAAGGGACGGCAGAGAAATTTTCGGCGGAGATTGCCGACATTCCTCCCGATAAATGGGTGAGCTGGAGGCGGCATCGCGTGGAGCCGGGAGAAACGCTGACAGCGATCGCGAGGGAATACCACGTGACCGCACAGTCGATTGCCGCGGCAAATAATCTGGAGAAGAACGAGGACCTGGATCCCGGAGAGAAACTGATTATTCCTGCGACGCGGCCGGTGAGCGAAACCAAACGTCATCTGGTGCGATATCGCGTGCGCCGTGGCGACACGCTCGAGGGAATTGCCGACCGCTTCAGCCTGAGCAGCGAAGAAATTCGCAAATGGAATCACTTAAGGACGAACCACGTGCGGCGCGGCATGGTGCTGCGCATCTATACGCTGGGCGGCCCTCCGGAAGCGAGACCTTTGAGCAGCGGGAAAAGACGGAAGAAGAGCCACGAAACGTCCACAAAAGCCCGCGCAAGCTCAGAATCCGCCCTTGCCAGGAACAATTAACTACCTTGTTTTGTGTTAGTTAAGTAGGAATCAGACACGCCCCGCTTTTTCCAAGCCAGCGGGAAACGCGGCGCTTCATTTTATCCGGTTGGCCTTCCTGGTGTGCAGTTCTCTTGACTTTGTTTCTCGAATGCGATACCAACGCGCAAGGACAGAGCTGCGGTTCAGGCTCGAACCGGACGAAGTCCCGCACCGACGAACCGGAGAAGATTCCCCCACGGGAGGATAGAATGGATTTCGAGAAGGATCACTTCGAGGATGATAACGAGCTGTCGCCGCTGGAGGACGAGGAGTTGGGCGGGGACGCAGATGAAATCGTAGAGACCGAAGAGGAAGAGCTGGTGATCACGGAGGAGCCGGAAGAAGAAGCTCCCGCCGCGCGCCCCGCTCCCAAACCAGCGGCCAAGAAACCCGCCAAGAAAGCGGCGAAGAAAGCAAAACCGAAGAAGGCCGCAAAGAAGAAACCGGCGAAAAAGAAGGCGGCGAAGAAGCCAAAGAAAGCCGCCAGGAAAAAGAAGCGGCGTTAGTTTACCCCGGGATCGTGAGGGTTTGACGAAGGCGGCCCGCATCGCAGGCGGGCCGTCTCCTTTTTGCACAGAGGGGTTTCTCTCCGGGCGCATGCGGCGGACGGAATGGTCCCCTTCGAGCACAAGACGTGGTGCCACTTCGGGAAGACGGAGAAATAAGCCCCAAATTCTTGCCTGAAAGATGACGTACGATTAGGATACCTGGCTATGTTGCGTGCTCTCGAGCACATACGCCGCATGCGGGGCGGGGCGCAAGCGCACCTGATGCGCTGCTCGGACGGCCACTATTACGTGGTGAAGTTCCAAAATAATCCGCAGCATCCACGGATTTTGGTGAACGAGTTGCTGGGAACCAAGCTTGCGGCAAGGTTGGGGCTTCCAACGACACCGACGGGGATCGTTTATGTGAGCGAGGATCTGATTCGATTGACGCCGGATTTATGTGTCGAAACGCCGCGCACGCGCATCCCCTGCAAGGCGGGGCTGCAATTCGGCTCGCGATTTCCGGGCGATCCGCACCGGCTCACGCTGCACGATTTTTTGCCCGATCCGCAGCTTTCAAACGTTGAGAATCTGCACGATTTTGCGGGCATGCTGATCTTTGACAAGTGGACCTGCAACACCAACGGGCGGCAGACGCTCTTTTTCCAGCAGCCCCAGCCCGGGCAGGATCTGTCCGAGGCCGGCTTCCGCACGGTAATGATTGATCAGGGATTCTGTTTTAACGCCGGAGAATGGAATTTTCCCGATGCGCCGCTGCGCGGTTTGTATGCGCGCAACCGCGTCTACGAGGGTGTAACTGGGCGGGAATCCTTCGGCCCGTGGATCGAAAGGCTGGAAAAACGCATGAACGAGAGGGTGCTGGATGAAATCATCGGAGAAATTCCGCCGGAGTGGTACGCGGACGATCTCGATGCCCTTCACCGGCTTGCGGAACAACTGGTCCGCCGGAGAACCCGCGTACCAGAACTGGTTTTGGCGGCGAAGCAGACTACACGCCAGCCATTTCCGAACTGGGTGTGAACCGTGACTGGAGCGATTGCGGAGGAAAGGGACGACAAATTCGTTTACCACATTCTTCGCTATACCTCGGATCTCATCCGCGACGAATGGGTGAACATTGGCGTGCTGGTGTATGACCCCGGAACCGCGGCACTGCGGCTGCGGCTGATCGAGGAGCAGGACGAATTCGCGCGCATCCGGCGTTTGCAGCCCGCCGCCAACGAGGACACGTTGCGGGAATTCCGGGATCACCTCGAAGACCGCTTCACCACGTTCTTGAAGGAAGCTGGAATCGGGAATCCCCGGGCCGCGAACGGGGCGGTGCAGACGCTCGTCGAGAAGTGGAATGAAACGCTTTCAAACGGGGTGCAACTCGCGCCGCAAAAGGGAGTGTACGCCGAAGATCTGGACGCAGAACTCGAGCGGCTGTACACGGAGCATGTCGCGCCTCCCCGCGCGGCTGTGCGCGTGGGAGCTCCGGGAAGCCGTGCGGTCATTCGTGGGTACTGCTCACAAGTGTGGAGGCAGGCGCGCTTGTGGGAGCGCATCGAGCGGGCCGTGCGCGCGAGTCCCTATACGTTTCCCGGCGATCCCATGCGCATAGACTACTGCTACCGGAAGAACGGCACGCGAGGTTTTGTGCAAACGCTGAGCGTGACGCGGTCGCCGGGGGATTGCAAACTGTACGCATACACCGCAGATCGCATCGCCAAGCGCGCGCCGTTTGCTTCAGAATTTCTGGCGGTCACCGATGTCGCTTTACAAGCGGAGAACGAACGCCACCGGTTCGTGCGTGACACCCTGCGCGATTCCGGAATCGAACCCGTGCCCATGGAAGGTTTTGCGGTTTGGGTAGCGAAACTCAGGGCGCAATTGCAATAGCCAAGGAGCTTCCCGCAAACGAGCCAGCGAGCGCTCCTCAAACCAGCGGTTCGGACCAATTTTCCAGCGTTTCCTTGACCTTGTGCATGAACTGGTGGGCGATGGCGCCGTCCACCACGCGGTGGTCGTAGCTCAACGTAACATAACACATCGAGCGGACGGCAATCGCATCGTCAATCACCACAGGCCGCTTCTCGATCGCACCAAGGCCGAGAATCCCCACATTCGGCTGGCTGATCACCGGCAAGCCGAAGAGACCTCCGAAAACGCCGGGATTGGTGATCGAAAAGGTGCCCTCTTGAACTTCTTCGGGGCGCAACTTTTTTGATCGCGCGCGTTCCGCGAGATCGTTCAGGGTGCGCTGAATGCCCAGGAGATTCTTTTCATCGGCGTTCTTGATCACGGGCACGATCAGGCCCCAGTCGAGCGCCACGGCAATGCCAATATTGATCTCCTTGTGCAGTATGACATTTGTGCCGTCGAGCGAAGCGTTCAGCGTGGGGAACGCGCGCAAGCCAGCGACGGCAGCCTTCACAAAGAAAGGCATGAATGTCAGCTTGGTTTCGTAACGCTGCTCGAATTCGGACTTCGCCTTAGCGCGGAGCGCCGCAACCTTGGTCATGTCAATTTCATCCACGGAGTACACGTGAGGCGACACGTGCTTCGATGCCACCATGTGCTCTGCGATCTTCTGGCGCATGACGGACATCGGCTGCACTTCGTAGTTGCCGAAGTAGATTCGTTCGCGCGGCACGCCCAATTGCAGAGCCGGAATGTACTGGGTGCCATGCGCCGCCGGGCCAGCCGGTCCTGCCACGGGAGCAGGAGCGACGGGCGGCGGAGGAACTGCAGATGGTCGCAGCGCCGGAGTTGGCGGTTCGTAGGCCGGCGCCGAGGGTGCCGCACCGGGACCGCTCGCCGCGATGACGGCTTCGATGTCCTGTTTGCTGATGCGTCCGCCCGCCCCGGTTCCGGCCACACCGGCAAGGTCTATGCCGTGTTCCTTGGCCATGCGTCGAACGAGGGGAGAAGAATGAATGCGGCCGCCGTCCTTTGAGGGAGCAGCCGCGGCAACGGGCGCGGGCGCAGCTGTAAGAGGCGGGGGCGCGGGTTTCGGAGGTGCCGCTGCAGCGTGGACCGGTGCAGGCTTCGGTGATTCCGCTTTGGCGGGCGTGGGCGCAGACGCAGGAGTGCCGGCCGCCGAGCCGGCGGCATCAATCACCGCGACGATCGTCTGGATCGGCACGGTTTGCCCTTCGGTGATCTTAATCTCCTTCAGCACGCCCGCGGAGGGAGAAGGGATCTCCGCGTCCACTTTGTCCGTTGATATTTCGAAGAGCGGCTCGTCGCGCTCCACTTTGTCTCCAGGCTTCTTAAGCCACTTGGTAATCGTGCCTTCAAAAATGCTTTCCCCCATCTGGGGCATCACTACGTCAACAGCCATTGCCTTGTCTCCTCACTTCTGGAAATTGCAAATTCATTCTTGCTGCGTAGCCATGTTCTACAATCCGAGCCGATCGCGTCCAGAATGGCGCGCCCTCAATACCGAACCAATTGCCGCGCAGCGTGCAGGACCTTCTCCTTGTTGGGCAGAAAATGCTCTTCAAGAGTCGGGGCGTAGGGCACCGGAGTGTCCAGAGCCGTCACGCGCACGAGCGGACCATCCAGGTCGCCAAAAGCCTTTTCGCACAAGAGCGCCGCGATTTCGCCGGCAATTCCTCCGGTCTTTGTGTCTTCGTGAACGACCAGGCATTTGTTGGTTTTCTTCACTGATTGCACGATGGTCTCTTCATCGAGCGGCAGCAGCGTGCGAAGGTCAATCACTTCCGCTTCGATCCCTTCCTTGGCCAAATCCTCCGCTGCCTCCAGAGAAGTATGCGCCATCGCCGCGTAGGAAAGAATCGTCAAATGGCGCCCCTCGCGCCGCACTGCGGCCTTGCCGATGGGAACGGTGTAATCGCCCTCGGGAATCTCGCCCTTGATGCGGCGATAGAGAAATTTGTGCTCGAAGAACAGAACCGGATTGTTGTCGCGAATCGCCGCCTTCAGCAGGCCCTTCGCGTCGTACGGCGTCGAGGGATAGATCACTTTGAGTCCCGGTGTGTGCACGAAATACATTTCCGGATTCGCCGAATGGAACGGCCCGCCGTGCACGCCTCCGCCGGCCGGTCCGCGAATGACCATCGGGGCCGGCGCGTTCCACAGATAATGCCCCTTGGCCACAAAGTTCGTGATCTGGTTGAACGCGCACACGACGAAGTCAATGAACTGCATCTCCGCGATGGGGCGCAGTCCCATGTAACTCATGCCGCAGGCAGCGCCGACAATGGCGCTTTCGCTGATGGGCGTGTCCATCACGCGTTCCCAGCCGAATTTTTCGAGGAGCCCCTCGCTGGTCTTGAACGCGCCGCCATACACGCCGACATCCTCGCCAATGAGCACGACTGTGGGATCGCGTTCCATCTCCTCGAACATGGCTTGCTTGATGGCTTCGAGAAAGGTGACTTGCGCCATGCCTACTTCCTCGCCTTTCTCGAATTCGCGGAAGCCGCCGCTGCCTTGGCCCTTTTTTTCACCGCTTTTGAAGTTGCGCCGTTCCCAACCGCAGATTTCTCTTCCGCCGGAGCTGCTGTATCGCCAAAATGGATCGGCGCGCTTCCGCCCGCGGAACTCTTGCCGCTGCCGAACCCTGAAACCGTCCATACGGCTTTCACGCTAGACCGCGGTGGCGTCACTTCGCTGAGGGGCCGTTCCCATTTTGCGCGGATCTTGTGGCAATCGTCGCCCGCGCAATAGACGCCCGTTTCGGCAAACTCCGGCGGCGGCATCGGCGAATTCTCCGCGAATTCCCGTTCCTTTGCCAGCAAGGCTTCCAGCCTGTCGTCAATCTGCCTTTTGCCTTTCGCGTCCAGCAGCTTTTCGGCGGTCAGGAATTTTTCATAAAGGAGAATCGGATCGCGCGCTTCCCAGTAGGCGCGCATCTCCTTGGGAACATACTCCGCGGGATCGTGCTGCGCGTGACCCAGCCTCCGAAATGTTTTCGCCTCGATCAAGATCGGCCCTTCGCCGTTGCGTGCCCGCTCGACGGCTTCCTTGGCGGTCGTATAGACGGCGACCACATCATTTCCATCCACGATAAAGCTTTGAATGCCATAGGCGCGCGCGCGGTCCGCCAAATTCTCGATCGGCACTTGCCGCCGCACCGGCGTGGAATAGGCCCACTGGTTGTTTTCTAGAATGAGTACGAACGCGGCCTTTTGCGTCGCCGCAAAGTTCAGCCCTTCATGAAACACTCCTGTCGAGCTTCCACCGTCGCCGATCCATGTCATCGTGACAATCTTCTGCCCCAGATATCTTCCCGCGATCGCCACGCCGGTCATCACCGGAATCAGATCGCCGAGCATGGAAATGGGCGAAACGATGTGCAGATTCTCCAGGTCGCCAAAATGGCTTGTGCCGTCTTTTCCCCTGGTTGGTGAATCGTATTTCGCCATGTGCTGCATGAAGACGTCGCGCGGCGGCACGCCTTTGACGAGCAGCGCCCCGATGTTGCGGATCATCGGCGCGAGCCAGTCTTTTTTCTCGAGGGCATACGCGCTGCCGACAGAGACCGCTTCCTGGCCCAGGCTCGAATACAGTCCGCCGACGATTTTGTTCTGGCGGAACAGCTTCACCATGGTGTCTTCCACGGCGCGGTTCAGCCGCATGTAGTAGTAAAGGTCCAGGTACTGCTGGCGCGTCAATCGGGTCTTCATTCTTTCTCCAACAGCACGGCCGCCCCTGACGGTAGCTCCGGAACGGCTGCGGCGAGCGACTCAGCCTTTGCGGATTCCAGCAGCTCTATCAATTCTTCGCGCGAACGCTCATGCAACTCGAGCCCGAAAACGTCTGCGAGGTGCCTGGCCAGTTTTGGCTTCACCGATTTAAGCGCCACCCTTCGTCCCAGCAGTTTATCGAGAGACGTCGCTTTGCGGTCCGCGATCCCGCATGGGACGATCCAGTCGAAGTACCGTAAATCGGTGAAGACGTTATACGCAAAACCATGCGAAGTGACCCAGCGGCTGAGGTGAACGCCGATCGCGCCCAGCTTTTCCTCGGAGTCTCCGGTGCCCACCCAGATTCCGGTTCTGCCCGCAACGCGCTTCGCTTCGACGCCGAATTCCGCGGTGGTCCGGATCATCGCCTCTTCCAGCATGCGAACATACCAGGCGACGTCGCGCCGGATTTCGCCCAGGTTCAAAATCGGATAGCCGACGATTTGTCCCGGCCCATGATACGTAATATCGCCGCCGCGGCTGGTTTCAAAAAACTCCACGCCTTTCTGCCGCAAAACAGATTCGCTCGCCAGAAGATGTTCCCGTTTCCCGTTCCTGCCCTGGGTGATTACGTGAGGATGCTCGCAGAAAAGCAGGACATCGCCGATCCATCCTGCCTTACGCGCCTCGACAATCCGCTTCTGCAATGCGTACGCATCGGCGTAACCCAGCAATCCCAGATCTACCACCAAGGAAGCGCGCACGTTTCTGCTCTCTGAAATGTCCACCCGAAGCTCGACCTTCCGCTAGACGTTAATCTGCAATCCCCTCACACTTGCGAACGCATCGCCCATCGCTTCCCAGACCGTCGGATGCGCGTGGATCATGTTCATCATGTCGTCAACTGTTCCTTCGAGGTTGAGCGTCGCCGCCGCTTCCGAGAGGATCTCCGTCGCCAGCGGCCCGATGATGTGCACGCCCAGCACTTCCCCGTACGTCGCGTCGCTCACCACCTTAATGAAACCTCCATGGCTGCCGAGAATCGTCGCCTTGCTGTTTCCGACAAACGGAAACTTGCCGATTTTTACCTGGTATCCCGCATCCTTCGCCTGCTTTTCCGTGAGCCCGATCGAGCCGATTTGTGGCTCGCAGTATGTCGCGTTCGGGATCCGCGTCTTCACCACTGGTTGCGTTGGCTTGCCGGCGATGTGCGTGACAGCAACGATCCCTTCCATCATTGCCGCATGCGCAAGTTGCGGCATGCCCGCCACGATATCGCCAATCGCATAGAGGCCTTTTTCGTCCGTTTCCATCAATGGGCCGGTGTGAACGAATCCGCGTTCCATTCGGGCTTTCGTTTTTTCCAAACCACAATTTTCGGTCATCGGTTTGCGGCCGACGGCCACCAGCAGTTTTTCAGCTTGCAGCGTCTGCGTTTTGCCGTCCTTATCCTTGAAGGCGACGGTCACGCCCTTCGCGTCTATCTTCGCGCTTTCCACCATCGCGCTGTTCTGAATCTGGATATTCCGCTTCCTGAACGCCTTTTCGAGTTCCGCGGAAATCTCCTCGTCCTCCACGGGAACGACGCGCGGCAGCATTTCCAGAATGGTGACCTGCGTTCCGAAGGAATTGTAGATGGATGCGAATTCCACGCCCACGGCGCCCGCGCCGATCACAATCAGCGTCTTCGGAATCTCCGGGAGTTCGAGGATCGAGCGGTTGGTCAGGATCGTTTTATGATCCGGCTCGATTCCGGGGAGCGAACGCGCCTCCGAACCGCTTACCAGCAAAACATTGGACGCCTCGATTGTGCTCTTCTTCCCATTGTTGTCCACGCTGACGCGTCCGGGTCCATCGTATCGCCCCCAGCCTTGCACCCACTCCACCTTGTTTTTCTTGAAGAGAAACTCGATCCCTTTCGCGTGTTTTTTGACGATCTTGTCCTTGCGCTCGAGGATATTGGCCCAATTGATTTTCAGGCCGCTCACTTCAAATCCGAGCTCGGCGGCATTTTTGAAATGGTCGTAAACATCCGCGTGGTGCAAGAGCACTTTCGTGGGAATACATCCGACATGCAGGCAGGTTCCGCCGAGGAAGGGATCCTTTTCGACGACCACGGTTTTCAATCCCAGTTCTCCGGCTCGGATCGCCGCGACGTATCCCCCCGGGCCACTCCCGATAATTGCCACATCGTACTTTGCCACTCGTTTTCTCCCTTCCGCAGGAGCCTGGGTCGGACGTTCGCCTGAAGGGGACCAGGCGATTCAGTCCGCCTTGGTGCGGTTTCTCTTTCTGGAGGGGTTGCCGTGCCTGCGTCCGCCTTCCCCTCGACGGCCAGAGGCCTCCCGGCAAACGACAAATTTTATCAGCCGGCCTCTTCCCCCGCAACTTGTGCTACGCCCACGCCGCGAAATCCTTTTTTGCGGCCCAGGCGCAAGAGTCCCTTTTCGCATTTCTTCGTCCTTGAAGTTGACCGGGTTTCCCTGCCCCAAAGCAACTTTCCCCGAGATTCCTACCCTTATCATTTTCGTAAATGCTCTGGACTGGCTTTTTTAATACTTGGTGCTATACTCCGCCTCAGGAAAGCCTCAGTACCCCTTGCCTACCCGTCGCGGGCCAGGCACCGTGGGCCGGATCCAGTGGGAGGTCAACATGGATTCTTATACGCTTTCGGGCCCTGTCCTCTACCTACTCATCGTTTGGGCAGTCGTCACCGCCGTCTTCTTAGGGCTTCTTCTTTGGCGGAATCTCCTGGAAAGTCACGAGGACGATCAGTTGTTCATTGATCCAGCGGAAGAGCACATGGCCAAGGAGCAGCGGGATCTTGTCGGCAGGATCAACACGCTCTCCCGGCCGATTCTCTTGACGGGAATCCTGGCGGGTACATTGCTGGTGGTTACTGCGGGTCTCTGGCTCTACCAGGGATTGAAGAACTTCTGACCTGCCCGCCGTGGAGGCGATACTCCCGGCGATTCTACCGCCCTGGTTTCTGTTGGTTCGGTTCCTGCACGCCCGGGGTTGGGCTGGTCGCAGGTCTCGCTTGGGCCCGCTCCACGACATTTGAATGATCGTGTACGATCAGCCAGCGAGTGTCCTTTTTAACGAGGACCAGCGTGGTTTGTCCGCGCGCGCCCTGCAGTTGTCCACCGATTACCGCTGAAAAATCCCACTGGTAGCACGCCCAAGCCGTGTTCCCGTTCACCCAGATGAAGGTATTGCTTCGGTCCAGCCTCACCTGCTCCATGCTACTGCGTTCCTGCTTGTAGAGTTGCGCGTACGTAGCCCAACCCATCACCGGCGGCTCCCAGATGCTTTTGACCACGGAAACATCGTCGGAAAAGTACTGATGCATACGCTCCGCGTCACCGATCTGCCAGGCACCCAGCATCCCGGAAATCAAATAATCAATTTGCTGTTCATCCGTCATGGGAATGATAGGTGCCGCGGGAGATTCCGCTGGTGGGGTGTTCTTTTTCTTCTTTTGGTTTTGTCCGCTCGCGGGAGGCGACGCAACGCATGCCAAAAGCAAGGATATGCAGACGGCTACAGCGAAAAATGCTCGATTTCCTTGCACACGGGGGACGAGGGCCATACTTTTCACCTCTTGCCTATTGGATTTGCGGCCACTGGCACATGGATTTGTACCCGTACACCATACCAGCAGGAAGGCTCAGTGCACGCTGGAAGCGCTGAGCAGGTTTACAAAGAGGCGATATGCTCGGCACACCCCCGGTGACAACTGCCGGAGGTTATCAGCGCCACGGACCCTTTCTGGCCGACCACTCGATCGAAGAGTGGCCCTTGCGATTTTACGACGCCGCCCATCGCGCACCGAGAATAGCAAATGCTTCCCCTTTGCCCAAATGCCTCTCGAATTTCCCGCTGTTCATCGCGCTGTTAGAATAATCTCGGGAAAATCGTGAATGCGCTTGCTTCTTCTCGCGGACTCTTCATCATGCCTCGGCGTTTCGTCTGTTTGCTCCCGCTGACCCTTTTGGCCACCTCGCTCTCTTGCTGTCCTCCTTGCGTTGCCGCTTCGGATTACGCTCCGGAAGCCGCGCCAATCCTACAGAAAATCTATTCGTTCGACCTCGACGGCGCCATCTCAGAAGCGCAGGGCCTCGAGCAATCCCGGCCCGAAGATCCTCTCGGTTTCCTTCTCGAAGCCGAAGCCCTCGGGTGGAAAATCTGGTGCACCTCAGCCGAGTACAAGTACGGCTTTACCGATGCGCGTCGCCGCCCCAAGCTTCCTCAGGATCAGCGTTATCTCGAGCTCGCTGCGAAAGTCACCTCCCTCGCGGAATCCCAACTCAAAAAGCAGGACTCGGCGCCAATGCATTTTTATGCGGGGATGGGTGAGGCTTTGGCTGCGCGTCTCTACGGTCTTCGCGGGGAGAATCGCAACGTGGCACGCGCAGGCGTTCACGCACGCGAACAATTTCTCAGGGCGCTTCAGCTAGACCCGAAATTCGCCGACGCGGACTTCGGCTTGGGTCTCTACAACTACTATGTGGACACTCTCGGTACGATCGCCAAAATCCTCCGCTTCTTCATGGGCATTCCTGGAGGAAGCAAGCAGGATGGCATTCGCCAGCTTGAAACCGCCATCGCGAATGGCCAGCTCTCCCGGCAGGACGCGTCCTTCTATCTCGCACTAAACTCCATCAAATACGACCAAGACTATGACCGCGCCCTACAGCTCATCACTCCTCTGACGGAAGCATATCCATCCAATCCGCACTTCCTGCTCCTTCGGGGTGACGCGCTCGCGAAACTCGGCCGCAATCCGCAGGCGATCTCTTCCTACCGCGCCGCACAGGCCGTTCCCGTTCGCGACCCCGAGTGTGCAGCACGCATTCAAGCTTTGGCGCGCGCGTCCCTCGAAGCTCTCAATTCCCCGTTGTCGCCGTCCGACTCCAAGGTTCCCTCTCATTGACCTGCCCCCCGGTTGAATGGAATGATTAGAGAGTTCAGCGACATGGGTGATCGGTCAGGGGTTTGGCAAGCCGGTCTCGCGCCGGAGTCCTCTCGCGCGGGTCAACGCTCCGCAGCGATTGTGCATCCTAATCTCGTCGCCGATTTGGCATGGCAGGTGCACTGCGGTTTGCCAGGGTTTGGAAGGGGAGTCTCCATGAAGCGGTTTTCGGCAGTTAACTTGGGAATGCTTGCGGCCTTGTCTTTCGTTTCTGGCTGCAATGATTATGGGAATACATTTCAGAACAACACCGGTGCCGTGATCACCACCCTCTCGCCTTCCACCATTGCCGCAGGAAGCCCGGACTTTACGCTCACCGTCCAGGGAAGTGGGTTCGTCACCAAAACCGTAGTCCAATGGAATGGCAAAACCATAGCTTCCACCGTGGTAACCGACAGCTCCGGCGACATCCTCTACATGACCGCTACAGTTCCCGCTGCGCTCATCGCGCAGCCCGGATCGGCCATCGTCAACACCCTAAATCCCCACTCGGGCTCGACCGACAACGGCCTCTCGAACGTCGTCGCCTTTATCATAAATCCCCCACCCAATCCTGTTCCGGTCATTTCCTCCATCACACCCACGATTACTGCTCCGGGCAGCGCCTCCCTCACTCTCATGATCAACGGATCGAATTTCCTTCCCACTTCCGATCCCACCGGGGGATCCCTCGTCTATTGGAACTTTGGCCCATCGCAATACACTTTCAACCCCGACAGCATCACTTCATCGCTTATCCAGGTTACAGTGGACAGCAACTATCTTCAGACCGAAGGCTGCGCGATTGTCTCCGTCTACAACAAGCCTTCTCCGGATCAGCAGGGCAGCACTGTTTCCAATCCGCCAGGCGGCGGAGGTGGCACCAGCGCCAATGCTCCTACGTTCACGATTTCCATGAATCCGGACTTCTGTACCCCAAGCGCACAAGCCGGCCGCGCAAAGCGAACCCTCGCACCCAAGGTGCATCCTCTTGGTTATCCCGCTGTGTTTCTTCCATTTTTTCTGGATTCCCGCGCGCGGAACGCAAATTTTCTTCCACGCTGAGAGAGATACAAGTCCGCGATCATTACGATTGGCCACACGGATGGCGGTCAAGCGCGCCCAGGCGCTCCTGTGATTTTTCTTTTCGATGACGACGGATTCTGAGGTTCTACGGTTGTTGTGGAGTAGCCGGATTGGAGTCAGCTGGTTCAGGCCTTTCAATACGCACAATCGAGATCTTTGTGGTGCCGCCCATCAATTCTGAAATCACCACGACTCTGGTGTGTCCGTTCTTCGTTGCATCGAAAGCAATATCGTTGTCGCGTACTCCCGCAGCCGTTAAAATTTCCGAGCGTGGCGTTTCCGCGTCGTGCCGCTCAAAACCCTGCGGCAAATGATCCTGATACCATTTATCTATAAATTCCGTGGAATCGTCCGATTCGTAAATCACTCGCGCGATGCCGTTTTGCGCGTCTTTGGCGGCTTGGGCAGCCTCGTCGTCACCCGGAACCACCAGGGAAGCGTGCGGGTACATCGGCACCGCGGGTCCAACCTCCCTTTCCCTCTCCAGTCGGTACGTTCCTTGCTTCGTCTGGACGGTATTGGAGCCCAGCGAAGCGCGAATCCCATAGGAACGCACAACGCGGCCCGCGAGGAAAAGTCCTCCTGTTAACAGGACTGCCATCCCTGCAAACAGCGCCGCGGTCATCCACATCAAAGATTTCGAGGAAGAGGAACCGCTACCCGAAACCGAACCTTCAGCCATCACTAAACTCCCGGATGGGTGCTCACGCACACCCACGCCTCTCGCTTCAGCATCGCATAGCTGGCCTCGTGAATTCCCTCCATGCAACCCCGCTGTGCTGAAAGCGTCCCTGTTCTTCCGGTCAGGATTCGATGGGCAGATTTCAATTGTCTACTTAACTTTTTTATAATGATACGGATGGTCGGGACGATTCGCAGACTCGTTTGTAACTCGTGGAAAGGAAAGGACTTGTTATTACGGCAAGGTCAGCGTCAGGTCACCACTGGACCATTCCATCGAGATCCTCCACCAGCACCACTTCGTATTTTTCCAGCATCGGCATCAGGATATTTTCCAGCTCACGCTTCCAGAGATCTCCCTCATAAAATTTCGCTTTCATCGGCTCGCGCGACGCCAGGTCCGGAAAACCGCGCATGAAAAAGAAGGTTTCGGGATCCTCGACGGAAAGAAACGGACCGAGAATTTTCATTCCGATTCCCTCATGCGCCGGGATGGACTTCGAGCGAAACACCTCCAGAAATGCCGCGCGCATTCCCGGTTTCGTTTTATAGGTGCGCATCTCGATGACCACTCTTTCGCCTCCTGGTCCCTTTTTCCCAATCCCTTCCTTAATTGAACCGCACCTTCACATCCGGTCTTTTTTCCAGGTGCACCGAATCGATGAACCGAACCTGCCGCTCGTCCTGCGTCATGATCATCGAATGCGTCCGGATCCCCTCTCCGAAAAACCGCACTCCTCGCAATAAATTTCCGTCCGTCACGCCCGTGCATGCAAAGATCATTCGTTTTCCCGGGGCAAGATCCTGCGTATCGTAAATCCGCTTGGGATCGTTGACGCCCATCCTGGCCAGCCGCTCGGCGTGTTCCGGTTTCGCAATCATCAGCCTTGCAAGAATCTGCCCGTTCAGGCAGCGCAGCGCCGCGGCCGTCAATACGCCCTCCGGAGCTCCGCCGATCCCCATCACCGCGTGTACGCCAGTCCCGATCACGGCCGCTGAAATTCCCGCGGACAAATCCCCATCGCCGATCAGTTTGATCCGCGCTCCCGCGTTCCGGATATCGCCGATCAGTTTCTCGTGGCGCGGGCGGTCCAGCACGATCACCACCAGGTCTTCAACGTCCCGGTCCAGCCTTTTGGCCATCGCTTTCAGATTGTCGGCCACCGGGGCATCCAGCTCGACCGCGCCTTTGCACGCCGGCCCCACCACGATCTTTTCCATGTACAGATCCGGTGCGTGCAACAATCCGCCACGCTCGCTCGCCGCCAGCACGGTGATCGCGTTGGCCGCTCCCGTAGCGCATAGATTCGTTCCCTCCAGCGGATCTACCGCGATGTCCACTGCCGGAAAGTTCGCGTTTGGCGCGTGCGTCGCCAGACCCACCTTTTCGCCGATGAACAGCATCGGCGCTTCGTCCCTTTCTCCTTCGCCGATCACGATGGTCCCGTCCATCTGCAGCGAATCCATCGTTTTGCGCATGGCTTCCACAGCCACTTCGTCCGCTTTGTGCCGATCGCCGTATCCCATCGTCCTCGCTGCAGCGATTGCCGCATTCTCAACCACCCGCAGAAATTCCAGGCTCAGTTGTGCTTCCATCGTTTCCTCACCGTCATTCCCATGTTTAGTTCGGGCGCGGCTGTCCACAGTTTTGTTTATAGTCAAGGCCGCAGCTGATCTGACCGAACAACTTCCGCTCATCCTAGTCCACTTCCGTCCATCCCGTCGAGTCGTTGCCTATCGCTTTCATGCTTGACTACTTTTTCTCACTGGAGTATTCATTCTGTAATTAATACCCTCCAGATTTCATCTCGGCGAGGTCCATCGATGTTCAGCATCAAAAGTCCCCGAATGGTCTGTGGCGTTCTGGCCGTTTTGGCCCTTGGCGTCTCCGCTTCTGGTGCGAGCGCCCAAACCTGCAACGGTCCCGGCTCTGAACGCTGGGTCATCAAGACCAGCCTTCCTCCGAACCCGAACGTTGATAGCCCGAAGACCGTGGCACTCACCGATCTTCTTGCGCTGGCGCCTGCCAAAGGTGTCACCAACAATGACGCCGACTTTGAGAAAGCGCGCATACCCGCGTTCCCGAATTCGCTCAACGTCAAAGAGGGCGACGTCCTGCGGACTACCGGCTGGCTGTATCTGGTCGCCACCGAGGACGATTGCGATTATCACATCCAGATCAGCACGAAAGCCCGCACCATTACCGACAAGCCCACGCCGAACGACGACTGCATCATCGTCGAAGCCCCCAAACCTGATTTCGTGAACGATCCCGACGTGAAGCAGCGCACAGACACCGTGCGCAATTACATCAAAACGAAAATGTTGCGCAACAACGAGCCTTCCACCCGCGGCTCCGTCATGATTCACGCTGTCTGCGTCCGCGTTTCCGGCCAGCTTTTCTACGACGACTCACACCTCAAAACCAACGGCGATGTCGAACCACGCGGGAGAAAAGGGATGTTCTCCCACACCCTCTGGGAACTTCATCCCATCACGGATTTCAAGATCGTTCCCGCTTCCTCGTGTCCCTTATGATGAGGGGTGTTAAGAGGGCATCGATAGAACTGACACACCCATGCGCGCCATTCATACCAAAACGATAACTTGTTTTCTTTCTGTCCTGCTGCCGGTCTTTTTCGGCGCAATCGCTTTTGCCTCGGGCGGCGAACCGGCACCACACTTCACCGCGCGCGCCACCGACGGCGAATCCTTCAACAACGCCTCCATCAAAGGCAAAGTAGTCCTCCTCGACTTCTGGACCACCTGGTGCAAATACTGCGCCGATGAAGCGCCTTTCGTGGATAGGATCAATCATGATTTCGCCGACAAAGGATTGATCGTTCTCGCGATTGACGTCGGGGAATCGAAGAAAACCGTGAAGAAGTACCTCGACGTTCATCCGCGCACCTGCAAGGTGGTTCTCATGGACGACACCAATCTCGCCGCCATGTATCAGGCAAACGCCTATCCCATTTATGTGGTGATCGACCGCGATGGAAATATCGCCGGCACTCAGCGCGGCGCCGCTGGTGAAGAAGCGCTTCGCCGCCTCCTCGCCCGCGCTGGCCTTGATATCCCCGTGGACTCCGGCGACTCTGACGAGTAGTCCTGGACCCACGGATTGGCTTTCGAGCAATTGACCGTCTGCCGCGAGAGGTCTAACATCCGCCCCACTGACGGTACGTGGAGGTGCGTATGTCATTCAAGAATAGAAAGGCCCTGATCACCGGAAGCTCTCGCGGCATCGGGCGTGGGATCGCGCTCAAGCTTGCGAAGGAAGGTGCACAGGTCGCGGTTCATTATTACCAGAACTTTGAAGCTGCAAAATCTACCCTTGAGAAGATTCGTGAGCTTGGATCAGACGGGTTTTTGGTGCAGGCCGATGTATGCCACCCCGAGGAGGTGCACGGGATTTTCGAGAAGGTTCGTTCGGAGTTCGGTAACCTGGATATTTTCGTAAGCAATGCTCGCCCGGAAGCCCCTACGTTTTACCAGCCCGCGATGGAGATCACGCTCGACAAATGGGACACGGCAGTGGATTCTCAGGCCAAGGCTTTTCTCGTTGCCGTGCGCGAGTCCGCTTCCTTAATGTCCGAAGGTGGCAGAATCATCGCCATCACCTTTGCACCGGGCGGACGCTTCGGCAGTTGGCAGCCGTGGGTCGCCATGGGCGCCGCGAAAGCTGCTATGGAAGCGCTAGTTCGCTATTTCGCCGTTGCCCTGGCTTCCCGAGGAATCACTGTCAACTGCCTCAGCCCCGGCTGGGTGGAAGACAGTGTGCTCGACAGCCTCCCCGAAGTATTTCAGACCGGATTGCGCGAATGGCAGGAGCGCGGTTGGACGCCGATGCGGCGGTTAGGAACACCTGCCGATATTGGCAACGCGGTCGCCTTGATCTGTGCTGAGGAAGCAAGTTGGATCACAGGTCAATTAATTGATGTGGATGGCGGTGCATCTCTCGTGGATGCCCATCTTCCCCTGGAATTCCAGGGCATACCGCAACCCGCAAAAGGTCAGACCGCCTGAAGTCGATCACTGACCGCTGCCCCCGGATTCCAGCCCGCGGTACTTCAGCATCGGCCCGATCTCCGGATCCTTACCATAAAAGGCGCGGAACATCGTTCCATAATCTTCCGTATGTCCACGCGAAAGAATCACATCACGAAAACGCTGGCCGTTTTCTCGGGTCATTCCTCCGTGCTCCGTAAACCATTCATAGGCGTCGTCGTCCAGCATCTCCGTCCATAAATACGCGTAGTAGCCGGCCGCATAACCGTTGCTCCAAATGTGCAGAAAATAGCTCGAACGGTAGCGCGGTGGAACATCCGGCAGATCGAGTTGCGTCCTCTTCAGCGCCTCCTTCTCGAACTCGTCCACGTTTTCTTTCGGCGCACTGGCCGGGAGCGTGTGCCACTGCATGTCAAGCTGCGCTGCCGCGAGCAGTTCCGTCAGCCGGTAGCCCTGGTTGAACTTGGCGGCCTTCTTGATCTTTTCCACCAATTCTTCCGGCATGGGCAGTCCGGTTTTGTAATTAATCGCGTAGTTCTTCAGCACCGCGGGATAGAGCGCCCAGTGCTCATTGAACTGCGAGGGAAATTCCACAAAGTCCCGCGCCACGTTTGTGCCCGAGAGCGTCGGGTATTCCTGATCCGCGAAGAATCCGTGCAGGGCATGACCGAATTCGTGGAACATCGTGGTTACGTCCTCGAAGGACAGTAGTGCAGGCTCTCCCGGTGCGGGTTTCGTGAAATTCGCGACGTTATAGATCACCGGCTTCGTGCCCAGCAACTTGGACTGGATTACCAAATTGTCCATCCAGGCCCCGCCCGATTTGTTGTCTCGTTTGAAATAGTCGAAGTACATCAAGCCCAACGGCGAGCTATCCTTGTCAAACACTTCAAAGACGCGCACGTCTGGCTGGTACACCGGAATGTCCTTGCGCTCCTTGAATGTCAGCCCGTAAAGCTGGTTCGCGGCAAAGAAAACGCCCTTCTCCAGCACAGTGTTTAATTCGAAGTAGGGTTTGATCTCGTTTTCGTCGAGGTCGTACTTCGCCTTGCGCACCTGCTCTGCGTAGAAGTTCCAATCCCATGGCTCGAGCGTGAATTTCTCGCCATCCCCGCGAATCACGTCCTGAATTGTTCTCCCTTCCTCCCGGGCCTTTGCCTTTGCCGCCGGCACAAGCTTTCCCAGAAACGATTCCACCGTCGCCGGATTCTTCGCCATCTGGTCCTCCAGAACGTATGCGGCATAATCGGGATAACCGAGCAATGCCGCTTTCTCCGCTCGCAGATTCGCAATCGTCGCAATCGTGTCGCGCGTATCGTTTGCGTCTCCTTTTTCCGCGCGCGTCCAGGAATGTTCGAACAATTCCTTGCGCAACGAACGGTTCTTCAGCGACTGCAGCGATGGTTGCTGCGTGGTGTTCTGCAGAGAAATCACCCACTTGCCCTTCATTCCGCGGCTGTCCGCTGCCTGGGCGTCCGCAGCAATCGCGCCATCGTTCAGCCCTGCCAGTTTGGCTTTGTCATCGACCACCAGCGCAGCGGCTTTGGTTGCCGCCAGAAGTTTGATCTGGAATGCGCTTTCCAGCGTGGAGAGTTGTTGATTGATTTCCTTCAGCTTTGCTTTTTCGGACTCCGGGAGTTTGGCGCCCGCATGTACAAAATCGTGGTAATACACTTCCACAAGTTTTTGTGCTTCGGGACTCAGCTTCAAATTGTGCCGATCTTCGTAGATCTTCCGGACACGCTGGAAAAGTTTGGCGTTCAGGTAGATCGCGTCACGACGCGCCGCCAGCCTTGGAGCCTCGTATTGGTCCACTTTCTGCAGTGTATCGTCGGTGTTGGCTCCGTTCAGAGCATCGAACGTCAGTCGCACTCGCCTCAGAAGCTGTCCGGACTTCTCCATGGCCACGAGGGTGTTTTCAAACGTGGGCGGCTCAGTGTTGAGCGCAATCTTCTCGATCTCGGCCAACTGCTTTTTGATGCCTTCGTCAATCGCCGACTGGAAGTCGCTGTCCTTGATCCGGTCGAATGGCGGCGCCTGGAACGGCAGCGTGCTCGGCTCGAAGAACGGGTTTGTCCGTGCGGTTTTGCCCTGCTCTGCAAATGCCGGGCTCATAGGTTGGCTGACCGCTGTGCCCAGGCCCAACATTTGTTCCGCACGTTTGTTTTCTTTCGCTGCCGCCACCGTTCCCGTTTCCTCCATCACGCTGGGAATCGCCATTCCCGCTATAACAAAAATAATCAATCCAGTTCTCCGAATATTCCTCATGTATTCACCATTCCCGGATTTAGCCGTTTGGACTTGCAATCCCTGAGTAAGAAGAAGTGTTTCATCATTCCGTTGGGCCCATTTGTGGAAGGGTTACATTGATCAGGTTTGGGTCCGTGAAATCCGTCTTGTCTCCCGGCTGTCTGCCCGCCACAGGCAATAGACGCGCCGTCAAAGGCTTTCCCCATTTCACAGCCAGGCTCGCCATGTCGCCAATCATCAGGTCAAGTTGTTCCTCGGTGACGTTGCCCGGCAACGGCACCGTGTCGAGTCCAGTAGCGCACACAGCCGAATAGGCAAGTAACGCATCCACAGCCACGCGCCCTTCGTTCCACCGTTGCGCCAGACGCGCATCCTCCAGAATCGGCAGCATTAAACCAGAGTATCCCGCCTGCTGCACGGCAATGCTCTTGATCGCCGCCGTGATCGTTGCCGCGGCGGTCAGTGTTCCGCTGCTTCCAAACGGCTGCTGCGTCAAAGTTTCCATGGCCCCGCCGATGGAAACATTTCCCGCCGGTGCAGGCGAAAGATCCATTCCCGCATAGCGCCATCCCGTTTCCATGTCCACGCGCTGCGCATGATGCTGGATATCGAAAGCCGCGGCGCCCAGTTCGTCAATCAATCGCTGCCGCGCGGTCGCCAGGTCCGGCGCATCTTTGAATGCTGCCGCCACCACGTTCGCCGATTCGAGCCCCACGGCGAACTGGTGTCCGAAACCAACATTGTATGCCGCGGGGAAAAATGGCCCCATGGGTTTCACCATCGCCATCGCCGCAAAACGGAAGTTTCCTTGGCTGTGCTCCGTATTTTCCAGGCGCTTCATCACCCGCGCTGCCGCGCCCACTGCCTGCCAGTGCACGCCATCGTCGCCGGCAACGGCCACCGTGCCACTGATTGCTTTGGTGCTGGCCAGAATTTCTCCCAGCACATTGGCGTCCGCCGCACTGCTGTCCTTGTCCAACATCGCCGGACCGATTGCCAGAATGAATCCATCGTGAGCGGCAATTGCATCCAGTCCGCGGAAAAACGAAATTTCCTCCTGCACCGTCAACCCCTTCGAATATTCCGGAAAAGGCTGAGTCGCGATCCGGATCGTTTCCACCGGATAGCCGCGCGACTCGAAAATCGTCCGCGCCCGCTTGAGCATCGTCACCGCGTCCGTGATCTGCTTCTGGTACTGCGATCGGTCCAGAGTCACGAACGCCGTCACCGCGCGGATTTTCGGCTTCACGGCCGCACGTTCTTGTCCACGCAAGGGATTCGTCTCACAGCTGAAGAAAAGAGCAAGCGAGAAAAGGACAAGGGAACTGCGGTGCCGCATGGTGAGTCTCCTGTAGGTCGCGGTCCGCGTGGGCCGCCCTACCAGCTTACAGGATTTGGCGTTTTTCAGAATAAATTACAAAAGAGCGGACCGGCACGCTAAACGAAAGCGGAAATTCCGGTGATCTTCTCTCCGATCACCAGCTTGTGAATATCATTCGTGCCTTCGTAGGTGTACACGCTCTCGAGATTGTTCATGTGCCGCATGATGCAGTAGTCGTCCACGATGCCGTTCGCGCCGAGGATGTCTCGCGCCTTGCGGGCGGTTTCCAGAGCGATGCCAACGTTGTTCATCTTCAACATGGAAATGTGCGAAGCGTCCACTTTCTTCGCATCTTTCAATCTTCCGACGTGCAATGCAAGCAACTGGCCCTTCACGATTTCCGTAATCATCCACGCCAGTTTTTCTTGAACAAGCTGATGCGAGGCGATCGGTTTGTTCGCAAACTGTTTCCGCGTTTTCGCGTATTGCAGTGCCGTGTCGTAGCACGCCATGGCCGCGCCCAGCGCGCCCCATCCAATGCCATAGCGCGCCTGGTTCAGGCAGCTAAGAGGCCCCCGCAGGCCCGCCACGCCTGGAAGCAAGTTTGTCTCGGGAATTTCGCAATCGGTCATGGAAAGTCCGCTGGTGACCGAAGCCCGGAGCGACCATTTCCCATGGACGTCCCACGCTTTGAATCCCGCCGTGCCTTTTTCCACCAGAAATCCGCGCACTTTTTCGTCATCGCACCTTGCCCAGATCACCGCTACGTCCGCGAGCGACCCGTTGGTGATCCACATCTTTTCGCCGTTGAGGATGTACCTATCGCCTTTCTTTACCGCTCGTGTCAGCATCCCTCCCGGATTCGATCCGAACTGCGGTTCCGTCAAGCCGAAACACCCAATGGCTTTTCCTTGCTGCAGGGGCGGCAGCCACTTTTTCTTGTGCTCCTCGCTGCCAAACGTATAGATCGGATACATCACCAGCGCGCTTTGCACGGAAACGAAGCTGCGCAAACCGGAATCGCCGCGCTCCAGTTCCTGCATCACCAGCCCGTAGGCGACGTTGGACATTTCCGCGCAGCCGTATCCCTGCAAATTCGCTCCAAAAAATCCCAGCTCTCCTAGCTGGGGTACCACATGCATGGGGAAGCTCGCTTCGCGGCTGTGCTTTTCAATGATCGGGATGATTTCGTTTTCGACGAACTCGCGCGAGGTTTGCCGGACGAGTTTTTCCTCATCGTTCAATTGCGAGTCGAAGTCGATATAATCCACTCCACCGAACTTACCCATGCTTCACTCCTCGTCTCTGCCGGTGGCCGGCGCGCTTCGTCTTCGCGTGTGATGTGTTTCGGAAGGCTCGGCAGAACCGCAGATGCGATTGCGTTTACCGATTCTAGCAAGCCGCTTCCAGCTCCAGCAACCACACGGACGTTCGAACGCTGCTTGACGAGAGGCGCGGATCGCGGAGAGAATTTTGCGGCAGCAGCAAACTCACCTATCGAGGTCACGTGCCCAAGTCGCGCGGAAAACTGATTTCACTCTCGCCGAAAATTCTGATCTTTGACGTGGACGGGGTTTTGGTGGACGTCCGCGGCACGTACTGGAAGTCCGCGCTCGCCACGATGAGATTGCTTACCGGAAAGCGTCCAACGTATCGCGAATTGCAAGAGTGGAAGAGCAAACCCGGCAACAACGACGATTGGGCGATGGTTTCGAACTGGGCGACTTCTCTGGGTTTTCCGACGACGTACGAACAAGCGCGCGACGCTTTCGCGAAATTCTATTGGGGCATGGACGGGCATTCTGGCAACGTGCTCAATGAAAAGCTGCTGATCAAGCCGAAACAGATTGAACGCTGGGCACAGAGGTTCGAATTGGATCTTTTCACGGGGCGCACGCGGCAGGAATTCCGCTACACTTTCGAACGTTGGCCGGCAACACGCTTTTTTCGTTCCGTGGTCACGATGGACGACGTCGAAAAAAAGAAACCCCATCCGGAGGGGCTTTCCAAGATCCTGGACGGCCGTGATCCAGCTTCGGCGCTCTATCTGGGGGACAATATTGACGACGCTCTCGCCGCGCGCGATGCAGGAGTCATTTTCATTGGCATCCTTGCTCCCGCAGAACATGGCTACCGCGAACGCGCCGCGCTTTTCCGTCAACTCGGCGCTGCCGCTGTGCTTCCCCGTGTAACGCAGATTTCCCGTTTACTGAAATAGGGTCTCGGGCGACAGAAATTCAGGATGTTCTAAAGGGGCGGGTAGCGCTTGGAGTAGAAATCAAGTTCCTGGGCAGAGACACGGTCGAGAATTTTCCATTCGGGATAGGCGGCAAGATCGTCCGCAACTCCTTCAATCGTCTCCTTCAGTTCAAGCGGTGCAATCCATTTACGGGGAATAGCTTCCTCTCCTTGGCTCGCCCCCAACATGTTTCCCGTCATGGAGCCAGTAGAGTCGCTGTCGCCACTGTGATTTACGGCCAGCAGGAGCGCGGATGAAAAGTCTTCCGCCGTTAGCGCACAGTACAGGCCGATCGCCAGCGCCTCATCCGCGACGAAACCCTTGCCCATCTCGCGGAGCGCGGATTGCTCCCGTGGCCGTGCATGCGCGAGTTTCTCCGCACGTTCGATGGCCGCCAGCGTCTCCTTGTGAGAAGGATGATGCTTCAATTCCTCCTTTGCCGCCTTGACAGAATCGGGCAGAGAGTTTTCCGTCACCAGCAGAGCGATAATGACGGCAAAGACGCCTGCCGGGAGACATCCGGTCGGATGTCCATGGGTGATGGAAGCCAGATCCGTCGCCGTGCTGAAAATTTGAGAAATGATCTGGCCACGGTCACGTCCGCGAAGCAGCTCATGGACGAAGTACAGGCCAACAGGCGCGGAGCGCATGACACCGCCGCAGCCTTTACTGTCGTTCGCCGCGCGCGAATTCCTGCCGCGCAATGATTGTAACGCGGAAAGGCAAGTGGTTCCGGGCGCCCTGCGGCTGAATAGTTTGCGCTGCTGGAGAAGCCAGCTGGGTTTGTCTCTCGAGACATCGGGACGACCGGCATTTTCCTGTGTGGCCAGCCACTTCAGATAGGAAGCGGAAGCGGCGCGGAAAAAATCCGGATCGTGGCCGGTATGTGCATAAGTGATGCGGGCGGAAAGCATGCCTTCCGCCGTGAACAAGGTCATCTGCGTGTCATCGGTGATCGCCCCGATTTTTCCATAAGCAGAGGCGTAATCACGAATGCCTTCCTTGCCATAGATCCGTTCGATCTCTTCAAGGTGCAAGGTTTCGATGGGAGCGCCCAGAGCGTCGCCGACAGCGCCACCCAGGAGACAGCCTCGGAACAGGCTCCGCAGTTTCGGATTGGAACTTACCCTTGGAAGGGTCGTCATCGGCACCCTGGCCCTTGATTCTGGAAGAGACAGCATAACGCGAATCGCCCCATTTTCAGCGACCATAAGGCTGATTCCTCGAGGAGTAGTGCTCGAAAAACGGTTTCGTTTCGGAAGAAATCCACAGCCGGGAACTTTATCGAAAGGCTGGCGGAAGCACCAAGGGGGTAATTATGCGGTTTCCGCTTGGCCCATTGGGTTTCATGATTCAATTCGGTTTCTATCTCTTGTTAGCTTCAGAATTTGCCTGTGCACAAGCGCCTGCATAGCCTTTGCGATCTGTCCAAGCTTCCAGTGCCGCACAGACTGCTCCCAACGAGCAGAAACCAAAAGATTTGAAGACAACAAGGGTATTGGCGGGTTCGTGGGTGTTCAATCCGGATGAAAGCGACGATCCGCGCTCGACGATGCAGAGAGGCCGGGGTTCCGGCGGTGGGATAGCTAGTCGGGCGGAGGCATGGGAGGCGAACATCCCGGCGGTGGAGGAGGCTTACGATACGTCTATGACCCGGCGGCGACCGGCCAGACGCCGGGTACAGCCCGGCAATAGGCTCGGAAACAGGACGTTAGAGTCACATCCGCCCTGGTAGGGAAGTGCTTTCGCTTTCTTCCGCTCGCGTTGACGAAAACCGCCCCGAATGTTATAAAAACTTGTTTCGCATAGGCAGCTCGAAGCCCACCGTGCGCTTCCCCGGGTCGAGGCATGGCGCGGCTGCCAACCAGTCAGGAACAGGCGACACAATCTTAGATGGATTCGATCGTTCACCAACTCGGCGAACTCTTCCTCGGCGCTACGCCCACAGCTTTGATCGTTCTCATTTTCTACTTCATCTTCCGCTCGATCTTCTTCAAGCCGATACTTGCGGTGATGGCCGAACGCGAAGCGCGCACGGCAGGCGCGCAGAAAGAAGCGGAGTCGGCTCAAGCGGCCGCCGTGGAGAAGATGCAAAAATACCGCGATGCCCTGAAGGATGCGCGCGCCCATATTTATGCAGAACAGGAAGTGACCAGAAAAACGGTGCTCGATGAGCGCGCCGCCTTGCTAAAAGAGGCGCGAGCCAAAGCTACCGGAGAGGTGAACTCGGCAAAAAGCCGTATCGAAGCCGAACTTGCGGCCGCGCGGGGGCGGATTGAGACTACGGTCGGCCAATTGGCTTCTGAGATCGTCCGGCGGGTTCTTCAGCCAAAGTCCGGACCGACCTCACCTGCAAGAGAGGCGCGATGAGAGGGCCATTGCGCAGCATCCCTTATGTTGGTGTGCTCGCGGGGCTGCTCGCCTTCGCGCCGTTCGCATCCGCCGCAGAAGAGGGGTCAGGCTATCCCTCGGATGCAAGTGGGGGAATTTTTCTGTGGATCAATTTTGCCGTTCTCGCAGGCGCAATTGTCTGGCTCGTCCGCAAGCACGGAAGGCCTTTTTTCCGGAGCAATGCAGAACGGGTCGGCTCCGCGATCACTAAGGCTGCCGCGATCAAAGCACAAGCGGAAGCGAAACTGCGGGAAGCGGAATCCAAGCTCGCGCACCTGGAAGAGGAAGTCGCCGAACTGCGTGCTGAAGCGCAGCGCGAAGCCGCAGGGGAGGCGGAACGCCTCCGCGAACTGGCACGAAGCGATGCCGGAAAGATCGCACATGCTGCGCAGGAAGAAATTGCGGCAGCGGAACGCGCCGCGCGGCTGGAATTGAAGGCGATTGCGGCAAAACTGGCCGTGGATGGAGCTGAATCGCTTCTCGCCAAGCAACTGACACCGCAAATCCACAGCGCATTGTTCGCGGACTTCGTTGACTCCTTGCCGGGGAGGCCGAATTGAAATCCGCCGGCCTGCAATACGCCAACGCGCTCGCTGACATTGCGCTTGAGCAGGGAGCGGCTGCCGCAGCTGGAAAGCAACTGAACGATTTTGTGGCCGCCTACCTTCTCTCAGCCGAGCTGCGGAATGTTCTGGCGAGTCCCGCCGTGAGTCGCGAGGAAAAGCATTCAGTGACCGAGAAAATTGCAGAGCGTCTCGGTGCGGGCAAGATTTTGCGGAATTTTCTGCGGACGGTAATTGATCACCAGCGCACGCAGTTGCTCCCGGAAATGGCGGAATCGTACCAGGATGTGATCCGCCAGCGGGAAGGGATTGCGGAGGCGGAAATTTCATCCGCGTCGGAATTGAGTGCGGCGCAGAAAAAGCAGCTTTCGCAAACATTGGAACGCCTCACGGGGAAAAAAATCGAATCGCGCTTCACGATGGATCCCGCTCTGCTGGGCGGTGCGGTCGTGCGGATCGGTTCCACGATTTACGATGGCTCGTTGCGCGGCGCTTTGGACTCGTTGCGCGCGCGCCTGGTGGCCGGGTAGAAACAGCGAAAATGCAACAGGGCCGGTGAATCTGCCGGCAATTCCCAGGGAGTATGCATGGCGAACATCAAGGCAGACGAAATCAGCAAGATTCTGCGCGAGCAGATTGAAAACTACGAGCAGACCGTAGCCGTAGAAGAAGTCGGATCAGTCATCAGCGTCGGCGACGGCATCGCCCGCATTCATGGTCTGGAAAAAGTGATGGCGGGTGAAATGCTCGCTTTTCCCCACAACGTTTTTGGGATTGCGCTGAACCTGGAAGAAGAGGAAGTCGGCGCGGTGCTTTTTGGTGACTACACGGAGATTAAGGAAGGCGACACGGTCAAGCGGACGAACACAATCATGTCCGCGCCGGTGGGCGAGGAGCTCGTCGGGCGCATTGTGAATCCCCTGGGCGAACCGCTGGACGACCAAGGACCGATCGCCGCGAAGAAGCGCAATCCTCTGGAGCGCATTGCGCCTGGTGTGCTGGACCGCCAGCCGGTGCGCGAGCCGCTGCAAACGGGGATCAAGGCCATTGATTCGATGATTCCGATCGGGCGCGGGCAGCGTGAACTGATCATCGGCGACCGCCAGACAGGCAAAACCGCGGTCATCCTGGACACGATCATCAACCAGAAGGGCCAGGACATCATTTGCATCTATTGCGCGATCGGGCAGAAGCGCTCGACCATCGCGCAAGTGGTCAAGGTGCTTGCTGATGCCGGAGCGATGGAGTACACGATTGTCGTTGCTTCATCCGCTGCCGAGCCTGCTTCTCTGCAATACATCGCTCCGTATGCGGCATGCGCGATGGGCGAGTACTTTCGAGATTCCAAGCGTCACGCCGTCACTTTCTATGACGACCTTTCCAAGCATGCGCAGGCTTACCGCGAAATTTCTCTTTTGCTGCGGCGCCCACCGGGCCGCGAGGCGTTCCCGGGAGACGTTTTTTACTTGCACTCGCGTCTGCTGGAACGCGCGGCCAAGTTGAACGACAAACTTGGCGCCGGCTCGCTGACTTCCCTGCCGGTGATTGAGACTCAGGCCGGCGACGTATCGGCCTACATCCCGACCAACGTCATATCCATTACCGACGGGCAGATCTATTTGGAAGCGGATTTGTTCAACGCAGGTATACGTCCGGCGATCAATGTGGGCATATCCGTAAGCCGCGTGGGCGGCAACGCGCAAATCAAGGCCATGCGCCAAGTCGCTGGCACACTGCGTCTGGACATGGCTCAGTATCGGGAGCTGGCGGCGTTTGCGCAGTTTGGATCAGATCAGCTTGATAAAGTGACCCAAGCCCAGCTCGCGCGCGGCCAACGCCTGACGGAACTCCTGAAGCAGGACCAATACGCGCCGTTGAGCGTAGCCAAGCAGGTGCTCAGCGTTTATGCGGGCACTTCGGGTGCTTTGGACAGCCTTCCCGTGACCGAGGTACGCCGCTTTGAGCGGGAGTTTCTGCAGTACATTGAGACCAGCCATGGTTCAATCCTGCAGGCCATCACCGCAAAGAAGGCACTCGACGACGCCATCAAAGCTGACATCAAGAAAGCGCTTGACGACTTCAAGGACCGTTTTTCCGCGACCGTAGCCGCGGCGGCGCACTAGACCGAGGCGACTGACGATCCATGGCCACGCTTCTCGATTTTCGGCGCCGCATCCGCTCGGTGAAAAACACCCAGCAGATTACCCGTGCGATGAAGTTCGTCGCCGCGGCGCGGCTGCGAAGAGCGCAGGAATCGGCACTTGCAGCGCGGCCGTATGCGCGCGAGCTTGCGCGCGTGCTGCGTTCCACCATGGCGCGGATTGAGGAGCCGCAGCATCCGCTCCTGGCGCGCCGGCCCGAAGACCGTATTTTGGCGATCGTCATGTCCGGGGAGCGCGGGCTTGCGGGCGCATTCAATACGAATATTTTGCGCAAGGCGAACGAGTTCTTCCGCGCGCACAAGAACAAGAAGTTGTCTATGGTGCCCGTCGGGAAGAAGGGCCGCGATTCTTTGAAACGAGCAGGATTTACCTTTGCTGCGGAATTCGTAAACGTTCTGGCCAAGGTCGAGTTCGGCACGGCGCGCGAAATTTCAGAACTGATTACCGAGCTTTACGCGAACGCAGAAATTGACGCGGTTTATCTGATCTTCACCGAGTTCAAGACGGTGATGACCGCGAACCTGGCCCTGGAAAAATTGCTTCCGGTCGAAGCGATTCGCAGTGAGGAAGAGACGCCTGAGGAGCGGGCCGCTCAAGTGGATTACATCTACGAGCAGCCGGAGAAAGAGCTGTTGGCAAAATTGCTGCCGCGCTATGTCGAAACTCAGCTTTTGCGCGCGATGCTCGAATCATCTGCCGCGGAATACGCTGCGCGCATGACTGCGATGGAGTCGGCCACAAAAAACGCGGGCGAAGTGATCCAAGCCCTAACACTGCACATGAACAAGGTGCGGCAGGCGGCCATTACCAAGGAGATCATTGAGATCGTGAGCGGGGCTTCTTACACCGCGTAGGAGAGGGAATGGCGGAGAAAAAGACAAACGTGGGACGGGTCGTGCAGGTCATCGGACCTGTGCTGGACATCCAATTTGAGGAAGGCCATCTTCCCGGAATTTACAACGCCGTTCGCATTACCGGCGAGGGCTTCAATTTGCCGGAGCCGCTGGACGTCACTGCGGAGGTCCAGCAACACCTGGGCGAAGGGCGCGTGCGCGCCGTGGCCATGGAGCCGACCGAAGGCATGGTGCGCGGCATGAGGGCCGTGGACACAGGGGATCCCATTGAAGTTCCTGTGGGGCGGCCGACGCTGGGACGCGTGATGAACGTATTGGGCAAGCCGGTGGATCAACTCGGGCCGTTAACCAGCGAGCACAACTATTCGATTCATCGTCCGGCGCCGCTGCTCGATCAACAGTCCACAACGCTGGAAATGTTCGAGACGGGGATCAAAGTCATTGACCTGATTCAGCCCTTCCTGAAAGGCGGAAAGATCGGTCTATTTGGCGGCGCAGGCGTGGGCAAAACGGTCTTGATTCAGGAATTGATCCACAACGTGGCCATGCAGCACGGTGGCGTCTCGGTATTCGCCGGAGTGGGCGAGCGCACGCGCGAAGGGAACGACTTATGGCTGGAATTTCAGGAGTCCGGCGTGGTGGTTCCCGGCAATGCGGAAAAGTCGCGGGCGGCGCTGATCTACGGCCAGATGACGGAGCCTCCGGGAGCGCGCCTTCGCGTCGGGCTGACCGGCGTAACGGTCGCCGAATATTTCCGCGATGAAGAGCATCTCGACGTGCTGCTTTTCATTGACAATATTTTCCGCTTCGTCCAGGCGGGGTCGGAGGTTTCCGCGCTGCTGGGACGCATGCCATCCGCCGTCGGCTACCAGCCCAATCTCAACACGGAGATTGGCGAGCTCGAAGAACGCATCACCTCGACGAAGACCGGCTCGATCACATCGGTTCAGGCGGTCTACGTGCCCGCCGACGATTACACCGACCCTGCTCCGGCCGCGACGTTCACGCACCTGGATGCGACCACCAATCTCTCCCGGCAAATCGTGGAGCGCGGCATTTATCCGGCCGTGGATCCGCTGGCCAGCTTTTCGCGCATCCTCGATCCTCGCATCGTCGGCGCCGAACACTATTCCGTTGCGCGCGGCGTGAAGTCCGTGCTGCAGCGATACAAGGACCTGCAGGACATCATTGCGATTCTCGGGATCGAGGAACTTTCGGATGAAGATAAGCGCACTGTCGCCCGCGCGCGGAAAATCGAAAAGTTCCTTTCGCAGCCTATGTTTGTGGCCGCCCAGTTCACAGGCCTCGAAGGCAAATACGTCAAGATCGAAGATACCGTGCGGGGTTTCCAGGAAATCGTCGAAGGCAAGCACGACGATGTGCCGGAACAGGCCTTTTACATGGTGGGCACCATCGAGGAAGCCATCGAGAAAGCCGAAAAGATGAAAGCGGGCGTCTAAGCGGAATGATTCCTGAAAGCATTGAGCTCGTCATCGTGACTCCAGAGCGCCAGTTGCTCCGCGAGAGCGTCGTCGAAGTGCAAGTTCCAGGTGCAGCGGGCTATTTCGGCGTTCTGCCGGGACACGCCCCGCTGATCACCGAGCTGGGAATCGGGGAACTCACGTACCACAGTGCGAGCGCGAATCACGTTGGAAGCCTGTCGATCATTCATGGATTCGCAGAGATCGTCCCGGACCGCGTTACGGTGCTTGCGGAGACCGCGGAGCGTGCCGAGGAGATTGACATGGAACGCGCGCAAGCGGCGCGCGAACGCGCGGAGAAGCGCTTGGCGGGAGGTGGTCCTGATATCGATTGGGACCGGGCCTCTGTGGCTCTGCAGCGCGCGCTGACCCGGATACAGGTAGGCATGAAGAAGCGGAGCGCTCTCGTCCCCGGCGCCTAATGCGGTATATCCCTGATTTATTTTAACGACCGGCGCGGCCAAGACACCTATTCCAATGGAATCTATCACAATCTATGGAACAACCTGGTGTCCCGATTGCCGGCGGGCGAAGCTTTTCCTCAAGGAACGCGGCGTGGAGTTTCGCGAAGTGAACATTGAGGAAGATCCCGGCGCCGAGTATCTGGTCATCGAGGTCAACAAAGGGAGACGCAAAGTCCCGACGATCCAGGTGGGAGAGCGCTTCTTCTCCTGCAGCCCGTTCAACGCGCGGGAGCTGGCACGCGAACTGAATCTACCCCTTTATCCCTGAGCCGTTTATTCGTGGACGATTCCGCGCGTCCAGACGCGGGAGATTTGCAGGCCTTCGTCCAGCAAAACGATATCCGCATCCGCGCCAGACCGAAGCGCGCCCTTCTTGAACTCGATACCCAGCAGAGTAGCCGGATTCAAGGTGAGCATGTGCACAGCGTTCGAAAGCGGAACGCCAAGAGCGACGATATTGCGCAGAGCCCGGTCCAACGTGAGGGTGCTTCCGGCCAGTTTGCCTTCTGCATTGCGGCAGACGCCTCCGGTTACGGAAACCTCGAGTCCCCCCAGCATGTATTTGCCGTCTGGCATCCCCGTGGCGGAGATGCCGTCACTGATGAGGATCACTCGCTCGGCGCCCTTGGCTTGCACTAGAATCTTCATGGCCACTTCGTCCACATGAACGCCATCGGCAATCAGCTCGGCCGTGACGTCCGGTGAAGTCAATACCGCGCCGATGACGCCGGGATCCCGGTGCGTAAACGGCCGCATGGCGTTGTAAACGTGCGTGGCATGGTGAGCCCCGTGCGCGATGGCTGCCCGCGCTTGTTCATAGGTAGCATCCGTGTGGCCCATCGAAACAACCATCCCTGCGTCCCTTGCGGCCTCTATGCATGGCATAGCTCCCATCAGTTCCGGTGCAATGGTGAGAATGCGCGCATTCCCTGCCGCTGACTTCAGGAAGCGATTGAGCACCTCAGCGGAGGGCAACCGCAGCAACTCAGGCGGATGTACCCCCCGGCGTTCCTTGCTCAGGAACGGCCCTTCGAAATGAATCCCCAATATTTCGCCTTTGGCGGCGTCTTCAGCATGCTGCCGAGTGATGTATTGAGCGATGCCCTCGACCGCACGACAGGTGTCGTCCAGGCCAGCGGTAACCGTAGTTGCCACGAAAGAGGTTGTGCCAAACTCAGAAACTTTGCGCGCAACACCGGCGAGAGCCGCAGGGCTCCCTTCCATCACGTCATATCCCCCCGCTCCGTGGATGTGAACGTCAATAAATCCGGGAATCGCGGTTGAGCCGGGGACCTTCAGTTCCTCGGCGCCTGCAGGAAGGGTGATTCCTTCGCGCTTCTCCACAGCTTCAATGACGCCGTCGCGGAAGAGGACGCCTGCGTCCGCTATTTCCCCGCTGGGTGTAAGCGCGCGGCCTGCATGCAGGAGGGTTGTGGCCATGGCGAAGAGGCTATCGTAGCTGAAAAGCAGACCGTCGCAAAACAAAACGGGCGGCCCGATGGACGGACCGCCCTCTTTAATTCGCTGGGTGTGCAGCGGTCTTACATCTTGCCCATACCTTTATCCATCATGCCCTTCTCGGGCGCCATCTTGATGCTGTCCAATTTGAGCGAGTCGCCTTCCACCATGCCCGTTACGGTGACATGATGGCCCGCGTGTTCCGCCACCATATCCTGCTTATCAATGGAGTAGACCTTCTTGTTCGTGTCATCCACAAACACGTACTTCGCGCCATGCTCCTTGACACACTTGATGGTGCAATCGCGGGCCGCGGCATTAGCGCCTTTGGCTCCGCACTGGCTGTCGGAAATCCAGCCGGTCATGCTTGTGTCGGCGGCCATGGCCAGCGCTGCCATAAACAGAATTGCTGCGATGAATGTTGCAAACTTCACTTTCATAGGTTCCCCCTCCTGAAACTGCTCTGCGGTGAATTCGTCCGCCGGGCCGGACTAAGCTTGGCACAGGCACTGCGGCGGTGTCCAGCCCTTCACACCATCCTACGGCTCGTTGGTGGGCCCGGATGAACATTTCCGGAGTTTTCTTGGCCGCAAACGAAAAGAGAGGGGATTTTCATAATCCCCTCCCTTCCGCGCTCCCATGGCTTAGGAGCAGTGCCTGGCAAATCAAACCGAATTACAGGCCCGTCCCTGTGCTGGCGGAAGCGGCTGCTGGTTGTGCCTTCGGAATGCTGAGGTAGCCTGCAGCGGTCGTCTTGGTGACCTTATTCACCACGAGTTCAAGAGCCTGGCGGCTGTCGCCGGTGTAGAAGAAAATCGGCTCGTTGACCGAGCGGTTTTTCTTCTCGAAGCTCTTGTCGTCCGCGAGGACGTTGATGGTGAACTGGTTCTTCTTCGTGTTCGTGCCCCTCAATTCGACCTTGATGACTCCCACCTTCTGCGCGCCGCCCTTGCGGGAGACGGTGAACTCGTAGTAGTCGCGCTGGCCCATTCGGCGCAGCTGGTCAATTTCGTCGTGGTTGCGAGCAATCAACGTGCCCATTTCGCTGCGCGCCATTTGCAGATTGTTTTTGGTCGCGTCCAGATCGCCCTTCACCCCCGTGACATCGCCGTTCAGCTTGTTGACGTCTTCGGCGTTGGCCTTTGTGGCCAGTTGCGTGTTCACTTCGTCCTTAAACCCATTCAGTTTCTTATCGTAAGTGACCGCGGTCGTCCTGGTCTGATGGCGCGCAGCAATCAAATCGGACTGCGTCACGTTCAGCTTGTCGGTTACGACCTTGAGGTCGCTCTCCAATTGCTGGTTTATTTCCTCGGATTTCGCGAGGCGCTGGCTCAGAGCATCATTCTGTTGCTTAACGCTGGCTTGGGTAGTTTGCTCCACGCTATTGGCGCGGCTGTACGCGCTCCAACCCAGACCCAGACCAACCAAAGAAATTCCTCCGAGAACCGCCACTGCCAGAGCAACCCAACGCGGCGTTCCGGTTGTACTCTGGCTATTTGAATCAAGAAACTCGCTCATTGACTTCGTCTCCTTTGGGCTTTCATGCCCTGCGAGGGGAAAGGCTGCAGGTGCGAAGCCAAAACAGTCCGGCGGGTCCTGCCAGTGTCAATCGACCTGTTTTCCGCAGCTTAGGAGTACTTTGTGGTTCGCACCCGCGGGTCAAAAATAGTTCTAGTACTTGTAAAGTTTACGTAGTTGTTCGCTTGCCTGTAATAATTGCAGATATTGGTTCAACCCAAATGGGGAAGTGTTCGGCCTGCAACGGAATCACGTTAAAGATTGGCACACACCCTCAGTAGGTCATCAACGTCAAGCTTTTCAATCATTTGCTGAAGGGGAACTACGCTGCCTGGGTCGCACCCGGCGCCTCGGCGGATTTTTCAGAGGCAAAATACTGTTCTAGTGTGCTCATCGCCGCGTCCAGCACAAGTTGACAATTCGGGCAGCCCACTAGATGCTTTTTGATCTCGTTCGAGACGGCTGGGGAAAGCTTTCCCTCTAAGTACCAGCAAATCAAATGAATAGTGTCTTTGCAATTCATTGCGCCCGTCCCCCAGTGGACCGGTGGAAGAAAAACCCGGGCACTCATAAGTGCACTTCCCTCACCAAAACGATGGATGTTCCTCCGGATGTTAACCTGCAGAAATTTAATGACTTAAATGATCTCGGAAAACTCACAAATCCGTATCGCTTTGCAGACTTTACATGCCTTCAGCCGAAAGTATGCAAAAGAGGCGAGCCTGGCCGCTAACGCTGAGGAATCACCGTCATTTCTCGCAGCGTGGCAATCCGGTCTTCAAGTGGGGGATGGGTGCTGAATAGCGAAGACATCGAGCTCATCCCGAAAAGCGGCTTCACAATGCATAGCGAAGATGTGGAGGGCGAAATTGCTGTAGTGGGAATCCGCTTGTTGTATGCCCCGAGCTTCTGCAGTGCACTGATCAAACCGTAAGGATGCCCTACCATCCGGACTCCCGTGGCATCGGCGGCATACTCACGCTGGCGCGAAAGTCCAAGTTGCAAAAGCATCGCTCCCAAAGGCGCTAGAATCATCAAGAGGAGGCCAAGGATCGCATTGCCGCCGCCCCCGCGATTTCCACCGTCGTCGCTGTCGCCGTACCCAAAAAACCATCCCCAATGCGCCATCCATGTGATCGCACCTGCGAGCGTAGCGGCTACGGAGCTGATCAGAATGTCGTAATTGCGCACGTGAGAGAGTTCGTGGGCTATAACTCCTTCGAGCTCGTCATCGTTCATGATCTGCAAAAGGCCCTGCGTAACCGCGACCGAAGCATGGCGCGGATTTCTGCCCGTAGCAAATGCATTGGGCGCCGCATCAGGCACCACATAGAGTTTCGGAACAGGCAAATTGACCTTGGCCGCCAGCCTCTCCATGACTTCATAAAGTCGCGGCAATTGCTCCCGCGTGACGGGCTTAGCCCCGCTCGTTTTCAAGGCGATCTTGTCCGAGAAAAAGTAGGCGAAGATGTTTGTGACGACTGCAAAGCCCAGGCCGATTGTCATTCCGTTTCGGCCGCCAAGATATTGCCCGACGATCATCAGGAAGAGCGTCAATGCCACCAGCAAAAGTGTTGTGCGAAAGACTCTCATGATTGTGCCCTCAGTGTCTCATAAGCCCGAACTTCAACGAAACCCGGCGCGGCGAAGGAGCAGAGCTCCCTCCCTTCGCCAATCCATTAGATTCGCGCAGCCGCCGCAGGTTGTTTTGCCGGTACGCGTTCGAACCGCATGGCGTCGCTCTTGCCGTCGCGGTCCACCTTTACGTGGTCACCTGGCAAGATCGCTCCCTCCAGGATTTGGAGCGCGAGCGGATCCTGAATCAGCCGCTGGATTGTTCTGCGCAAAGGCCGCGCTCCGTACGCGGGATCGAATCCTTCCTGCAAAACTAGCGCTTTCGCCGCGGGGGTCAGCTCCAGAGTGATCCTCCGTTCCGCGAGCAAATTCTCGACGCTCTTGAGCAGCAATCCGATAATGCTCTCGAGCTGCTCCTTGCCGAGCGGATTGAAAATCACGATCTCGTCAATGCGGTTCAGGAACTCCGGCCGAAACGCTGCCCGCAACGCCTCCATCGCTTCTTTTCTGGCGCGCTCTGGGTTCTGGTGCGCAAGTTCGAAAATGGCAGTTGAACCCACATTACTCGTCATCACCAGAACCGTGTTCCTAAAATCCACCGTCCGGCCTTTTCCATCGGTCAGCCGGCCATCCTCCAGTATTTGCAGCAGCACGTTGAACACGTCGGGATGCGCCTTTTCTATTTCGTCGAAGAGCACCACTGAGTAAGGATGCCGGCGCACCTGCTCCGTCAATTGGCCACCCTCTTCATAACCGACGTACCCTGGCGGCGCGCCGATCAGCCGGGATACGGTGTGCTTCTCCATGTACTCGCTCATGTCAATGCGGATCATGAGCTTTTCATCGTCAAACAGAAATTCTGCGAGCGCGCGTGCCAGTTCCGTCTTTCCCACCCCCGTCGGCCCAAGGAAAATGAACGAGCCGATCGGACGTTTTGTGTCCGAAAGGCCCGCACGGCTGCGCCGTACCGCGCTCGCAACGCGCGCCAGAGCTTCATCCTGCCCGACCACGCGCTTCCGCAGGCGTTCCTCCATATGCACCAGTTTCTGCGCTTCGCCCTCAAGCAACCGCCCGACGGGAATTCCCGTCCATTTGCTCACCAGCTTGGCGATGTCTTCCTCGTCCACTTCCTCTTTGAGGATCGGCGCATCTTTCTGCACCGAAGCGAAGCGCTCCTGCGCCTTCTTCAGATCCGCTTCCGCTTGCGCGATTTTCCCGTAACGAATCTCGGCCACCTTGGCCAGTTCGCCCGCGCGCTCGTAGCGCTGCTCTTCCGCCTTCAGCTGTTCAATCTGCTCCTTTAGCTTGCGGATTTTGCCGATAGCTTCCTTTTCCGCCTGCCACCGCGCCTTCTGCGCGCTCGATTCCTCCTTCAGTTTGGCCAGTTCCTTTTCAATTTGCGCGCGCCGTTCCTTCGAGTGCGCATCAGACTCCTTCAAGAGCGCCTGCCGCTCGATCTCGAGTTGCAGAATACGCCGCTCGATTTCATCAATTTCAGTGGGCAACGAATCAATCTGCATGCGCAGGCTCGCCGCCGCTTCATCAATCAGGTCAATCGCCTTGTCGGGAAGAAACCGGTCCGTGATGTAGCGGTGAGAAAGTGTCGCCGCGGCCAGAATGGCGGCGTCCTTGATGCGGACACCATGGTGGATTTCATACCGCTCTTTCAGGCCACGTAGAATCGCAATCGTATCTTCCACTGTCGGCTCGTTGACCAGCACCGGCTGGAAGCGCCGCTCGAGAGCCGGATCCTTCTCGATGTATTTCTTGTATTCGTTGAGCGTGGTCGCGCCGATCGCGCGCAATTCGCCACGTGCCAGGGCCGGCTTCAGCATATTGGAGGCATCCATAGAGCCTTCCGCGGCGCCCGCTCCGACCAGCGTATGCAGCTCATCAATGAACAGAATAATCTGCCCTTCGGCCTCCGTAATTTCCTTGAGTACGGCTTTCAAACGATCTTCAAACTCGCCTCGGTATTTGGCTCCTGCCACAAGGGCTGCGAGATCGAGTGCAACGAGCCTTTTCGTCTTCAAAACATCCGGCACATCGCCGGAAATGATGCGTTGCGCCAATCCTTCGACAATCGCAGTCTTTCCCACTCCCGGCTCGCCGATCAGCACAGGGTTGTTCTTCGTGCGCCGCGCCAGAATCTGCATCACGCGGCGAATCTCTTCATCGCGGCCGATCACCGGATCGAGCTTCTGTTTGCGCGCCAGTTCCGTCAGGTCGCGCGCATACTTCTCGAGCGCAGCATAGGTTGCTTCCGGATTCTGCGATGTTACCCGCTGCGTCCCGCGCACTCCGGTCAGGGCCTGCAGGATCGCCTCGTATGAAGCCCCGCTCTTCTTCAGTAATTGGCCCGCGGGATCGCGTTCCTGGCCCGCAATGGCCAGAAACAAATGCTCCGCGGAAACATAGTCGTCCTTGAATTTGTCCGCTTCCCTGAAGGCACTTTCCAGCACGTCGTTGAGCGCCCGGCCCATGTGCTGCTGCGCCATGCCTTGCACTTTGGGGAGCCGGCCCAATTCGCGCTCGATATCGGCAGAAAGAGCTTCGCTGCGGACACCCAGCCGCGCCAGAAGCGGTGGAACGACCCCATCCGTTTGGGCAACAAGTGCCGCCAACAAATGCAGCGGCGCAACCTCCTGATTTTCGTGGCGCGCAGCCACTTCCTGCGCGTCCTGCAGCGCTTCCTGCGCTTTCACCGTCATCTTGTCGAATCTCAACATGGTCAACCTCTACAGTTTTTCTGATGGAAAAGGGGCTGGCACCCAGCCAGCCCCTCATCCTAACGCATCATTCGTTGCTGGTTCCTTCTTTGGTTTATCGTCCGGCCGCCGCTGCCTTTTCCGGCGTGCCGACGCTTACCTTGATCTGCTTCGGCTTGGCTTCCTCGCGCTTCGGAATCGTCAGCGTCAGGACCCCGTTCTGGTAGTCGGCTTTGATCGCATCCGCGTTCACGGTGTTCGCCAGCGAGAAGCTGCGGCTGAACGAACCGTACGAGCGCTCCACGCGCAGGTAGTTCTTCTCATCCACCTTCTTCTCGAATTTCCGTTCGCCGCGAATCGTCAGGATGTTGTTCTCAACGCGAATGTCCAGATCCTCTGGCTTCACCTCGGGCAAATCCGCCTTCACGACCAGTGCATTTTCGGTCTCGAAAATGTCCACCGACGGCGCCCAGGTGGTCAGGTTGGATTCCTGACTGGTGCGGCCCAGAAGGTCTCCAAAGATTCGGTTGAGCTGGCCTTCCGCGGTGCTAACCCCGCGAAAGGGCTCCCAGCGTTCTAGAGTACTCATAGAGTTATCCCTCCAAATAGTGACTGCATAAAGATAATATAATATGAGTCTTATGCTGTCAAGTATTTTGTCGTGTCCTCGTAAATTCGCTATCTAATGTATTTTCAATATTATGGCTAGTCTCTGCTTCACCACCTCCTTTAAACATTGCGCCAACGCAAACTCTCGGTGCTCCTACTCTCCTAACGATGCTGTTACACTGCGGGAAGATGCGTCTTGAGGAACTCGATTATCGTCTCCCGCAGGAACGAATCGCGCAGCGTCCCCTGAGGCGGAGAGACTCTTCTCGCCTGCTTCTTCTTGACCGTTTCGAGGGATCCATTCAGGACCATCTTTTCGCCGAGTTCCCTTCGCTTCTACGGGGAAATGAACTGTTGGTTTTGAACAATGCCCGCGTGATTCCTGCGAGGCTATTTGGCCGGCGGCTTGGGATACATTCGCAATCACCTTCGCGGGCGACGCGCGGCGAGCATCTTACCGGAACTGTCGAAATCCTTCTGACACGTGAACTGGGGGAAGTTACCTGGGAGGCGCTCGTGCGGCCGGGTAGGAAACTCCAGATAGGTGAACGAATCAGATTCGGCCAGGGCGAACTGGAAGCCGAGGTCGTTGCGCGTGGTGAGCTCGGCGTACGGACCGTTCGATTTTCCGCGGCGGAACCCCACACAGTTTCCGAACTTCTAGAGCAGCTCGGCCATGTTCCACTTCCTCCCTACATTGATCGTCAGGATGAGCCAAGTGACCGCGAACGATACCAAACTGTTTTTGCGAAGCGGAGCGGCGCTGTCGCGGCGCCAACGGCCGGACTTCACTTTACCCCGGAAATTCTGGAGAAGGTTCGCGCGCGCGGCGTGGAAATCTGCGAGCTAACTTTGGATGTCGGCCTCGGAACATTCCAACCGATCCATACGGACACTCTAGAGGCTCATGTCATGCATTCGGAATCCTACGAAATCTCCGAGCAGGTTGAGCAACGCATCACGGAAGCCCGTGCGGCTGGCAGGTCAATCCTGGCTGTGGGCACCACCGTAGTTCGTGCCCTCGAGGACTCAGCTTTGCGTGCACAAAGCCACAACGCCGCAAAAGTCCTGCTTGCCGGAAAAGGGGAAGCCAGTTTGTTCATTTTTCCCGGCTTTCGTTTTCGCGTGGTTGATGCTCTGCTCACAAATTTCCATCTGCCGCGCTCGACGTTACTTGCTTTGGTGTGCGCGTTTGCGGGGACGGAAAAAATTCTCGCTGCTTATCGCCATGCCGTGAGCGAGGAATATCGTTTTTACAGTTACGGAGACTGCATGCTGATCCGTTAAACTTTCGGCCAGGGAATCGCTGGAACTGGAGCCAAGGAAGCCGCCACCTGTGGCAGCCCCCTTGGTCAGCCGTGTTGAGGGGTCAAAGGACCTCCCGCATTATTCGCTGAATACGAAAACGCGGTTATTCCCGGAAAAACGTACTTCCTGGACTTGCCCGTCCGCTCCGAGCAGGACGCTGTCGTATTGCGCCTTCGAGTTGCGGTCTTCCCAGCGGCCTGTGCTTTCGGCGATTTTGTGGCCGTTCTTCTCGACGGTTGCCTTGTTGCCGTCAATCACAAAACGGTAGCTTCCCGCCTCGAGGCTGACTGTGCCAACCTTTGCGGATTGTGTGATGCTGATGGTTTTGCTTACGGGTTTGGCGAAAACGGAAACTGCAAGTGCTAAAACTCCCATCAGCGCGGAAATGCGAAGAAAAGAATTGATCTTCATGCGTGTCACTGCTCCTTTGGCTCAGAATCGCTTCTGCCGCCACTGGAGCTGCACCAGGATCAGGCAGTTGACACGCGCACGCTGGAGCGAGTAGCCTCACTCCCTCGACACCTCTTCTTGCTGGACTAACCGCCGGTTAGATTTGCGTGTCACCGCCCCGCGGCTGCCACCGCGGGGTTTTTGCTGAATGCCCATGTGCAACCGGTTCGTGGCTGCACACCTATAGACGAGTCGGCCTGCCCGTTTGTTTCGCCGATTCCTTGAAATTCTTTTCGTAATTCTTCGCGCTCTGCATTTTTGACAGATAGATTTCATTCACCTGCGCACGTATCCTTCCATTCGCTTCTAAATTCCTAATAAATTCCGCTTCACCCTGCGCTCCAGGGCCAAAAGTCGCAGGTACTTTCTCGCATGTTGTTCCCGTGTGCATCCCTTCCTGACTTCATCTATACTCAGGTGCACTCGTTGGACAGAGCGGATGCGGATCCTCATTCTCAGCGATCTTCACGCCAACTTGACGGCCTTGGAAGCGGCGCTTTGTGCTGCTGAAGGCAAGTGGGAAGCAGCAGTCTGTCTTGGAGATGTAGTCGGCTATGGTCCGGACCCCGCGCCAGTGACTTCTAAAATCCGTGCCATTTCCACGCATACCATTCGCGGGAATCACGACAAAGCGGTTGCGGGATTGATGACCACTGAAGACTTCAATCCAGTCGCCAAAGCCGCGGTGGACTGGACGCGCTCTCAGCTTTCTCCGGAGAGTCTCGAGTGGCTCGCCGCGCTCCCCCAAGGACCTCTCAGCGCCGACGGAATCGTTCTGGTGCACGGAGCATTTCAAGACGAAGACGAATATGTCTTCACGCCGACACAGGCCCTCGAGGGCCTTCTTGATTCCACCGCGGACGTCACTTTCTTCGGGCACACGCATCACCAGGGTGGCTTTTCCTATCGCGACAGCAACCTCGAGGTGTTGCAGCTTCGCCCCCGCCCCACGGAGCAGTTCGCTGCTTTGCGGATTGAACCGGAGCGCCGTTACCTCTTGAATCCTGGTTCGGTCGGGCAGCCGCGCGACGGTGATGCTCGCGCGTCTTTCGCCATTGCCGATCTCGATCATCACACCGTGGAATTCTGGCGGGTTCCGTATGATATTGGCGCGGTGCAGGCGCGCATGCGTGCCGCAAGTTTGCCTGAGCCGCTCATTCAGCGGCTCGTCCTCGGACGTTGAACTCGCGGATATGACCGTGGAAAACGATCTCGATAACGTCGGTTCTCCCCAGGCGCAGTCTACCAGAACCTTTCTCCGCAATCCGATTGTGCTTGCGATTGGCGCGGCGATTGTTGCCCTGGCGGTCTACTTCCTGCTGATTAAGGCTCCTGCACCTTCGTCCTCGCCTGCGGAGGCACATCTCCCGTTTGGACCATCGGAGCAGGCCTACGCGGCCAAGCTGCAATTTGGAAATTTCGCCATGAGCCGTGCCGAAAATTTCCTCCACCAGGAGGTCACGATTATTTCCGGCGATGCTCTCAACACCGGCGATCAGACCATTCGTGCGGCCGAAGTGACCCTTACCTTCTACGACGGTATGAACCAGATCGTTCTTCGCGATGCGCGGCCACTCTTTGCCCCGCAGACCCCTCCTCTCGTTCCGGGCAAGTCCTGCCACTTCGAGATCTCGTTCGACCACATTCCCCCCTCCTGGAATGTTCAGGTTCCCTCCGTTCGCGTGACCGGTCTGCAACTCGGCACCTCCCAGTAGTCTCGAGTTACGTATTTCATCTATAATCTCTGCGTGGAACTCTCAGAGGAATTGCAGGCCTGTCTCCGCGAATTCTCCGCGGCCGGCCCCGCAGAGCTGCGCGAAAACGGCAGCCGTATCGCGCCACTCGCTTCGCTCACCTGGGAAGTCCGGGGCGATCGCGCCAAGCCGCTTCTTCATCTCTGGTCCGAGAATCACAATCTGACCCGTCGTGTCCTGGCGATTACGGAGCACTCCGACGACCGCCTCTCTCTCGCTGTCGAGCGCTTTGGCAGGCCCCGGCCGGAACGCCTCGAGTTCCTCCGCATCGATTTCGAACGCTCGCCTCGCGAACTCTCCCGCGAGGCTTTTTGCCAGCATCTGGCCGCGCTCTGCGCCGAGCAATTCCCAGATGAGACCGTGGAGTCGCTCACGACCTCTGCCGATCTCGAGCACTCTCTCTCTGGGAACTACGTCCGCGGCGTTCTTCGACGTGGCTCCCTGCGCACGGCCCTGCTTGCTTTGCCCGATATCGCTTCCCAGGAGTTGCCATCGCGCTCGGTGACCTTCGCATTGCTGTGGCTGGACCGCCTGCGCCAATCGCGCGGAGGACATGTCACCGGCTTACGCTTGATCGTACCGCGTGGTGCGGCGCCTTCCGTCGCGCAGATTTTGCCGGCACTCGACGGGAAACTGAACATTTCCCTTTATGAGTACGATCGCATGCGCGAAGCCCTCGAGGAAGTCAATCCTCACGCTCTGGCAAACTTTGAGTCCTGGCTGGTTCCTCTCCGCGAAACGCAAGCGCTTCTCGACCAGGCGCGGCCGGCGCTTGCTCCCATTACCTCCCGCGCCCCAAGCGCCGTGACCGTCCATCCCGCAGTTTACTCCCGCCAAGTTTGGCTCCGGTTCCGCGGACTGGCCTTCGCTCGCTGGCAGGAGCAAAAGATTTGCTTCGGGATTTCAGATTCTGAGAAGGAGTTAAATTCCTCGTCTCTTTCAGCCCTCAAGCGCTTGCTGCACAAGCTGCAGCTCTACCGTAACCCGCTAGCCTCCGATACGCGCCATGCCCTTTACCGCGCGCATCCCGAGCGTTGGCTCGAGTCCCTGGTTCGCGAGGACATTTCTCGCGTGGATGCGGCGCTTGACCCGCGCTTTCTCTATTCCCAGCTCTTTGCAGGGACTTCCGCCGAACACGGCATTCTCGATCTTGTTGGCGTCACTCGCGCGGGCCGTCTGGCCATCATCGAATTAAAAGCAACCGAACACATTCATTTGCCGTTGCAAGCCGCGAATTATTGGCTGCGCATCCGCCGCCATCTCGAAGAAGGCGATTTCTCGCGCTACGGCTACTTCCCGGGAATCCACCTTCAGGCACAGGCGCCGTTGGTGTACCTTCTTGCTCCCGCCTTGCGCTTTCATCCGGCAACGGACACGTTGCTCCGCTATCTCTCGCCGAAGCTCGAAATCATACGCGTGGGCCTCGCGGAGAGCTGGCGTCGCGGCCTCCGCGTCGTTCTCCGCCAATAGATGCTCTGGTTCGCACGCTTCGCAATTCGCCTCCAGCGCGGTACAATGCGCGCCTCATGCCGATCAAGCCGCGCAAGATAAATTTTTCTGTTTCTATCCGTCAGTCGGGCGCCGTTTCCTTGGTGGACGTCTCCGGCCATTTCACTTCGTTCGAATCCGGTGCGCTCCGCAGCGCCATCGAATCGCTCCTGAAGGAAAAACGCAACTGCATTCTCCTCAACCTGAGCAGGCTCGACTATCTGGATAGTTCCGGCGTCGGCGAACTCGTGCGCAATTATTTGACGGTGATCAAGTCCGGCGGCGAAATGAAAGTGGTCGGACTCTCCTCCAAAATCGAGGAGATCCTGAAAATCACCCAGCTCTACCAGGTCTTTCCGGATTTCCCGGACGAGGATGCGGCGCTGCGCAGCTTTCCTCAGCCTCCGGGACGCAGCGCAGACAACTAGCGATTCACCCCCTACTAAAACCGTTTACCAGCTCGCGTGAAAAATCGGCTCCAAAAGGAGAGAAGCAGCCAGGGCGTTTGCCCTGACTGCTTCCCGGGGTGTGTCCTCGAAGTGGTTTTGTAGATTTAGATGCGCGGCAAGGAAATTGGTTTCCCGGTTCTCGAAATTTTTTGTGAACGCTTTGTAAAGGCGGGAAATCGTTAGTAAAACAAGTACTTACGCCACCGCTCGTCGCGGTGCCCGATCATCCTCATCAATTGCCGTGAGGTGTGCAGCGTAAAAGGCCGCGGTCGCCGCGCCAGTTTCAGCCCGGCCTCTTCCGGCGTGCGGTCCCCTTTCGTGTTATTGCACCGGTAGCAGCAAGCCACCAGGTTTTCCCACGAGGACCGCCCGCCCCGCGACCTCGGCACCACGTGATCCAGCGTCAATTCCGAACTCGGAAAGATTCTCCCGCAGAATTGGCAGGTATTCCGGTCCCGCAACAATATGTTCTTCCGCGAAAGCGCGCGGCTCTGCTGCGGAATATGCCGGTACGCTAGCAACCGGATGACCGACGGAACCCTGTGCGCGTGCGCCGCCGAATGCACTTCGGCGGTGTGTAGCTCTTCCGCTTGTGCCACGCCTTTCAGCATCAGCACCATCGCGCGCCTTACCGCCGTTACGTTTATGGGCTCGTAAGTCGCGTTCAGCACTAGCACGGGTTCCTGCATCAGCGACCCGCGCCGTGGAGCAAGCATGCTGTGGATTCTACTGCCGGCAGGACCCTCGGAAGCAGGCATAGGCGCGCCCGCCTCCTCGGGGGAAAAGCTTCCCCTGGTGTTGGCCGCCCTGCGGTCACCAAAACTCGTGGCCGCTTCATGCCGCGTTGCGCTCATCGCGCGTCCCTTGGGTTATCTTTCTTTTGCAACCGGCAGCGGAGTTCGCACCGCCCGCGCCGCGGTCAGCCCCATCACTGCTTTGGCTCCCGCCTCGCGCAACGCCTTCGCACAGGCATCCAGCGTCGCTCCAGTTGTCATTACATCATCTACCAGTAAGACGCGTTGGTTGTCAACTTGGCTGCCCGGACAGGTGGCAAAAGCGCCACGCACCGCCTCCCAGCGCTCCTCGAGCGTCAGGATGTCCTTGTTCGGCCGGGGTTTAGTCCGCATCAGCAAAACGCCCCGGTGCGGCAGTCCCAGGAGCTTTGCCAGGGGCTTTGAGAGCATCTCTGCCTGGTTGTACCCACGTTCGCGTTCCCGTTCACGGTGCAGGGGCACAGGCACCACCACATCCGCCGCAAATGATTCGCCCTGCTCGGCTACTATCTGGCTAAGACGCTTCGCGAACCAACCCCCCAATGGCTCGATCCGCTCGAACTTCAGCAGCAGAATGGCACGCACCACGGCGTTCTCGTAAATCGCAAAACTTCTCGCCCGGTTAAACGCAAACATTTCCGCGCGGCAGGCGGGGCAGCGTGCCTCTTCTTCGGTCTGTCCTGCACTTTCTGCTGTCCAGGTTTCTCTTGGCAGCCCGCATGTTGTGCAGACGTCTCTCGGCATGAGTGCGAACGATTGCAAGCACCCCTCGCACAAAGGCACTCTCGAGGAGTGCAGCAACACGCGCTTGCAGATGCGGCATTCCCCCCCAAGCAAAACGCTCGTCAGTGCATCGCCTGCGGCAGACAGCCACCGCAAACCGCCGTTCCGAATAGTGAAGCGTTCAGCCACGCCGGCGCTAGACTACTACGCCCGCGAACATAAACAAAGAGAGAATGTACGCTAGAGTAACGATCGGGCGGGCAGATTTAGAGCAGCCCTTTTTCGGCCTTTTCCTGGCAATTCACGCAATGCTTCGCCCAGGGTACCGCTTCCAGCCTCTTCTGCTGCATCTCTTCCTGGCAGTTCGCGCAGACCCCGTACTCCTCGTCCTGAATGCGTTTCAGAGCCCCGTCAATCATGTTCAGGATCGTGCGGTCCGTATTGGTCATGCCGAACAGAAACTCCTTGGTGTAGGAGTTTGCCGCTTTGTCCGCGAGGTCCACCGTCGGATCGTCGTCCGCCGCGCGTCCCTCCTCCGCCGTCCGTGCAATCGTCCTCAGTAGTTCTTCGCGCCTGGTTTGCAATTTCTTCTTGTAGTATTCGAGCCGTTTCTTGTCCATGGGAGTCCCGCCCTCCTGTCACGTCTGAGAGGGCATCTAAAAACTACGTAGTGTAGGCTGGCTTTCCAGGAGTGTCAAGTCGAGCAGGGGAACAGCAATCGCCCCGCGCGCTTTCGCGGCAACTTTTCACTCCGGCATGACCGGTAAAATCAGCGCGGATGGATGCTCCTTGTCGTGATAAATCACGTTCGCCGCTTTCACCATCCGCGTCGCCGTGGCCTGCACCTCGCCCGTATTTAGATTGCGGTCGAACCTCGGAAAGTTGCTGCTCGATATCTCCAGCCGGATGCGGTGGCCCTTCAAAAAGACGTCGCTCGTAGACCAAAGATTGGCTCGGACGTGGTAAATCTCTCCCGGCTTTGCCAGTTCCGGCTTCTCCTGCGACTCCCGGTAGCGCAGACGCAAAATTCCCTCGGTCAGATTCTGCGCGAAGCCGTTCGGCCACACATCCACCAGCTTCCCCGTAAAATCCGTGTCCACCGCGGACGTGCTCACGTAGAGATCCAGCATCACCGGCCCGGTCACTTCCGTGTCCTTCCCCATCGGCGCGGTCGAGTACACCAGAACGTCCTTGCGGTCCTCCACCTTCTTCTGGTCGCGCGGCCCCGGCTCCAGGTGTGTCGAGTCGCAACACAGCGGCCCTCCCACCGTCGGCACCGGGTCCGCCGGATCGTACACAAACGAATCCTTCGCCGCGCTTCCTTCTTCTTTCGTTCCGAGTGTTCCGTTTCCTTCTGCCGAATTGGCCCCGCCGCCGGATCCCAGGAAATACTTCGTGTACTTCGCGCGCGCCGGTGGCCAATCATCCTCGTCGCGCCATTCATTTCTTCCCATCACGAAAATCCGTACCGGCTTGCTCCTCGAAAGCGCGTTATCCTCGCCTTTCAGCAAATGGTCGTACCATTCGAGCGTGATTTCATCGCCATCGAACGGCGCATTTTTTCCAAAATCCACGTCGCCGATCTTTTCCTGTTCCCACCCGCCGGAATGCCCTCCGAGCCCTATGAACAGCCTCTGGCCTTTTCGCGCCTCTTCGGTCCCCGCCTGAGTCTTCAGCGACTCATAGTTGTGCAGCGTGCCTCCCTGAAAAATGTCGTACCACGCGCCAATATTGAACACCGGAACCTTGATCTCCGAGTAGTGCTCCTCGATCGAAATTTGTTTCCAGTAGTCGTCATAATTCGGGTGCGCCAGCCAGTCCCGGTAGTAAGGCGCCAATGACTTGAAATCGATCGCCTTGAAGATGGGGTATTCCGTCAGAGGCACCACGTTTGCCAATTCAAGTGCATTGCTTTCGCCCGTGGCCTTCCGCAGCAAAGTGTTCTGCGCAAGAACTGTAGTCCACGACTGGTTGAACCATTGTTCGAACGCTCCGCCTTGGTACGTCCATCCATCGTGATAATTCGAAGCCGTCACGTACGGCGCAATTCCCGCCAGATGCGGCGGGTGCGCGATTGCTGCCAGAAATTGCGTCGCGCCCACGTACGATCCGCCGAACATCCCCACTTTTCCATCCGAGTACGGCAGCGCCGCCGCCCATTCCACCGTGTCGTACCCGTCGTTCGGTTCGTTCTTGAATGTGTACCATTCCCCGTCGCTGTGGTAGCGCCCCCGCGTGTCCTGGATGACCACCACGTATCCTCGCGCAGCCGCCCTCATTCCGAACGAGTAATCGCCATTCTTGTTATATGGTGTTCGTTCCAGCAGCACCGGAAATTTCCCATCGGCTTTCGGTCGGTAGATGTCCGCTCGCAATGTCACTCCGTCGCGCATCTTTGCGGCGACATCCCGCTCGACGGTCACATCGTATTTCTGGGCCGTCGTGGCAGCGGGAGCCTGCGCCCGTGTGCGGCTCGGTGCCGCCGCAATCAGCGCTGCACCTCCAATTGCAGCAATCAGCAGTGCATGCCTGCGAACGATGGAAATCTTCATGATCGGTCTCTTCCCTTCTTTGGAACCGCGCATCGTAGGTCCTCGCCTCTCCGTCCGTCAAGCTGACATCGGAACTTTTTTTGGAATCTCATCGTTCACTTCTATAGAATTCGCTGCAAAGCGCCTCGTGTGCGCTCTCGAATTGCGCCGCCTTCGTCCGGGTCGGAAGAAGGAAAAGCAATGATAAACGAATCTCCGCACCAGAGCTCCAAGCGTCTGCCGCTCTCCGGCTGGATCGGCCTTTTCCTCGCTCTTTTCGGAATGCTTATCATTCGCAGCCTCTATGATCGCCTCGCGCCCGATCCCGTCGCCCCTCACTCCGTATTCGTTCGTGAAATCGTATTTTATTTGTTCGCGGCTGCCATCCTTCTTTTCGTGCGGTTCGTCGAAGGCCGCCCGCTCACTTCCATCGGCATCGGCACGTCCACCGTAGCGAAAACTCTCCTTCGTGGTCTTCTCCTTGGGTTACTGTGCCTGCTGGCGGGCGGCATGGCCGGATTTCTGACCCATTTCAACGGCGGCCAAACGGGTAAGGTCCTTTCGAAGCTTCCGCTGTGGCTGGTCGTGATGATCGTGGTGCGCGCCGGAATCGTCGAGGAGCTTTGCTATCGCGGCTATTCGATCGAACGTCTTCAGCAGGCCGGCCTGCCGAAGTTTTGGGCTGCTTTCGTTCCGCTTATGATTTTTGCGACAGCCCACTGGACCAACGGCTGGGCCAACGTCGTCATTGCCTTCGTCATCGGAGCCGTCCTCGCTGCCTTCTATCTTTGGCGCCGCGATCTCCTTGGCAACATGTTCGCCCACTTCTTTGTGGACTTCATCAGCGTCATCCTCCCCCGCCTGCTTCACTGAGCGCTTCGTGCGCCTTTCTCCACGGGCCTCAGCGAAGTTCATGCTTCCGCGCTAGCTATTCCCCTTGTCTTCTTGCCCGCCTCACTCCGCGCACCGCAACACCGCCGCCCCGCGCACTCCATCGTGCTTCAGCGCGTTCAGCGCCCGGTTCGCCTCGGCTAGCGGAAAAACTTGCACCTGTGTTCGGATCGGAATTTCCGCCGCAATCTTCAGGAACTGCTCTCCATCTTCCCGCGTATTATTCGCCACGCTTCGGATCACCCTTTCGTGGTAAAGCAGGTTGTAATCGAGCGCCGGAATCGCGCTCATATGAATTCCCCCCAGCACCAGCACGCCGCCCTTTTTCAGCGCCTTCAGCGCCGGTGGAACCAGCTCTCCAGCGGGCGCGAACAGGATCGCGCTGTCCAATAATTCCGGCGGCTGTTCCGCCGCTCCTCCAGCCCACACCGCTCCCAGCTCGCGCGCCAGTCGCCGGTGTTTTTCTTCGCGCGTGCACGCATAGACTTCCGCCCCCCAATGCCGCGCTACTTGAATCGCCACATGTGCCGCCGCGCCAAATCCATAAAACGCAATCCGTTGCCCGCGTTGCACTCCCGCGATCCGCAAGCAGCGGAATCCGATGATCCCCGCGCATAGCAGCGGCGCCGCTTGTTCATCCGCAAATCCCTCCGGCAGTGGGTAAACGAATTGCTCCGGCGCAGCCGCATATTCCGCATAGCCGCCATCCGCCGTGTAGCCCGTGAACCCCGCGAATTCGCAAAGATTCTCCCGGCCCGAACGGCAGAACTCGCACTTTCCGCACGTGCTTTGCAGCCACGCAATTCCGACTCGGTCTCCCTGGCGGAAACGCTGCGCAGCATCCCCAGTTTTTTCCACGATGCCCACAATTTGGTGCCCGGGAATGATCGGCGATTTTCGTGGTGGAAGCTCGCCTTCCACCACGTGCAGATCCGTCCGGCAAACACCGCACGCCCGCACGCGCACTAGCACCTGGTTCGCCGCAGGTTCCGGCTTCGGCATATCGCAGATTGTTAGCGGATTCGTTTCTACGGCACCGGGAGTTCGCAAAACGCAAGCCTTCATCTCGTCCCTCTTCTTTCATCTTAGCTCCGCGAGCCTGCCACCCGCACCGCTGCAGATTCTGTTCAGACGCCCATAGGAGCAGCTAGAATGAGCGCGGCATAAACTGCGATAGGGGTTCGATATGGTCACTGACGAAGATCCGCTCGATCAGAAGAACGTTTTTTTGCTCCAGCCCGTGGGCGTGGTGCGCTCGCCCGTAAGAAAAATAGCCGATGACTGTTGGGGTGGGGTCTCCGCCACGATCGAGCTGGATTCCTCCTTATTCTCGCCGGAATGCACGGCCGGCCTCGCCGAGTTTTCCCACGTCGAAGTCATTTTTCTCCTGGATAAGATTCCTCCCGAGAAAATCCTTACCGGCGCAAAGCATCCCCGCGAGCGCGCCGATTGGCCGCTGGTGGGAATCTTCGCCCAGCGCGCCAAAAACAGACCGAATCGCATGGGTATTACAATTTGCAGGCTGGAGAGTGTGGAGGGTCTTCATATTAGAGTCCGTGAACTCGATGCCATCGACGGCACTCCCGTTTTGGATGTGAAACCCTACCTGTCCGGATTTGCGCCAAAAGGCGAGGTACGCGAGCCTTCCTGGGCGAAGGAATTGATGGCCGGCTATTTTCGGATAGCCACATGAATGTCCAGCCGCAGGCCGCGTCCCCTGGGGCTCAAAACCACGTTGCCGCTCTGTACTTCCGGTAGTCCTCTCCGAAGCGCTCTTCGAGGACTCGCGCCTCCCGCCCCGCGCGGAATATCTGCAGCGGAATCACAATGATAAAAAGCAGAAGATAATAAGGCCGTTCGATGAAGAGAAGCAGGCCCGCAATGCCGAGCGCGGAAAATACGTAAATCGGATTTCGAATGCGCGAGTAAATCCCTGCGGTCACGAGCTTTGTGGCCTGCGGCGTGATGCTGAATGCGTTTCCAAGTTGAATCCGCGCCACCGTCAGCAGACCAAAGGAAACGATCCCAATCACCAGGCCCGCCACCCTGACCGCCGACCACGGGGGCCGCGCGAATGCATAGATCACTCCGATGAGTACAACGATCGGAACAATCAGAAAAAAGCTGGCCTTGAAGTTCACATCTTCCCTTCGCGGGTCCTGTGGGGAGGATGCCGCGGCTCGCGCCCGGATCATACACGATGCGCGCGTGGTGATAGAAGCGGAGGCAACACAAACGTGGTGCTAAAATCTTAAAAACGTAAGCGTTAGATGAGCGCTTAGAACTCTGCTCTCACGCCGCTGTCAAATCATAGTCAATTCCCGTTCGCCCGCTAAACATCTCCCTGAGCACTTCCGTCTTGAAAAATGCCGGATGATGAATCGGCCGTTGGCGCGACCGCATCGAGTGGGCGGTCTGGGCGGATAGCCGCCGCGCAAACGGACTGTGGTGGCGAAGCAGTCCGCGCGGGGAGGCTACCATGCGCTGCGCCGTTCGCTCTGCAGCTTGTTTTTTGTCCGCTTCCATTTGTTTGAGTTTGTCCTCCCCGGGAGCCCGCTCGCAAAACTTCAATCTCGCGACGCCTCGTGGCAATAAACCGCCGGGCGAGTGCGCGGAAAGCGTGCCCGATGAACCTCGATTCGCCGGAGACCACTCTCCCAGATGGGAACTTTCCGAGCCGCCTCGCTCCTGTAGCGAATCCGCGGTCGACGATCATCACGATTCTGCTCCACCGCTTTTTCCTGTGCCGCCCGAAACGCCAAAGGATCCGGTTGAGCAGGAGCTTTTCGCTTCCGGGGCTGCGGGAGCGGCGATTGCGGAAGCGCGCGATGCGGTGTTGGATATTCTCGAGAGAACTAATTCATGCTCGGCTTGGTACCGCGCGAAGCAGCAGGATGCGGAGGAAATTTTCCGTTCCCTCGAGTTTAAGGTGGACTTAGGGGGCCCGGTCTACGTTCGGAAGACCGTATTTCTCGACGACTGGCGGATTGTGCAGCCATATGTTGCGTGGTCGCGGCAGAACGTGGCGCCGGGCTCCACGATTACTTTGAATGCGCACGGGGCCTTTTTCGCGAACAGCGCAATGATTCTGGAGACACGGGCAGAAGGGGGTCCGTCGCAGCTCAGATCCTCGGAGCTGCTGGAAGTGGGAGGGTACACAGGAGGGACGTTGCGCGCGCGAGAACTCACATTGCTGCACGAACTGGGACACGTCATTGATCTGCTTCCTCTCGACGCCGGCGTTCCCGGCGGCCCGCAGATTTCCACGCGGAACACGGCGGAGGTTTTGGCGCATTGCAAGGCGGAACTGATTCAAGTGTCGAACCGAATGCAAAAACCGGGTTCCAATCTGCACGGGGCGGCTCTTTCCGCACCCCGGCGCTGATGCGGCATGGGATCGCGGGCGGGTTGTTATCAAGCGCTTTTTGCCGGCCGCGAATTGGGTCGCGAACGCGCGTTTGCGATTAATTGGGAACAGGCTTCGAGGCACAACTTGTGAAACCCCTCGACGATTTTGCTCTTCTCGTCGGAGGGAGGAAGCAGCAGCGCCGTCCCGTGCACGAGCGCGACGAGCTGCAACGCGAGCTGCTTGTGGCTCGCGGCAGAGCCGCCCAATTCCTCCGCGAGCAGTTTCTGCAGAAACTCCAGCGAAAGCATCGGCGCGCCGCTGGCCAGCCGCTGTGCCCATCCGTAAGTCAACAGGCGGTATTCGTTGCCGTGCCCGGAGATGAATTCGAGCGCGCGGCGCAGAAGCTCGAGAGAGGAATCCGCGGGCTGGACCGCGTTGAACAGGTTCTGACGCGCCCGTTCCACGAGGAAATTGCGCAAATCGTTTTTGTCGTGGAAGCGCTGATAAAGCGTTGGCGTGGTGGTGCGGGCGGCGCGCGCCACGGCGCGCATGGTCAAGGCACGTTCGCCGCGCTCGCTCCACAGGCGGAAAGCGGCATCCAGGATACGAGACTCTACGTTCGCATCGGGCTTGCGGGGCATCCGACCTCCCAGGCAGAGGGGAATAATAATCTTTACAGCGTATAAGTAACGCCGTATAATTTATGCCGCACATTCTACTGCTTTTTGTCATTTTTCGGCCGATTTATTTGCAAGGAGCTTGAACCGGACTTATGTTTCGATTCCAATACTCGATTGTTACCCGGGCCCAGCGGGGCCCGGCGTGGGAGATTTTTACCGATTTCACCAAATGGAATTCCTTCGCCAAAATTTACGGCAAAATCAGCTGGCGTGAGGGGCTTCCCTGGCATCCCAGCTCGCGCATGGAACTGGAAATCCTGCAGCCCATCCACGCGGTGATTGACCACATCATTACCAGTTGCGCGCCCGCGAGGCGCGTCGGCTGGATTGACACCACCATGGGGGCGGTACTGGCGCAGTGGGTGATGTTCGAGGATGACTCCTCCGGGGGCACCCGGGTGCATACGTGGGGCGATCTGCTGCACAGCGCCGGCAATCTCGCCGGAAACTCTCCGGAAGAACTGATCACGCGCTTTACTCGCGTGTGGTACGAAAACTACCGCACGTATTGCGATCTGATCGCCGCGGGCGCCGAGACAGCCAATTTTTCTCCCCTGGCGTTTCCGGAAAACGCGTAAATCCCATCGCCGATCCGCAAGCTGCTTGCATGCCCGCGCAGCGCAGACGAGAAAAGTGCTCGCGGGTTCCGGAGAAAGCGCGCGCCGAAACACGTTGACAACGCACCGTCCGCGGCCTAATTT
>DATIXL010000015.1:0-47543 GCA_035518615.1 Terriglobales bacterium | reverse complement strand
CCGATGGCCTGAGCGACGTGGAAGCGGCGCCGCTGCTTTGCGCCGGAATCACCACCTACAACGCTTTGCGCCACAATGGCGCCATGCCCGGCGATCTCGTCGCCGTCCAGGGCATCGGCGGCCTGGGTCACTTGGGCGTCCTGTTCGCCAGTAAATTTGGTTACAAGGTCGCGGCCGTGGGGCGCGGCGCGCAGAACGAGTCTCTTGCGAAGAAGCTCGGCGCCCACGTGTATATTGACAGCTCCGCCACGAACGCCGCGGAAGCCTTGCAAAAACTCGGTGGCGCAAAAGTGATTCTGGCCACCGCCCCAAGCTCGAAAGCCATGTCCGAACTGATCAACGGGCTGGGGCCGAACGGCAAGCTCCTGGTCATTGGCGCCGGATCAGACCCCATCGAGGTCACCCCGATCCAGTTGATCCTGGGCAACAAGGCGATTCAGGGCTGGGCTTCGGGAACCGCCGCCGATTCCGAAGATACGCTCAAGTTCGCCGAGCTCACCGGCGTGCGCCCCATGATCGAAACCTATCCGCTCGAAAAAGCCCCGGAAGCCTTTGCCCGCATGATGAGCGGTAAAGCCGAATTCCGCGTCGTCCTCACCATGTGAGGGTCATTTCCTTCGAGACGCTTCGCGAGCCGCCGCAAAAAAACGCAGCCGCAGTAGGGCTGCGCCGCGATTAATTTGTGCGCGGTACCACTATCTCTATTGACAAGCATGTTATAATAGTGTATGTTGATTTATGCCGATCTCGCCTGTTCCACGGAGATGCCCCCTTCTTCTCGGGCGGCTCGCTTGGCCCCTGCGCTAGGCGCGTCTTCCTCCCTAACCGCCTTTAGAATCAACACCGAGCATTCGGCGAAGAATGCGAGTCCTGAGCGCAGCGCCTGCATTTGGCGCGGAGTCGAAGGATCTCATGCAGTGCCTAACCATACTGGAATGAACACTTGCAGAATTTCGGCCCCTAAACCTTCTAGTATCAACACTTCCAAAATCGCCTCAAATAACCCCCTGTGGAATGAACACTTACAAAAATCAGGCGGGGTACCCCCTCCCCCCGTTTCCCCCGCTCAGGCGTATACTCAAGGCGAAGGGGGATCCATGGCTGAACTTCAGGTCCTCCAGAAAACCGAAGCGCTCCACGAAGCGAAGTGGTGGGAGCCGGAGCCTGGCGGAAAAGTCCACTGTTACCTCTGCCCGCGTCATTGCCACATCCATCCCGGCCAGGCCGGCTTCTGCTTCATTCGCGTCAATCGCGGCGGCAAGCTTTACAGCCTCGGCTACGGCGCGCCCGCGGCTCTACAGGTTGATCCCATCGAGAAAAAGCCCCTCAACCATTTCCTTCCCGGCACGCGCGTTTTCAGCATGGGAACCGCCGGATGCAACATGGGCTGCTTCTTCTGCCAGAACTGGGACATCTCCAAATCCCGCCAGGATCAAGTCCACGCGCAGCCGGTTCCTCCCGAGGACGTTCCGCGGCTTGCGCTCAAATACGGCTGCGATTCGCTGGCCTTCACCTACAACGAGCCGACCATCTGGGGCGAATACGTCATTGATATTTGCCGCGCCGCGAAACCCTACGGCCTCAAAACCGTTATGGTCACGAACGGCTACATCACGCACGAAGCCTTTCGCGATGTTTATCCCTACATTGACGCGGCGAATGTGGATCTGAAAGCCTTCACCGAACAGTTCTACGGAAAAATCACGCTGACGCATCTCGAGCCCGTTCTCGAAACTCTCCAGTGGCTCAAAAACGAAACGAACGTGTGGTTTGAGATCACGAATCTGATGATTCCCACTTTGAATGATGATCCCGCCGAAACGCGCAAGCTTTCCGAATGGATTCTTTCGCATCTCGGGCCTGATGTTCCGCTGCACTTCACCGCGTTTCATCCCGATTTCAAATTGCAAGACAAGCCACGCACTCCACCGGAAACTTTGCACCGCGCGCGCAAAATCGCCCTCGAAGTTGGATTGCACTACGTTTATGAGGGGAACATCTACAGCGACGGCGCGCACACTTCCTGCCCGCAATGCCACGCGCTTTTGATTCGCCGCTCCTGGCATGACATTCTCGTGAACCGCCTGAAGAATGGAAAGTGTCCCGAATGCGGCTTCGCAATCGCGGGAGTGTGGGAGAAGGGAAGCGCGCCGCATCGCGCCAACGGAAACGGAAATGTTTCGCAAAGGTATGCGCACCTCAATCTTTAGGAGGAAGAGAGATTCTTCGCTTCGCTCAGCATGAAGATTTCGCGGTGAGTTTTCTTGGGATTAATGAGGGAAAGAATAGAATCCAGGTCCGACACGCATTCCGTGATGCCAGGCGATCGGAAATGCCCACCACACCAGCGACCCGAGAATTGCCTGGCCGATCGCGAGCGGTATGATGTTGCGTTCGCGCGCGAATAGCCGGCAGAACGCGGCGCCGCCGATGAAGGTGAGCGGAACGAGCACGGGATTCGGCCAGTGCAGCGTGGCGAAAAGCGCGGCGGAAGTTGCGGATGCGATCCACTCGTTGCGGAATACCCCGAGCATGCGATTCATTACCAGGGATTGCAGCCCGACTTCCTGCAGAACGCAGAAGGCGAAATAAGTGAGGAAGCGGCGGGGCTCGAGCGCGGGAAAAATCAAGCGATGCAGCCCTCCGAGAAAAATCCCAACGAGCAAAAGCCCCACAATGAAGAGGGCAAAGAGTTTCGCGGCCTGGCGCGTGGCGGGCCGGAGATTATCGGCACGCCATCCCAGCGTTTTTGGCGTGTCGCGATGCAGGACCCAACTGAGAATCAGCCAGACAGGGAAAATGATCCAGGTGTTCGGGCGATGCAATTGCCAGCGCCAGATGTAAAGGGCGACCACGGCGGTGAAGGCGGCCGCTTCGAGAAGATTCAGTTTTGCGACAATGCCGTTTTTCATTTTGTTCAGGGGGCTTCGCCACGCCGATTTTCGTACGCGCGAAGTATTTTCAAGAGTTCCGCGAAATCGTCGCGCGGGGACTCAAGATTGTCGGCGCGAAATAAATCCTCGAAATCGAGATCGGGCCATCCGCGCCGCGTCATCGCAGCAGGGAGCCAGCGGCGCAATTCCTCTGCGGAAATTGTTCTTTGCGTGCCGTGAAGAATTTCCTCGAACAGCGCGCGATGCACGGGATCCGCGAAATCCTCCGCGCGGAGAAGTTCGGGTTTCGAAGTGCGGGAATGCAGGGCCGCGGCGTGAGCCACGAAAAGGCGCAGAAGCCGCCATTCGAGTTCGCTACGATTTAGATGCGTCCAAGAAGCCATTTCCAACATCATAATAGAATCCTTCTTTTGTTGATGGTTTGTACGCAAGAAAGGAAAAAACGTGGCCCAGGCGCATCGCGTGGTCATTCTCGGCGGAGGATTTGGCGGGTTGAACGCCGCGCTGCGTCTGAAGCGCGCGCCGGTCGAGGTAACGCTGATAGACCGGCGGAATTTTCATTTATTTCAGCCTCTGATGTACCAGGTGGCGACAGGATCGCTCTCCCCCGGGGAAATTGCTGCGCCGCTGCGGAGCGTTCTGAGCAAGCAGAAGAATGCGAGCGTGCTGCTGGGAGAAGCGGCGGACATCGATCCCGACACGAAGCGGATTTTGCTGAGTGATGGCGGAGTGTTCGAATACGATTCGCTGATTGTCGCGACGGGGTCGCAGACCTCGTACTACGGGCACGATTCATGGAAGGCACTGGCACCGAGCCTGAAGAGCGTGGAAGAAGCGCTGGCGATCCGACACAAGATTCTGAACGCGTTCGAGCAGGCGGAACGAGCGGAGACAGAAGCGGAAGCGCGGGCGTGGCTGACGTTTGTGATCGTAGGCGCAGGACCGACGGGGCTGGAACTGGCGGGTGCGCTTGCGGAGATTGCGAATGAGACGCTGCGGCACGATTTCCGGCGGATCAATCCGACGGAAGCGCAGATCATTTTGATGGAAGGCGGGCCGCGAATTCTACCGACTTTTCCGGAGGACCTTGCAGCGAAGGCGGAAAAATCTGTGGAACGACTTGGGGTCAGAGTACTGAAAGGCGTCTACGCGACAGAGATTGACGAGCGGGGTGTGATGTACAAGCGGGGGGAAACGGTCGAAAGGATGGAGGCGAAAACGGTATTGTGGGCGGGAGGCGTGACGATCACGGAATTCGGACGACTTTTGGGACGGCGGGCGAAGGCGGAAACGGACCGGAGCGGGCGAATCCACGTGACACCACAGCTGACGATTCCGAACTATCCCGATATTTTTGTAATCGGCGACCTTGCGCTATCCGTCGGCAAGGATGGCAAGCCGCTGCCCGGCGTGGCGCAGGTGGCGATCCAGGGCGGGGCGTACGCGGGGAAAGTGGTCCGGGCGCGGGCGGCCGGGAAACCGGAGCCGGGCCCATTCCACTATTTCGACAAGGGCGACATGGCGGTGATCGGGCGCGCCGCGGCGGTGGCGAATATTTTCGGATTTCATCTTTCCGGATTGCCGGCGTGGCTCGTGTGGCTGTTCATCCACCTGATGTACATCGTGGAATTCCAGAACCGCGTGCTGGTGTTTATCCAGTGGGGATTCCAGTACATCACGTTCAGCCGCGGCGCGCGGCTGATCACGGGCGGAGACGGCATCGAAAAAATGTGATCGTGGCGCTATGGCGTTGAAACAAGCGGAAGGTCAATGTAGGACTCTTCGCCGGGCGAGTGGAAGATGCGCTGGGTGGCTTTGCGGTAATCGGCCGGCTTGGCCCAGAAAATATCGGGAACAAAAGTTTGCGGATTGCGGTCGTAGAGCGGGAACCAGCTCGACTGGATCTGAACCATGATGCGGTGGCCGGGCAAGAAAACGTGATCCGCGGTGGGCAAGAGGAAATGGTAGAGCAGCGGCGCATCCGGGGTGATCGCGTGCGGAGTTTCAAAGCTTTCGCGATAACGGCCGCGGAAGATATCCGCGGAAACCATGAGCTGATAGCCACCCATGTTTTCGTCCCCGGCGACTTGATCGGGATAGACGTCAATGAGCTTCACGACCCAGTCGGAATCGGTGCCGCTGGTTGAGGCGACAAGATGAGCGAGGGGCTGGCCGCTGATTTTCTCCGGAGATTTCAGGACGTCAGAAGTAAAGACAAGCACATTGGGGCGGCTGGAGAACTGGCGCTGATCGTCAACGAGCCAGCGGGCCCAGGTGAAGCCTTTCAGGACGTCATAGCCGATGGGGCGAACCGGGCGAATGCGGAAAGGGACGGGCTTTGCAGGATCGGAGACGTATTCGCTGAACTTCTCGCCGGAGGCACTGGGCGCGGTGAAGCCGAGTTTTCCGCCTGCCTCGAGATAGAACGGAGTGGGATGAATGGTGCAGCCGGATGCGCAGCCGGAAGGCCAGGAGGAGAGACGGAGCCACTTGTCCGTGCCGGTTTCGTAGGCGTAGACGGGAGAAATCTGCGCTTCCGTGGAGCGGGAGTCGTCGTCTTTCAAGTAGTGCGCCAGGAAGGGCGCGAGAATGTGCTCGCGGAAGTAGAGCGACGTATCACTGTGGAAATTAATGGCACCGAGGGTGCTGCCGTCGCCAATTTCCTGGCCATGATGCCAGGGGCCGAGGACAAGAAAGACTTTGTCGTTGGCGGCATCATGAGGCTTGATGGCTTTGTAGACGGCGACGGCGCCGTAGATATCTTCCTGATCCCAAAGGCTGGCGACGAGCATGGTGGGCACTTTTAGAGGCTGAGCGGCGAGAATTTTGTCCATGGCCTGCTCCTGCCACCAGGAATCGTAAGCAGGATGCTTGAGAATCTGGCGCCAAAAGCCGACCTGTTCCATGCCGTGGAGCTTGCCGAGTTCGCCGGCGTTTACAGCGTCGAGATATTCGTCGTAATCGTCGAAGTGGCTGCTCCACCACTTGGCGGTGTCGCCGCGCGTGGCTTCCTGCTCGTAGATGTAGGGCATGTTTTGTTCGCGGAATGCGCCGTAGTGAAACCAATCGTCGCCCATCCAGCCATCCACCATGGGATTCATAGGGATGGCGACTTTTAGTGCGGGATGAGGATTCACCAAGGCCATTAAAGTGCTGAAACCATCGTAGGAAATTCCCAGAATGCCGACCCTTCCGTTGCTTTCCGGAATATTTTTCACGAGCCAATCAATGGTGTCGTAGGTATCGGTGGAGTTGTCCACGGGCGTGGGATTAAGAGGGCCGTGAAGGGGGCGGTTCATGACGTAATCGCCCTCGGAGCCATACTTTCCGCGAACGTCCTGGATGACGCGAATGTACCCGCCTTCCACGATGACATCCGTGGGGTTGTCATAGCCAAAGAGGCTGGGGCCGAGGTGGGAACTATCCTCTTTGGTGACCATGCTGCTGGCGTCGTAGGGCGTGCGCGTGAGGAGGATCGGGGCACTTTTGGCGCCCTTGGGAATCACGATGACGGTATGCAGCTTCACGCCATCACGCATGGGAATCATGACGTCGCGACGGACGTAGTCGAAAGATTCGGTGGAAGGATTCAAATGGGCGGGAGTCTCGCTGGGATAGCTCGGATATTGAGGCTGTGGTGTGGACGTTTGAGCCGCTGCGGGCGCGGCGGAGATGATCGCGGCGAGCAAAAATGAGCCAGAGAGTTTCAGAAAGAATTGCGAGAAAGGTTTCATTCGTTTCCCCAGGAATGCGAAATGGCGGCCAGGACGATGCGCTGAACGGCGCGGACAGATCGGAAAGCATCCGCACATCCAGGGTGCTGACTATTTTTCGGCGCGCATGCGTTTGGCGGAGAGATTATATTCGCGCAAACCGCCTTGCGCCAACGGGTTGTTCGGAGCCCTTCGTTGACGGGAGGTTATTCGAAGTGCGCGACGGATTACCGGCGAGGGACCGAGGGGTCCGAGGTGAGAAAGGAAGTGCGGCGGGACAGGAAATGGGAAGATGGCGGCTCGGTGAACAGTTCAGCGCGATTCGGATCGCGAACCAGAAATAGAGAATATTGCCCGGCCCCCGCGTGATTTGCCACACGTGGAGGCCGGGCTCGATGGCGCGGCGATCAGTCTGCGTCCGCCGTTTCCGGCACGGGCGCGGCGATGGCGGGATCCGTGAAGCTGTCGCGGCCGGTTTCGAGATGTCCCGCGAATTGGCGCTGAAACTTGGCATCCGAGGCGACCTGAACGATGAGGTCGTACCAGCCGAATGATTTTTCAAGATGGCTGTAATAGGTGGCGGTGTCGTGTGGCCGGAGCACGTGAGTGGAAGTTCTTCCAGAGTAGGCGTCGAGAACACTCACTTTTTCGCTCTTCGAACCGTGATTGTGGATCTCCAAGGTGATGCCCTCCGAATCCTTTTCGTAGAGAGACCTTACGGTGAGGCCCGCACTGTCCGCCGCGAAAGCACCGGCGAAGGTGCGCAGGAAACCGTTCGGTGCGTAAACGGAGAGATCGTAGGAAGAGCTTCCAGATCCGAAAGTATCGGAAACTTCATCGTGGGCGCCGACGGTATAGATCCAGGGGCCAGTCTGACCATCGCCGGAACGAACGTGGAACGCCACGGCTGCATCGCCCGTATTGCGGAACTTCAGTGAGAGGGAAGCCTGGGTTGAATCCACTTTTCCGTCTACGTGAAGTTCATAGGGAAGGGCCCGCGCGGGGCGGATGCCGGGCTCCTGCTGAGGCAGGGACTGCTCGGCAGGAGGAGTGGGAACGTAGTCGGGATGACGATCGTTGTCGGGAGGCAAATAGGCGATCGTGCTCGGGAGCGGCACGACGCTGTCATTGGGCGAACCGAAGTTGAAAGCGGAGGTCAGGTCGCCAACGATGGCGCGGCGCCACGGCGTGATGTTGGGTTCGACAACGCCAAAGCGGCGTTCGAGGAAACGGATGAGGGAAGTGTGGTCAAAAACCTGGGAGTTGACCCAGCCGCCCTTGCTCCACGGCGAGATCACGACCATCGGGACACGAATGCCAAGGCCATAAGGACCCGGGGGGAAATCGGAAGGTGGATAGTACGAGTTTCCTGCAAACAGCTCGTTGGTGGTGGGTACAGTCGAGAGGCCTTGAGACCGAGACACGGGCGGGGTGGCCGGAACCATGTGATCGAAGAAGCCGTCGTTTTCGTCGTACATGAGGAAGAAAACGGTCTTGCTCCAGACTTCCGGATTTGCGGTCAAGGCGTCAAGAATCTGCGAGACGTACCAGGCACCGTAATTGGCGGGCCAATTGGGATGCTCGGTGTAAGCTTCGGGAGCGACGACCCAAGAGACTTGAGGCAAGCGATTGGCCAAGACGTCCTGACGGAAGATGTCGAAGAGCGTGCCGCTTTTGAGGATGTTGGTTCCCGTGCGGGCGTACATCGCGAGGGGGCTGCTGTCGAGAGCGTTTTGATATTGAAAAAAATAAAGGAGGGAATTGTCGCCGTAGTTGCCAATGTAGGCGTCGCCGGTCCAGCCCCAATAGTCGGCGGCGTCGAGACCGTCACCAACGTCCTGATAGATTTTCCAGGAGACTCCGGCGTTCTGGAGCAGCTCGGGATAGGTGGCCCAACCGTAGCCAAGCTCTGAGTTGTCAATGACGGGACCGCCGCCGCTGCCGTCGTTGCCGACCCAGCCGGTCCACATGTGATAGCGGTTCGGATCGGTGGGGCCGAGGAGGGAGCAGTGGTACGCATCGCAAACGGTGAAAGCGTCGGCCAGGGCGTAGTGGAAAGGGATGTCGCTGCGGGTGAGGTGCGCCATGGTTGTCGTGCTCTTCTTGGGAACCCACTGGTCGTTATTGCCGGCGTTCCAGGCGTTGTGGGTGGAAGTCCAATCGTGGGCGAGATCCTCGAGAAATTGCAGGCCAAGACTTGGCGCACCCGGATGGAAGGGAAGGACAAAGCCATCGGCATTATTGGGGTCGGGTTGGTGCCAAACGCTCTTGCCGGTAGAGAGCTTGACGGGGCGCGGATCGCCGAAGCCGCGAACACCACGGAGCGTACCAAAGTAGTGATCGAACGAGCGATTTTCCTGCATCATGAAAACGACGTGCTCGACGTCGTGGATGGTGCCTGAGCGGTGGTAAGCGGGGATCGAAAGGGCCCGGGCGATGCTTGCGGGAAAAGTGGCGGAAGCTGCAGCCGTGGTCAAAAGTTTGAGGAAGTCGCGACGGTCTGTACTCATAGGCGGAATCACCTCAGTGGATTGCCTTCAGCGGCAATCGCGTGCGGCAGCATAGTCTGGAGTCATTGCTGCCCGGTGATTTTCAGATTGAGATTGTGTAAGTGAAGATGCGGAGGTTTGTTAAGAAAGACCGGGATTAAAGATCGGGAGAAGTGCTTGAAAAAGGAAAGATGGTGCCGGGGGCCAGAATCGAACTGGCTACGCCCGCCTTTTCAGGGCGGCGCTCTACCAGTGAGCTACCCCGGCACGCAGAGAACTTTTCTATTTTAGGGATGGCGCCAGCGAGAGTCAAACGGACGGAATTGCAATCCAGGAAAGGGTTTGAAGCACTGGCTGGCGGGGAAAGCTGAAATTATGATTCAATTCGAAACATGGAAACTACATCTGTCAAGTCATCGGACCTGATCCCTGAAGTAGATCGGTTGGCGGCCGGAGCCAATTCCGGGACCGAATTGATGAATGGGGTTGTTGCGCTGCTGCACGAAAGATTGACGAAGTACAACTGGGTGGGATTCTACATGCTGGAAAAGGATGGAACGGGCGATGTTCTGATTCTTGGCGCATTTCGAGGCACGATGACGCCGCACACGAGGATCGCGCTGAATCAAGGGATCTGCGGTGCCGCGGCGTCAACGGGCAAAACCATCGTGGTGGACGATGTGCAGAAGGATGCGAGGTACCTTGCGTGCTCGCTGGAAACAAAGTCGGAGATTGTGGTGCCAATCTTCGTAAACGGGAAAGTTGCGGGCGAGCTGGATATTGACAGCCACTTCCTGGCGGCGTTTGGCGCGGATGATCGAACGCTGTGCGAACATGCGGCAGATGTAGTGGGGCGCTTCCTCGAAACACATCCGTGATACATGCCAGATGGTGATATACCGGGGTTTGCTATTTCCACCAATAAGAGCCGGCGAAGCCCAGGACGACGAGGGCGGCGGCGAGGATCATGCCGAGAACGGCGATGCGGCGGGCGCGAGGAAGGTCGCCGACCTGGTTTCCCTCCGCGTCCATTTTTCCTTCGGCGCGCAAAAGATGAATGACGCAGAGGCCGAAGAGAACCGCCGCGGCGATCCAGATAATCTGTGACGTCAAGAGTCGTGGCTCCTACTGCATTGAGTCGTCGAATTCTTTCATCCAGCTTTTGTTTTTCAGAACCTCGCGTGGACGGGTGCCGTCGGGCGGGCCGACGATTCCGTCTTTTTCCATGAGATCAATGAGGTGGGCGGCGCGGCCATAGCCGATGCGCAGGCGGCGCTGAAGAGTCGAAGTGGAGGCTCGGCCCATTTCGCAAACGACGCGAACGGCGTCCTGATAGAGTACGTCGTCCACATCCTCGCCAGTTGAGCCGGATTCCGTGTCGTCAGATTCGAGCTTGCCATTTTCGTCGCGGGGAGCTTCGAGCAAATGTTCGTTGTACTTTGCCTGGGCCTGTTCGCGCCAGAAGTTGCAAACATCGGTAATTTCGTCCTCGGAGACGAGCGGGCCGTGAATACGATGAAGGCGCGAAGAGCCGGCAGGGAGATAGAGCATATCGCCGCGGCCAAGGAGGGATTCGGCGCCGTTGGAATCGAGAATGGTGCGCGAGTCCACTTTGCTGGCGACGCGGAAGGAGATGCGGGCCGGGAAATTGGCTTTGATGAGGCCGGTGATGACGTCCACGCTGGGGCGCTGCGTGGCGAGGATGAGATGAATGCCGACGGCGCGAGCCATTTGGGCAAGGCGAGTGATGGATTCCTCGACGTTGTTGGTGTCCACCATCATCAGATCGGCGAGCTCGTCAATGACGATGACCAGATAGGGAAGAGGCTTGTGCTCGGAGTTTTCGACGCTATCGAAGAGCGAGAGAGATTGCTGCTTCTGGAAGGTGCGATTGTACTGATCAATGTTGCGGACGCCGCGCTGGGCGAGAAGCTTGAGGCGGTTCTCCATTTCCTTGGTGGCGTTGCGGAGAACGTTGGAAGCGACTTTGGGGTCGGTGACGACGGGAGCAATGAGATGGGGAATGCCTTCATAAAGGCTGAGTTCGAGGCGCTTGGGGTCCACGAGGACCATTTTCACGTCGTCGGGAGTGGCTTTGTAGAGGATGGACATCATCAGGGAGTTGATGAAAACGCTCTTGCCGGTGCCGGTGGAACCGGCGATGAGCAAGTGAGGCATGGCGGCGAGCTCAGTGACGCGGATGCGGCCGTGGAGATCGCGGCCCATGGCCAGAGTGAGTTTGCTTGGGGAAGCGACGAATTCCTGGGCTTCGAGGATTTCACGCAGAGCAATGGTCTGGCGGTTGATGTTGGGAACTTCAATGCCGATGGTGGATTTGCCGGGAATGCGCTCGATGAGAATGGATTCGGCCTGGAGGGCGAGGCAGAGATCCTCGGTGAGGCCGGTAATGCGGCTGTATTTGATGCCGGCTTCGGGCTTGAATTCAAAAGTGGTGACAACGGGGCCGGGATTGATTTGCGTGACGCGGCCGGAGACGTCGAATTCGAGGCATTTTTCTTCGATGGCGCGGGCGCGCTGCTTCAGTTCGTCCTCGTCGAGCTTGTGAGAGCGTTCGCCTTCGCGGAGCAAATTGGCCGGGGGAAGCTTGTAATTGGCGTTTTCGCGAGCGATCTTCGGGCCGAGGGATTTGCGCGACTTTTCCGGCTTGTCCTGGTTCAGTACAAAGATCGGCGCTTTGTGAGAGGCCAACTGTTGGGTTTCTTCTTCAGTGTCTTCCTCTTCGTGTTGAGTGGGGAAGACCGCGCTTTCATCGCGAAGATGAATCGATTTTGGCGGCTGATCCAATATCGCGGCAGACCCGACCGATTGCGCGGGAGCGGGGCGCCGACCTTCCATGCGATTGACCTGGACGCGGCGGCGCATGCGGTCCTGCTCGCGGCGTTCGCGCCATTCATGCCAGCGGGCTTGAACGCGCTGCAGTATCCCCAGGCGTTCGACGGCGCCAATCGGGCCCTTCGGGCCGGTGGCCCAGGCATGGGTACTTGAGAAGGAAAAGCTCGTCGTCAAGAAAAGAGCGGTAACCAGGACGGCAAAGGCGATGAGGTACGCGCCCCAATTGAAGCCGCTGCGCAGATTGCTCGCAAGGAGTGTGCCAAGCAGGCCACCGGCCGGCACGGAGCCACGCACAGGCGGAAAAGACATCAAAGCGAGAAGCGAGGGCAAGGACAACAAGAGAAGGCCATAACCGATGAGCGCGGCGATTTGCGATTCCGTCTGGCGGCTGCGAAACCATTTCCATCCGAGGATCAGGATGGCCGCGGGAATCAAAAATGCGGCGAAGCCAAGACCCTGAAAGAGCAGATCGGCGCCGTAGGCTCCCGCGGGGCCAATCCAATTTCGCGCCGGGGAGTCGGCGAGCAAGGGAGCGGCAACGTCAAAGGAGCGATCGTGGGGGGAATAAGAAATCAATGCGGCGGCGATCAGGACCGCCACGGCAATGCACAGAAATCCGATGAGCTCATTGAGCCGCTTGTTACCAGTCGGTGTTAGAAGACGCACAAAGATCTCCTCAGCTTTGGGGAAGGCTGAGTGACGCGGCGGACGCTTCGGCGCTGAGACACGCCCGCCAGGAGGAACTCCCAAACACGATCGATCATACCAAAGGGCGGGAGACTAGTAAAAGAATCGTAACTGGTGTTGCGAGGCGGTGAATAGCGGACGATGCGGCCATCACTTGATGTAGCCCATCGCCCAGGCGAGGACAGCGGCGCCTGCGACGATGCGATAGATGGCGAAAGGAACGAACCCGCGGCGGCGGACGTAAGCCATGAACCAGGCGACAGCACCGTAAGCCACAATGAACGAAACGACAAAGCCGATCGCAAGAATGATCCAGCCATGCGCATCAATTTGCGACACGCCGATGGGGTTTTCGCCTTTTCCCAAGACAGATTTCAGGAATGTGTAGCCCGTCGCGGCCACCATTGTCGGGATGGAGAGGAAGAACGAGAATTCGAGTGCCGATGCACGCGACATTCCAGCGAGCTGGCCGGCGGCGATGGTGGACATGGAGCGGGAGGTTCCCGGAAATACAGCGGAGAGAATCTGGCAAGCACCGATCCAGACGGCCTGCGGGAGCGTCATGGTTTCCATGTGCCAAGTGTGAATGCGGCCAGTTGGGGCGGATTCGCCGGCCTTTTCGGCGGCGGCATTACGGGCGTCCACGATCCACATGATGATGCCGCCAATGACGAGCGACCAGCCCATGACCACTAGGCTTTCCAGATTCTTACCAATCACTTTGGTTAGGAGATAAGCGGGAATGGCTGTGATAACGAAAGCGACGCAAGTCAAGCCGAGCGGATGCGTGAGAGCTGTGCGATCGCCGCGCTCTCCTTTTGGAAATGTGGAGAGAAACTTCGCGATACGTTCGCGGAAGTAGATGGGCAGAGAGAGAATTGCGCCTAACTGGATGACGATGGAATACATCTTCCAGTAGCCACTGGTCAGACTGACATGTAGGAGCGCTTCGGAAATACGCAAGTGGGCAGTGGAGCTGACGGGCAGGAATTCAGTGAGTCCTTCGACGATGCCCAGAAGGACCGAAAGCAGATATTGGTTCAAGCGCGTTTTTCTCCCGCGACCGGCAGCGGCTTGCGCATCTCATAGGCGTCGAGATGGCCCGGATAGTAGTTTCTGAGGACCGCTTCGATACGATAGCCGTGGCGCTGCCAGAAGGCAACGCCGGAGTCGTTGGTGGTTGCGGTTTCGAGCAGCACGGTGTGGACGCCGCGGAGGGAAAGATTGCTTTCGCTTTCGTTCAAAAGAAGCGAGCCGGCGCCCTGGCGGCGATGCGAAGGGTCCACGTCCAAAGTGATGATGTGCGCGAGAGGAGGGTTCTCTTCCGTGAGGATGAAACCGACGATCTTGCCGGTCTCTTCGGCCACGAGGCATTCCGCGGCGGGCTGGGTGAGAAAGTAGCGGAGAAGATTTTTCGAGTAGGCGATGCCCGGAGGGAAACACTTCTGGTCCAGCCTGTGCAAAGCTGCGAAATCGGCAGGGTTGTAAGAGCGCAGAAAGTGTGGCACGCCGGAATTGTAGGCTGAAGGGGCGTTTTCCAGGTAGCCATCTGAAGGCGGCTCCAACTGCGTGCAAATCTGTTAAGCTTGGATGGTCGCGGTTTCCCGCGAAATCCTTGTTCTGGAGGCGCCTATGTGCTGCACATTTTCCCGCGGGGAAGGGTCTGCCTCCAAATCTAACCACTGAGCATTTGGCGATTTAAAAGCGGCTTCCTTCCCTCCATTTTTCATGGTTTCTCCGAACTGAAGGGGTGTGTCTGACCGCGCGCACGAGTGAATGTGCGCGCAATGAAAGGCGGATCGCTGTGTATCGTTTGGAAGAACTGGGATGGAGCGAGTTTTTCGAGGCGCAGTTGACGCAAGAGGAAAAGGAAAGTTCATTGCCTGCGCGAGTTGCAGAGGAAAGCCGTGGCGCGCATCTCGTCTACTCGGAAGCGGGCGAAATTCCTGCGGAAATTTCCGGAAGATTGCGATTTTCGGCGAAATCTCGAGCGGAGTTGCCGGCAGTGGGGGATTGGGTGATCGTGGACTGGAGGAGGACAGCGAAGCGAGCGGTAATTCATCGAGTCCTGACCCGAAAGGGAAGATTCTCTCGAAAAGTTGCCGGAAAAACGACAGAAGAACAGATTGTGGCCGCGAATGTAGACACGGTCTGCCTGGTAAGCGCGCTGAACTGCGAATTCAATTTGCGCCGGATGGAACGTTATATGAGCGTGGCTTGGGAAAGCGGGGCGCGGCCGGTGATGGTCCTGAACAAGTCCGATTTGTGCACCGATATTGGCGCAGCACGCAGGGAAGCAGAAGGCACTTCGCCGGGAGTGAAAGTTGTGGTCACCAGTGCGGCAACTGGAAAAGGCGTCGAGGAGTTGCGAGAGCTGGTTCGGGCTGGAGGAACGACCGCGATGCTTGGTTCTTCAGGTGTGGGGAAATCAGCGCTCACCAATGTACTTCTCGGCGTGGAGCGGCAGAAAACTGGAGAGGCACGCGAGGTAGACGATCGTGGAAGGCATACCACGACTTCACGTCACCTCATGGTTGTCCCTGGGGGAGGAATACTCATTGACACGCCCGGAATGCGCGAATTGCAGCTTTGGAACTCAGGATTGGGGATCGTACGAGCGTTTCAAGACATTGAGGAACTGGCCAACGATTGCAAGTTTCGCGATTGCAGACACGACGGCGAGCCAGGATGCGGGGTGCAGCGGGCGATTGAGGATGGGCAGCTCGACGAAGACCGACTGGCCAATCTGCGCAAGCTGCAGAGAGAGCAACAATTCCTAGAGGGAAAGCAAAATGCAGCCCTTCGAGCGGAGCGAACGAAATCACTGAGGAGAATGATGCGGGAATACAACAGGACACGCCGGGACAACCGCGACTAGAGAGTCCAGGAATTTAGGGTGCGGGCGCTGGAAGGTGCAAGCCGAGTGCCCTGAGGGTTACTTCATCGGGAGTGGTCTGGCCGTTGGCTTTTAGGACGACGCCGAAGCTGCCGCTGTAATCCCACACGGCCCAGCCGATGCCGTATTTTTCATGTGTGGTACGGACGTCGGAAATCCAGGCGGCACGATCCTGCGGCGGAGCGAACTTGCGGAAGACGCCGAACTCGTTGCAGGTGACAGGAACGTTCCAGTGTCTGGCCCAGTCGACGACTTGTCCAATCTCAGTGTCAATACGAGTTTTGTCCCAATGGTCGGAGCCGTAGCGGGCGATGGCCAGCTTGTGAATGGCATCGGGGACCAGAGCTTCCGCGGGAACGACATTTTGCGGATTGGAAGGGTAGGGAAGGTCGTGGAGGTAATGCCAGAAATTTGTGCTCCAAGTGGCGCCCTGATGCGTGAAGATGTGCGGCTCGTAGAAATGAAAGTTGTATATCACGTTCGGATCGCGAAGAGGCTCGATGAATACGAGGTCATCGTCGTCCGACCAATGAGCGCCTGCGGCGACAATCGTGTGATTCGGGGCACCTTCCCGAATCGCCGATGCGAGGCGAGCTTCGATGCCGTACCAGCGATAGGGATCGTGAAGCTCGGGCTCGTTGAGGATTTCGAAAAAGACACGATCGGGATCACGATCGGAATAATGGCGGGCGAGGGCGCGCCAGAAATCGGCGAACTGCTCGACGAAGGAATCGTCCTTAGAGAGTTTTTCCTTGAAGTCCTCATCAGGGTGCATGTCAATGATGACGGCCAAATTTTGCGCCAGGATCATATCTACGGCGGAATCGAGATAGCCGAGATAATCCGGAGGGATGCGGTCCGCCTGATTTTTGCGAAACATCGGTGCGGGATTGACGCTGAGCCGGACATGGTCGAAGCCCATGGCTTTGATGAGTGCAATATCCTGTGAAGTGTCCCAAGATTCGAAATGCTCTTTGGTATATCCCTTCGGGTCATAGACTTGAGCAAACCACTCGCTCATGTTGACGCCATGGCGAAGATGCCTGGCGCGCTGAACAGCAAGCAAGGAATCCTGAGCGAACAATGCGAAGGGAATTACAAGCAGATAGAAAAGGACTGGGATAAGAATGCGGGCGGGAATGATTCCCGCCCGCGATCGAATTGGGGTTTTCCCATCAGCCGGTTCGACGGAGAGAAGTTCTTCGTCGCGCCCAGAATGACAGGTGCCGGGGGACTGAAAGGTCATAGTTTGACGGTGACAGTTTTGACCTCGGTGTAATTCGCCAAGCCGTATTCGCCCAGCTCGCGGCCGATACCAGATTGCTTGAAGCCGCCGAAGGGCGCGCCGGCGTCGAAGACGTCATAGCAATTGACCCAGACGGTGCCCGCGCGGACGCTGTCCGCGATGGCATGGGCTTTGCCGATGTCTCTGGTCCAGACTGCGGCGGCGAGGCCATACATATTCTTATTGGCGCGCTCAACGACCTCGTCCATGCTCTTGAACTTCAGGATGGACATGACCGGGCCGAAGATTTCTTCCTGCGCGATCTTCATGTTGTCTTGAACATCGGCGAAGACGGTGGGCTCGATGAAGTAGCCCTTGTCGCCGACGCGATTGCCGCCCGCAACCAGCTTGGCTTTTTCTTTCTTTCCGGAATCGATGTAGCCCATAACCTTGTCGAACTGGTCTTTGTCCACCTGTGGGCCCTGCTCGGTGTTTTTGTCGAATGGGTTGCCCACGGTGCGCTTCTTGGCGCGGGCAGCGGATTTCTCCACGAATTCATCATAAGCCTTCTCCTCAACGAAGAGGCGCGAGCCGGCGCAACAGCACTGGCCCTGGTTGAAAAAGAGCGCGAAATGGGAGCCTTCGATAGCTTCATCCATATTGGCGTCGGCGAAAACGATGTTGGGGCTCTTGCCGCCGAGTTCGAGCGTAACGCGCTTCAAGTTGGTTTCCGCGGCGGCTTTCATAATGAGGTGGCCGACTTCGGTTGAACCGGTGAAAGCAACCTTGTCCACATCCATGTGGCGAGCGATCGCTGCGCCTGCCGTGGGACCGTACCCGGGAAGGAGATTGACGACGCCTTCGGGGAAGCCGGCCTCGAGGATTAACTCGCCGACGCGCAACGCGGTCAACGGAGTTTGTTCGGCGGGCTTCATCACCACGGTGCAACCGCAAGCGAGAGCGGGGCCGAGCTTCCAGGCCTGCATCAGGAGCGGAAAATTCCACGGAATGATCTGGCCGACGACGCCGACAGGCTCGTGTTTGGTATAGGTAAAATAGCGGCCGTTGACGGGAATCGTCTTGCCCTGATTCTTGTCCGCCCAGCCGGCATAGTAGCGGTAGCAGGCAATCGTCAGCGGGAGATCGGCGGCGCGCGCGACCTGATAAGGCTTGCCGTTATCGAGCGCTTCGAGCTGCGCCAATTCATCGGCGTGCTTCTCGATAAGATCGGCGAGCCTGTACATGAGATTGCCTCGCTGCGAGGCGGTGAGCTTGTTGCGCCAGGGACCTTTGTCGAAAGCGGCGCGGGCGGCGGACACAGCCTTGTCCACGTCGGCCGCATCGGCTTCGGCGACCTGAGCAATCACTTCGGCAGTGGATGGATTGATCGTCGGAAAAGTTTTGCCGGAGCTGGAATCCACCCATCGGTTGTTGATGAGAAGTTTGGTGGCCGAAATCTTGACGTTGGGTTCAATCGCAGTTGTGGCGGTAGCCATGAGATATCCTCCTGAAATGTGCGTTTGCGCCGTGACCCTTCGCATGCGCTCAGGGTGAAGGTGGGTGCGGGCTACCCCTCGGTGCCTGCAGTGCGCAAACGAGGAAAGAGTAACTCCGCGTGAGACAGGAAGCAAGACTGGGCCGCATGAGAGAACGGGCGTCCGTGAGGGTGGAAGGAAGGGAGTCAGGCCAACACAATTGACTGGCCCCCCGCCCGTGAACGGGTGGAACCGGTCTTGAGGAAAATGTCAGGATTTCTTCGGGGCTGTGGTGTCCTTCATTTCAGACTTCATCGCGCCGACTTTCACTTCGGTGGCGGTTCTCTGGTGATTTTGCAATTCGTAGGTGACGGTAACATGGCATCCCTTGGTGATGTCGCCGTCCTTCTTCGTATTTGAATCGAGAGCAAACTTCGTTTCTTCTTTCTTGCCCTTCCATTCATGCTCGACTACCAGATCGGAGTCGGTCACGGACGAAACGGTACCCATGATGTGATGGACAGTGGTTTTGGCGGCGGCGGTCGATTTGCTGGTTGAGGTGGACTTCGCTTTTGCGGGCGCGGTTGTTGAAGCCGCGCTCACTAAGGTTGCGCAGCCCAGGATCAAAACGGCCAGAAACGAAACAAACTTCGCGATTTTCATCTCGATCCTCCATTTAGGGTGTATAGGGGCAACTACGAAGAATTAGGATGCGATGCGACGAAGATTGGTTGGGAAGCTACTCCTTACAATTGCATCTACTAGCGTCAGTTTTTTGAAAGAGATGAAGTGGTTTCCTCAGGAGGCACTGACACGCCAGAGTGCTGTGTGACGTAAACGGCACAAACCAGGCTCAGAGCGAGGAGGAAAGCGCCGAGAAAAAACGGAGAGCCCGGGAGGTGGAATCTCGCGTGCGGAGCGATGGTAACGGCAAAGACTTGAGTGAAAAGAATTGGACCGACCATGATGGTGATGCTCCGGATGCAATTGATGGCTCCCTGAAGCTTTCCTTGCGAAGACTCATCAACGCGCTGGGTCATGAGCGACTGCATAGCGGGGCCGCTGATGCCCCAGAGAGCAATGATCGGAATGGCCAGGAAGACCGCCCAGCCGCGGGCCGCGAGGCCGAGAGCAAGAAAACCGGCGACACCGAAGATGAGACCGTAAAGGAGGCTGTGCCGCTCGCCGAAGCGTTTGACGAAAGGTCCCACCAGTCCGCCGGAAACTGCAGCGGTGCATAAGCCGACGACAGTAAGGGAGAGACCGATGGCGGTTTCGTTCCAGGAATAGCGATCGATGGCGTAGAGAACAAAAACTGAGGGAAGAGCTTCATGAGCGAGATAGTAGAGAGACGCGACGCCGGCAAATCCGCTGAGCTCGGGATGGGAGCGGAGCAGTGAAAGAGAGCCGAGGGGATTCGCCATGCGCCAGGCGGACTTTGCACGGCGCTCAAACGGAAGAGATTCGGGAAGAATGAACATGCCGTAGAGCGCGTTGAGAAGACTGAGCGCGGCGGCGACCCAAAATGGCAATCGGAGATTGTGGTTGCCAAGAAGGCCGCCAACTGCCGGACCGATGACAAATCCGAGGCCAAAAGCGGCCCCGAGAAGTCCAAATTTTTTCGCGCGCCCCTCGGGAGGCGTGACGTCCGTGATGTAGGCGTAGGCAGAGGAGATATTGGAAGTAGTGATGCCGGAAATGACCCGGCCGAGAAAGAGCCAACTCAGGGTGGGAGCGAGGGCCATGAGAATGTAATCAAAGCCCAAACCGAAACAGGAGATGAGAATGACGGGGCGGCGGCCGTAACGATCCGACCAAGAGCCGATCAAAGGGGAGAAAAGAAATTGCATGGCCGCCCAAACGAACCCGAAGTAGCCGGTAATGGAGGCGGCGCTGGAAATGTTGCCGTGCTCAAACTGGATGATTAGTTTGGGAAGAACCGGAGCGATGATGCCGAAGGCGAGCATATCGAGCGCGACGGTGACAATGATGAAGAAAAAAGCGGCACGTCCATGGACGGAAGAAGAAGGACCATTTGGAGAAGAAGACAAAGCGCGCTCCTGGAGAAAAAAAGATTCTAACGGGGAACAGGTCACGCCGCTAGCGTTCCGGGAATTTAATCTGAACACCACGGCGTTCCACGCAGGAAGCGTGGCAGGAAAGTTCGGGAGCGTATTGTAAGAAAATTACCGACGACCCGAACAAAAAACGCCCCATGCAAATAGCGCGCATGAGGCGTCTCTAAGAAGGCGGCCGCGCAAGGCGGCCGCCCGGAAAACGAGCGTCTTTACCTAGTTACTGCCGGCCGGTTTTACAGAACTAGCCGGCGAGGCAGCGACTTCCTGGCCAACTTCCAGGACATACTTCTTGCCGCCCACAAAAACAGAAGTCAGGGCGAGGGTGCCGTCTGGCTCCTTGCGCGTCGAATAGCCGGTGGTTGGGTAGGCGGTCTTCATCTGGGTGATGTGCGCTGGCAGGGAGGCCACGATGCTGCTGCCCTGGCGGATCTTTACTTTGACGTCAGGTCCGGTGCCGTCCCATTCCACCTGGTATTTTCCAGCGGGAAGAGAAGTTCCGTTGACCTTCAGGTTGTCGAAAACCTCGAGATTGGTTTTCTGCCCGGCAAAAACGGAACCGGCAAGCAGAAGCGATGCACTGAAAAGAAAAGCTTTGGCTGCGTTCGAGAGTTTCATGGGAGCTCCTTGTCGCTCTCTCCTGCCTGAGGAAGCGGAATATGCGTTCCCTGCGGAGCTTTGAGCGAAGCGTATTCATGTGCTTCGATGCGATTGTGAGATGCGCGTTGCGGGCTTTGGAGGGGAATCTGAGGTAGCGTTAACGCGCAATCGAGAAATAAACCGATTTAGCAGAATGCAAAAAAGAGATGCGTGTTTGCCGAACGCGGATCCCATTTCGTTCAAAGGGGATGGTTGCGGGAATTAGACTTCCAGGATGACGGGGAGAATCAGCGGGCGCTTGGAAGTGTGCTTGTTGATATAACGTTTCAGGTCCACGCGAATTTTTTCCTTGATGACGGACCAGTCCGAAATCTCCTCGGAGTTAGATTGCGCGACTGTCTTCAGGACAATTTCGCGCGCGCCGGCAAATAGCTCGCTGCCGTTATCGCTCAAGAATCCGCGCGTGACGATTTCGGGATGGGATTCGAGCTTTCCGGTGTGCTTGTCAATCGCGATGATCGGAACGACGACGCCGTCTTCCGACAAATGCTTGCGATCGCGAATGACCACCTCCTCGATTTCCTCGAGCGAACCGGAATCCACCAGGACGCGGCCGGCGGTTACGGGATCGCGGCGAAAAGCGCCATCCTCGGTGAACTCGATGCAGTGGCCGTCTTCGAGCAGCAAAATTTCTCCGGACACAACGCCAAGTTGGTGAGCAAGAGCAGCGTGACGGAATAGATGGCGATATTCGCCGTGGACAGGAATGAAGTAGCGCGGTTTGACGAGTTGAAGAAGGAGCTTTTGCTCTTCCTGGCTGGCGTGCCCCGACACGTGAATCACCCCGGCCGCGTTGTCGTAGTAAACGAGAGCGCGGCGGCGGAACATGTGATCGAGCATGCGGAAGATGGCCTTCTCGTTTCCGGGAATGATGCGGGAAGAAAGGATGACGGTGTCATTCTCATCCACGGAAACGAAGCGGTGGTTGTCTACCGCGATGCGCGAAAGCGAGGACATGGGTTCGGCCTGCGTGCCGGAAGCAAGGATGAGAATGCGGCGGGGTTCGAAGCCGCGAATATCCTGCGGGCGGACGACCATGCCATCAGGGATGTGGATGCAATCGAGATCGTGCGCGATTTCGACGTTGTCCACCATGGAGCGGCCGACGAAAGCAACTTTGCGGCCGCAGCGGCCCGCGATGTCAATTACTTGTTGGATGCGCTGGATAGATGAAGCAAAACAGGACAGGATGACCCGGCGCGGTGCGGAACGCGTTAATTCCTCGATGCGCGGAACGACGGCGCGCTCGGAGGGCGTGAAACCTGGGCGTTCAACGTTGGTGGAATCGGAGAACAGGGCAAGCACGCCTTCGTTGCCATAGCGCGCAAAAGTGTGCAGATCGAAGGCGGCGCCGTCCACGGGGGTGTGATCAATCTTGAAATCGCCGGTGTGAATGATGACGCCTACCGGAGTGCGGATGGCGAGAGCCACGCAGTCAATCGTGCTGTGCGTCACGGGAATGAATTCGATTTCATAGGGGCCGATTTCAATGCGGCGGCCGGGGATGACTTCACGGAGAGTCGCGGAGTCCAGCAAGCCGGCTTCCTCGAGACGCTTTTTCACGAGCGCGAGCGTGAAACGCGTGCCGTAGATGGGAACATTAAGGTCACGAAGGATATACGGCAGCGAACCAATGTGATCTTCGTGGCCGTGCGTGAGGACAATGGCGCGGACATGAGCGCGGTTCTGCTTGAGATACGTGATGTCCGGGATGACCAGGTCAATGCCGAGCAACTCGGATTCGGGGAACATCATGCCGGCATCAATGACGATGATGTCGTCGCCGAGGCGAAGCACCATCATGTTCATTCCGAATTCGCCGAGGCCGCCGAGGGGAATGGCGAGAAGAGACTGGGAAGGTTTGCTCAAGAAAGTTCAGCTCCGCGGGACACCAAACAATCCTAACACACGGATGGAATCGGCGTTCAGGCGCCAAGGGTCAATCGCGTTGGCCGCCAGTGAAGAGATGGACGATGGCAACCAGGATTACGGCGCCAAGAGTTGCCGCGGCGAGCGAGAACAGAAATCCGCCGCCGAAGATGCCGAGCTTGGTGAAGACCCAACCACCAATCACCGCGCCGATCAACCCGAGAATAATGTCAGTGATGCAGCCATAACCGCGGCCACGGGCAAGTTTCCCTGCGAGCCAGCCCGCAATGAGGCCAAGCAAGAGCCATGCAAACAGGCCACGAGGCCACCAGTGAACGATGATTGAGCCGCCCTGAAGAAATACGAATTGAAGTGCAGCGAACATGAATCCTCCGGAGCACGTGCAGAAATTCTGGGCCTGCGGGAGTGTAGCAGATACGGGGCAGGGAATGGGTGTGACCCTGATGTCGCCTTGATGGCGAACAAAAACACACGCATCGTGCAATGTCGGCAATTAAAAACCGATCAGCGGGACGCCGGCAGTTGCTGAGTCATGCAGTGAATGGTTCCAAGCCCGAGGACGAGATCGCGGCAGGCAATGCCGACGACTTCGCGATCGGGGAAGAGTCCGGAAAGCGTGTTCAGAGCGACGCGATCCCGCGCGTCGTTGAAAGTTGGAACCAGAACACTCTTATTGGCGATGTAGAAGTTCGCGTAGCTGGCGGGCAAGCGCTGCCCATTGAAGAAAACGGGTGAGGGCATGGGCAGGGTCTCCACGCGGAGAGCCCGGCCATCCTGGTCTTTCATGCTCCCAAGCAGTGTTAGATTTTCCTGTAATGCGGGGTAATTCGCATCGCGCGGATCATCTTCCACGACAGTGACGACGGTTGTGGGATTGACGAAGCGGGCCAGGTCGTCCACATGACCGTGAGTATCGTCGCCGGCAATACCATTCCTGAGCCAGAGCACATTCGTGACGCCGAAGTAGGAGCGAAAAACTTCTTCGTAGTCCTTCTTCGTAAATCCCGGATTTCGTTCCTGAATTGTGCTCTGCAGGCACTCTTCCGTGGTCAGAAGCGTGCCGCGCCCGTTGACATCAATGGACCCGCCCTCGAGGACGACGCGGCGCCCCTGAAACATGGGGAGAAAAAGACGGCGCTTCAGGTTCATCGTGATGCGCGCGGCGACCTGGGCGTCTTTCCTGTGATTTGCGTATTTGGCCCAGCCGTTGAAGAGAAAGTTGTTAAAGGCTACTTCGCCGGAATCATTGATTACACCGACCGGGCCGGAATCGCGCATCCATCCGCGGTCAGTGGAAATGCGTGAAAAGACTACATTTTCCAGGTGGACGTCGGATTTCTTCAAAATGGACCTGACGCGATTTTCAGCGGCGCGATTTTCGACTATGAGAATTACTTTCTCAGTGCTAGCGAGGCGCCGAGCAATTTCCGCGAAGGCCCACGGGATCGGAGCGAATTTGCCCGGCCAATCGGTGATCTCGTGAGGCCAGCTGAGAAGGGTCGCTTCGTGAGACTCCCATTCTGCGGGCATGCGAAAGTTGAGCGGGTAAGGAGTCAAGAGGCCTGACGGTTTGCTCATGGGTGGAACAGTTTGAATGCAGAATTTGTCACAGAGATTGTGGGAAACATGGAAAAGTAACGTTCACCCGGCCAGCCAGCGGTTGAGGATGGGTTGGTAGGCATCGATCCTCCGGTCACGGAGAAACGGCCAGTTGCGGCGAGTCTCTTCGTTTTTTGCCGGGTCGCACTCGACGACGAGGGTCTCCTCCTTTTCGCTCCCGGCCTGAGCGGCAATTTGGCCAAAAGGGTCGGCAACAAACGAATTGCCCCAGAATTCGAGACCGGGATCGCCATTCACGGGATTGCCCTCGAAGCCGACGCGGTTGATCACGGCGACATACACGCCATTGGCGATGGCGTGGGCGCGCTGAATGGTGCGCCAGGCTTCGAGTTGAGCAGCGCCGAATTCCTCTTTCTCGCGCGGATGCCAGCCGATGCTCGTGGGATAGAAGATCACTTGGGCGCCATTCAGCGCAATGAGACGAGCGCCTTCGGGATACCACTGGTCCCAACAAATCTGAATGCCGATGCGCCCGAACTTGGTATCGAAATTGGGGAAACCAAGATCGCCGGGAGTGAAATAAAACTTTTCGTAGTAGAGCGGATCATCGGGAATGTGCATCTTCCGGTATTTGCCAAGAAACGCGCCATCCGCGTCCAGGACTGCGCAGGTGTTGTGGTAAATTCCAGGGGCGCGGCGCTCGAAGAGAGACGCGACGAGAACCACGCCTTTTTCTTTTGCGATCTTACTCAGGGCTTCCGTCGCCGGACCAGGAACCGGTTGCGCAAGATCAAAAAGCGCGGAGTCCTCGATCCGGCAGAAATATTCGCCAAGGAACAGTTCGTGCATGCAAACGATTTGCGCGCCTCGGCTCGCGGCTTCCCTAATCTTTTCTGTGGCCCGGGCGAGATTATCCGCCGCGTTCTTCGTGCAGCGCATCTGGATCAGGCCGAGCGTAAATTTCTCCGGCATGTTTTGTATCGTAGCATGAGCGGCAAGGAAGCGCGCGGCGGAAGCCGTCAGAAGGAGAAAATCCATTCGAGATGAGTCGAACCTCCCCAAGACTGCCGCGAAAGTGCTTTGACGCGGATCGAGAAGAAAAAGTAAGATGCGCGAAGAAAGAGTGGCTCGCCGTTCATACGCGCGCGACGTTTTCTTAACACGGGATTCATCTTGGGAGCCGAGGAGCGAAATGGCGAAAGGCAAAATCGCGAAAGCGACGGAGAAGACTGTAACTGGACGTGTGCTCCACGATCCGGTCAAGGACAAGCTGCGCCCCATCTTTCCTCTTGATTTATCAAAGTGCCGTACGATCGACGATTTGGTCCGGGCCATGGGAGACACCGCTTACACGGCCAGGCAGGTGGGCGACGCGGCGGATGTTCTGGAAGCCATGGCGAAGGATAAGGATTGCTTCGTCGTGATGACCCTGGCGGGCGCATTGACCGTCGGGAAGATGGGGCTGATTTTCTGCGACCTCATCGAAAGCGGCATCGTGAAGGCGATCGTTTCCACAGGAGCGTTGATGGCGCACGGCCTAGTCGAAGCAACGGGGCTGTCGCATTTCCGTTACGACCCCTCGAAAATGAGCGACAAGGAACTTTTTCACGCGGGTTACAACCGCGTGTACGATTCACTTGAACCGGAAGTGAATCTCGATCACGTGGAAGAGGTTGTGGACCACATCCTGGAAGAGTGGGACGAAGAGGAATTGGTCAGCAGTTGGAGGTTGCATCGCAAGATTGGCGAATATCTTGCCAACCATACTCCCGGCAGGGGAATCCTGAAATCCGCATACGAGCACAACGTGCCTGTGTTTGTGCCGGCGTTCACCGATTCGGAATTGGGAATTGATTTTGCCCTCCATAAAATTTACAGGCGGAAAGAGAAACTCCCTCTGTTGAATTTCGATTCTTTCGAGGACTTCGAGAAATTCGCCGACGTGATGCTTTCGACGAAGCGCATGGGCGTGTTTACCATCGGCGGGGGAGTTCCGAGAAACTGGACTCAGCAATTTGGCGTTTACGCGGAACTGCTTGCGCGAAGAGGGTACAAGAAGATGCCACTCAAGCGGTACAACTACGGCGTCCGGATTTGTCCGGAGCCGGTTCACTGGGGCGGGCTGAGCGGAAGCACGTATACGGAAGCAGTCTCCTGGGGAAAGTTTGTGCCCCCTGAAGAAGGTGGTAGATTCGCGGAGGTCTTTGAGGACGCCACCGTCGCGCTGCCCCTGGTGGCAGGAGCGGTATTAGAGCGAATCGGATATTTTAAGCGGGAGTAGAACCCTGCGGAGGCAGGTCCCTTCGAGAGCAATACGATCCGACACCGAAAATCCATTGAAACGGAAAACGGGTCTGGAACCATCCAAGACCCTTACGGGCGGTTGCGCAGGCGCGGGAGAATAAGAATGAACATGATCAAGCCTCTGTCAGTGGGCCTGGCTGTAGTTTTGGTGGCGGCTGCGTTATGTCTGGCACAGCAAAATACGGGCCAGGCGCCCTCGACGACGCCCGCCCTTTCGCCTGAACTGCAAAAGGCGAGGCAGGAGCGCGAAGCAGCGAGCCAGCCTGGTCCGCCGCATTTGAGCCTGATGCGGTTGGATGGCGATTACGTGACCAAGGAAAAATACTATCCCCCCGGACAAACGACGCCACTGGAGTCCGATGGCACTGCGACCCTCCGAAGCGAAATGGGCGGACGATTTATTGTCGAGCGCAACGGGGGTGGTTACCTTGGTGAGCCGTACATTGGATTGCGCATCTACGGCTTCAACAATGGGACAAAAAAGTATGAAGGCGTCTGGACTTCATCAAAATCCACGTCGGTGATCTCCCTTTTGGGAGAAAGCAAGGACGGCGGTATCACCATCGAGTACACAGGAACCTACCATGAGGACACCACAGGCAATTTGCGGACCATGCAGGTAACACTGCATATTCTTGATCCCGATCATTTTGAAGTGACCGTGATGAGGCCAATGCCGGATGGCAGCCCGGGACCGAAGCTGGTGAGCCTGTACACCAGGAAATTGCTGCCGATTGGGAGTTGAAACATGGGGAAAGCAGGAACAGTCCGGATTCCATCGCTCTATGATGTGCATCCTGGCGTAGCGACGGTCCAGAAATGGATCGCGGAGCTGAAGGAGAAAACGGGCCATTCACTGGGCGAGTGGGTGGTCACAATCCAAAATGCGGGACCGAAGGGCGAGAAGGAAAGGCGCGACTGGCTGAAGCAAAAACACAAATTGGGGACAAACAGCGCTTGGTGGCTGGCAGCGAGAGCACAAGGGAAGGACACTGAGGAAGACACTCCGGAAAAGTATCTGGCAATCGCCCCGAAATATGTGGAGGAACAATACGCCGGAAAGAAAGCAGCGCTGCGGCCTGCGTACGAAAAGCTTTTGAAGATGGCCAAGTCGTTGGGGAGAGACGTCAAGGCTTGTCCGTGCAGGACAATTGTGCCGTTGTACCGCGAGCACGTGTTTGCACAACTGAAACCCGCCACTTCCACTCGAATTGATCTGGGATTAGCCCTGGCGAAGCATGAGGGCAGACTGCCGAAGAGGATCATTGATACTGGCGGCCTGGCGAAAAAGGACCGCATCACTCATCGAATTGAGATCTCCAGCGACGGGGACATTGATGAGGATGTGAAAAAGTGGCTCAAAATCGCCTACGATCTGGATGCTTGAAACAATCTTGCCAAGTCGTACTACTTCAGGATGCCCGGGCAAAATGGCAATTCACGAAACGGAGCGAATTCTCTCTTTATCTCATGGGCGGTAGCAACCGATGCTTTGCTTGACTTGAACGACGGCTGATTTCCGGTGTCGAGCGGTCGGCTGCGGTAACAGACCCGAAAAAAGAGAGCCCAATGGAAACCAAAATCGTCGAGGAAAGGGTCGAAATTCGTATGCTTGCCGGAGTCTCCGATGCAATCTTTTTCCGTCCCGATGGCGCGGGAACTTGGCCGGGCGTAATTCATCTGACCGACATCGGAGGGATTCGCGCCGTTCAGAGCCAGATGGCCGGCCGGCTTGCCGCAGAGGGTTACGCCGTGCTGATGCCCAACGTCTTCTTTCGAACGGCGCGGCCGCCTGTCATTGATAACGCGGCGAGGGCTTCGGAGGAGCTGAGAATGAAACGTATTGCCGAATTGTCCGCAGGGTTGCCACCCGAGGCGATGGAAGAAGACGCGGATGCGTACGCGAATTTTCTGGAGTCGCACAAGATTGTCAGCAAGGGCGCCATGGGTGTTGTTGGGTATTGCTTCGCAGGAGCTATGGCAATGCGAACCGCAGCGGCGCGCCCCGGCACGATCGTAGCCGCCGCATCGTTTCATGGCGGCCGGCTGTGCACCGACGCGCCGACGAGCCCTCATCTCAGTTTGCCGCGCATCAACGCGAGACTCTATTTCGGCCACGCCGTAAATGATCGAAGCATGCCGCAGGAGGCGATCGAGAAACTCAATCACGCCCTCGAATCATGGGGTGGCAAATATGAAAGCGAGATCTATGAAGGCGCCTACCACAGTTGGACGGTGCCGGACAGTCCGGTCTTTAACCAGCCGCAAGCTGAGCGAGCATTTAGAAGGTTGCGGGAATTGCTAGAAGAGACTCTGCATTAATCGTCGTCGCCGATGAGAATGGCGGCCCCGAGTACGGTCGTCCAGAGCCCGCGCTTATCTCCTACCGCCGATTGCGTGACGTTCATGGTGCGGACAATCTTGTTTGAGATGCGATAGACCTCTTTTTTCTCATCCCACGACAAATCCGGATCGAATTCCACGTTCAGCGTGGTCGCGAGCATTTCCGCGGCGAGCTCTTCCCCGTATTCGCCCGCAACTTCCTCGGTTTCTCCGAACGAATGATGCTCGGACAAGTAACCGTACATGGATTTGTCGCTCGGAAGCGCAAGGCCGATGCTTGCCGCAATCAGGCGATGGGGTTCTTTGGTGGAATTCTCGCTGATCACCGTGAAGGCGACCTGGCCGGGCTTGATATGTTTCAGTCCCTCGCTCCGGGAAATGAGTTTGCAGTTAGGCGGAAAGATGGAGGAAACCCGGACGATGTTGCAGGCGGCAATGCCCGCGTTGCGAAGAGCGAGCTCGAAGCTCGAAAGTCTCTCGCGATGTTTGCCGACACCTTTGGTGAGAAAGATTTTCTTAGCGACGAACGCCATTTTTCAGGTGTGCTGCCTCCGTAAATGAGGTGACGGCGAAAATTTCTTGTGCTGTGGAAAAGTAGCAAGCAAGAGTGCTGAGTGTCAATGAGTATTGATGCTTGCCGGAACGCTGTTTCGCGCCATGGGCAGTAGATCGTATGTGGTGGCCAGGCCTCACTTCAATCACGGATGAAATGCTGGAGGAGTTTGCCAAGTGGTTTGCACAAAGCGAGAACTTTCCCAAGGTCGTCGGAGCCGAAGTCGGGGCCCGCTTCTGCCGGATTATCGCCCTTGCGGCTGACTTGGATGACTCCCAGCACTTTTTCGCCGGCGAGAATCGGTGCGCTGATGATCTTTTGAATCGTGGCCGAGCTCAACGTTTCGGTTTTGATGGACTCGAACACTGTGACGTGGCGAGTTTCGCGAAAATTATTATCAATTTCCGGCCTGCTCTCTCGCACCGTTCGCGCCGCGATCGCCACCGGGCTGGAAAGCGGAATATGGCCCACGTGTTTGAGCGCCTCGGGAACGATGAAATAAAGATGCCGCCACCGTTCGGAAACTCCCATGATGGCGATTTCCTCGGTTTTGACGTTCAAGTACTTGGCGATTCGCTCGGCAAGGGAAGGAATCGAAAATTGGCCTGTCGCGTCGGAATCGGTTGTCAGAGCAGACGCCAGTCGTTCGAGTTCGGAAGCGAGATTCAGACTCATCGTTCTGATCCGTGCGCGGATCTCCGTCTTGGCGGGAGGGGTCCTGGCCAATCCTTACGCTGTCCTCATACTAGCCGTAGCCGAGTATTTGGCAAGAATTTTTCGCACGATTGGTGCTCTTTTGACAGCGCCTGCAGCTTGAATGACGGGCATTGACTGCCTATACTGGAATGGCCGCGAGTGGATAGCACTTCTCTTTGTATCGCTGCTTGCGAACGAAAAGATCCCGAGCGGCGGAGAGGGCATGTCTTCCACGGCAACCCGGCCAAACACAGGTTATCTCCTCAGAAAGTTGCATTCATTAAGCGGGATCGTTCCGGTCGGAGCGTTTCTGGCGGAACATTTTTGGTCCAATAGCGCCGCCCTGGTCAGTCCGGACAAATACAACGCCGTTTCCCAGGAACTGCAGACGATTCCGTTCCGCCCGATCGTGGAGTGGGCGTTCATTTTCCTCCCGATATTGTTTCATGGCGGGTACGGCGTCTATATCTGGTTGCGCGGAAAATCCAATGTTTCCGACTATCCGTGGGTGGGGAACTGGATGTACATGTTTCAGCGATATACCGGGCTGATTGCCTTCGCATATATTGGATGGCACGTGTACACGGAACGATTTCTCACTGCCGGGCGCTCCACCTATGCGACGGTCGCGATTGATCTGCAAAACCCCTGGTATCTGGCTTTTTTTGTAATTGGCATCGTGGCTGCTTCGTTCCACCTGGCGGTCGGCATCTGGAATTTCTTGTGTAAGTGGGGACTCGCGGCCACGGTTCGTGCACAGCGCGCTGCCGGGGTGCTGGGCGTGTTTGTAGGAATACTGTTCAGTGTTGTGGGCATCCTGATCCTGATCAGCTTTCGCTGTGACTGGCATCCTTTTGCATCCTATTTGAGCCAATGAGGCAGCCGAGAATTATCATTGTGGGCGGAGGACTGGCCGGCTTGATGGCCACGATTCGCGTTGCCGAGGCAGGTGTTCCGGTGGACCTGTTTTCGATCGTCCCGGTTAAGCGCTCCCACTCGGTTTGCGCCCAGGGCGGAATCAACGCCGCAAAAAACCAAAAAGGCGAAGGCGACACGACCTGGAAACATTTTGATGACACAATTTATGGCGGGGACTTTCTCGCGAACCAGACGCTCGTCAAGCGCATGTGCGAAGCTGCTCCGGCAATCATTGATCTGCTCGATCGCATGGGTGTGACCTTCAACCGCACGCCGGAAGGATTGTTGGATTACCGGCGTTTTGGCGGAACGCTTTACCACCGAACCGCATTTGCGGGCGCCACGACGGGCCAGCAGCTTCTTTATGCACTCGATGAGCAGGTGCGGCGCCACGAATCCGAAGGCGCGGTGAAGAAATTCGAGGGCTGGACATTTCTCTCCGCCGTGCTCGACGATTCCGGGGTTTGCCGCGGAATCTGCGCCATGGATTTGCGCTCCATGGAAGTGAAAACCTTTCCGGCTGACGCGGTGATTTTCTGCACCGGTGGGATCGGCGCGATCTTCGGCAAATCCACAAACTCCGTGGTATGCACCGGCTCAGCGCAATCCGCGCTCTTCCAGCAGGGCGTGGATTATGCCAACGGCGAGTTCATTCAGGTTCATCCGACGGCAATCCCCGGCGAAGACAAACTGCGGCTGATGAGTGAATCTGCGCGCGGCGAAGGCGGGCGCGTTTGGGTTCCGAGAAATCCCGCCGATGCTCGGCCTGGGAAGAGCATTCCCGAAAAGGAGCGCTTCTATTTCCTCGAGGAGTGGTATCCCAAGTACGGGAATCTTGTCCCGCGGGACATTGCAACCCGCGCAATTCATCGCATCGTCTACCAGGAGAAATTGGGCCTCAACGGACAGGCCGCTGTCTATCTGGACGTGAGCCACATCCCGCGCGACGTTCTGGATCGCAAACTCGAGGGGATTCTGGAAATCTACCAGAAATTTCTTGGCGTTGATCCCCGCGAAGAGCCGATGAAAGTTTTTCCCGGAATGCACTACACCATGGGCGGCATGTGGGTGAACGCCGAAGACCAGGCCACGTCCGTGCCGGGCATCTTCGCGGCGGGGGAGTGCGAATATCAATATCATGGCGCGAATCGGCTGGGAGCGAATTCTCTGGTCTCCTGCATTTTTGGGGGAAGCATCGCTGGCCCCGCGGCTGTGAAATACGCAAAGAATCTTGAGAAGGGTGCGGAGGCAGCACCCACAGGCATCTACGAAGCAGAACGCAACCACCAAGAGGAAAGGAATAGGGCATTGATTTCGCAGGAGGGGACGGAAAATCCTCTCGTGATCTGGCGGGAACTGGGCGAAGTCATGACCGAGCACGTCACTGTAACCCGTGTTAACAAGGACCTGGAAGAGGCTTACAACAAATTGCTGGGGCTTACTGCTCGCTACGGCAAGGTGAATGTGAGCGACCGGTCGTCCTGGTCCAACCAGACGCTCAATTTCGTTCGGGAACTCGGCAACATGCTCGTCCTGGCGCGCGTGATCACCATGGGAGCGTACGCTCGAAACGAGTCGCGCGGCGCGCACTACAAGCCCGAATTTCCGGAGCGCGACGACGCCAAGTGGCTGAAAACGACGCGTGCGAAGTGGGCGGATGGAGAGATTCATCTGACTTACGAGCCGGTGGATATTTCGCTCCTTCCTCCCAGGGCGCGGAGGTACGACGCGGCCAAGTGAGCGTGCCATCCACCAAGAGACTTTATGGCTGAAACGAAACAAGTGATCGTTCGAGTGAAGCGCCAGGTCAGCCCCAAGGGCACACCCTATTGGGAGGAGTTCGCCCTGAGTTGGCGGCCTTCCATGAACGTCATCATCTGCCTTCGCGATATCGCCGAAAACCCCGTCACGCGCGATGGCAAAAAGTCTTCGCCCATTTCTTACGACTCGAATTGCCTTGAGGAAGTCTGCGGTTCCTGCGCCATGCTCATCAATGGCAAGGCGCGCATGGCTTGTTCCGCGCTCGTGGATCGGTTGGAGCAGCCCATCCGACTCGAGCCGCTTTCCAAGTTTCCGATCGTTCGCGATTTGGCTGTGGACCGGCAGTTCATGTTCGACAGTCTGAAGCGCGTCAAGGCATGGATCCCGATTGACGGCACGTACGATCTCGGCGAAGGGCCGCGCATGGCTTCTGAAGCACAGGAGAAGGCTTATCCGCTTTCCCGCTGCATCTCCTGCGGAAGTTGTCTCGAGGTTTGTCCCCAGGTGAATGGCGCCAACAAGTTTGTCGGCGCCGCAATCATCAGCCAGGTGCGGCTCTTCAACATGCATCCCACGGGTGCAATGCACGCGCACGAACGCATCGAAGCGCTCATGGAGCCCGGCGGCATTCAGGAGTGCGCCAACGCGCAGAACTGCGTGAAGGCATGTCCCAAACAAATTCCTTTGACCGAATCCATCGCGGAAGTGAATCGCGAAGCATGGAAGCAGGCACTTCTGGGTTGGCTGCTCGGCTGATTCCTGTTAGATTTCTCGGGCGTTCGCACCTTAATTCGGGGGGGCTTCGTGGTTCGTACCCTGTTACTTGCCGCGCTATGTTTGTCGGGAGCGGCGATGATTGCACTCTCCTCTTCAGCGCAATCCATCTCCGAACGCGCAAGAAGACTCCATTTCTCTTCCATCGTCGTGGATACCCACGACGACACGACGCAGCGGCTCCTCGACCCTCATTTCGATATCGGTGTCCGCCACTCCGACGGCAGCATTGATATCCCGCGCATGAAGGAAGGCGGCCTAGGCGCGATTTTCTTTTCCATCTGGATGCCCGGAAAGATAACTGGCGCGGATGCCGTGAAGCGCACCCTGGATCAGATTGATGCCGTGCGCCAAATGGTCGCGACGCATCCGAAAGACATGGAGCTTGCCACCACCGCCGGTCAGGTACGTGCCGTCCATAAGCAGGGAAAGATCGCCGTGCTCATGGGCGTCGAAGGCGGACACATGATCGCCAGCGACCTCGGCGTTCTGCGCATGTACGCTGCGCTCGGCGTTCGCTACATGACCCTGACGCACAGCGTAAACGACGAGTGGGCTGACTCATCCACTGACAAACCTGCGCACAATGGCCTCTCCGACTTCGGCAAGGATGTCGTCCGCGAAATGAACCGCGCTGGCGTCATCGTGGATATCTCCCACGTCAGCGACAAAACTTTTTACGATGCCCTGGCCGTGAGCAAAGCTCCCATGATCGCCAGCCATTCTTCCTGCCGCGCCCTGTGCGATGCACCTCGCGATATGACCGACCAAATGATTCGCGATCTCGCCGCGCACGGCGGAGTCATTCAGATCAATTATCACGTCGGGTTTCTCAGCCAGGAATTTCGCGACGCCGAAAGAGCCCATCCGGAATACAACGAAGCGATTGCCGCCGAAGTGCAGAAGCGCTGCGGCGACAACGAGGGCTGTCAGCTGATTGAAGGTGACAAAATCACCCGCGAATACGTCGCTGATGGCAAGTTCCCCAAAGTGGACTGGACCAAAATCATCGAGCACATTGATCATGCCGTGAAAGTCGGTGGCGTTGATCACGTCGGACTCGGCTCCGATTTCGATGGCGCCAACATGCCTTACGGCATGGAAGACGCCTCGATGTTGCCGAAAATTACAGACGCTCTTTTGAAGAAAGGCTATTCCGAAAGCGACATTCGAAAGATTCTCGGTGAAAATACGCTGCGCGTGATGACCGAAGTCGAACGCGTCAGCCAGGAGATGAACGCCGGGAAATGATTTTGCCTAAAAGATCAGAAGGAAAACGGGAGGAGAGCAATGAAACTTGTGAAGTTGAGCGTCGGACTGGTGGTAGTTGGCTTGCTGTTGTGCGGCTGTAAACCTAAGGAGCAACCTTCGGAAACTCCGGCTGCTCCGCCCGCAAAGACGGAAACTCCGGCGCCCCCGCCCGCGGAAACTCCCGCTCCGGCGAAAACAGAGGCTCCAGCGGCAAAGAGCGAACCCGCGCCGCCGCCGGGAAGCTTCGATCACGCGCTCCTGCACCCTTCGCGCTTGAACGAAAAAGCTCCGGATGTCTACCACGTCAAATTTGAAACCACGCGCGGCGATTTCACGCTCACCGTCACCCGCGCCTGGGCTCCGCTCGGCGCCGACCGCTTCTACAATCTCGTGAAGCACCATTTTTATGACAACGCCGCATTTTTCCGCGTCGTTCCGGGCTTCGTCGTGCAGTTCGGCATCAGCGCTCATCCTGAAGTTTCGGCCGCGTGGAAGCACACGGACATCAAAGACGATCCGGTGACCCAAAGCAACAAGCGCGGTTACATCACGTTTGCCACTGCCGGGCCCAACACGCGCACCACCCAGGTCTTCATCAACTTGAAGGATAATTCGCGCCTGGATTCCATGGGGTTTACGCCCTTCGGCGTCGTGGACGGCCTCGGAATGAACGTCATCGAAATGATGTATGAAGGCTATGGCGATGCGGACGCTCCGGATCAGGACAAGCTGGAATCCCTCGGCGATAAATATCTCAAGCAGAGCTGGCCCAAGCTCGACTACATTAAAGCGGCGACTTTGGTGGGCGGCCAATAATCGGGATTCCGCGCGTCGCCAGTTTGTGCGGGGCTGTACGGAATTCTTTCGCTGGTCGAGGCGCACCATGAACGAGTCGTGTCTCAAACCGTGAATGACATTGACTTGCTGCAATGGCAAGCTCCGGGTACTCGCCTCCCGCTGAGCTTCTGGGTATATGGTCTCGCCGTTTTCGGCACGCTCTTCCATTTCCTGTTCAACGGTGGCTACGGTTACTTCCGTGACGAACTCTACTACGCCGCCTGCGGCCAGCATCTCGCCTGGGGCTATGTAGATCACGCTCCCTTGGTCGCTGTTGCCGCCCGCGTCAGCCGCGCGCTTTTGGGCAATTCGCTCTTCGCCCTGCGTTTTCTTCCTGCACTTTCTTCCGCTGCTAAAGTCTTTTTGGGCGGCTGGATCGCACGCGAAGTCGGCGGCGGTAAATTTGCCCAGGCCATCGCGGCGCTCACCGTTCTTCTCGCCCCGATCTACCTCACCTTCGACAACTTTCTCTCCATGAACGCTTTCGAACCTTTATTCTGGATGGCCTGTGCCGCCATCATTTTGCGCGTCATCAACGGTGGCGATCAGCGGCTCTGGCTGTTATTCGGCTTCGTTGCCGGCCTCGGAATTCTCAATAAGCATTCCATGCTCTTCTTCGGCACGGGACTCACCGTCGGTTTATTACTCACCCCCGCGCGGCGCCAGTTCGCCAGCCCCTGGACCTGGGCAGGTGCGGCTATCGCCATGCTCCTCTTCCTTCCCAATTTTCTTTGGGAAATGCGGCATGGCTGGCCGACGATTGCTTTGCTTCACACGGTGATCGGCACGAAATACGCCGTCGTGCCTGCTTGGGAATTCGTCGCGCAACAAACTTTGCTGACCAGTCCACTGTCTGCGCCCATTTGGATTGCGGGGCTGTGGTTTTTCCTCGCGGATCGCGAGGGAAAGAAATTCGCAGTTCTCGGTTGGGCGTACCTTGTCGTTCTTTCGGAAATGATCTTGCTTCACGGAAAGATCTATTACCTCGCGCCAGCGTATATCATGCTGCTCGCTGGCGGTGCCGTGTGGACTGAGTTGCGTCTGCTGCCGCGAGCTGGTGCCTGGCTCAAGCCCGCCATTGTTGTGCCGCTCGTCCTCGGCGCGGCGATTGCCGCTCCTCTGGCCATGCCGATTCTTCCGGTAAAGGCGGCAGTTCGCTATTGCGCATTCTGGGACGTCAAAGCCGTCCACGTCGAAAATGTTCCCGAAGCCGATCTGCCTCAGCTTTTCGGCGACATGTTCGGCTGGCGGCATCAAGTCGCAGCCATCGCAAGGGTTTACGACCAACTTTCCCCCGAAGATCGCAAGAACGCCGCAATTCTCACCTACAACTATGGCGAAGCGGGCGCCGTGGACTACTTTGGTCCCCGCTATGGCTTGCCTCCTGCAATCAGCGGCCATAATCAATACGGCCTCTGGGGTCCCCGCGGCTATTCTGGCGATATCGTCATTGCAATCGGTTTTACGGAATCTCGTCTCAAGCAAGCCTTCGGCGAAGTGACTCCAATGGAAACCATCAGTCCCCCGCACGCCCTTCCGGAAGAAACCCATCTCACCATCTATCTTTGCCGCAAGCCGAAACAGGGCCTGCAGTCCGCTTGGAGCCAGTGGATGTATCTCGATTAGAGGACTTCTCGGGGACGTAAATTCTCTGCTCTCGGTGCTGGGCGCCCTTCGCGTTGTATCGAGCCGGGCTAAATTCCCAGGACGTTGACGAGTTCGCGGACGGAATTCGCAGATTTCTGCAGCGCAGCATTCTCCTCTGCAGAAAGCTTGATCTGAATAATTTCCTCGATCCCCTTGGCGCCAAGCTTCGCTGGAACACCGACGAAGAGCCCCTTAATCCCGTACTCGCCTTCGAGATAAGCGGCGCACGGCAAAACTTTCTTCTTGTCTTTTAGAATCGCTTCCACCATTTCCACCGCTGCCGCCGATGGTGCGTAATACGCCGATCCGGTCTTCAGTAGATTGACGATTTCCGCGCCGCCTTTGCGCGTTCGCTCCACGATCGCGTCAATACGCTCCTTGGGCAGAAGATCGGGCAGCGGAATTCCCGCCACCGTCGAATATCGCGGCAGGGGCACCATATCGTCGCCGTGGCCGCCGAGCACAAACGAATGCACGTTCTCCACGCTCACCTTGCACTCCATGGCCACAAACGCGCTCATCCGCGCCGAATCCAGCACTCCCGCCATTCCCAAAACTCGGTTCTTTGGGAAACCGCTCACCTTCAGCGCCGCCTGCGCCATCGCATCCAGCGGATTCGTCACCACGATGATGATGCAATTCGGCGAATGCTTCGCAATCTGTTCGACGACCGCCTTCACCACGTCGTAGTTGGCTTTCAAAAGATCGTCGCGGCTCATTCCCGGTTTGCGCGGGAATCCCGCCGTAATCACCACGATGTCGCTTCCCGACGTCGCGGAATAGTCGCCGTTTGCCGTGGAAATTCCCAACGCGTTCGCATCCGTCCGCGTAATCGGAGTGGCCTCCCGCATGTCCAGCGCTTTTCCAGCTGGCGGCCCATCGAGAATATCCGTCAGCACCACGTCCGCGAGTTCCATGTCCACGATCCTCTGTGCCGTCGTGGATCCCACAAAACCGCTTCCTACTACCGTCACCTTCTTCCGCATGAGCCCAGTCTCCTCAAGAAATATCCGGCGGCCGGCTTACCGACCGGCTGCCATGCCCTTCATGTTTTCGATGATTGCCGTCGCAAACGCCGAAGTCCCAACCTTGGTCGCGCCCGTCATCAGCCGTTCCAGGTCGTACGTCACCCGCTTTTGCTGGATCGTCCGCGCGATGCCGTCTTCAATCAGCTTTGCCGCTTCGTTCCAGCCCAGAAACTCGAACATCATCGCCCCGCTCAGCATCACCGAGCTCGGATTGATCACGTCCTTGTCCGCGTACTTGGGCGCCGTTCCGTGTGTCGCCTCGAACACGCCATAGCCGTCTCCGATGTTCGATCCCGGCGCCATGCCCAGGCCGCCGACCTGGGCCGCGCACGCATCCGAAAGATAATCGCCGTTCAAATTCGGCGTTGCCAGCACGCTGTACTCATCCGCGCGCAACAGCACTTGCTGAAACACCGAATCCGCAATGCGGTCGTTGACCATCAGCTTCTTCTTCCACTGACCCTTGCCGTGCGTCGCGTAAATCGAATCCAGCGTCTGTTTCACCTCGTCATAAATTGATTTCTTGAACGCCTCGGTCGCCCGCTCAAGTCCCGGCTCGATCATCGCCGCATTTTGTTCCACGGTCAGCCCGGAATTCTTGTCCAGATTGTCCAGGATCCAGCTTTCCCGTTCCGTTACGGTCTCCGCACGGAATTCTTCCCGCGCCAGCTCATATCCCCAATCGCGGAACGCCCCTTCCGTGAATTTCTGAATGTTCCCTTTGTGCACCAGCGTCACGCTCTTCCGTCCATGTCTCAGCGCGTATTTGATCGCGCGCCGCACCAGCCGCTTCGTGCCCGTCGGCGAAATCGGTTTGATCCCCACGCCCGAGTCCCAGCGAATCTGCTTTTTCCCGTCTTTCAGCATTTCGTGATTCAGAAATTCCAGCAGCTTCTTCACTTCCGGCGTCCCGGATTTCCACTCGATCCCGATGTACACGTCTTCCGTGTTTTCGCGGAAAATCACCACGTCCATTTTTTCCGGATGCGTCACCGGAGAAGGGACTCCTGCGAAATACCGCACCGGCCGCTCGCAGGAATAGAGATCGAGAATCTGCCGCAGCGCCACGTTCAGCGAGCGAATTCCACCGCCTACCGGCGTTGTTAGCGGCCCTTTGATGGCCACGCGAAAATCGCGAATCGCTTCAACTGTCTCATCCGGCAGCCATTGTTGGAACGTATTGAACGCCTTCTCTCCCGCAAAGACTTCAAACCACGCCACGCGCCTCTTTCCGCGGTAGGCGTGCTCCGCCGCCGCATCAAAAACCCGCCGCGACGCCTTCCAGATATCGCGCCCCGTTCCATCGCCTTCGATAAAAGGAATCACTGGCGCATCCGGCACCTGCAATTCGCTCCCGCTATAGCCGATGGCCTTGCCATCCGACGGAACGGCCTGGCCGTTATACGTACTCTTCATTGGACGATTCCCCCGAGATTGTTCTTTGAAGTGTAGCGCGGTGAGGAGCGATTCAGCTCGCGCTCTGGAAACGCAAAAGATACCACATCCTGCGGCACCTTCCAAAGTTCACAGCAATCTAGTCGTAGTATTCCTGCCCGAGGTGTGTGATCAGCTCTTCGCCTATCATCCAGCGCAATGTGTTTTTCAGTTTCATGGACTGGATGAACAGATCGTGCTCGGGATACAGCCCCGGGCCCGTCATCGGCGATTTGAAGTAAAAGCTCAGCCACTCTTGAATCCCGCGGAACCCCGCGCGCTGCGCCAGATCGAGAAACAGCACCAGGTCCAGCACGATCGGCGCCGCCAGAATCGAATCCCGACACAAGAAATCCACCTTGATCTGCATCGGATAGCCCAGCCATCCGAAAATATCAATGTTGTCCCAGCCCTCTTTGTTGTCCCCGCGCGGCGGATAATAATTGATGCGCACCTTGTGGTGAACTTTCCCGTAGAGCATCGGATACAGCTGCGGCTGCAAAATGTATTCGAGCGCGCCCAGCTTCGATTCTTCCTTCGTCTTGAACGAACCCGGATCGTCCAAAACTTCGCCGTCGCGATTCCCCAGAATATTCGTCGAATACCATCCCTCGAGGCCCAGCATCCTCGCCTTGAATCCCGGCGCCAGAATCGTCTTCATCAGCGTCTGCCCGGTCTTGAAATCCTTTCCGCAGATCGCCACGTTGTGTTCCTGCGCCAGCTTCTGGATGGCCGGGATATCTACGGTCAGATTCGGCGCCCCGTTCGCGAACGGCACTCCGCTCGTCACCGCCGCCCATGCGTATAGCATGGAAGGCGCAATCGCCGGATGATTGCTTTTCATCCCCTCCACAAACTTCTCCGGTGTCGAGTGCACTTCGCCGGGCGCAAGGAAGACCTCCGTCGAGCCGCACCAGCACATCACCAGCCGCGAAACGCGGCTCGTCTTCTTGAAATTCGCAATGTCTTCCTTGATCTGCAGCGCCAGCTCGTGCTTGTTCTTGCCCTTTTTGACGTGCGTGCCATCCAGCCTTTTTACGTATTCCCGGTCAAACGCCGCCTTCATCGGTTTGATCCCGGAAAGAAACGTCTTCACTTCGCCCAGATGCTGAGGATTCAGCACGCCCGCCTTCGCCGCCGCCTGGTACGCGTTGTCCTTGAAAATATCCCACCCGCCGAACACGATGTCCTTCAGGTCCGCCAGGGGCACGAATTTCTTGATCAGCGGCGATCGTCCGTCCGTGCGTTTCCCAAGCCGAATCGTGCCCAACTGCGTCAGCGACCCCACCGGCTGAGCCTTCCCCTTTCGCACCAGCTCTGTCCCCGCCATGAACGTAGTGCTCACGGCGCCCATCCCCGGCGTCAGAATCCCTAATTTGCCCTTGGCAGGGGCGATCTTGGCAGGCTTTTCCATGCAGCTCCTTCGCGATTCTCGGCCGCATCCGGCCGGCTTTATGTTTGAACTGATCTCAGGTGAGCGACAACGGCTGACGACCGTCCCCAAGCAAACTCGTAGTATCGCGCAAACGGATCAGTGGTTGCAAATTTTCAACTTGGACCTTCGCTTGGAAGGAGAAACGCTTGGTACCTTTATGGTGGCCCAATCGCGGGAAAACAGGGAATGATCACCGCAATTTTTGAGGCCGCCTCGCCCGCGACGTGGGTAGCGAACTCGCTAGGGATACTCCCACCAGCCCAACCACCGCCAACAGTAGAACGTAGACGATCATGAAACCTCTCTTGGCCACATAGTTCGCAAGTCAGCAGCCAAACTTAAGTGAAGTCTTTTCTGTGGATTAGCTTTGAATGAAGGGAATTTGTGTTTCTCGACGAGGACACCTGTCTGCTCTAGCAGACATCCGTTGCACTAAGTACTAGAACCAGAGCGTCCGCGCAAGCGGACGATTTACGAAGTCAAAACATGCGCAGTTTCAAATGGATTGGCGCAGACTCCAGCTACTGCTGATTACGCAGGATTCAGCCGGATCGAGCCATCCCCCGTCTGAATCGTCAGCGCTTGCCCGCCGCCGTTCATCTTTCCATGAATCTGCGAGGTGCTGAATGTTCCCTCAACAGTGACCGGAATCCCCAGGCTGATATGCCCGTCATGCGTGCTGGCATCAATTGTGGCCTTCAGGTCTCCTGGAAGGGAGACATCCACACTCCCATCTCCCGTGCGGATATTCCAGCCGCTCGCGAGCTGCGAACCGCTCGTCGCCCGCACATTTACGCTTCCATCGCCCGTTTTCACATCCACAGAGTCGAACCTTCCGGCCAAGCTAACGTGCCCATCACCCGAAGAAGCCTCCACCCGTCCATCCAGTGCCTGGGCCTCGATGCTCCCATCTCCCGTGCGCAACTGAATACTGCCCTTGGCACCCTCCACACGAATGGAGCCGTCTCCTGTGTGAACGCCCAGATTACCGGCCAGATATTGCGTTTCCACGGAGCCGTCGCCCGTATCCACCTGCAGATCCGCGTCCTTGGGAATGTAAACCTCAATTCGCAAGCTTCTGGAAATCCCTCCCCAGCCCCAATGGAATCCACTCCGGATCTTGGCCGTGATCTCCAGAGAGTTTCCGTTCTGCTGCGATTCAATGCTCAGGTCCTTATCCAGCGTATAACCGCTAAAGTACACCCGGAACACCACTTGCTTCGTGTCTCCTGTGATAATCCGCACCGCTCCGTCGTTGGTATTCACGGCGACCTGCGGGTGTCCAGTGACCCCGTAGGTCCTGGTCCACTGCTGCTCGCTCGCGCTCGCGCCTCCCGCTGCCAACCCTGTCAGGATCACTGCCGCCGCGAGAGTACGCAGAAAAATGGCCCGGTTCTTGGACAGTCTCATAGGTTTTGCCCTCGATTTCTGGCCTTCTGGATAGTGGTACGAGCCTCGTTCTCAAAATGTTCCCGGTTCTGAAAGGGCGCATCCCGGCAATTGCGGCCGACCTGAGTTCCAAATCCTACTTCGCTCGGGCGGCCCGTTTCTTGGCGGCGGACCCGGGCTTTGGCCTCAGGCTCCCTAAAAACTTCTCGAACGGCAGGGTATTGATCACATCCGACTTCTCAAGCCACCCTCGCCGCGCCATAGTCACGCCATAGCGGATGAACGAAAGATTTGCCGTATTGTGCGAATCCGTCGAAATGACCACTTTCACTCCGCGATCTTTGCACATCCGCAAATAGACATCCTTCAAATCCAGCCGGTCGGGGTACGAATTGCACTCCATCGCCACCCCGTGCTTCGCGCACGCCGCCAGCACTTTTTCCATGTCGTAATCGAAAGGATCGCGCCGCAGAAGCAATCTTCCCGTCGGGTGAGCAATGATCTGCGCATAGGGATTCTCGATGGCCGCCAGCATCCGCTCCGTCATCGCCGCGCGGTCCAAATTCATGTAGGAATGTACCGAGCAAACCACAACGTCCAATTGCGCCAGCAATTCGTCCGAATAATCCAGCCCGCCATCCTTCAGAATGTCCACTTCCGCCCCGGCCAGCACCCGGATTCCCAGCCCCTTCTCGTCCGCCGCATGAATCTTCTTGATGTGCGCAGCCATGCGCTTTTCGTCCAGCCCGTTGGCCACCGTGACCGCTTTCGAATGGTCCGTAATCGCGATGTAGTGGTGCCCCAGCTTTCGCGCGGCTTCCGCCATTTCCTCGATCGAATTCTTCCCGTCGCTGGCCGTAGTGTGCATCTGCAGGTCGCCCTTCATGTCCTCGAGGCAAACCAGGTGCGGCAGTTTGTGATGCTCGGCCGCGGCAATCTCTCCTGTGTTCTCCCGCAATTCCGGAGGAACATAGTCCAGCTTCAGCTTCGCGTAGATTTCTTCTTCTGTCCGTCCCGCCACACGCCTTTCGCCTTTCAGCGTTGCCAGCGCATATTCGTTCAGTGTGAGCCCCATCTCGTTGGCGCGCCCGCGCAGCGCCACGTTGTGCTCTTTCGATCCGGTGAAATAAAGCAGCGCAGCGCCGAAATTTTCTTTTTCCAGCAAGCGCACGTCCACCTGCAGTGCATTCTCCAGCGTAAAGCTGACTTTGTTCTCCCCGTGCGCCAGCGTCTGCTCGATCCCCGGAAATTCCAGGATGTGCTTTGCCAGTGCATCCACCTGCTTTTGCGATGTGTGCCCGTCGGCCAGCGTCACCAGCAGATCCAGGTCGCCCACCGTTTCTTTCCCGCGCCGCAACGAACCGGCTGGAGTAACGCTCTCAACTCCTTTTCCAGCTTTCGCGATGTGCGCCGTAATCGCCTTCGCGGCATCCTCCGCCACATTGATCAGAAACCGCCCCGCGGATTTCTTGAACACTTCCACGGCCTTTAGAATATTCTGCTCGCTCTTTTCCCCGAATCCCGCAAGATCCCGCAGCTTGCCTTCCCGCGCGATTTTCTCCACCTCCGCCACGGTCCCGGCCTTGAACGTCTTCCACAGCAGCCCCACCTTCTTCGGCCCCAGCGATTGCAGTTCCAGAAGATCCAGAATCGTCTCCGGATATTTCTTCAGCAATTTCTTGCGCAGGCTGTAATCGCCGGTCTCGACGATCTCCTTCAAATGCTCCGCCATGCGCTCCCCGATGCCCGGCAATTCCTCGAGCTTCTCCGGCTGCTGCACCAACGTTTCGATGGATTCCGGCAGGCTTTCAATCAGCTCCGCGGCCTTCTCATAGCTTCGGTAGCGCCCGACAATGGCTCCGTCAATCTCCAGGAGATGTGCGGTCTCCCGCAGGATCTTGGCAATGGCTTTGTTTTCCATGGGGGGATTATAAGCCGGGTTGGCCGGAAGGTGGCAGGACTCTGGGGCGTCCAAAAATAGAAAGGCCGACGGAGAGGCGCTCCCCGCCGGCCGTATGAGTCCAGCGTTGCTCAAACTGCTTTTTGAACGTTCGCTGCTTGGGGTCCTTTCGGTCCTTGTACAATCTCGAATTCCACTGCATCACCTTCCTGCAGCGTGCGGTAGCCGTCACCGATAATGGCGGAATAATGGACGAAAACGTCCGGACCGTCATCGCGCCCGATGAAGCCATATCCCTTCGAGTTGTTGAACCATTTCACGGTACCTCGCACCTAGGCGTCCTCCTGAGGGTGATACGTATGTTACAGAGTTCCCCGCGTGGGCTGCGCCAATCGGAATCGGCGTAACCGATTACGAGGAGAATGGGCGGAGTGTATCAAAAAGGGATGCCGAGTCAAGAGTTCCTTACACGCTGTGTAAGGATTTCGTAAAGCAACTTCCCGCTATAAAATCGATTCAAACCACTACTTTTGCGCGCGCTTCGGCCTCTTCACGAACCTGAAGTAGTACAGCAATCCCGCAATGGACTTCCCGTCGCGAAGAATTCCGCGCCGGATCATTCGCTCGATTTCTCCCGGGGTGTACATCCTCACCTCAAGTTTTTCGTCGTCCTCCGGACTGGCCGGCCCGGCCTTCAGCCCTTCCGCGAGCAGCAGAAACATTCGTTCCTCCAGAAAACCTGGAGTCGGATAGAAGCTCATAAACACCCGGAGTCGCTTGGCTCGATACCCCGTCTCTTCCTGCAGTTCTCTCGCCGCCCCCTGCCGCGGATTTTCCCCCGCTTCCATCCGCCCCGCCACCAGTTCCCACAGGAATTGCCGCGTCGCATGCCGGTATTGCCGGACCATCACGATGCGCCCATCTTCCAGCACCGGCAGCACGACCACCGATCCCGGATGCGTGACCACTTCGCGCATCGTTCGCACTCCGGTCGGCTCGATCAGCTCATCTCTCCGCACTCCAAACGATCTGCCCTGAAAGATCTGTTCGCTGCTCAGAATCTGCGCTTCCCGTTTTTTCACTTTTGCTGCCATGGCTTCCCCCGCGAATTGCCGAATGCCGATACTAGCGGATTCCTCCGCAATTGCCACGCGTTTCGCCGAAAGCCTATACTGGTGGGACGAAACGCAGGTGCTTGGGGGTTCCTCGCAGCCGTATGCCCATCAATACGCTCATCATTGACGACGAAAAGCCCGCACGGGAAGAACTTGCCTTCTTGTTGAAAGGCTTTCCCGATATCAATTTGGTTGCGCAGGGGAAAAACGGCGTGGACGCCGTCAACCTCATCAAGGAACACACGCCCGATCTCGTTTTTCTGGACGTGCACATGCCGGGTCTCGACGGCTTTGGCGTTCTGAAAAAGCTCGTCGAAAAGAAGATGAAAGTCCCGCACGTGGTCTTTGCCACCGCCTTCGATACTTACGCGGTGCAGGCATTCGATGTGAACGCAGTGGATTATGTCTTGAAGCCGTTTGACAAGGCGCGCATCGCCAAAGCCATTCAGCGCGCCCGCCGCGAAATCGAATCGGACACCAGTCCCGCCGAACGTCTTGAAAAACTGGTGAGTCGCCTCGATTCGGGACAAACCGCTCCTGCAAAATCCGCCCCCGCGCCGGCGGTAAAAATCTTGGTGAAAACGCAGCAACGGCTGCTGCTCGTGGATGCCGAGGACATGATCTGGGCTTCCATCGCCGAAGGCTCCATCACCGTGATGGCTCGCGAGATGGAAGGCAGTTCAAATTACCGCACGCTCGAGGAAATGCACGCCGCGCTGGACTCCGAAATTTTCTGGCGCCCGCACCGCTCTTTTCTCGTAAACATCCACCACATCAAGGAAGTGGTTCCCTGGTTCAAGTCCAGCTACATGATCAAAATGGACGACAAGAAACACACCGAAATTCCCGTCAGCCGCCAGCAAACCAAACGCCTCCCCGAACTCTTCAAGCTCTAGCCCCCGCCCAGCCGCCGTAGATTTCGCTTGTATTAATTTTTAGGTTTGGTACAATCCTTGTCGAGGCAAGCTGCGATCTCTCGCAACTTGCCTTTTTCCTTTTCGGCCCCACTGAACTTCAATTCCGCGCACAACGGCGATCTAGCCCTCTAGGCCCTCCACGAGGCGTCCCGGGCTTCGTCTGCCCCGGCGTCTCGCTCCTCCGCTTTGTGCCGCGTTCTCAAGTGAGATAAACCATGAATAACAAGAAACCCGATGCCCTCGAGATTTGGAAGCAATTCGAAGATCTTCTCGTTCCGCGTCTTCGCCTCTCCGTCATTGACCGCGCCGTCTATTCTCATCTGCTTCGCCACAGCCGCCTCGAAGGCACACGCCGTCTCCGTTTTTCCATTGCTTGGCTTGCTCGTGGCTCTCGTCTCTCGGGCGCGCCGACGCGCCAGGCCGTGCGCCGCCTTATCTCCAATGGCGCCTTGCGTCTTCTCCAACGCAGCAAGGCCGGTCACGTCGTCGAAGTGCGCCTCCCTGAAGAGATTCCTGCGCTGCGAGGCTCTTCCCGCATGGGCAAAGGTCCGGCCCGGCCTCTTGCCGCCGCAAATCTCGAGGAGACCGACTTTCTCCGCAACAGGGAACTCCGCGAGTCCATCCACGCACGCGAACGCGGCCTTTGCTTTTACTGTTTGCGGCGGCTCACTCCTACTGTCAAATGTCTCGACCACGTCGTGCCGCTCGTCCAGTGCGGCCGCAATTCCTACCGCAACCTTGTCTCCTGCTGCCTCGAGTGCAACTCTCAAAAAGGGGAGAGACCCGCCGCCGATTTCCTCCGCTCGCTCTACCGCAATCGCCGC
>DATIXL010000014.1:0-60175 GCA_035518615.1 Terriglobales bacterium | reverse complement strand
GGAGTGAAGGAGCGTTCGTATGCGTTTTGTAGTAACAGGTGGGGCAGGGTTTATCGGTTCCAATACGGTGGACGAACTGATCCGCCGGGGCCATAGCGTTGTCGTTCTGGACGACCTCTCCTCGGGAAAAGAGGAGAATCTCGCCGAAGTGAGGAACAAGATTTCCTTTATCAAAGGGAGCATCACGGATCTGGAAGTCGTCCGCAAAGCGATGCCGGAGGCGGATTACGTCCTCCATCTTGCGGCGCGCACATCCGTTCCAAGGTCTGTGAAGGATCCGCTGGAAACCAACCGGATCAATGTGGATGGAACGCTCAACGTGCTGGTGGCGGCACGCGACGCTAAAGTGAAGCGGGTGGTCTTTGCGGCTTCTTCCTCGGCCTACGGTGAAACACCCACTTTGCCGAAGGCGGAGAACATGCGGCCTGAACCCATTTCTCCTTACGGGGTAACAAAGTATGTGGGCGAACTTTATGCGCAAACCTTTGGACGCGTCTACGGCCTGGAGAATGTTTCGCTGCGCTACTTTAACGTGTTCGGGCCGCGGCAGGATCCGAATTCGCCCTACTCCGGAGTGCTTTCGCGCTTTTGCACCGCGTTTTTGGAAGAGGCACAGCCGATTATCTATGGGGACGGGGAGCAGTCGCGGGATTTCACCTACATTGAGAACGTGGTTCAGGCGAACTTGCTCGCGTGCGAAGCGCCCGGGGCTTCCGGCAAGGTCGTTAACGTAGGAACTGGCGGGCGCTTTACGTTGAACCAGACTTTGGAGCTCCTGCGAAGGATCTCCGGGAAGCCGCTCGAGGCAAAGTACGATCCGCCCCGGGAAGGGGATATCCGTGATTCACAGGCGGATATCTCTCTGGCGCGAGAAGCTCTTGGCTACGAACCTACGGTCGTCTTTGAAGAGGGCCTCCAACGGACGTTCGATTGGTATCGAGAAGTTCAAGCGAAGGCCCTGGCTCGCCAGAAAAGCGACTAACCCGGCAAATCCCCTTTGGCGCGGACTGGTGAGCCCCGGTTCCTCCTGCCCCCGGTGACCTACCTTGCCGCGAGGGTTTCCACGCAACCCAGACCGCGTGCTAGGCTATCCAACTGTTTTCATTCTGCTTTTCTGGACCGGACGCGCGAGTGAGACACTCTCCCTTCGACCTGCACCGCTATACGCTCCGGCTGGGCATCTTCCTTTCCCTCGCAACTCCTCTCGGTACGGTCCTGGCCAGACCGGCTCAGCAAATGCGGCTTCCTTCAGGCAAGAGCGGCTATGCGGACTTGTCCGCCAAAGTCCAGAAGAGACAAGGAGACGTCTACATTGCGGATGGCGATGTGGACATCCACTACGCTCAAACGAGGCTGCGGGCGGACCACGCCGAATATAACAGCCAGACGTACGAGGCGACGGCGACGGGGCACGTGGTGTTCGACTACGAAAATCAGCATCTGCAAGCGGATGAAGCGCACTACAACATCAGCGCCGGCACAGGGACGTTTCGCAACGTGCGGGGCACGGTACAAATCCTGCGCCGGCCGAATCCGATGGTGCTGGTGTCGCAAAATCCGCTGTATTTCCAGGCAGATGAGGTCCGGAGGATTTCGGAAGAGGTCTATCTCGTCCGGAAAGCGTGGATTACAATCTGCGATCCGCAGAAACCGACGTGGCAATTCTATGCCTCACACGCCAAGATTCGGCTGAACAAGACCGTCGCTCTCGTGAACGCAAATTTCCGCCTTTACCGGGTCCCTTTGATTTGGCTTCCGTACGCCACGGCGCCTGCGGGATCCCGGTTGCGCCAGTCCGGCTTTCTCATGCCGGACGTTGGCAACAGCTCCCTGAAGGGCTTTCTGCTGGGTGATGCATTTTACTGGGCGCCGGCATCTTGGATGGACACCACTCTGGGCTCGGAATACATGAGCAAGCGAGGCTGGTCGCAGCGGGCGGATTTTCGCGCGACCCCCTTCGAGAGCACTTCCCTAAATTACAGTTATTACGGAGTCATCGACCGTGGGCTGCCCGATGCCAATGGAGTTCTTCAGCCACAGGGTGGGCACGAGCAAAGTTTTCAGATGCAATCGCTCCTTCCGGACAACTGGCGTTTTGTTGCGGACGTCAACCAATTGTCCTCGCTAACTTTTCGGCTTGCGTTTGCGGATGCGTACGGGGATGCGATCAATTCCGAAGTTCGCAGCGCGGTATTTCTCGCCAATAATTTCAGAGGCTTCAGCTTGAATTTCGCTTCGCTGAATGACGAGAACTTCCTTACCATCAATCCCGAAACACGCGTGTTGCTGCGGAATCTGCCGGAGGCCCAATTCGGTTCCGTAGAGCAAGCGCCCTGGCGGAGGCTCCCGATCTATTTTGCTTTCGATTCTTTTTACGGCGGGGTCCACCGGCAGGATCAAAATCTGGATACCCCGGCCGTGGTGCAGAGAAGCGAATTCGCGCCTCGCGTGACCGTGCCGCTGCATCTCGGATCCTGGCTGGGGATCACCACTTCCGCAGCGTTTCGAACCACGCGCTATGGCGCTTCGCTCGATTCGAGCGGAGCACTCAGCGAGCAGGCCATCATCCGCAATACCGGAGAATTCACGGTTGATCTGCGCCCTCCTTCTTTGGAGCGTTTCTATGGCAAGGCTGCCACCGATAAGGAGAAGCGCAACCGGCGATTCAAGCACACCATCGAGCCTGATATCACCTACCGGTATGTTACCGGCGTCAATGATTTCAGCCGTTTCATCCGCTTCGGTTCCGACGCAACGCTTACGGATACAAATGAGGTGGAGTACGGCTTTACGCAGCGCCTGTACATGAAGACCGGCGACGACCAGCCCGTGGAACTGCTCAGCTGGAATATCGTCCAAAAGCATTACTTCGATCCTACCTTTGGAGGAGCCATTGTTGACGGGCAGCGCAACGTTTTCCAGGCCTTGAATGACATCACGCCTTTTGCCTTTGCACTCGGCGCACGGAACTGGTCGCCTATCGTCAGCGATTTGAAGCTCAACCCCGGTGGAAGGTACGACGCCGAACAGATCCTTGAGTACGATCCACAGCAGGATAAGATCACTGCAATCGGCACGCTGGTGAAAGTCAGGCCATTCAGCGAGTTCTTTGCCACCGTGGCGCACTTCCGCCTCCAGGATGATCCTATCCTTCAGCCGCTCTCGAACCAGATTCGCGCTTTGCTCGGCTATGGCGGATTGGACCGCAAAGGGTTCAACGCCATGGCGGGGGTGAGTTATGACATCACGAACCAGGCGCTGCAAAACCAGATCGTCCAAGTGACCTATAATGGGAGTTGCTGCGGGCTTTCTCTAGAATATCACCGCATCGCTCTCGGCCAGGTTCGTACGGAAAATCAATTTCGTGTGGCTTTCATCATCGCGAATATCGGCACGTTCGGAAACCTCCGGCGCCAGACGAAAATCTTCTGAGGCTCTGAACATCGGCCCATTTTCGCCGATAAAATGACACCGATGAACGACGCCGATCTCGCCTTCGCCTCGATCGAACAGATCGGCCGGCTCTTCCGCAAGCGCAAAGTGTCTCCCGTGGAGCTCGCCAAAATCATGCTGGGCCGCATCGAGCGCCTCAATCCCCAACTCAATGCGTTTCTGACCGTCACTCCCGAGCTCGCTCTAAAGCAAGCCAAGCAGGCGGAAAATGAGCTCTTTGCCCCGCGCGGCCGAAAGGGCCGCCGCGATCGCGGGCCCTTGCACGGCATTCCCATTTCGCTGAAGGACAATATTTATACCAAGGATGTGCGCACCACAGCGGGTTCGGCGATTTTGAAAGATTTTGTGCCTCTTCATGACGCCAAAGTCGTTGCCCAGCTCAAGGAAGCGGGCGTGGTGATTCTGGGCAAAACCAACATGCACGAATTCGCTTACGGGGTAACAAGCAATAATCCGCACTATGGGGCGGTGCGCAATCCGTGGAATCTCAAATGTGTCGCGGGAGGGTCGAGTGGTGGATCGGCCGCAGCGGTCGCCGCCGGTCTCTGCCACGGCAGCATCGGCACGGATACGGGCGGTTCGATTCGTATTCCATCCGCGCTTTGCGGTGTCGTGGGAGTCAAGCCGGGCACCGGCCGGGTGAGCGCGGCGGACGTAATTCCCCTTTCGCCCACGCTCGATTTTGTAGGCCCGCTTGCGCGAAGCGTGAGGGATGCCGCGCTTTTGCTCGATCCGATATTTGCCAGGGGAAAAAGAGAACGCCTTCTGTGGCCTGCCGGGCGAACCAAGGCACGCCGGTACCGGCTAGGAGTTCCGAAAGGGTTCTTTGTCGAGAATAACTCGCTCGAAGTCGAGTACGCGTTTCGGATGGCTCTACGAAACGTGCAGAAGCGCTCGGCAACCCTTTGCGAGATCGAAATACCGGTGCTCGGAGAAACCGAGGACGCCGGGAATCAGATTGCGTGGGCCGAGGCAACGCATTTTCACCGGCAGGCCGGCTGGTTCCCGGCACGTATCGAGGAGTACGGCGAGGACGTGCGCACACGTCTGCAAGCGGGCACGAAAGTTTCCGCAACAACTTATCTTCGCGCGCTCGAAGTGCGCGACAAATTTCTGCAAGCCATCCATCTTGCGATGGAGGGCGCTGAACTCGATGCTCTCGCGGTTCCGACGACACCCATCACCGCACCGCGCATCGGCCAGGAGGGGGTGGAAATCCTGGGGCGCGAATATTCGACAAGGGCTCTGCTGCTTCGGAACAATCGCCCCGCGAACCTTGCCGGGATTCCCGCAATAACAATTCCTTGCGGTTTTTCGGAAGCAGGATTGCCCATCGGATTGCAACTGATCGGAGCGGTGACGGACGAACCTGTCTTGCTGGAATTGGCCTTCGTCTTTGAAGCTGAGCTGGCACAGGAACGCTGGCCGCCGGATTTTGCATAGCTGGGATCACTCGCTAACGGTCGCGACTGCCCCACGCCGCCGCATCAACCATTTGCCAACGAAATAGCCGATCGTACCCGTCGCGATTCCTCCGAAAATGTCCGCAACGTAGTGGTAGCGGCCCCAAATTGTGGACGCGCACATGGCCGCGACCAGTGGAACCATCACCCAGAAGAGCCACCGGCGATGCCGCCATGCTCCCCACAGCGCCGCGATAGAGCCCGCAACGTGCTCCGAAGGAAATGCGGCGCCTCGCACGCGGCCATAGTGTTCGATGAAACTAATCGTCGCGGTGAACGGGCCACCCCGCAATGGTCCATGCCACCATCCGGCCATGGCGAACCAGGGGCTCTCGATGGGAAACATCATGGCAATGAAATAGCCGATCACATAGGCGACGGCGGAATAGGTCATCACGGACCAATATGCGTGCCACTCCTTGCGGAAGTAGAGAATCCCGCCGATCACGAGGAGATAAACGAAATAGGTCAGGTAGGCGAGCTGGAAAAGGTCGTTGCGCAGCGGCGTGGCGAATTGCTCCAGCCAGACCGAAGGATGCACGCCAAACATCCAGTGATCGAAGGCGATCAGCCTGGTGTCATTCCAGCCGTGATTCACGAGATGGACGAGGTAGGCGAGCTCTTCGAAACAGAAGAGAAAAAAGAGATGAGGATACCAGTGCCGCCAGAAGCGCCAGAAGCGCGCTGCCAGTCCCCGGCCGGCGCTGCGCGCTCGCGCTTCGGAACGCGCACTGATCCGGCTGAGGGCGAGGATGATCGCGGCGACGAAGGCTTGCGTAGCGATCAGCCGAAAAGGATGCGCCAGATTCTCCGCGAAGGCGGTGATCAGCGCGCTCGAGAAGGCTAGATAGCCGAGCGCGATCCATTCGAACGCGCCGCAAGCCGCCCACGCAAGGGCTAATTCGCGTCTCAGGCGCGCGAAACTTCCTTCGAGCGCAAGAGACTTCTCCGGGCCGACCGCGCTTTCGTTCGAACAATCCGCCAATGCCTCTCCCGCGTAGCAGCCGGCCGCTCGTTGTTCCGCAGCGAACCGCAACTTCTCTTTTGCGCTCATTCCGCGACCTCCCGCACCGCCGGTGCGATGGTTTGGTCCGGGAAGGCGCCATTGTTATGGCCTGTGGCACCTGAAGAGCAGTTTCGCGCGTTTTCCTTGCAAGGCGAAGTTCTCTCGCGCCAAACAATGACTGGCCAATGGTACAGTCGCGCGATTCGGCGCAGGCCTCTTGTGGGATTCACCGCGAAGGGCCTCCCCACGCTTTCGAGCATCCAGCGGTCGTTCGCGCTATCACCGTACGCGCTGCACTGCGCAAGGTCCAGGCGCCAGCTTGATGCGAGTTGTCGGATTCCGCGAGCTTTTGCTTTGCCAAACATGGCTTCTCCCGCGACTCTTCCCGACCAGCGCCCGTTCTGCTTTTCGAGCTGGGTGGCGCACACATGCACCGCCGCTTCACAGCCCAGTTGGCGAAGAGCAGCCTTGAGAAGCGACGCGGCATGGAGCGCAAGTGGTTCGAGCGTTCCCGTCACCAGAACAAGCAAGTGTCCCTGGCGGGCATGCCATGCCGCGCGCTCGAATGCTTCGCGATAGCTCGGCAGTTTTCCCACCTCAATCTGCCAGTCGGCGAAAAGGCTCTTCTCGCCGTGGCGAACGGACGACAAATATGCTTTGTTTCCGTGAAACATTTGCAGCAAGCCTTTGGGTGCGAGCCGAAAGGCCTCCACGAGCCAAAGCAGGTAGTTGCCGGGCGGAATTTGTTTCCTCCGGCGCAGAAAGCGGAAGTATCTCCGTTCCAGCGAAGGTTCGGGGAAAAGCGTTCCATCAACATCAAAAAAAGCAGCGACGCGACTTGTGTCCGGTTCCACGTTCATGCTGCACCTTGAGACGCTGTCTTAGCTGATTTTCTCGGCAAGCCGCTGGCCGCGAAATACTTCCAGCCTTCGATCAGGACGGGCAATCCCCGCACGATACAAAACACGCCCGTCGTCCACGTAAGGACCAATGCTCCGGTGCGAATTGCCGCATGCAATCCTGGCGCGGGTGTGTCGAACAATGCGAGGGACCCGCGCTTCAGTGCCAGCTCTATACCCAGATAACAGAAGCAGAGACATTTCAGCGTGGCGTAAAGTCCGCGGCTCCAGCGCGAGCCCACCAGCAACTTTCCCCACCAGGTCTCCAGCATGGAGTTCTCTCCCCAGCCGGAGCGTCCTTTTTTCATCGCCAGTCCACGAAGAAAATCTGTGGCGGCACCGCGAGCGAAGAAAAGCACAGGAATCCAGAACGAAACCATCCCCACGACCGCAAAATAAGTGAAGTACACATTTTCGATCATGCGGTCGCCCAGAATATCCACCTGCGAGCCCAGGGGCGTCGCCAATTTCTTGCGCCGCGCGATGTGGCCGTCGAGTGCATCCAGCGCAATAGCGGCCACCGTCAACACCACCCCTCCCAGGTTCGCCCAAACACCGTGGCCGAAGAGGCTGATGGCGGCGAAGCCCACTCCGACGCGGAGAGCGGTCACCTTGTTCGGCGTCCAGGTCATTGCGCAAACTCCTCTGGCTCTTGCACGACACTAGGGAGAAAGCAAGTTACGTGCCATGGCGGCTCCCCCAACTACTTTCGGCTCAATCTTTTGCAAGAGAAGGCAGTGCCGCAATTTGCAAGATACGCAGCCCAATTCTTTCATCTGTCGCCTTTTCCCCACCGTACTGTTGAAGGTGCCTTGCCTCATCCAGGCTTTTCCTGAATCTGTGGGAGAATAGTCGAGCTTTCTAAGGAGCCTTTGACAACAATGTCAGCGCCCGCCTTTTTTTATGTCACGCTGTTTTGGGGAACTCCTCGCTCATGACGCCGGACGTTTCCCTCGCTGCGGCATTTCTTGCCGGACTGGTTTCCTTTCTGTCGCCCTGTGTGCTTCCGCTTGTGCCCGGCTACATCTCGATGCTCTCTGGAATTGGCATGGAGCAATTGCGCCAGGGCCAGCAGCCGCGTGGCGGCCCTTTCGCATCGGCGCTCTCCTTCGTGATCGGTTTTTCCGTGGTGTTCATCTCGTTCGGCGCTTCGGCAAGCGCTGTCGGTTCGTTCCTCCGCGAACACCGCGGCGAGCTCGCGCCAATCGCGGGAGCATTGATCCTGCTGTTCGGCCTGCACCTTCTCGGTGTGCTCGCCAAACTGACCCCGCGCAACGGCATCATCCTCGGCACCATCCTCGTGGCGCTCGGAGTTGTTTCATTGCTCCGCCATGGAGTGCTTTTCTTTGGTCTGGGGGCAATCCACTTTTTTTCGTTGTCGGCGATCGGTTTTTTTGGGCCGGCTCTCGCCCGCTGGCTCAATCGCGACGTCCATCTTCGCAGCAGCAGCAAACAGCCCGGCATCTGGAGCGGCTTTTTGCTGGGATTCGCTTTCGCGTTCGGCTGGACTCCCTGCATTGGCCCGATTCTTGCCTCGGTTCTCGCCCTGGCTGCCGCCAGCGACACGATTGCGCGTGGCGTTCTGCTCTTGGCCATTTATTCCGCGGGACTCGCTGTTCCGTTCCTATTGACCGCGCTCGGCATCGGCCAGTTCCTCAAGTTTTATCAACGATTCCGAAAGCATCTGCACGCCGTGGAAATCTTCAGCGGCGCGCTCCTGCTCTTCATCGGCGGGCTGGTCTTCGTCAATCGCCTGACCTGGCTTGCGGGGAAACTCGGCTTCTTGAATAAGATGGTTTTGTGGCTGGAACGCGCGCTCACGGGTGGCCACTGAGCGCTTTAGGTTTGGTTCAGGCAAGCGCACTCGTTATACTGATTTCTGGAGTTCGTGATGAAGAAAACCGGTCTTATTTTGCTGTTCGTCGTCGTGCTTGTTGCGGTTGTTTTTTATCTGGACAAAAAAACACGTCAGCCAAATTTAGACGTCCCTCACACTGCCCTGGCGGCTTCAGGCAATCCGGAGCCTGCTGTAAACCTGAAAGATCTCGACGGCAAGGACATCACCCTGACCGACTATAAAGGCAAGGTCGTTCTGGTGAATTTTTGGGCCACGTGGTGCGATCCCTGTCTCGGCGAAATTCCCGATCTGATTCAATTGCAGCAAAAGTTTGGCCCTCGCGGGTTCACTGTGCTTGGCGTGGCCATGGACGAGGAAGGAAAATCCGTCGTTGCTCCGTTTGTGGCCAAGGAACGCTTCGACGTGGATGGCCAGAAACAATCCTTTGACTATCCCATTGTCATCGGGAATGAGGATGTCGCCGACAAATTCGGCGGCCTCCTGGGCTATCCCACGAGCGTTCTCATCTCCCGCGATGGCAAGCAGGTCAAGCGCATCACCGGACCCATCTCGGAAGACGAACTCTCAAAGGCCATCGAGAGCTTGCTTTAGCTTACGATCCACGAACTCTTGTGAGGCTGCGTTCTCCCGTACGAAACGCGGCCCCTTTCTTATCGCGTACCTGAGAGGCTATCTTTGCACGGTGGTCAGTTGGCCCCGGCGGCGCTTGCGGATTCCTGTCCACTGCCGGATACAGTCTTCGACGCTTTTCGCATTGCGCTCAAGCTTGGCTGGGTCCTCTGCCACAGCAGACGTGCATTCGGCGCCGACATCGGATAAATTCGCGCGGATTCCTGTCCCGAAGGTTCCAGCACGATATCCACACGCCGGTTGAAGGCCATCCAGGTCGCACTCTTGTTCCGCAACATCCATGGATCGGGTTGTTGGGATTCCTTCGTGAGCAGCCCCTCAACTTTTTCGCGCGAGAGTTGTTGCGTCTTCCCCACTGAGTCTGTGTCAATGATTTCCGGCGAAATGCCGCGCCCCACCAGAAACTCCTTCACTTCCTCCGCCCGCCGCTCGCTCAGCTTCTGGTTGTAGGACCGTGAACCCCTGATGTCCGCGTGCCCCACGATCTTCAGCTTTGCTTCCTTGTCGTATTGCATGTAGTTCTGGAAATGATCGGCCAGCTTGTCGAGCCTCATCTCCTCGCTGGACACCAGCCCAACCTTCGGATGTCTCGTTAGCGGGTAATTCGTCGGATAGAACACACTCGCGATGCTGATCGCGGGCGGCGGATCAATCGAGCCGACGATATGCAGTGTTGCCGTCTTTGTCGTCGTCCCTCCGCACGCGTTCGCAGCGGTCATGGAGTACTTCACGTCCTCGTTCACCGGGCCATCCGTTGTTTGTGTGGGATCGGCTTTGATCGTCCGGCTCCCGCTCAACGATTCGCTGCCGAACGGTTCCACGAGCACGGAATTCGCATTCGAAGCCGACCAGTCCAGCACCGTCGTTCCTTGCTGAACCACTTTGTCCCCGATTTTGTGGAAATGCACTTCCAGCTCATTCAGCGAAAGCGTCGCCTCCGGCCGCTTGTTCACGTCCACCGTGACCGCTTGCTTCGATTCGCCTCCCGGCCCCACCGCCGTCAGCACGTACGTCGTATTCGCCTTCGGACTCACGCTGCGTTCGCCCTTCGCGGACACGTCGCCCATCTTGGTGATCTTGATCGCCACCGCGTCGTGCGTGTTCCATTTCAAATCCGCGGAATCTCCGCAACCAACTTCTTTTGCCGTCGCCATGAATCTTGCGTCCACCGGCGCCGGAGGCACTGTTGCGCTCGCGATCCCCGCGCGGAATCGCGGCTGAGCCGCCATGTTCAAGCCCGTCTTCCACTCTTTCGTTTCCGTTCTGCCATTGTCATTCAGATGCACGATCACCTTTTGCCCGGCTTTCGCCGTGATGTCCCCGGACCAGATCGTGTTTCCATCCCGTGTCACGTCCACGTGATAGGTTCCTGAATGCACCAGCAAGCGTTGGTGCCAGATCCAATCCCAGTTGAATTCGTCCACGTGCCCCACGAAGTATTTCGGCGTATCGCCGTTCAGCAGCACCGCCGCCCGGGGATGGCCCTTGAATTCGATGTCCGCAAACGGCCCGGCCACTTCATCGCCGGTGGGTTGCAAAGCCACGCTCAAGTGCGTTGTCTCTCCTGCTCCGATTGAAACTTCCTGCGTCTTGGCGAGAAATCCGTAGTTGTACACACCAACTTCGTGCTTGCCGGCTCCCAGTTCGATCTTCTGGCTTCCGTCGCGTATGGCGCGCCCGTCCACAAACACGTAAGCCTGCTTGGGTTTGACGTGAATTTCGAGTGTTCCGTCCTCGGCGCTGTACTGCGCCGCCGCCTGCGCCGTGCACATCAAGCTTCCGGCTGCGAGGAAGGCAGCAAAAAATGTCCCTCTGATTCTCAGCATTTTGGTAGTTCTCCTTCTGGATTGAAAACTCTGGACCCGGACCGTCGCTCGTTGCCGGTTCTGACGCGCACCTCAAGCGGCGAGGCGCACAATGGTCTTCTCATGGCGCGTTTGCAAGCCCGCATTGGCGGATTTGCCTGCGCGAATCCTCAACACACGCCATATATCGTGATGCGATATATTTACGAAGGGTTTTCTGGCGCCGATCCTTTTGATCCTGACGAACTGAAGGACCCGGGCTTTGCCCAGCGGCTGGTTGCGCGCTGCGCGTTATTTCGCGCCGGGCAACGACAGAGGTATATCCGCAGTTCCGATCGTTCCGCTGCGCTGGTCCACCACGCCGATCCGCAGTCTGTACGTGCCCGGCCCCAGCTCCAATTCGGAATGGTAGGGAATTCCCTGCTGCTGGATCGCCGCATATTGCTCCGGTTTAAGCACCGGCTTGATCGCCACGTCCCGATGCGCGGCCAGCTTGCCATCGTTTCCGTACGCCGCCACGTGGAATTCCAGCGCAAGCGCCTTCCCCCCTCCGGCATCCTCCACGCTGACTGTGCTGGGATCGATGATGAAGTCCACCCCAACCTTCATCTTCTCTGCGGGCGCTGGTGGCGCCACCCGCGCATCAAAGGTGACTCCGCTCGTCAGCGGCGAATCCAGTTGCATGGCCATGGCCACTTCCGCATCGAGTTGCTTCATCGCTTTTGAATCATCGCTAAGCGGATTCGCAAAGTACCCGCCGCGCGCCCGCACATTGACGTCCGGCCGGTTCACCTTCACTTCGATCTTGTGAAATTTTCCGTCCGCCTTGCTCGTCGGCGTATACCCAAGCAAATAGTATGCCGCTCCATCGTCCACGCTGAGCGCCACGGAATGATCCAAGTCGTTCTGATTCGTAAAAACTCTCCCTCCCGTGTCTCCGGCCACCTGCTTCATCGTCGCTTGCGTTTCTTGTAGCGCGCCGCTCGCCATCTGTTGGCTCTGCGCAAAGTCCGCGCCGCCGACGAGCTGTCCTCCCGCGTCCACACCCTGGTTTTCCGCTCCGCCCTGCAGTTCTCCCACGAGGCCGCGCGCATCCACCGGATACACCGCGACCTGCGCATCGCTGAGCTTCGAATCCGTCTCGCGGACCCGGTCTTCGTACAGCTCATTGAACGCCACACGGTTCGGACTGTTGTCTCCGTCCGCGCTGTACTTGATGATCCGCGAGTACGTCGCCAAAGGAAATGACGCCGTCACCCACACCACACTTTTTCTGCCGGGGAGCCCCGCGACAGCATGTGCAATGGCTTGAAATGCCGTCAGCGTAATGCCGACGCGCATATCCACTCCCACACTCGCCTGATCCTCCAGGAACTCCCTCATTCTCTCCAGGTAAATGGCCGGATTCGTTTGTGTGCCTCTCAATCCGCTTCCTGCCAGCGCTCCGGAAAATCGAGGGATCTGCTGGTCCAGCCGCGAGATCTGCTGCTCCACCGGCTCCGTTGGATTGAATCCCTGTACCGCTGCCTTGAGCAGCGTTGGATCGTCCGTAAAATCCTGCAACCGCCGCAGGGAACTACCCAGTGTGTACACCGCGATCGGCTGGCCCGGTTTCAGCTGGGTGTCGAGATACTTCAGCAACTCCATGCGCGCCCGGGACTGATCCTGTGCCCGCGTATTCAAGGCATCAATCAACACGATCACCGGCGCCCCCGAAGGCACTCGGTATTCCGGCCGGTCCGTGGTCACGTTCGGTGGCAATTGAACTCGCCGGCTCTGCAAGGCCTTGTTCATCTCCGCGGGCCGCTCGAACGAAAATGTCGTCACCTTTTGTGGCTTGCCGTCTTCCAGTACCGTGAAATCCTGCGGCCCAAGTCCGGTCACGACTTTTCCTTCCTTGTCCGTCACCACCGCATCCGCGAGCACCAGGCGCACCGTCACGCGCACCGCGGGAGCCGGCACGGTTGAATTCTGATTCTGCGCCCACGCTCTCGCGCCCATCATTCCCAAACCCGCCATCGCGACAGCCAGAATGCCCGCCGCAAAAACAGTCGGGTTCTTTCGCCGCGTAGATTCACTCCTCGCCATTGCCCACCTCTTCGATCGTGCTCTCTCGCTCCAAACCGCCGCTTCGCGCGGACGCGCGCATATCTTCCGTCGCAAGAAAGCTTGAAATTGTTTTGGATTTCCTGGCCATCACCGCAAAACATCCGCACCGTTGTTTGTTTTGCTGCTTCCTTACCCTTCTATCACTCTCCATGCCCCGTTGCACCCATTTTCGCGCCGCGCCTCAAGCCCTGTGCCCTTGACACGCGACCTATCGCATGGTATAACGTACGATATAGTACGCGATGGATCGGCCATCCTGTCTTACAACTGGCCGCTCCGGGAGGATACAATGCGTTTTGCGTATGCACACAGCGGTGATTGCGGTTCGGGATGGGAGGGACCTCGGATGAGGCGTGGATGGGGAGCTTGGCCGGGTTTCGTCGGCTATCGTGGCGAGGGCGGCCGTTGGGGCGCCGGCGTAAAATTTGGCAGCGGTTGGGCCGGGCGATTTTTCGAGCAGGGCGAAGTGCGGTTGGCTCTGCTTTCGCTCCTCGGCGAAGGTCCCAAGCACGGCTATCAGCTGATGAAGGATCTCGAGGAACGTTCCGGCGGGTTGTATCGCGCGAGTGCCGGCGCGATTTATCCCACCTTGCAGCAGCTCGAAGATGAAGGCCTTGTCAAGGCGTCCGAAGAGGACGGCAAGCGCGTCTATCGCATCACGGACGCGGGCAAGAAAGAAGTCGAAGCCAACAAAGACGGCATCGGCCGCATCTGGGAGCGCGCCAAAGGTTTTCGCGAATGGGCGCCCTGGATGGGCCCGGAAGCTTCCGCGGTGGCAAAGCCCGCGGCGCAGGTGATGAAAGCGGCCATGCGCGCAGCCACGCGCGGCGGCGGCGAACCCGATCGCGTCAAGAAAGTCCGCGAAATTCTGGAAAAAGCGCAGCAGGAACTCGACAAGCTCGGCAGCTGATCTGCGCCTCTTGAGTGCCCCATCCTTCGCCTGGCGATGGGTGGGGTGCTCTTCACCTTGCCTGTCGTAACGAACCCCGCCCTTATCTAACGCGGCACCGCAAGAGTAAGCGAAGCCCCGGACTAAAAATCGTCTTGCTATCCTCGCAATGGGCCCTCACTCCCCAGTCAAGGAGATCCCAGAATGAAAGGTTTGCTGACAATCGCTGTTGCGTTGTTTGTTCCGGCCTTCAGCTACGCGCAAGGTCCAAAGAACTGTGACGATTTGAAGTCGGAAATCGCCCAGAAGCTCGACGCCAAAGGCGTCAAATCCTATTCGCTCGAAATCGTGGACAAGGACAAGGATGCCGAGGGAAAAGTCGTCGGCACCTGCGGCGGCGGCGCCAAAAAAATCATGTATAGCAGAACCGCACCCGCTCCTGAAAAACCCGCCAAGGAAGACGCCAAGCCTCAATAGCGCCGTCAGCCTTGCTTTTCGCGACTGGCCGCGTGCCCCATCCTTCGCGCAGTGCAGGGTGGCAATTTCTTCATTTGCTTAGCGCTCCGTTGCGAATTCGTTCACTTTGTTGTATGGTGAGTGTATGGCGCGCATGATTTCGACCACGGTTCGCCTGCGGGAAGAGGATGTCCGCGCTCTAAAGCGCGCGCGCGCGGCGGGCCACTCCGTCTCGGAGCTCGTCCGGAAGGGCCTCCGCGTCGTCGCCTCGCGCTACTATACCGGCCGTCGCCCTCCCTCTACTCTGCTGTTTGAATCTACGGATATGAAGCTGGGAGACGAATCCGAACTGTTTCGGGATCTTGAGGATTGACTGGCCCGATCATCGTGGATACGGGCGGTGTGCTCAAGGCTCTCGCCCACTCGCCCAAGCACAAACCGGCCTTTCCGGAATTCCAGGCGGAACTGGTCAATGCGAGCGTCGTCATTGTCCCCGCCCTGGTGCTCGCAGAAGTGGACTATTTCCTCAGAGACAATCGGGCAGCCATGCGCAAGCTGGTCGGCGAGATTTTCGATCCATCCACCCGCTACGAGTACGAACTGCCTCTGCCCTCCGATCTGGTTCGTGCGCTTGAATTCGATGCCAAATTCAAGGAGCTCGCTCTTGGGTTGGTGGATGGCACCGTGGCCGCCCTTGCCGAGCGCCGCAGAGTCTACCGCGTGCTTACCACGGATCGTCGCGACTTCGGCGCGATTCGCGTCGGGCCGCGCTTTCTGCGCCCCCTTGAACTCCTTCCCTAGCGGCGCAACCTCTGATTTAGTCTTGGCCTGCCTCAAGCCGTCCTTCTGAGTCCCGGCGCCCTTTGCCCGAAGGATCCCTCTTCCCTCTGTAGCGCCCGCCGACCGTGGCGGGCGTCTCTGTCTTGCTTCTTCTTCTCTTCGCTCGTCATCCTGAGGGCGCTCTCCGCCCGAAGGATCCCTCTTCCCTCTGTAGCGCCCGCCGACCGTGGCGGGCGTCTTTGTCTTGCTTCTTCTTCTCTTCGCTCGTCATCCTGAGGGCACTCTCCGCCCGAAGGATCCCTCTTCCCTCTGTAGCGGCCGCCGACCGTGGCGGGCCTGCCTGCCGCAGCTTGCCTGCTGCAAGCAAGGCAGGCGTCTCTGTCTTGCTTTTGCTCATGCCTTTCCCGCTGTCATCCCGAACCCGTTTTCATGCTTTTCGAAAACGGTGTGAGGGACCTGCTTTTCCTCTTCTTGCTCGCGGCTGCCCCACCCTTCGCGCAGCGAAGCCCGGGATTTGAATCGAGGACGAGTCGTCGGAGCATTCGGTCAAGGATGGGATCCGCAGTCATCGGGAATATGTTCAACACGAGTCTGGATTCAAGTTCTCCTGCGTTATCTTTCGCATCATCTTCTGCCCTAGTCTCTCCATTGGGTAGTCGAGACGTCTTGCAGGCCTCGGATGATCTCCTTGTTTGAAATGCGCTGTAAGCCGTACCGGAAATTGCCGGTGACCCTCAGAAGCTCTTGGAACCAAGACGACGCCTTGTCGACCCGAAGGGGATACAAGGCTTTTCCGTCTGATCCTGATATGCGATATCTAAAGTGTCCACTGCTTCGCGAAGTGATCTTCTCGGCCACAAATGTCTCGCAGAGGAAATACCGGCGGGGCCTACCCTCACCTGTCACCAGCCACACGACATCGCCTTCGACCAAACCAGCGCGCTTGTTGGTCACGATGCCGAAAGTCGCGGATGGACGAAACCTGTTCATTTTGTCAGGGTTATGGTATTGGACGAAATGCCGCATGGGGACTCGGCCGGTGCCGAAGCGGATTCTAGTTCACCGGTTTGCGGCTAGTAAAGGCAGATGCAAGCTAACGGCGCTTGCGATTTGAGGCGAATTCAGCCGGATGGGTGGCCCGGACGTAAAATCTCAAGAAGGTTTTTGATTGGGTGAAGGCGTCGGCTCCTAGCTCCGAGTAAACTTGATTGCGCTAACGACCGAGGCTGCAGTGGACGTTTATGTGGAACGCCCCAGCACTGCCGGCGCCTACTCCTGTTCTCAGAGCAAGCCTTGAGGCCTGATGCTAGAAAACATATTACTGAACGCCGGAACAACCAACGAGGCCAGGGCACTGGCCGCTTGGCTGGGCCTAGTCGCGGGTTCATGGGGAATATTCTATGGACTCAAAGCGAGACATTTCACTGCCTACGGGCACCTATCAAGTCTAGAACCCGAGCGCTTCGTGCCCACTTGGCGCTATCGCCTGTTTGTTATCTCAATCGCGTCCATCGCTCTACTGACCTCCTTATCCTACTTGCTCAAACGGCACTAGATGGACGGGACGGGGGACAGAAACGTGTGAAGAAACTGGTGGCCAAGCCACGCTTTCAGACGAGAATCACCTTGTGGGGTAGGACGGGTGGCCCGGACGTTAAATCTCAAGAAGGTTTTGGGTGCCAGGTCCTCGGTTTTGGAGGGCGGGGATTTTTCTTCCCCCCGGCCTTGAGCATCCAATTCTCTCTCCTTCGAGCGGTACCACAATCTCTATTGACATCCATGTTATAATAGTGTATGTTGTCTTCGACTGCTCCTTCCCTCGCTTCGCGTTACTCCTCTGGCCCCCGAACCTCTCGTCGCCTCGCACACAATGCCCCTTTCTTTTCAACAGCTTGCGCACTCTTGCAAAACGAAATTTTCATCCAAACTGTTTTCTTTCAATCGCTTGCGCATTCTTGCGCAAAAACATGGGGGGTGGGGGGTAGCTTTGGTTCCTCTAACCAAAAATCCGCTCGCAACCGCCTCGTCCCCACTGTTTCGTGTCGCTTCTCTTCCCCCTCGCCGCAAACATCTCGCGCTTCGTTTCGGCCGGATCTGCATTCTCTGGCGGGCTTGCCGCGTGCAATCCCTCTCATGTACGCTGGCTTCATGCTGGAAGAGCACGATTTTCAGAAAAAGTGCGGCGACGCCTTCGACGAACTCAAGCGCCGCATGCTCCAGGCCGGCGATGAGCATGGTTTCGACGTGGAAGGCGAAAGCGGCAAGCTCGAGGTCATTTTCGAGGAGCCCGAGGAGGCCAAATTCGTGATCTCCCCGAACACTCCCGTGCGCGAAATCTGGATTTCCGCGCTCTCCACCAGCTTCAAGCTCGGTTGGTCCGGATCGCGCAGCGCCTTCGTCCTCGAAAAAACCGGCGAGGATCTCTTCGCCGTCATGAGCCGCGTCATCTCCCAGCAGCTTGGCGCCGAGGTGACCCTGTGACCACTCCGCGCACGCTCGTCTTGGCCGTGAGCCTTCTGGCCTCTGCGTTTCTGGCCAACTCTCCAGCCCGGTCGCAGCAGATTATCGCTGCTCGCGACGTCGTTTCTCCCGCCGCCTACGCCTCCTATGATCCCGTCGCCCGCGGCCACGAAATGCAGCTCGCCGTCGTCCTCAAGATTCGCGAGGGCTACCACATCAACGCGCGCAAGCCCACCCTGGACTACCTGATTCCTACGGACCTCAAGGTCGAAGCCCCCGCCGGATTCCAGGCCGGCGAAGTTTCCTATCCCGACGGCCAGCTGAAAAACTTCGCCTTCTCGAAAAACCAGCCGCTCAACGTCTACGAGGGCACCATTGTCTTGCGCCTGCCGGTTACGATTTCCGCGCAAGCCCCGGCTGGCGAACGCCAGATTCCCTTAAAGCTTCATTACCAGGCCTGCAATCAGGAAGTCTGCCTTCCGCCGGTGACCCTGAATCTCGTGGCGCGGGTGAACGTCGTAAGCTCGCCTTCCGCCGCCAAACCGGCCAATCCTTCCTACTTTCGCGCCACACGTTAACACTATGAATATACAAGGGATACGGGAATCGGCGGGCGAACCATCCGCGAGGACTACCTCGCTGGTACCTCCGAGCTATTGGCCCCAACAAACCCCTCGGCCAGAATTCGTACAGAGGCTGAGGTTATGTTCTCCGCCATGCTGCTTGCGATCTCGACCGTTGCACTCGCGCAGTTCGCCCTGTTCTACTGGAGGGCGATTGTTGCCGGCGTCGCCGCCGAACCTGTCTCGGGCCGGGTGCTGGAAGCAGTGCACGTTGCCGGAGGCGAGCTGAGCGGCAAGGATTTCGATGTTCTTGCCGAACTGCACGAACTGACGCCCGATCTGCGGCCCTCTCAGGCGGGGCTTGGTTTTGTCCGGGTTTATTTCAAGGCCGTGCAGCTAGTCGGCGCCCTCGCCGCGAATTCTCTGCCAGCCCTTTCTGCCTGGGCCGAGCGCGAAGGCATGCTCTGCGCGCGCTATGCCGCCGTGCAAATAGATCGCAGGCTGCAGGCGAATCTCGCCCTCGCCGCTTCGATTCGCTCCTGCTAAATTTTCCCCGAAGATTTCTGACTTTTCTGCGCGACCGGAAAAGTGTGCTCGAAGGCGCGAACAACGGCGACTGAGACGCCGCCTAGTCTGCCTCAATACGCCCAGCGAAGAAGTACGCCGCCCGTGGTGTAGCCGGCTCCGACGGCCACCAATAGCACAAGGTCGCCCTTCTTGAGGCGGCCCTGTTCGACGGCATCGCGCAGGCCCAAGGGGATGGTTCCCGCGGTGGTATTTCCGTACTTGTCTATATTCACGACAAGTTTTTCATCCGGGATTCCGAGGCGCTCCTGCATGGCCTGGATGATGCGAAGATTTGCCTGGTGAGGAACCACGAGAGCTATATCGTCGCTTGTATAGCCGTTGCGTTCGAGGAGGTGAGCGGCCAGCTCGGCCATGCGGCGTACGGCGTACTTGAAAACCTGCGAACCTTCCTGGTGAACGTAGTGCATCTTCTTGTCCACAGTGTCATGGGTGGGAGGATGAAGGGAGCCGCCGCCCGGCATGTAAAGGTACTGACCACCGCTGCCGTCCACGTCGTGGACGAAATCGAGAATGCCTTCGTTTCCGGCGGCGGGCTCGAGGAGAACGGCGCCAGCTCCGTCACCGAATAAAACGCATGTGGCGCGATCTTCGTAATTGAGAATCGAGCTCATGGTGTCGCTGCCGATGACCAGGACTTTCTTGTGCGCGCCGGATGAAACGAATTGCGCGCCAACGGTGAGAGCGTACGCAAACCCGGAGCATGCCGCCGAGAGATCGAATCCCCAGGCATTCTTGGCACGGATACGATCCTGGACGAGACAAGCGGTGGCGGGGAACATCATATCCGGCGTGACGCTGGCGAGGACGATCAGTTCGATTTCGGAGGGATCGGTTTTCGTTTGCGAGAGGAGAGTTTTGGCCGCTTCCGTCGCCATGTGAGAACTGGCCATGCCGTTCTGCACGACGTGGCGTTCGCGAATTCCGGTACGCGTGCGAATCCATTCATCGGTGGTTTCAACCATCTTTTCGAGATCCGCGTTGGTGAGCACCTTGGGCGGGACGAAGCCGGCTACACCCGTAATCTTCGCTGCGATACGATGCGGCATAAGTTCCTCAAATCGCGATCAACTATCAGGACAGAAAGAGCAGTGTATGCGATGCGCGCCGGAAGTGACAAGGCGAAGAAGAGCGCATTGGGCGCGGCACACTCTCAAAAGCGGAACAGATAGCTCAGTTTGACGAAAAAAAGCTGGCTGGTGCTGTTGTTTGTGGCGCGCTGATAGACAACCTGCGGCGGCGAAACGGTCTGATCCAGGTTGAGATTGGTGAGGCCATTGTTGTAGCCGACGTAGATTGCCGTCCCGGGGTGCAACAAGTAGGTGAACAGAACATCGGTGACAAACTGCTTGGCAGGAGGAACTGGACCGCCATCATAACTACCCAGATTTGTCTGGAAGTCCAGAAGCTGCGGGTTTCCAAGGGTGGCATCGTAATCGAAAATAAGCCGCAACGAGAGTTCACGAGTGAACTGATAGTTCAGCTTCGAACGCATCAGATAATTATTGAAAATAGCGCTGCCCGGTGTGAACCCCGAAGGAGTGGAGCCCTCCCGATTGCCGAGACGGTAGTAGATGAATGTCTCGTCAAAGCGGAAACGGGAAAGGGGCCGCAGTGTGAAGCCCAGATTCACGCGCTTCACGTTGGCCAGGAAAGGGTCGAGAGGCTCTGCGGGGTAGTAATTCACGCCCGTGCCGGATGTGAAGCGACCGTTGAGAGAGAGCCATTTGTATGGCGCGGTAGTAACCATGAAAGAGGTGCTGTGCTTCCGGAAAGGAATGTTGTCGAACAGTTCGTACGCTTCCCCACGGCTCACCTGAAAAGTTGTTTGGTGCGTCAGATCCAACTGCAATGCGATTGCCGCTGCCCAATCCTCCATGGTGCCCGAATGATCCCAGTCTACGGTCTCCGCTGCGACTGGCCCGTAATCCACAATGGGTTTGGATTTTGGGCGCCACAGATAACTCGCGGTGGCGTTGTTCTGCCGTATATCCACGCGGGGGATGAAGCCGAGTTCCGCGCAGAAGCCCGGAGAATAGTCGATATAATTCGTTGTGAAATTGAGATGACGACCCGCATAAGTGGCATCGGCAAACAAGCTGTTGCCTTGCTGTGAAGAAGAGTTGGGAGGATTGGATCCGGTTTGCGGAGGGGCGTCGAATTGCAGGCAGAGTTGTGGAAGATCGATGTCCTGGCGTGTCCAGGTGTGGGTGGCCTGGAAATCGGTGACCCAGTTTTTGGAAAGAGTAACTCGGCCATCGAGGGAGACGACGCGGTTGCTGGTATCGGCAAAATCACGGCTTGAAGCAAACATGCCGATATAAGACTGTTTGCCGAACTCGCGCGCGACACGCACCACACCGTCCACGGCGCGCGTGTCGTATTCACTTCCCGGAGGTTGATCGAGGCCGGGCTGGCGGTCATCAATCGCAAGAGCACCCAGGGTCCAGCGTCCAACTTTGCCGGTCATGCGGCCGCCAAACTGCGGATCGGCAATTTGCCGCGAGAAAAAGAGATCCACGGGCGTCTGGAAAAAACCGGCATTCTCGATGAAGAAAGGGCGTTTTTCGGGGAAGAACACGGCAAAACGCTGGTTGACAGTCACCTGGGGATCGTCCGACTCCACCTGACTGAAGTCCGGGTTTAGAGTGACGTCAAAGGTGAGCGCGTCCTTGGCCACGAACTTGGCGTCCAGTCCGGCGCGGTGTTCAAAAACGCTTTGGAAGGCAGGCGGGGTTGCGGCATTTGGAGGAGAAGGCTGATTGAGAAAGTGATTGTCCGCCAGCAATCCATAGGGAATGAACTGCATATTCCGTCCGGGCGAAACGTGTTCAAGTCCACCAACGGGGGCGAATTGCTGGGCCAGTCCCTGGACGCGCTGTGTGACGTAAGGCCAAAAATCATATTCGCTCTTGCGAAGAATCACGCGATACAGCGCGACCCCCCAGGTCTGCTCGGGCGCATGAGAGAATCGCAGGCTTTTGAAGGGGATGGAAAACCAGACGATGTACCCGTCCGGAGTAACGCGCCCCTGCGTGTACCAGAGCGTATCGAAACTGGTGTCCATGCCTTGGCCCTCGGTGTAAATGGCATCCTCCTGGATGCCCAACGGATTAGAGAAAAAAAAGTAGGCGCGCTGGCGGTCGAGGAACGTATCCAGATAGACGGCCACGCCGTCGTCCTGGTCGAGGATTTCCCTCGGAGAAAGGTGGGCACGAACCTGACCCGGCACATCGTGACACACAAAAACGATGTAGAGATTCCTGTCGTCGTAAGAAAGATAAGCCGTGGTGGGCTCGCTCGCAGGAATGCCGTCACCGGGAATATACTGGCGGAAATCGGTCACTTTCAGCTCCGCCTGGCGCGGACGGTGTTCCAGAAAATCCTCGAGCTTGGGAGCGCGGGTAACGCGGGGAATCTTCGCGAGCGGTATGGTCGCCCGGGGCGGCGGGGGGACATGCGCGACCTGGGCGCACACCTCGCCGGAAACCAAGCAAAGAAGACCCACCCACAGAGAGAGAAACCGCACACAGGGCCCCATTAGAACAAGATTGTATAACCCAGCGGGAGACTTCACGCAACAGTAACGTCCAACGGTGGAGGTTGTTCCTAACCCTCGCCGGGAAGGATTTCGTAACGCCAGGTAAGGACGGCGTCCTTTCTGAGCATGGCCGCCACGGAGCAGTATTTCCCCTCGCTGAGTTGCACGGCGTGACGCACGGCTGCGTCGTCAAGGGTGCCGCGCAATCGAAACAGAAGATCTATCTTCACCCAGACGGCGGGGGAATGGGCGGCTCGTTCGCCGGCACAAATCACTTCAAGAGCTTCGAGTTTTTGGCGCTTCTTTTCCAGGATGATTACGATATCCGTCGCGGTACACGCTCCCAAAGCCATGAGCAGAAGTTCCATCGGGCCAGCAGCCGTGTTCGAGGAACGATCGGAATCAAGAGTAAGGGAATGCCCCGAAGGGCTGGTGGCCAGAAACTTCTGAGCGCCTGTCCACTGAATGGTTGCCGTTTGCATCCTCGCACCTCCAGATTGCTCAAGAATAGCAGGAAGGGCAGAGATTGATGCCCGGTGGTGCGGCAATTCGCCCAGAATTGGACTTGAGTTCCGTGCCAGGTTGGCGGGCGAAGCTGCCTAGCGGATTGGCGGGAAGGCACGCGGGCTCAGAAACTCGGGCCGCTGGAGTAAAGCATCGCAGGCCGCAAGGCAGTGTTCACGAATCGCCGTGCGCGAAGAGTCGTCACCCGGGACAGTCAAAAAACTGGCAGCGGCATGGCAAAGCAGGAACAAGGCGTAGGCGCTGAGATCATGATCCTGCGGATTGCCCCCAAAGCGATGGGCAAGCTGAGACATGGCCCAGGAGAGCCCCGGACGCAGCTGATCCGATCGAAATATCGCCATCCAGGAAGCCCAGATGAGTTTGTACTCATTCGGGTGTTGCTCTGCGTAGTGCAAATATTGCCGACAAGCCTCTTCGAGGCTTTTGCAGGCGAATAGGGATGCATTCAACTCGATGCGCAAGCGCAGCGCCAGGGCGAGCCGCAGCCTTTCCTTGTTGCGAAACCGTTGATAAACCGTAGGAGTGGTGGTGCGGGCTTCCCTCGCGATGGCGCGAAGGGTGAGCCCGCGTTCCCCGCGGGTGCGCAATAGGCGCTGGGCAGCGCGAAGAATTTTCTCTTCCAAATTTTTATCGAAAGAGGGAGGCACGGCTTATCCAAATCGCAGTATAACACAACAATGTACAACATACGTCGTACAAGGCAATGACCGGACAAATGCCAATAGCCGCACCGCCTGGAAATGGAACTCATGGTTAGTAAATCCGAGCTAATGAGAGAGAAAAGGACCAGCGTGGGGGAGGAACGTACCCGGCTGCGTTTTACTTGACAACGTTAAAGATACGCTGTTAAAGTATCATTCGCAGTACCCGACGCGGATTCAGAAAGCCTAGCGGCGCAAAGGAGCGATGCCATGGACGTCCCGGAAGACCCAAGAGAACGGGTCACTGTCATCCAGATGAACGCAGAACTGCAGCGCGCGCAGATTGAGCTCTCGCGGATTCAGTTCGCCATCGGCAAGCTTTTCACGCGATTCTCGACCGAAGATATCGCGGCGAATGCACAGCAGGAGACGGTGACGGCGGCGTTGGGAGTGTTGCAATCACTCAACGGATTTTATTCCGCTCTTGCCGCGAACCGGCCCGCCAACTGCGCGATTCTAAAGCCGGGAGGGCGCCGGCTGAGCGAAGAAGACACGCTCCACGCGGTCCGCTGCGTTTCAGGCTATTTAAGGAGCCAGCGGGAGCAATATGTCCAGATGGGAAAACCGATTCCCGTGGAACAAAGAGCGAAGATGGAACGATTTTTCCCCACCTCCCTGCTGCGGCGCATCATGATGGTGGAAATGGCGGGATGCCGCATAGAAAATCCACCGTTTTACCAGGAAGCGAAGGAGCTTGGATTCGTAAATCTTCCGGAAATCACGCATATGGCGTCGCTGACGTTTGATGACGTGATCGTGTTTCATGAGAGCCTCACGGAACGTCTACTTTTTCACGCGCTGGTGCACGTGGTGCAGTTTCATCAGCTGGGGGTGGACACCTTTACGGAGCTGTTTGTACGGAGTTTTCTGCGCGTAAATTCGCACTTCCTGGTTCCACTGGAGGCGCATGCCTTTGCACTGGACTCCAAGTTCGCCGCAAACGGGGAGAGGGGCTTCTCCGTGGAAGAAGAAGTCCGCCAGTGGATTGAAGAGGGCCGCTATTAGGGGAGAAGAGGGCAGGCGAGCGCGGTGGTTCTTTGAAACTGCCGGGCGATCCAAGGAGTGCTTCGTCGGGGCTAGGAATTGCGGGAAGAGAGTGAAGCGGGCTCGATGATGGGATTGGGGAGCTGGCGCATGGTCCTCACGAAGACGTCCACGATGCGGGCATCGAACTGGGCGTTGGCGCAGCGCTCGAGTTCCGAGAGGGCGTCAGCGGCAGCGCGGCCTTTTTTATAGGTGCGGTCGCTGGTGATGGTGTCGTAGGCGTCGGCGACGGAAATAATGCGGGCTCCTAAAGGAATATTTTCTCCGGCCAGAGCTTCCGGGTAGCCGGAACCGTCGTAATACTCGTGATGATGCAGAACCATCTCGCGGATGCGCGCGAGCGGCCTGAGCGGCTCCAAGATGCGCGCGCCAAAAACAACGTGAGATTTCATGGTTTCCCACTCATCAGGATTGAGCGGGCCGCTTTTGTTCAAGATGTTCTCCGGGATTCCCACCTTGCCAATGTCATGGAGGACGGCGCCGAGACGAATCTCCTCGATTTCTGCGTCGGACATATTCATGGCTTCAGCGATGAGCGCGGCGTAGGCAGAGACTTTCTGAGAGTGTCCCTGCGTGTAATGATCCTTAGCGTCAATGGCGAAGGCGAGGGAAGTTACGGTGTCCAGAACGGTCTGGGGAAGCAACTGCGGGCCGGTTTCCGAACTTGCGGAAATCGGCGCTGGACCTGGGCTAGCGCCTTCCGTGGCTGCCAGAGATTCGGTGAATTGTTTCAACCGCTGATAGATCTCCTCAAAGGCGTCCGGCCCAGTTGAAAAGAGCCGTTTGAGGGTGACACCCAAATAGGCTTCAAGGACATCACGCTTCCATTTTTTGGCCTCGTTGGGATCGAAATGGTCCGCAGTGGACACAGCATTTCCGCCCTGGTGCTTCGAGAGGTACATGGAGGCGTCAGCGACCTGGATGAGCTCCTGGGGCGAGGAGCCGTGGAGGGGGTAACAAGCGATGCCGAAGCTTGCGCTGATATTTTTCTCACGGAGGAGCGGATCGGCGGAGACCCAGCCGCGGAGCTTGGTAGCGAGCTGGCGAGCCTGCTCCATCGAGGTTTCCGGCATCAGTATTACGAACTCGTCGCCGCCGTAACGCGCCACAACGTCGGAGCGGCGGCAATTCGTTTCGAGAATGTGGCCCACGCGCTGAAGCACCAGATCGCCCTCAAGGTGGCCGTAAAAGTCGTTGACGAACTTGAAGCGGTCGAGGTCCATCAAGACCAGGGCAAATGCGCGGCCCGCGCGCGTAGAACGCTTCCATTCGGCGGACAACGCTTCCATGAAGAAACGGTGGGTCTTGACGCCGGTGAGGCCATCGGTAATGGCCTGCTCCTGGGCCTTTTGGAAGGAAAGTGCGTTGTGCAGAGCGCCGGCTATCAGGTCCGCGAGGGTGCCAAGAAGGAGAATTTCTTCCTCGGAAAAATCAATGTTTTCGGACGATTCGACGTAAAGGACGCCGTGGAGCTGTTCCGCGTAAAAAATAGGTAAGCCAATGGCGGCGACGGAATCCGCGAGGAGCGGCCTGAGGGAGGCGTCGGAGGAGGCAGTCGAGCGGAAGGCCGCCATGATGCCGTTGCGGGCAACGTGCCCAACCAACCCAGTGCCGAGTGGAATGCGCTGGCCGAGGACGCCGCGGCGCTTGCCCGCTTCCGCCTGGATCACGATCTCGCGCGTGGAGTAGTCGAGGACAGCGATGCCGATGTGGTCATAGGTGAGCCCGGCTTCCAACTGTTCGGTGATCTTGGCGACCATTTCATCGGGATTGAGAGTGGCAATGGCGTTGCGGGAGATGGTATTGAGCAGGCTGAGGTGGCGCGCTTTGGTACGCTCCTCGTTGAAGAGGCGAGCATTCTCAATGGCAATGCTGGCTTCGCTGGCCAGGACGCGCAACAGTTCGAGATGCCCTTCATCAAACGCGCGCTCCTGATCCGAAAAGACCGCCATGGCGCCGATGGCATGGTCGTACGCGACCAGCGGAACTCCGCAGAAACAACCGCGCGAGCGGATCGGCTCGACCCCAAATTTTGAGGCCTCAGCGGCAAAATTCTCCCTGATAAGCACGGGCTGGCGCGTGCGGATAATGTACTCGGTGATGTGATTGGCTGCCGGACGAGTGCGCTTCGGGAGGCGCATTCCGTCAATGATTTCAAGATCAAAATGCATTTCATCGCGGAGCGGGTCCAGGGAAGCGATATAAAAGTTCTCGACGTCGAAAAGACGGCGAAGCTCTTCCCAGATTCTACGCAGCAGATCTTCTTTATTGAGGGTGGAGCTCAGCGCACGGCCGATTTCGTTGAGGACATGCAGCTCCTCAGAGCGGCGCGAGGTTTGCTGGATGAGGAGGCTGTTTTCGACGGCCATTCCGATCTGATGTCCCAAAGCGAGAAGCAGGCGCAGCTCGGCGGGAGTAAAGCGGCGACTGTCAGGGGATCCAAGAAGAAGGACACCGAAGGCTTGTTCCTTGGCCTGAAGGCTGATGGCAATGATACTGCGGAGACCCTGCTGGAGAGTCAATTGGCGAAACCTGCGGATCGGCTCGTCCTTCTCGAGAGCGGAGAGAGAGTCGTCTTTGAGGTCGCGGAAACCCAGCAAGCCGCCCAAACGCGCCACAAGGTTGACGAGATAATCGTCGAGGCCTTCTTCCTGGGCGGCCCGGCAAAACTCATCGCTGAGGCCCGCGGCAACAACGGAGGTTGGGCCTTGCGGATCGCCATGATGAAGAAATAGCGCGCCGGTGGGTAGCCTTACGACGCCGAGAACCCGATCCAGCGCCTGCGAGAGCATGCGATGGATTTCGCCACCGACAAAGCTGGAGGTCGCGAGGTTGAGGTTGGAGAGCGCCAGCATGTTGCGCTCGACGCGGCGTTTTTCTTCCTCGTAGAGGGCCATGACCATGAGCATGGCGGCGAGCGCCGCGGGGAAGGAGGCAACGGCATGGAGGCTGAGATCTTTGGAAACGAGCCAGCCGCTCACAAAATGCAAGGAAATGCCGAACAAGGACCATGCGCCGAAGGTCACGGCGAGTAACTTGTCGGCGAGCGTCTCCTGGCGCCTGCTTTCCGTCCAGAACAGAATGGCGACGCCCAGGTAAATCAAATTGGCGGGAATGACGACAGAGAGAGGAAGTACGTGGAGGCCATTGGCGGCGGCCCATAGCGCGAGGGTGGCGGCTGCGGCCGCTGCTGGAAGCAGCCAGCGTTTGCGCCCGGAGTAAAGTTGCGCGCCAAGGAAAAAGAAAATCCCGGAGATGCCGAAAAGCCAGTCGTCCAATAAACCTTGGAAAGAAAGTTCTCCCGGCCATCCGACCAGAGAAGAGCCCAGGTAGTGAAGCGTGAGCATGCTCCAGCCGGCGGTCCAGAGGAGCAGGTAGGCTTGCCGCTTGAGGCTGTAGATATACGCGAAGAACCCCGCCACCAGTGAAGTGGCGACCAGAAGCACGAGCGCGATGAGACTATGGTTCGTCAAAGCAGCGATCAATCCTGTCTGCTTGGCAGACGACTCCCTGATGCCGCGGTCAGCGGCATGGGTTTGTATGCACAATGACGCAAAGCAGCGTCATCGCGCGCAAGGAGACACGCGCGGTGGCCTTAAGTGCCCCATTTGTGCACAAAACAAAGTACTTGCGATTATGGGGCATGAATTTTTATCTGTGCAAGCGTACTGCAGTACTGATGGACCAAAAAGGCAGCAAGCCCGGGAGTAACGAACACAGCACAGAGGCTCGGCCCCTTCGCTGGCCTTTCGGAACATAAGTTTCTTTGTGTGCGTACTGCCAAAGAGGCTTCCACGAGGTCGCATTCCACGTCTAAGGAAGCAAGAGCCCTGTCAGGAGACCCCAAATGGGCCAACTATTTCAGGATCTGCAGTTCGCTTTTCGGCAGTTTCGCAAGTCGCCCGGCTTTGTCCTTACAGCGGTTCTCTCATTAACTCTAGGGATCGGCGCGACCACGGCAATCTTCAGCGTGGTTTATGGGGTGCTGCTCGACCCTTACCCCTACAAGGATGCGAACCGCATGGTGCACGTCGAGTTGCGAGACAAATCCGGACGAGGCCCGCTCCTAGAAGTGAATGGCACGGAATACCAAGAGCTTCGCCAGGCTGCCGCGATTGATGACGTGTTCCTACAACAGTTCAAGCAGGAGAACTTGACGGGGGAACAATTTCCGGTATCGGTGGCTGTCGGAGTGTATTCGCCGAATCTTTTTCAGTACATGGGAGTGCCGCCGCTGCTTGGCCGGGAGTTCTCTCCCGCGGATGTTTCCGGGGCAGGCCCCGCGCAAGTGGCGGTTCTGAGCTATCAGTTCTGGCACCGGCAGTATGGTGGAAACGGCGACGTGATCGGAAAGACGATTGAGCTGGATCACAAACCATATTCGGTGATCGGTGTAGTACCTCCGCGCTTTACGTGGGGAGATTCGGATGTGTACCTCACGGCGAATCCCACGGCCGATCCGCACGATTCTTGGCTGTCTTTCATAAAACTCAAGCCGGGCGTAAAGCATGGGACGGCGGCCGCGGAATTGCAGAATCTGGTGGACCAGTTCGTTAAAGCGGACCCCAAGGATTACCGGAGAGACAGGAAAGTGACGATCGTTACGCTGAACGAGGAGGTTCTGGGAAAATTTGCCGGGACGATCGTGCTGCTTTTCGGGGCGGTCTTGGCGCTGCTGATCATCGGATGCGCCAATGTTTCCATCCTGCTGCTGGCACGAGGAACGGCCCGGCAACATGAGCTGGCAGTGCGAGTTTCGGTCGGCGCGGGGCGCTCCCGGTTGATCCGCCAGCTGCTGACGGAATCCACACTGATTTCGGTGACAGGCGCGGCTCTGGGAGTTTTGGCCGCGTACAAGGGCGTAAGCGCGATCTCCGCCATGTTGCCGTACTACTCGTTTCCGCACGAGGCCGCGATCCGAGTGAACTGGGTCGTGCTGGCGTTCAGCGCGGGAATCGCGCTGATCACCGGAACGCTATCCGGAATTTCACCGGCCTGGCAGATTTCGCGGCCGCAACTCGGCCAGTTAATGCAGGCCAGCAGTGGAAGGCACTCGGGAAGTGAACGCGGACGGTATGCCCATAAGCTGCTCATCGCCGGGCAGGTGGCGCTGACGATCGTGCTGCTGGCGGGGGCTGGGGCGGCAATCAAGGCCTTCCTCGCATTGACGCACACGCCGCTCGGATTCGACCCGGAAAATATTTTGGAGATGAACGTATCTCTTCCCAAGGGGACAAACCCAACCTGGCAGCAGCGATTGCAGTCCAACGAACTTATTCGCCAGTCCGTCGAGCAGACGCCTGGGGTAGCAGCTGCGAGCGTGTCAACGTCGTGGTTTCCTGGCTTTGGCGGATTCCGCGCTAAGGTAGAGATTCAAAGCAAGCCCAATCTTGGCGAGGCGCAATCGCAGCTGTCGCTGGCGAGTTCCAACCTTTTCGCGACCATGCACATTCCACTGCTGGCAGGCAGAGAATTCGACGATGGGGAAGTGATGCGCGCGGCGCATCTCGCGCTGGTCAATCAAGCGTTCGTGAAGCAGTACCTCGGTGACGCGGATCCGATCGGGCAGATGGTGCGCAGCCCGATGCTGAAAATAGATCAGCCCTCGTTGCTGTCTGCGCAAGCTCCCGACGACTGGCTGCAAGTGATCGGAGTTGTGGGAGACGCACGGAATGACGGGCTGGACCATCCGACGATGCCCGCGGTGTTTCTGCCGTACAGCTTTGTGCTGCCGCCGGACGAGTCGCTGCTGATTCGGGTAAATGGTGATCCCGAAGCTGCAATGCGCACCATCAAGCGGCGGCTGAGCGAGATAAATCCGGAGCTTGTCGTGGGGGAAGTCCATACAATTGATTGGTGGCTGGATACGCAAGGTTGGGGCCGGGAGCGCTTCATTGCAGCGCTGTTTGCGGTGTTTGCCGGGCTAGCGCTGGCACTGGCCGCGGCCGGGCTGTTCAGCGTGGTTTCCTACGCGGTGACACAGCGGACACAAGAGCTGGGAATTCGCATGGCGCTGGGGGCACAGCGAGGCAGCGTGGTCCGGCTGGTGGTGAGCTCGACGGCGGCGACCCTCGCTGCTGGACTGGCTGTGGGCCTTTTGGCAAGCGTGGCTTTGGGCAAGGTCATGTCATCCTGGGCGGGAGGAAGTTCGCGCGATCCCTTGACCCTGCTTGGGGCGACGGTAGTTCTGGCCCTTGTTGCCACGATTGCCTGTCTTGTGCCAGCTTGGCGAGCTGCATCCATAGACCCAATGCGCGCGCTGCGAATCGAATAGCAAGCGGACACCTCCGTACAGTTCTTTCCCGGAGGGCATCCACAGAAGGTTGGGCGACGCACATCAATTCGGTACGGCCTCAAGAATAGAAAACCTCCCACCACCAGCTGCGATCTCGCGAACCAGCCGCAATCCGGCCTGACCGAGCAAATGGGAGTGTTCATGGATGGTGCGTTGGCGGCCCGTGAGCATCGTCAACATCTGGATGTCCAGCAGCTTGCTCCAGCTTGGAGCAGAATCTTCGGAAATGACCGCCTCAATGAGCAACAGCCTGGCATGAGGGGGGGCAGCCCGGCGCAGGTTTCTCAGGATCTCCAATGCATCTTCGTCGCTCCAGGTGTTTATGACGTCCATCATGAGATAGGCGTCGCAGACCGGCAGAGGATCAGTGAAGAAATTGCCGCTGTGCAGGCGCAATCGGTCTGATGCAATGTTGACGGCCTTTTCGATGACATGCGGCAGATCGAAAAGAACTCCGCTCACTTTCGGTTCGGCAGCCAGGATTGCCTGAAGGAGGTGTCCGCGACCGCCGCCGATATCGCCGACGGTGCCAAGTCCTGTAAAGGTGTAGCTTCCGAGTACCCCGGCGATTTGTCGCTGCGATTTGGAGGCCATGCCTTCGTTGAAGATGCGGCTGGATTCCGGATTCGTTGCGAGATAGCTCCAGAGACCTCCAGGAATGACTTTCTCGGAGGAAGGAGCGCCTGTTCTCAGCGAGAATTCAAGGGTTCCATAGGATTCCCATAAGATCTGGAGGCCACACATTCTCACGAATGAACGCATAGAACGTGGGTGATCCGAGCGCAATGCAAGAGAGGCAGCGGTGTGGCAGTAACCGCCGGCGCAAGATCTGAAGATGCCATGCGACGAGAGGAGGCGCAGGACGCGCCCAAGTGCCCCGGCGTGGCAATTCGTTGCCTCCGCCAGGGCAGATACCGCCTGGGGCACATCATCCAGAGCGTCCGCCACTCCCAGTTCGGCAATCACATGCAAGCATCGTGAAAGCCAATAGGCGCAAGAGATTTGGGCAAGTGAGTCGAAGGGAGTTGCTTCCGCTGAGGAGAGTTCCGTCATGGCACCCTTCATGGTTCCACTATGACTTTTCCCACCATTCCCAGATCGTCGTGAAGCACGCAGATATAGGGATAGACGCCGGCATGAGTGAAGGTTGCGCGGAAGCGTGTGACCCCTGCAGGAGTTTGCGGAAGTCCGGTCTGATCCTGAGGAGCCGCAAGGAGGAAGCCCGAATGAACGTTGTCTGCGGTGGAATTAATCGTGGCGTGTCGCGCACCGTCTGCATCCAGGATGACATTTGTGGATGGAGGAATGGGGTTTGCGGGCTCGGTCCCGAAGGTGATCGTGTGCGGCGTCACCGGGTCGGCATTACTCCACTCCACGGTTTCTCCGATGTGGATCACTTTGGCGGTTTGTTCGAAGCGCATTACGGATACGGTGTCTGAGCCTCCTGGGGTCGCCACAATCTGTCCCGCGCCTGCGCTAATTTGGTTCGAATGAGATAGATCGGGGGCCGCATTTGGATGATCACATTGGGGAGTGTGCACAGAAAGGAGAGCCACGCGCTGCTTTGCCGCTTCAACGTCGTAGAAAGCCTGATCGTAAGGAAGAGGCTGGGACCAATCAAGAACGTGGACCACACCCGTCATATTCTGATGAATGAGGCAGACGAGCTTGTAGTTGCCCGGATTGGGAAACGTCACAGTGAAAAACTGCCCGTTGGGCAGAGGGCCGGTCGTCACGCAGGTGGAACCGTCGAAGGCGGCTCCCGAGACGCTGAAACCCGGGCAGCCAGCCTGGTAAGGAGGACGGACCTGCCCGGCTTTGAGGAAAGTTATGGTATGGGGCTCGTCGGTTGCCACTTTCCAGGTAATGGAGTCGCCTGCGTGAATCCACATCTCGTTGGGAAGAAAAGCCAAAACTTGTTGAGCTTTGTCCTTGCTTTGAGCGCCCACGGTCGCCTGCCACTGGGCAAAGAGGGAGTATGGAAAGGCGGGGAGCGCAAACAGCAAAAGGAAACGGCAAAGCCAGGAAAGCTGAAGCGGTCTGGGAACAGTCATGATCTTCCTCCAAACAGTCATAGTTTTCGTCCGGGGCGCAGATTGGCGCCGGTCCGGACCTGCGCATGCTCTTTCAATCCCAGCCGAAAGTCTTTAGAATGCGACTGAAATTTCCTGAAGACTTCTGAAATTCCCGAAAACCAGGTATGGATAGCGAGACATCTCACAGCTACAGGTTTGGCGAATTCCAGATTGAGGAGACCAAACGCCAGCTCCTTCGGAATGGACAGGCGGTGCCATTGACGCCCAAGGTGTTCGACACGCTGCTGTACCTGGTCGAGCGGCGGGGAAGTTTGGTGGATAAAGACGAACTGATGCGGGCTATCTGGCCCGACACAATCGTGGAAGAAAACAACCTGAACCAGAATATTTCCGTCTTGAGGCGGATCCTGGGAGAAAGCCGAGGGGAAAACCGATACATTGCGACGGTTCCCGGAAAAGGATACCGCTTTCTCGCGAACGTAGAAGTATTGGAAACCGCGAGCTCAGGAGCTCCGGAGATCAGTTCACGAACAACGCTCGCCGTCCTCCCGTTCGAAAACCTCAGCGCCGATCCGGGGCGCGAGTACCTTGCCGACGGCCTCACGGAAGAGACGATCGCGGCCCTCGGCCAGATTGATCCCGAGCACCTGGGCGTGATCGGCCGCACCTCCGTCCTGGCGTACAAACGCACGACGAAAACCGCCGCCGAAATTGGACGTGAGTTGAAGGCTGCCTACCTGGTCGAAAGTTCGCTGAGAGCGGAAGGCGAACGTCTACGCATTACCGCGAAATTGATTCGTGTTCAGGATCAGATCCAGATTTGGTCCGCGTCTTTTGACAGCGAACCGGGCAGCATGCTCGCGTTTCAGCGCGAGCTGAGCGCGGCCATCGCTGAGCAAATCCGTTTGCGGCTTTCTCCCGAACGATTAAGCGCCCTTGCCCGGCGGCAAACACGCAATGCGGAAGCCTATGATCTTTATTTGCGGGGACGGCACTTTTGGAACCAGCTCACACCCGCAACAACCCGCCGTGCTGTTGAATATTTCTCCCGGGCGACGGAACGCGATCCGGAGTATGCGCTTGCCTGGTCGGGAATCGCGGATTCCTACGCGGCAAGCCCCATTAATGGGGATGTTTCGCCCGCGGCAGTGGCACAACGCGGCCGGGAAGCGGCCGCGCACGCGATCGCGGCGGAGCCGGAGCTTGCCGAATCGCAAACATCCCTAGGATTCGTGAAATTCTGGCTGGATTGGGATTGGCCGTCCGCGGAAGCAGCATTCCGGAAAGCCATCGTTTGCGATCCCAATTACCCGATGGCGCATCGCATACTTGGAATTGCACTGTCGCACATGGGCCAGCACGAAGAGGCGCTCCAGACGATCCAACGCGCTCGCGAACTCGATCCTCTTCTTGCCGTGAATCAAGCGTTGTCCTCACAAGTTGCGTTCGCAGCCAGAGATTGCGAAGCGGCCATGAAGTTCGCGCGGCAAGCCATAGTGACTGATCCCGAGTTCTGGATCGGTCATCTTCAGCTCGGACAAGCTGCCGCGCAGATGGGCCGCACCGAACTGGCGCTCGAGGCGCTCAACAATGCGGGCCGCTTTTCGGGAGGAAACAGCAAGGTCATCTCGCTGCGCGGCTACCTTTTCGGAAAGGTGCGGCAAAGAGACAAGGCCGAGGAAACCCTCGGAATGCTCGAATCGGTGTCCCGCGACCGCTACGTGCCGCCGTACGCCATGGCACTGGTACACGCGGGCCTAGGCCAAAACGATGAGGCATTCGCGTGGCTCGGACGGGCCCTCGATGCGCGTGACGTCCACCTCATATTTCTGACGGTGGATCCCAAGTGGGATGCGTTTCGATCCGATCCTCGCTTCGTTGATCTTCTCGCACGCTGCGCCTTCACTCCGGCAGCGTGATCAGATCCACTAAGAAGCACAATGCTGGTTTGCGCGGTGCGGTTGGACGGTGGGGAATGGTTTCGCTAAACTGGTCGTTTCGATCAAGCAAAAAGGAATGGACCGATCAAGGCAGAGATGAGCAATCCAGCTGAAAATGCGCCGCGGGTTCGCTTTGCGCCGTCACCCACGGGCTATCTCCACGTGGGAGGAGCGCGGACGGCGCTATTCAACTGGCTCTTTGCGCGGCGGCAGAAGGGCACGATGATTTTGCGCATCGAGGACACGGACGCGGAACGGAACAAGCCGGAATTGGTCACGGGGATCCTTGAGGGATTGCGCTGGCTCGGCGTGAATTGGGATGAGGGCCCGTATTACCAATCGCAAAGGACGGAGCTGTATCGCGAAGCAGCCAAGAAATGCCTGGCGAATGGCAGCGCGTTCCTGTGTACCTGCCCTCCCGAAAGATATGCCGGCGGCGATCATGCGGAGGAGGGAAAGGAAGGCTCCGCAGTCCGGCGGGTATTTCGCTGCCCTTGCCGGGATGGTAAGGCCTCCACGCCGGGCGCGAAGCCTGCGATTCGCTTCAAAGTGCCTCTGGGCGAAACGACGAGATTTTTCGACGCTGTGTTTGGCGAGCGCGAATTTGCAAACGACGAGATCGAAGATTTTGTGCTGCTGCGCTCGGGAAAAGGCGAGGAAGAGTTCGGGCAGGCAATGTACCAGATGAGCGTGGTTGTGGACGACATCGAAATGCGCATCACGCATGTGATTCGCGGGGCCGACCACATTTCCAATACGCCGAAGCAGGTGCTGCTCTACCGCGCGCTGGGGGCGCAACCGCCGGTGTTTGCGCATGTGCCCTTGATTCTTGGCCCGGATAAATCGCGGCTTTCGAAGCGGCACGGCGCGACCGACGTGAACCTGTACCGCAAGGAGGGTTTTCTGCCGGAGGCTTTTCGCAATTTCCTGGCGCTACTTGGATGGTCGCCGGGAGGAGATGAGGAGTTCCTGCGCACGAACGAGTTGATCCAGAAATTTTCTCTCGAAGGCGTGAGCCGTACAAATGGCGTTTTTGACCGCTCCAAGCTGGAATGGTTCAACACACAGTATTTGCAGAAGCTGCCGATCGAAGATCTGCTGCCGGAAGTGGAGAATGAGCTGAAGCGCAGCGGGCTCTGGAAAGAGGAGTGGAAGAGCGGAACGGGCGGCGAGTGGTTTGCGAAAACGGTGGATCTGCTTCGGCCGAGGATTCGCTTGTTGCCGGATTTTTCCACGTGGTCGCGCGCATTTTTCAGCGATGATTTCGTCAGAGATGAGGCGGCAAAAGCGAAATTTTGGAAAGACCCGGCGCTAGTGAAGCAGCTCCTGGCAAAAACCGCGGACGCACTGGAAAAACTGCCGGAGTGGAACCACGATGCGTGCGATCATGCGACGCGCGCGGTCGCAGAAACAGCCGGAGTGAAAGCAGGAGTTTTGATCAATGCGATCCGCGTCGCAATTGTTGGGCAAGCCGTCGCGCCGCCGCTTTTTGACACAATGGTTGCCCTGGGGCAGGAGCGAGTGGTGCGGCGGCTTCGCGACGGACTCGGCGAAATCGGGTAAATTGATTTCCAGAAAAACCGGAGTTGCGGAATGCGACCTTCGCGGCGTGAGTTCTTGAAAGCGCTCGGCGTAACAGGTGCAGCGGCAGCGGTTCCTCCCTTCTCTCGCTTCGCGCTTTCAAATTTGGCGAGCAACGATCAGGTTTCACGCGCGCAGCTCGCCGCCGATCCGCTTCGTCCGCAGTTTCATCTTTTGCCCGCGCGCAACTGGATGAACGATCCCGATGGCCCGATCTACTGGAAAGGCGCCTATCATATGTTTTTCCAGTACAACCCGAATGCCGCGGTATGGGGAGACATGCACTGGGCGCACAGCGTCAGCCCGGACATGATCCACTGGAGGCATCTGCCGATGGCGCTTTCGCCCACGCCTGGGAGCGACGATCAAGAGGGATGTTTTACAGGAAGCGCGGTGAATGATGATGGAACCGCGACAATTCTCTACACGGGAGTGAAGTCGGTCCTGCCCGGAGATGCGACGCTTCGCGACGGTGCGCACAATTTCCGGGAGGTGCAATGTCTGGCCAGTTCGCAGGATTCGAACCTGCTCGAATGGCAAAAGCTTCCCGCACCTGTTCTCACGCCTCCCAGCGATCCCAACCTTACTGGCTTTCGCGATCCTTGCCTGTGGCGCGACGGGGGCGTCTGGTATATGGGCATTGGCTCCGGACAAAAAGGCGTCGGCGGCCGCGTGCTGCTCTACCGCTCGTACGACCTCCGGCAGTGGGAGTATTTGCATCCGCTGGCTTCGGGGAAGTGGAATGGAATGGACTCCGTCAACCCCGTTGACTCCGGCGAAATGTGGGAGTGCCCGGATTTCTTTCCACTCGGGGAGAAACACGTATTGCTCTATTCGACCGAAGGAAAAGTCTTTTGGGAAACGGGGGAGCTAGACCCGAAGGAACTCGTTTTTCATGCGGAGAAACGCGGCCTTCTTGATTGCGGCGCGTACTATGCTCCCAAAAGCCAGCTTGACTTCAGGGATCGCAGAATTCTTTGGGGCTGGATTCCGGAGACGCGGCCCGAAGCGGAGTATCGCGCGGCGGGCTGGGCAGGTTGCATGTCTTTGCCGCGTGAACTGGCCCTCGGCCCGGAAGGAGAGCTTGTCATGCGCGTGGTCCCCGAAGTCAGTGACTTGGGGAGAAATTTGGCAATCCTCCCGGATAGAGTTGTGGCCCGCGAGGCACGGCGGGCTGCCCTCCGAAGAATGAGCGTGGAGAATCTGTCGGCAGAAATCCGATTTCGCTCTTTGCCAAGGCCTTTGCGGATCATCCTTTCCGATGGTCATTCTCCGTTTCTGACCATTGTTTACAGTCCCGAAGAAGCAGGCAAGGAACTTGAAATCAACGGAAAGCACGCGCAATTAACGGGCCGAAAGGATGCTGAATTGGAATTCCATATTTTTCTGGATGGTTCGGTTGTCGAAACCATTGCCAATGACCGGATCGCGCTGACTTCGCGCGTTTACGCGGTTCCTCGCGGCCCATTGCATTTGGTGGCCTCGGATTTGGACTTGGACTCCGTGGTCTCGCTGCAGGTTTCGAAAATGCAGCCCATTTCCCCCGATCGCCTGACCACCTGAATTTCTCAACACTTTCCACGGCTGTTCGCTGCGTTGCACAAGATGCGATGCAAGGCTATGCTGGCTCGCGTGAATCCGATTATCAGGGAAGGCCGCCCATGAAGCCGACAATCGGGATGAGCGCGCTTGGTCTCACAGCTGTCATTGTTCTATTGCCCGGTGCCCGAACCACCGCACAAACTCCTGCTACGAAGCCGACTTCGGCTCGCCCGGCGATTGAGTCCGTCCTGAAGATGCAACAGGAAGCCTGGAACCGTGGCGACGTAGATGCTTTTCTGCAGGGCTACTGGCATTCGCCGGAACTTACGTTTTCTGGGAGCGGCGGAACATCGCATGGCTGGGACGGCGTGCTCCAACGCTACAAGAAGAACTATCCCGACCGCGCCTCCATGGGCCACTTGACTTTCTCGGGGCTGGAATTTCACGAACTCGGGCCACGAGCCTATCTTGTTCTGGGAAATTGGCATCTGGATCGAACCAGTGGCGATATCGGCGGCGTCTTCACGCTGGTCTTCCAGCATTTTCCAGGAGGCTGGCGCATCATCCACGATCACACCAGCCTGGTTCCCTTGAAACACTAATGGTTCCTGCCGAATCTCGGAGGGCAGCGCGCTTCAGAGAATTTCGAGAACCTCTTCGTACCGCTTGAATGGCGGAATCAGGTACGCTCCGGCCAGTTCCGTGCGCGCCCAAGCGAGCATGTCTCGCGCGACCTGGAAGCCGCGTTCGCGCGCGGCTATTCCGGCGGACTCCAGAGAATGCAGCAGCGCATCCGGAATGACGATTCCCGGCACCTCATTGTTCAAACGCAACGCTTGCTTGTAACTATTTAATGGCCAGATGCCGACCAGGACGGGAATTGGCGGCTTGGCACCGAGCTTTTTTACAAAAGCGTGCCAGTGTTCCGGGTCGAAAATCGGCTGGGTCATGGCGAAATGAGCTCCGGCTTCGATCTTGGCGTGGAAACGTTCAATTTCGCTATCGAGATCATCCGCCACGGGATTGACGGCGACTCCGATAGTAAAGTTTGTAGATCCGCCGAGCGTTTTCCCGGACCAGTCGGTGCCCTGATTGAGCCGGTTCAGGACTTTCACGAGACCGACGGAATCCACTTCGTAAACGCCGCTCGTTTCCGGATAGTCGCCTACCGAAGGCGGATCGCCCGTAACGGCAAGAACGTTGCGTACGCCTCCGACTGTCCAGGCCCCCAAGAGACCGGCTTGCAAGCCAATGATATTCTGGTCGCGCGTGGTCAGGTGCGGAACGGTCTCGACGCCGCGGGCTTCGAGCGCCCCCGCAACGACCAGGGCGTCCATACCCACCCGCGCCATCGCGCCGGAATTGATGTCAATGGCGTCCACGCTTCCGGGAGCCATGATCCTTTCCACCTGCTCAAAGATACGATCAAGCGCGATTCCTTTCGGGGGATCAATTTCCACGCAGACGACGAATTGCCCCGATTGGATCTTCTTCCAGAGCTTGCTTTCCGGCTCGCGGTGCACGGCGGCCACCGGCTTGGCCATGGCTTCCACGCTGACCGCGACAGCATGGGCCTTCACCGGTTTCAGCGATTTGACCGCCTCCGCCATCGCATGGATATGCGCCGGCGTCGTGCCGCAGCAACCGCCGAGAATCCGAACGCCAAGCTCCGCTGCCTCGCGAGCGAACAGAGCAAAATACTCCGGAGAAGACTTCGGGTACACGATGCGGTCGCCTTCGCGTTTCGGGAATCCAGCGTTGGGCATGCCGCTGACGCGGAGGTCGTCCACTCCCGCAAGCTCTTGCAGAATTGGCAGCAGAGCCTGGGGTCCGAGCGTGCAGTTTGCTCCGATCACCTGCACATTTCTGTTCTTGAGTTGCGCCGCCGCATCCGCCGGACGAAGATCGCCGTAAGCGGTCCCTTCTTCGGAATAGGTAAGCTGCGCGATGACCGGCAGACCCGAGAAGGAGCGAATGGCATCCACGGCGAGAAGAATTTCTTCGATATAGGTGAAGGTCTCCAGTATGAAAAGGTCCACGCCGCGCTCTTCCAGCGCTTGTGCCTGTTCGAGAAAGACGTTCAGGATTTCGTCGGGCTCCGGATGGCGCGCCTGCACTCCGAGGCCCAGCGGTCCGATTGAACCTGCAATCAGGACTTCGCGGGCGGCCGATTCCCGCGCTTCCCGGGCGATTTTCACTCCGCGCGAATTCAGACGCTGCACTTCGTCGGCCAGGCCTAGCGGCGCCAGCTTAAAGCGGTTCGCGCCGAACGTATTTGTCTCAATGATTTGCGCTCCGGCCTCGATGTAAGCCTGGTGCACGCGAAACACAGCTTCCGGCTCCGTGGCATTCAGCTCGTCAAAGCAGCGTTGCGGGCCGACCGCTTCATGGAGCATGGATCCCATCGCGCCGTCGGCGATGAGGATCGCCTGCTTAAGCCGCTCGTTGAAGTCGTATATCTTCACTTTCCGGATTCTCGCCTTCTGAAATTCGCGGGAAGTTGTTCGTCAGCGTTTCTGTTCCATCAAGCTGGCAACCGTGCTCATCAGGTCGTATTTAGTGAGGATTTCAAATTTCGCCTCGCCCATCTCCACGAATACGGCGGGATTCTCGTAGCTAAGAATATGCGTCACGCGTTCGACCGGGGCGGTCTTGGGAATCTTCGGCATGGGCTTGCTCATCACTTCGCGCACGACGAGCTTGCGCAAGTCCTTACCTTGCAGGGCCAGAGTCAGAATCTGATCTTCGTATACCGTGCCGATGGGAATGTTTTCTTCAAAGATGGGAATTTGAGAGATGTCCTGTTCCTGCATGGTTTTCAGAGCGTGGAATACGGTTTGATACGGCCGGGCAACCACGAGTTCCCGCGCCTTGCCTGCCTTGTGTTTGGCGCGGACGACCTCCGCCGCCGTAATCGCCACGGTCGAATCCACATAGCCCCGTTCGCGCATCCACTCGTCGTTGTAAACTTTGCTGAGATATCTCATTCCCGTGTCCGGCAGAAACGCCACGACAAAATCCTTGGGACCGAGGTCCTTGGCCAGCCGAAGCGCCGCGGAGAGGCAACCTCCGCCGCTGCCGCCGGTGAACAGGCCTTCCATTTTCACCAGGCGGCGCGCCACGACAAAACATTCCTCATCGTTTACCTGGATCACGTCGTCCAGTATTTTCATGTCCATGGTCGCCGGGAAAAAGTCCTCGCCGATGCCTTCGACCACGTAGGTCCTTGCCTTTACGACTTCACCGCACTTGTGAAAATCATAGTAGAGAGAACCTACGGGATCCACGCCAATGATTTTTATCTGCGCATTCTTCTCCCGCAGGTATTTTCCTACGCCGCTGATCGTTCCTCCGGTCCCGATCCCGCAAACGAAGTGCGTGATCTTTCCCTCGCTGTCTTCCCAGATTTCGGGGCCAGTGGTCTGGAAGTGTGCTTCCGGGTTCTTCGGATTATCGTACTGATTCGGATAGAAGGAATTGGGGATCTCGCGCGCCAGTTTCTTCGCAACGGAATAATAGCTCCGTGGATCTTCGGGTTCCACGGCCGTCGGGCACACGATTACTTCCGCGCCCAGGGCCTTGAGCAAGTCCACTTTTTCCTTGGATTGCTTGTCCGTGATGGTGAAGACCATCTTGTATCCGCGCACGGCCGCTACCAGTGCCAAGCCCATGCCGGTGTTCCCCGAGGTGCCCTCGATAATCGTCCCGCCCGGCTTCAACAATCCGCGCTTCTCCGCGTCGTCAATCATCGTGACGCCGATGCGGTCCTTCACCGATCCGCCCGGGTTGATGTAGTCCGCCTTCACGTAGATCAGGGGCTTCAAACCCAGATTGATGCGGTTCAACCGCACCAGTGGCGTCCGTCCGATCGCTTCCAGAATATTGTTACAACGCATTTCGCTCGATTCTCTTGATGAAGCGGCATGACGCCCCGCCCGAGTTGCTTGGCGCGTGTGCCATAATTTCTTTCAGTCTATCATGCGGCCTTGAGGACACGCATGGGCGCACCGTGGAGGTAATAGACATGCCCCGTCAGAATATTTCGAGTGGAACGCAGTGGGAACCAATCGTCGGATACTCGCGCGCCGTGCGCATCGGCAATAACATCATGATATCGGGAACCACCGCGACGGGCCCCGACGGCAAAATCGTGGGCATTGGCGACGCTTATGCCCAGACCGTCCAAACCATTCGCAACATCGAGGCCGCGCTCAAAAGAGCGGGCGCTTCCCTTACCGATGTCGTCCGCACGCGGATTTTCGTCACGGATATATCGCAATGGGAAAAAATCGGCCGCGGACACGGCGAATTCTTCGCTTCAATTTGCCCCGCGACCAGCATGGTTCAGGTCAGCCGATTGATCTTGCCGGAGATGCTCGTGGAAATCGAGGCCGACGCCATTTTGGAAAGCTGATTGAAGAAACAAGTTTCCTTCGCGCCCGAAGGAGCAGGAAAACCTGGAATCTTGCCCAAGTGGATTGTCGTTGGGGAACTGAACGTGTTACTTCGAGAAGCTCGCCACCGCTTCTGCTTCCGTATTGAACACTTCAAAGACCGTCAGCAGCTTGGTGATTTGCAGCACCTCCTGGAATTTTGTACCCAGTTGGCACAGCCGCATCGAAGCTCCTTGCGATTTTGCCGAATGGTGCGCCGCCACCAGCGTTCCCAAGCCCGCGCTGTCAATGAACGTGATGTTGTCCATGTTCAGCACAATCTTTTTTCTTCCTTCGGCGAGCAGACTCTTCACTTTTTCGCGAAGGGCATTGCTCTCCTCGCCCAACACAATCCGGCCGTCCAGCGCCACCACGGACACGCCGTCCACTTCACGGTTCGTCATTTTCAAAGCCACAGTCGTTTCCTCCTCATCGGAAAGCGGATCCGGCGGCAACCCGGGCCGGAGCCACAAAGGATACCAAATTCCCAAAAATTACACGCGGTTAATAGTAGTCCGCGCAGGACATGTAATAGCCGCAAACCCTGCAGATCAACTTGCAGCGCCTCGATTCCAGCCTCTGCGAACAGACTGGGCAGAACCGCGAAGCATCTTCGGCGATCTCCACCTCTCCGATTGGAGCGGTTCTGTCTGGGGCAGAGTTCCTACGCACCCCTTCCGCACTCCTTTTGGGTACTTGCTGCACGGCATATTCCACGGCGGCACCGTTTATAGCACATCCCCCGTCGCAGGGTATAGGGGAGGAGAAGATTCCGCCCAGCTTGATGTCCGGCGGCACTATTTCGACGGCAGGCGCCTCCGAACATGAGAGTTTCTCCTTGACAATCTAGGAGAGAAAACCTATCTTCCTAGCCTGTCTAGGAGAGCGCACTCCCGATGGAAAAGCAACTCGATCTGTTGCAAGGGACTCTTGACATGCTGATTCTCAAAGCCGTGTCCCTCGGCCCCCTGCATGGCTACGGTGTTCTTCTGCGCATCCAGCAAATTTCCCAGGATCGCCTGGAAATCCAGCAGGGCTCTCTCTATCCGGCACTCTATCGGCTTGAGCACCAGGGTTGGATCGAAAGTGAATGGGGCGAATCCGAAAACAAGCGCAAAGCGAAATACTACCACCTTACTTCGGCCGGGAAACGCCGCCTGCAATCGGAAACTGAGAAGTGGAATCGCATGGCCGATGTGATTGCCGGCATTTTGGGATCAAGGCCAAAGGAGATCTGATGTCTGGGTTGCGCCTTATTCCCTGGCTTCGCACGATCTTCCAAAGGTCGCCGGCGGAGCGCGAAATGGACGTGGAGTTGCGTTTCCACCTGGACGCCTTCGCCGAGGACCTCATGCGCCGGGGCGTTCCACGTGACGAGGCGATTCGCCGGGCGCGCGTCGAATTTGGCGGAATCGAAAATTTCAAAGAAGAATGCCGCGACGCCCGCGGTGCCAACGTCTTCGAATCGCTCTGGCAAGACTTGCGATTCGCCCTGCGCATGCTTCGCAAATCCCCCGTCTTCACAACCGTTGCCGTTCTCACACTTGCTCTCGGCATCGGGGCCAACACCGCAATATTCAGCATTGTGGATGCGGTGCTTTTGCGATCGCTGGCATATCCTGATCCCAATCAACTGGTCCTCATGTTTGCTGTTCCTCTGAAACAGCCAGATGCGCTGTCCGGCATTTCCTACCGGGACTTCACCGAGTACCACGAGCACAACCGCGTGTTTAGTGAGATGGCGGGAAATGCTTTTCACGATCTCACATTAACCGGAGCAGGCGAGCCATCCATTGTGAACACTGGAGATGTGACGCCCGAGATATTCCCTTTGCTCAAGGCAAAGCCCCTGCAGGGCCGCACTCTGCTCCCCGAAGATGGCAAGCCGGGTGCGGTGCCGGTGGCGGTTCTAAGCGAGGATCTTTGGCGAAGCCGCTTCGGTTCCAGTCCGGCTCTAATCGGCAAGTCCATTACTCTGGACATGCGTTCTTTCACCGTTGTCGGAATCCTACCGGAAAGCTTTCGATATCCCGATGGCGCTCCGCATCAGGATGTATGGATTCCGATCGCGCAAGACCCATTATTCGGACCTCGGATATCGCAGCCCGGTGTACCTGTGATGTCCGGGATCGGCCGGCTTAAGCCTGGGGTTTCTCTAGCCCAAGCCCAGGCCGAGATGAACACCTTGAGCGCGCGGCTCGCGAAGGAGTTTCCCGAAACAGATTCAGGATTGACGATCCGGATTGAGCCCTATCGGCAGTTTGTCGTAGGGAATGTGAAATCCGCTCTGCTGATTTTGCTCGGAGCGGTTGGCTTGGTTCTGTTGATCGCTTGCGCCAACATCGCGAACCTGCTTCTTTCACGAGCCACTTCCCGTGAGAAAGAAATCGCGGTGAGAATCGCGCTTGGGGCGGGGCGCGCGCGCGTGGTCCGGCAATTGCTGACTGAAAGCGCGCTGCTTGGGTTGCTCGGCGGATTCGCGGGTTTGCTTCTTGCGATCATGGCAGTCCGGAGTCTCCGGTCATTCATCCCTCCCGACGTGGCCCTGATTGGTTCGATTGAGGTCGGAGGTTCGGTCCTGGCATTCGCCCTGTTGCTTTCTTTAGCTGCCGTCCTAGCGTTTGGTTTGGCGCCCGCGTTTCTCGCAGCGCCATCGAACATGCAGACGAACATCAAGGAGGGCGGGGAACGCACAGGCCAACGCAGCGGGCAGCGTGTACGGAATTTCTTGGCGGTTGTGGAGATTTCGCTGGCCATGGTCCTTTTGGTTGCCGGCGGGCTTCTCATGCGCAGTTTTGCGCTGGTCACATCGGTCAATCCGGGTTTCGATCCAAAAAATGTAATCGAAGCAGAGGTCTCGCTTCCCCGATTCCAGTACTCGATGCCAAAGCAATGGACGGCTTTTTCCAGCGAGTTGCTAGACCGACTTCACGAGCAGCCCGGTCTGCAGGATTCCGCTCTGGCGGCCCCTCTGCCGATGGACCGCCAAGGCCAAGCCAGTCTCGAGTTCAGCATTGTGGGAGACATTCCAACTCCGCCGGGCAAGACGACCACCGCCGATTATCAAACGGTGAGCCCCGATTATTTTCGGGTGATGCGAATTCCACTGCAGCGCGGGCGTTATTTCTCCGTGCAGGACTCGCCGTCAAGTCCAAACGTAACGATCATCAGCGAAGCGATGGCGCGGCGCTATTTTCCGAACCAGGACCCAATTGGAAGAGAAATGAGATTCGGATTCCCGCCAAACAGCAACGTGCCGCGCGAAATCGTTGGCGTCGTCGGCGACGTGCGGGATTTAGCCCTTGGCCGGAAGCCCGGCCCCATCATGTATGTGCCCTTCTCTCAGGCCCCTCTTTGGGGAGGAGAAGTCGTGGTTAGAAGTTCGTTGAGCACATCGAGTGTGACGGCCGGCATTCGCCAGGCGGTTTACGCCATCGACAAAAACCTGCCGGTGACCGACGTCGAATCTTTCCCGAACGCAATCGGGGCGTCGGTCGCGCAGGAACGGTTCCGCACTTTTCTGCTGAGTTCATTCAGCGGAATTGCCCTGATCCTCGCCGCCGTCGGAATCTTCGGGGTAATTTCGTACTCGACCTCTCAGCGCACCCACGAAATCGGCATTCGCATGGCTCTTGGCGCACAACGGCGCAGTGTTTTGAGGCTGATCTTGGGACAGGGAGCAAAACTTGCGGTCCTTGGCGTAGGAGCCGGGGCCGGCGCCGCGTTTCTGCTCACGCGCTTGATGGCCAGCCTCCTATATGGAGTTTCCGCGACTGATCCGCTCACCTTTAGCGCTGTAGCTATGGGTCTGCTCGGCGTTGCCTTGCTTGCCTGCTATATCCCCGCGCGCAGGGCCACCAGGATCGACCCAACGGTCGCCCTTCGCTATGAGTGAGCACCCATGCGATTTCTCCGCCGAATCCGTTCGTGGCTCCTCAACGCTCTCGATCGCTCTCATTCCGAGAGCGAAATGGACGAAGAGCTCCGCTTTCACATCGAAGCGCGCACCGAAGATCTAATCCGCAGCGGCATGCATCGCGAGGAGGCGCAACGCCGAGCGCGCATCGAATTCGGCGGCATTGAGGACACCAAGGAAGAATGCCGTGAAGCGCGCGGGGCCAACCTTCTCGAGTCTTTCGTTCGGGACGTCCATTTCGGGTTTCGAATTCTCCGCAAATCTCCCGCCTTCACGGCCGTCGCGGTTCTCACTCTCGCCCTCGGCATCGGCGCCAATACCGCGCTATTTTCCGTTGTAAATGCCGTGCTCCTGGACCCTCTACCTTATCCCCATCCAGACCGGCTTTACACCATTCACGAAAGCAAGCCAAATTTCCCTCACGGTTCGATCTCCTATCTGAACTTCCTGGACTGGCGGCGCGAGAATCACACCCTGGCCGCTCTGGCGGTGCATCGCAGCACCTCCGTGATCTGGACGGGCACGGGTCAAAGCGAACGGCTCCGCGCGGAAATGATCTCCTATGATTTATTTCCGATGTTGGGCATACAACCCCTCCTTGGCCGCAATTTATCGGAAAACGAAGACCGCTTTGGAGGCCCTCCTGTCGTTCTCCTGAGTGAAGCGTTGTGGAGGCGGAAATTTGGCGGTTCCAACAAGGTGCTTGGCAAGGGGATGTCCCTTGATGGCCGCGAGTTCACCATCATTGGCGTCGAGCCGGCAAGCTTCCATTTGAACGTGCGCGGGTTTCGCAACGACGATGATATCTATTTCTCCCTGGCTCAATGGGACAATACGGCGCTGCGCGACCGCACCGCCGGACTCGGCATCCACGGTCTTGCGCTCTTGAAGCCGGGGGTGACCATCGAGCAGGCGCAGGCGGATATGGACGCCGTGACCCGAGGTCTCGCGGCCGACTTTCCCGATGCGGACAAAGGCATTGGAGCTTCCTTCGTGTCTCTTCGCGTCGAAATTGTGGAATATGTGCGGTCCTACCTGTTGCTTTTGCTAGGCGCAGTGGGATTTGTTTTGCTCATCGCCAGCGTGAATGTCGCAAATCTTTTGTTGGTGCGCTCTTCGGGGCGAACCCACGAATTCGCGGTTCGCGGCGCACTGGGCGCGAGCCGCGGCCGCATTATCCGGCAATTGTTAGCGGAAAGCGTTCTGCTGGCCGTTGCAGGGGGTATGGTGGGGCTCGTCTTGGCTGCCTGGGGAACGCAAGCAGCCCTCCGCATCGTGCCCGTGTTTTTACCTCGCTCGGAGAATGTTCAGCTAGACGCTCGAGTGTTGCTCTTCGCCGCCGCGATCACCCTAGTCGTAAGCGTGATTTTCGGCCTGGCTCCAGCGATGAAATCTTCGAAGACGGGCGTCTACGCGGCGCTGAAGGAGACCAGCCGCACCACCGGTCGCACGCGCCAGAGGGTGCAATCGTCGTTCGTCGTTGCAGAAGTGGCCATGGCGCTCGTACTCCTGGCAGGCGCCGGCCTAATGCTTCGGAGCCTCTCGCAGCTCTGGCACGTGAATCCCGGCTTCAATCCCCACAACGTGCTGACCTTCAGCGTGCTGCCGGAACCTTCCCTCACAGAACAAACCCCTGAGGGGATCCGCGGAGCGCTACAGAATCTTCGGCAAGATATTGCAGGCGTACCCGGCGTGCAATCTGCTGCACTGTCCTGGGGTGCGCTCCCACTGGTTGGGGACGATGAACTGCTTTTCTGGCACGAAGGTCAGCCAAAACCCACCAGCACAAACGACATGAACTGGGCGATTGATTACATCGTCGGACCGGAGTATTTCCGCAGCATGCAGATTCCTCTCGAGAGCGGGCGCTACTTCACGGAAGCGGACGATGAGCATAGCGCGCGCGTGGTCGTGGTGGACGACGTCTTTGCGCAGAAATATTTCCCCGGCGTGAGTCCCCTCGGAAAGCGCATCAATATGGAAAATTACGACCAACCCGCACAGATCGTCGGCGTCGTAGGCCACGTAAAGCAGTGGGGACTGGACAATGACGATCGCCAGTCGCTGCGCGCGGAAATCTACGTGCCGTTTATGCAGATGCGCGATTTCGTGATGTCGGGGGTCGCCCGCGGAATGGACGTCGTCGTGCGCTCGAATGGCGATCCCTCTGCCTTGTTCAGCACGATTCGGCAGGTGCTCGGCTCTGTTGACGGGCAAGACGCATTCTATGGCCCGGAGACCATGGACGGTTATATCTCTAATTCCCTGGCGGCTCGGAAATTTTCAGCATTTCTACTCACCGGCTTTGCGGGACTCGCACTTTCGCTGGCGAGCATCGGCCTTTATGGCGTTGTCTCTTATCTCGTCGGACATCGCAGCCACGAGATCGGCATTCGCATGGCTCTTGGCGCGCGCCCGGCCGATGTCTTGCGCCAGGTGCTTGCGGAAGGGGCACGATTAGTTTTGATCGGACTGGTAATCGGAGTGGCGGCGGCATTGGCGCTGACTCGCCTCATGGCGGACTTGCTTTACGGCGTTGCGGCAAATGATCCTTTGACATTCGTCGCCATGGCCGCTGTCCTGATGGCGGTGGCTATGGCGGCTTGCTACATTCCCGCGCGCCGCGCCATGCGCGTGGATCCCCTGGTCGCCCTGCGCTACGAATAGGAGCTCGCGGGGGTCTGGTTCCTTTCCGATAAGGTCAAACATCTACACGGAAAGCCCTGGAAGTGAAACAATTCCCGCCAGCGTCCGTCCGATAGGCTAGACTAGCGCCTTTTCAGGGCTTACATGACCAACCTGCTTCAGGATCTGCGCTTCGCCACACGGCTTATGTTGAAGAATCCTGGTTTCTCATTCGTAGCCATTCTCACATTGGCTTTAGGCATCGGTGCCAATACTGCGATCTTCAGCGTGGTCGATGCCGTTCTTCTTCGGCCTCTGCCCTACAAGGATCCGTCGCGCCTCGTTTTGGTTGAGGAGAGGAGCAAATATCCAACCATTACGGTGTCCTACGAAAACTATCTGGATTGGCGCGACCAGAGTCATTCGTTTGAATCCATGGAGGCCATGTACGCAACGAATATGACCCTCACTGGGAAGGAATTGCCGGAACGCGTTGTTGCGCGGATGGTCACTGCGGGTTTCTTTCCCCTGCTGGGTGTATCGCCAAGGATCGGCCGAAACTTCTACCGCGAAGAAGACCGCGCCGGAGGGACTCCCGTAGCAATCCTTAGCTATGCCCTTTGGCAAAGCCGATTCGGCGGCGCCGGCGATGTGCTCGGCAAAAGTTTTTCACTCGATGCGCGAACTTACACTGTTGTAGGAGTCCTGCCTCCCGGCTTTCAATTCTTTCAGCCCGCTGACGTTTTTCTTCCTTTCCATCCGTGGGCCAAGACGCTACCGGACGATCGCAATTGGCATCCCGGCATCCTCCCGGTCGCTCGATTGAAGCCGGGTATTTCGATCGAACAGGCGCGCGCGGAGATGCAAACTATTTCCAAGCGTCTCGAGCAGCAGTATCCGCTCTACAACACAGGCGACAGCTCGGACGTCGTTCCGGTCCACGAACAGCTGGTGCAAAACTCGCGTCCCGCACTTTTGCTCTTGCTCGGCGCGGTGAGCTTCGTTCTTCTCATCGCCTGCGTAAATGTCGCTAATCTGCTCCTTGCCCGCGGCGCCTCGCGCGGCCGTGAAGTCGCGATCCGCACCGCGCTTGGCGCGGGCCGCGGTCGTGTAATACGCCAGCTGTTGACTGAAAGTGTCTTACTTTCTCTCGCAGGTGGCGGCGTGGGTTTGTTGATCGCTTCGTTCGCGCTCGGGCCCCTGTTGAAGATCGCCGGGGGCAGCTTGCCACAAACAGGCCCTGTCGGCTTGGATGGATGGGTTCTTGCGTTTACCGCCGCAATCGCAATCCTCACGGGACTTCTGTTTGGCATCTTTCCCGCTCTGCGCACAGCAAGATTGGATTTGCGCGAGACGCTCAACGAAGGCTCCCGCGGATCCACTGCCGGACCTGGCCATCACCGCATGCGCAATGCTCTGCTCTGCATGGAAATCTCGTTCGCCATGCTTCTTCTCGTTGGTGCGGGGCTGTTGTTGCGCAGTTTCTCCCGTCTGCAGGATGTTCCGCCCGGTTTCCAAGTGGATCATCTGCTTGTCGCTGATATTCCTCTGGCTCGCGCGGTTTACGCAAAGCCCGAACAGCGTTACGAATTCTATGATCGTTTGGTCGAGGCAGCCAGAAATCTGCCTGGTGTCCGTACCGCGGGAGCGGCAACTTTTCTGCCGGTGAGCGGCGGGGGATCCATCATTCATTTCAACATCACGGGGCGCCCTCCGAAATCTCCCAATGACTTCATCGCTGCCGGTTACCGCGCCGTGACTCCGGGGTATCTGGAAACCCTGGACGTGCCGGTTCTCCAGGGCCGCCTGATCAACCCCGCAGACACTGAGCATGCTCCAGCGGTCGTGGTGATTAATGCCACCATGGCCCACACTTACTTTCCCAGCGAGAATCCCCTTGGCAAGCGACTGCAGCTCGGCGCGACGCCTGAGAACGAAATTCCGACCATGGAAATTGTTGGTGTTGTGGGCGATGTCCGTCCGGGCCTCGGTGTGGATCCCCAAGCCGAGATGTATTTGCCCTACCGCCAGGCTGACCAGATTCTTCCAGTTTTTTCTCTCTCAATCGTTCTGCGCACCGCCAACGATCCTTCGGCTGAGACCTCCTCGCTCCGTGCCGCTCTCGCTCAGATAGATCCGGGGGTTCCGCTCGTCAATGTGCGCACGATGGAAACCAACATGGAAGGGACGGTGGCCCAGCCGCGTTTCCGCACCTGGCTCATTGGCATCTTCGCGGGATTGGCGCTGGCGCTCGCCGGGGTCGGCGTTTACGGCGTGATGTTTTATTCCGTGACCCAGCGCACCAGCGAAATCGGCGTCCGCGTGACCTTGGGTGCCCGTCCTGAAGATGTTTTCCGCATCATCATTGCCGAGGCACTGCGCACCGCTTTTCTTGGCGTCGTGATAGGTCTTGTCTCCGCCGCGGCTCTCACGCGAATGCTGAAAGCTTTTCTCTTCGGGATCTCTGCCTATGACCCGCTTACTTTTGCCGGAGTTGCGTTGATATTGACCTTTGTAGCAGTGGCAGCTTCGTATTTCCCCGCGCGCCGGGCCATGCGCGTGGATCCGATGGTGGCGCTGCGCTACGAATAGCGCATTTCAACAATTCGGTTCGCGTTTCCCCGCGGGCTCAGGCATCACGTAACCCGATTGCGCAGGTAATCCCGCCCGCTCGAGCTGTATCGTTACGTGTTCGATCTTGAATTCCTGCAAGGCCTTTTGCTTAATTCCCTGCAAGATTCTTTCGCACTCGTCCATGTGCATGTCCGGAATCCTCGCATGGCACGATAATGCGTTATGCCCGCCCCCGAGCGACCAGATATGTACGTCATGTACCTCTTGTACGCCGGGCACGCACAATATTGCCCGCGCCACGTCCTCAACCTGCATCTCCCTCGGCCGACCCTCAAGCAAAACGTGCGCCGATTCCCGCAAAATCCCGATACTCGACCACAACACTAGCAACCCGATTGCTAATCCCAGCGCCGGATCAATCCAGCGCGCGCCGGTCATTTGAATCGCAATCGCGCCAGCGATTATCGCAATATTCGAAAGCGCGTCTCCGAAATTGTGCACGAGGATGCTTCGAAGATTTAGATCCTTTCGCCCGCGCACCAGCGCCAGCGTGATTCCGCCGTTCACCGCCAGCGCGCCCAGCGAAGTCCAGATCATCCAGCTTTCCACTACGGCCACCGGGGCGCGCAAACGCCCAATCGCCTCCCAACCTAGCCATCCTGCCAACAAAATCAAAAGTACCGCGTTCGTAAACGCCGCAAGCGTTCCCGCTCTCCAGTACCCGTAGGTTTTTTCTTCGTCCGCAGGTTTTTCGGCCCAGCGCATCGCCAGCCATGAAATTCCCAGCGCCGGCACATCCGAAAGATTGTGTACCGCGTCATTCAGGAGCGCCACACTGCGACCCAGGAATCCTCCAAAGATTTCTGCAACGACGAGTCCCAGGGTTGCGGCCATAGCCCAGCCCAAGACGGCCGGCTTCAGCGTCGTGTGCGAATGCCCCTCGTGGCCATGTGCATGCCTATGAGTTTGACCACGCCCATGAGCATGTTCGTGTTGGTGTCCTTGCGCGTGCATCTTCCGTATTCTAAGCGCAGAATCGCCTACGCGCATTCCAATCACCCGCTTATTACGCACTTTGACAACTGGCTCCCGCGAATGCATTGACGCTCTCTCAAACCACTGCGACTATCAGGAGAGCTTCCCGTTCTCTCATCTTTTCAAACGGGATTCGGCTATCCAGGGCAAATCGGGGCAAGAGCTTCAGAACTTGCTTGCCCCATCGTCGAGTTGAAGGGTGATGACGGTTCCCGTAACCAAATTGAGCTTCTGGGGCGTGCGCGGGTCAACTCCCACAGTTGATCCCGCGACGTGGCGATACGGCGGCAATACGCCCTGCCTCGAGCTCGTCGCTCCCGACGGTACGGTATTTATTCTGGATTGCGGCACAGGCTTGCGCGCTCTTGGCAGCCGCTGGACCGCCCCTGCTTCCGAGCATGGCGCCACACACATTTTTGTGACTCACTATCATTGGGACCACATCCAGGGCATCCCCTTCTTCGCCCCGTTCTATGCCGACACCAACGCATTTCATTTCTATAGTTTCCGCTCGAAGTTCCTCGGCCGCGACAGCCTGAAGCAAGTCTTCGAAACCCAGATGGCGCAGCCCTATTTCCCCGTTGATATGTCGGCCATGTCCGCCAAGCGCAAATTCAAGGAAGTCGAAAGCGGCGACACGTTTAAAATCGGCGAAAACACCATCACCGCACTCGAGCTCAATCATCCGCAGGGTTGCCTCGGATATCGAATTGACACTCCCGCCGGCACCATCGTTTATGCCACCGACAACGAGCCCGGCGAACCCAAACTCGACAGAAACCTCCGCGAGCTCGCGGCTGGCGCGGAAATCTTCATTAACGACGCGCAATATACTCCCGAGCAGCTCGCTTCCACGCGCAAAGGCTGGGGGCATTCCTCCTGGCTCGAAGGCGTAAAGATCGCGCGCGAAGTCGGCGCAAAAACACTTGTCCTCTTTCACCACGATCCCGATTCCACGGACCGCTTGATTGACTCGCTGCTCCGCCAGGCCCGCGAGGAATTCGATTCCGTCTTCGCCGCAAGCGAAGGCATGGTCATTTCGCTTGGCTCGGCGAATGGTCGCGTTGAAGCCCACATGCCCGGTACGCGCACCGCCTTGCGCCGCGAAGCGCAATTTCGCGCCCGCGTTTCCGGCGTCACCGAGGGCGGCCATCCGTTCGAAGAGGAAACCATGGTTCGTGATCTCTCTCTTCAGGGAGCACTCATCTCTCTCAAGCACAGCCCCCGCCTGCAATCCGAACTGCAAGTCACCATGGAAGCTCCCGGGGCAGAAGGCGATCAAGCCATGAGGCTCCGGGGCTACGTCGTGCGCATTGATGCGGGTGTGGAAAAGGGCCACAGCGCCGTCGGCGTCGTTTTCACAGACTAGCTCTCAAACCAAAGGGATTCTTCGGGAAGTCGCGAGGTTCAGCCCCGGCCGATGCATGCACACCAGTCACACGAGCCCAATTAACGTTCGCTTATTTCAATTCGTTAAGCTTCTGATCGAGGTGGGCGAGCGCTGCTTCGAGGGACTTCCTGTGGTTCGGGTGAGTGGCTACTTCCAGTTCGTTCAAAATCCGCTTCCGCGAAAGTTCCAGTCCCGCCTTGTCGCGGTCTTTTTCCATCTGGTCGACTGATTTCGTTGTTTTGTCGCTCGGCGCCTTAAGTTCCTGGGCCTCTTCTGCTTGAGCTTCCACGTCCTTGCTTTCCCAGCCTCGAGCCATGAGGCTATTTTGCCATATCCGCCCCGGTAGTAGGACCGATTTCTTTTGAAAAATTCCTATTGTTTTCATGCACTTGCCGCGCGGCTCTTGGCCTTCACCGGTTCACGAAGCCGCATCACTCCCCGCAGCGCCCCCTGCGCAACATGCGCCAGGTATTCCGCGAACATCCCCTCGTAGGCGAAGAGTGCCTCATCCCGAACCCAGCAAATTCGCACACTCCATTTCCCGTCGCACTCTTCCGCATTCGCCGAGACGATCTCTTCTACAGGAATCGTCAACAGATCCTGGTGATGCGGGTCGAGCACCCAAACCTGCTTCGCTCCCACATAAATCCTTGCCGGAAATCCCAGCACACTACCTCTATGGAAGTCCCCTCCGTCCACAACGATCAGCGCCCCCAGCTCCTGCGCCTTGTCCTTGTCGCTCACTCCGTCTAGCGCCGGGGGAAGCAGGATCGCCAAAATAAAGAGCCCCAGTCCAAACACCGGGAGCGCCAAAATAAAATTGTTCGCCAACAATCCCAGCGGCAGCACCACCAGTCCCGCTCCGAACAATCCCAGCGCCACCCGGAACGCCAACCATGAGCTCCTGCTACGACGAATTTCCGGCAGTCTTGGGATCAGGTGAATTGCCTTGAAGATCGCCCCGCTAACACGGAGCTTCAGGCGCGTTCCGGTGGAATCGTGCGCAACAGCAATGGAACTCGGGCTCGTGCTCATTCCGGCTTGGGGCGTCCCCATCATACCAGCTTCCTCCCCTCTCTGGGCGACCGCTCCGTGCCTCTCGCGCCGCTCCTCGGCCTCCCTCGGAAACGCCCTGAACCGACGGTCCGCTGATGTAAACTAAGCCGGTCGAACATATAGCTGACCTGGATTGATGCTCTCCGGAAGTCCATGAACCGATCTCAACAAATCGCCGACGGTTACCATGCCGCAATTGTTAAGGAATCTTGGTACGGCCCCTCACTCGCCGAACTGTTGGCGCGGGTATCCCCCGAACTCGCCATCGTGCCGCCCTTTCCAAAAGGCAATTCCGTTTCCGCACTGCTCCAACACCTTCTCCTCTGGAATGAGAGAATTCGCAAGGCATCCGACAGCACTCCGATGCCCCGATGGGAACCCGAAAAGGAATGGGCTGAGCCGCCCATTCCCTGGACCGAACTCGTCTCCCGCTGGAATCGTAGCCGCGGCCTGCTCGAAGAACGGATTCGCACTTTCCCCCTCGAAGATCTGGCCAAACAAGTCCCTGGCCGCACCTATTCCTACGAAACCCTGTTCCAGGGAAGCGTCGAACATGCCATCTATCATTCCGGCCAAATCGCCATGATCCTGAGCATGTTCCGGTCTCGAACCGGATGACTTCCGCCTCGCTGACGAATTCATCGGATTGTCGTTTCGAGGAGCGAGAGGCGGCCGCGAACTCTCTCAGCCTCTCTTCGTCTCTTCTTCTTAATTTGTGACAAAGACCTGGCAAGTAATAATCGCGCGGAGGCTCCCACGCATCAGTCGCTGTCATTTCCATACACAATTTCTTGCAGAATCAGTCCACGGTGCGAGTCGGCTCAGACCAGGGGCGAATCTCTTGGCGCAATCGGGCGATATCTCTGGTCGGCGCGCTTCCGAAGAAGCGGCTGTATTCCCTGCTGAACTGCGAAGCGCTCAGATAACCTACCCGCTCGCGCGCAGCGCTCGCGTCCATCATCGCAGACAACATCAAACGTCGGGCCTCTTGTAGTCGCAGCACTTTTTGAAAGTGCAGCGGGCTCATCGAAGTGACGGACTTGAAGTGCTCGTGGAACGAAGAGGCGCTCATGTGAACCAGCCCGGCCAGCTCTTCGACTTTCATCGGTTGAGAGTAGTTGGCGCGCAGCCAGGAAATCGCCTTCGCGATTCGGTGTACGCTGGACTCGTCCAACCCCATTTGCGCCACGCGGGCGCCGATCGGACTGCGCAGCAGCCGGATCAGAGTTTCATCCACAATTAGGGGACCCAAGAGCCGGGCGTCGCCCGGCTGCGCCAGGCACTGCATCAATCGCGTGGCCGCGTTGACGATGTTCGACGTGACAGGCGCGAGGTAAACCGCCTTTCTCTCCTGAGCGGGAGGCAAACCGCGCTGGAATACTTTCAGTACCAGCTCGGCAATTTTGTGCGGCTCAAGGTCCAGCTTGAGGGAAAGGTAGGGCTCGGAGTGGCTGGCCCGCGTGATCTGCGCCGCCACCGGCAATGCGACGGAGAAGACGATCATGCGTGACGCGTCGTATTCGTACTGCTCTTGATTCACGATAACGGTTTTTGCTCCTTGGGCGATGATGCACAATGAGGCTGATCGGAGGGTATGCACGCACTCCCGGTTGATTCTGGAAAAACGGCTGGCGTACAAACCGGGAACTCGCAGCGCAAAGCTCCCGTCATGCGGGGCATAGGCGGCAATGTAGCGTGCCAATTCCGCCATGTCGGGTTTGGCGGAAGCCGTAGGTCTGGCTGCTGAAGGCAAGGGAAACCCTGTTTTGCCGTTAATTTTCACGGATTCGAGAACACTTCTTTTGCGGTCATGATGGCACTCATCGCACAAGGCCAACCGGAATAAAATGCCAGATGCGTAATCACCTCGATCAGTTCTTCTTTCCTGACCCCATTTTCGACGGCAAATTTCAAATGAAACCGCAGCTGATCAGGACGATTCATCGCGATTAGCGCCGAGACGGTGGCGAGACTCCTATCGCGCTTGGAGAGCTCCGGCCGTTCCCAAACATCGCCAAAGAGCACGCCGTCGGTCAACTCAGCCAGCTTCGGCGCGACATCTCCAATAAGCCTTTTTGCTGCTGATGGTTCTTTGCTCATGCCCCCTCCTCCTGCCTTTTAGGATGGCTTCGACGGGTACTTCTTGAGCAACCGGAGTCGCCATGCTCTGCTCAAACGTGCCTCTTTAGGTCGCGAGGATCACGCACTCGTCTCTCGCGGTGTGACCTCAACAGTCGCGGCGCGAGCGCGGGCTCCGATCATCGGGCTGAGATATGGGCTGCCCTCATATTTCGCACGATACGCCTCGTCGATACGATCGTTGATTGCCCCGCTGACGGGCTCGAAAGTAACTTCTTTGGTCATGCCGGCAGCCGTAATCCGTCCGGCCTTCTGTTGCAGCGCCGCCTTATACCATCGGGATTTTTGCCCGTTGTAGGCCCGCACGTAAAGGGCGTCGTCCACTGCCACGGACCAGATCCACGTCGGGGTCCCGTATGTTTGGCCGTCTTCACGAAACGGCGCAATGTGCAGGTCGTCGGCTTCGGCGATCCTGCGCAACTCGATGTCGGACCAGGTACCCATCGTGTGGGCTCCTTGTTCTAATAGGGGAAAACCGGCGCCCATGTTCCCGCAAAAAAATTGCCGTCCCGCTCAACGATTGCTCATTCGCTCGATCTGTTCGGGATATCTTGCCCCTCGAATCTCGATTCTTGAGGCACTGGTCTCGATCTCGCGTAGATCCTCCGCAGTTAGCTTCACTGCGGTCGCTCCGATGTTTTCTTCTAACCGATGCAGTTTCGTAGTGCCGGGTATGGGAACGATCCATGGCTTCTGCGCCAGTAACCACGCCAGCGCGACCTGACCGGGCGTCGCGTTCTTTTGTTGCGCCAATCTGTGCAGTAAGTCCACCAGTTTTTGATTGGCTTTCAGAGCCTCGGGCGTAAACCGAGGCAGGCTGCTCCGAAAGTCAGTGCTCTCGAACTTCGCTGATTCGTTGATCTTGCCTGTTAGGAACCCCTTGCCGAGGGGGCTGTAAGGAACGAATCCGATACCAAGTTCTTCCAGTGTTGGGATCACTTCCTTCTCCGGGTTCCGATACCAAAGCGAGTATTCGCTTTGAACCGCAGTTACAGGCTGAACCGCATGGGCGCGACGGATGGTCTTTGCGGCTGCTTCCGATAGGCCGAAGTATTTGACTTTGCCTTGCTGAATCAGATCCTTAGCGGCTCCCGCGACGTCCTCGATCGGAACCTGAGGGTCCACACGATGCTGGTAGTAAAGATCGATGACGTCCACCCTCAGCCGCTTGAGCGAACCCTCGACCACCTTCCGAATGTGTTCGGGCCGGCTATCCAGGAGACTCCATCTCGACTCACCTTCAGTAGCGGGCTTCCAGCCGAATTTCGTCGCAATCACGATCTGCTTGCGAATTGGAGCAAGCGCCTCACCGAGAAGTTCTTCGTCGGTCAGTGGCCCGTATACTTCGGCGGTGTCGAAGAAAGTGATGCCGCGATCTACCGCAGCCTGGAGTAGGGCGATCATTTCCTTTCTGTCTTTCGCCGGGCCGTACGACCAGCTCATTCCCATGCAGCCGAGGCCGATGGCTGAAACTTCGAGATTGCTTTTTCCGAGTCTTCGCTCTTGCATGCCTTTTATCCTTACACCGACGCTAGTAATGTTCCCAGGCAACTCGCCAATGTTCGTTGGGATTAGTGGACTTCACGATAAGCTGCTTACCCGAGAGTTCGTATGTGCGCGGGAGGTCTTTTCCGATGAAGCTGCGGACCATTGCGCCTCCAACGTGGAACGTAAACGTATGAGTGGACTCGTTGATCTGGTAGGTTCCAAAGGAAGCCTCGTAGCCGCCCTGCGCGTACCGCACCGGCCCGCTCTGGGGGGCTGCCTGCGAATTGCGGTACATCACCTGGACAGACATGTGGCCGTCTCGCGTAAAAACCAGTAGTCCAGTGCAGTCCGCCTTGTGAACGGCTCCCTTGTCATCCGGTTCCTCGAGCCACGCCAGCCGCCACCCACCGACAAACCGGTCTTGAACGCGCACATCCTCTTTGCGATTCCGGTCCGCAGCCAGCGCGAAACTGGAAATTGCGGCCGTGCAGAGCGTCAACACCCCTGCGAGCAAAAGTAGTTTCTTCATGCCGGCTCCTCGCCATTCGTCTCTCAAACTCGTACGCGTTTCCCGCTCAGCGGCCCACCATTTTCTGCAGCGCTTCGGGGTAGCGGGCGCCTTGAACCGCGATTGTTGATGCGGCTTCGTTGATCTCGCGTAGGTCGCCGGCGCTAAGTATGAGATTCGCCGCTCCGAGGTTTTCTTCAAGGCGATGCAGCTTGGTCGTGCCCGGGATGGGAACGATCCACGGCTTCTCCGCCAGCAGCCAGGCAAGCGCAATCTGGGCGGGCGTTGCGTTCTTCTGCTCTGCGAACTTTCCGAGCACCTCCACCAGGGCCTGATTCGCTTTCCGGTTCTCCTCGGTGAAACGCGGAACGATGTTCCGGAAATCGTTCTTGTCGAATTTCGTGTCTTCCTTGATCGCACCGGTGAGGAAACCCTTGCCCAGCGGGCTGTACGCGACCAGGCCAATTCCCAGTTCTTCGATTGTCGGCAGCACTTCTTTTTCCGGCTCGCGAAACCAGAGCGAGTACTCGTTCTGAATTGCGGTGACCGGTTGTACCGCGTGCGCACGCCGGATCGTTTGAACGCCTGCTTCCGAAAGGCCGAAATGCTTCACTTTGCCTTCCTGTATCAAGTCCTTAATCGCGCCCGCCACGTCCTCGATCGGCACGCCGGGATCCACGCGGTGCTGATAAAAGAGATCAATCACATCGGTCTTGAGTCGCTTGAGCGACGCTTCCGCCACTTCCTTGATGTGCTCCGGCCGGCTGTCCAGCCCCGCCTGCTTGCCCGTGGCCGAATCAATCTTGAACCCGAATTTGGTGGCGATCACCACGCGGTCGCGAAGCGGCGC
>DATIXL010000013.1:0-15467 GCA_035518615.1 Terriglobales bacterium | reverse complement strand
GAATCAGGCTTTGTTTGTCACCCTGGGTGTCGGTGGCTTTGATCTGCACCGCCAGCGCCAGCACCTGTGCCAGAACTACGGCGGCGAGCAGCACCAGCGATTTGTGGCGAGAGGGAATCGCTACCATGGCAAGTTCACGCTCGGCCCTTTACGGCTAACCGTTCAATTCCTTTGGATCGCTTGGACTGGAGGAAGCAATCTCGAGTTCTACCTTCATCGCTGCTGGCATCTCGCCTGGAACCAATCGCCGGTCTCTTCCGTTAATCAATGCACACTTGCCGCAGCAGCTTAAAATCGCTCAGCATTTTTCCCGTTCCTAGCACCACCGACGCCAGCGGATCGTCGGCAATTGAAACCGGCAATCCCGTCTCCTCGCGAATTCGCTTGTCCAGATTTTTCAGCAGCGCCCCGCCGCCCGTCAGTACGATGCCCCGGTCGCTGATGTCCGCGGAAAGTTCCGGCGGCGTTCGTTCCAGTGCCACGCGCACGGCGTTCACGATCGTCGCCACGCATTCGCTCAGCGCTTCGCGGATTTCGCTGTCGTCAATCGTCACTGTCCGCGGCACGCCCTCGATCAGGTTGCGGCCTTTCACTTCCATCGTCAGCGGCTTTTCCAGCGGATACGCCGATCCGATCTCCATCTTGATCTGCTCCGCGGTGCGTTCCCCGACCAACAGGTTGTACTTCCGCTTCAAATACTGCATCACTGCTTCGTCCATTTCGTTTCCGGCCACGCGCACCGACCTCGAGTACACGATGCCGCTCATCGAAATCACCGCGATGTCTGTCGTACCGCCGCCGATGTCCACCACCATGTTTCCGCTCGGCTCTTCGATGGGCAGCCCCGCCCCGATCGCCGCGGCCATGGCTTGCTCTACCAGGTAGACTTCGCTCGCCCGCGCCCGGTATGCGGAGTCCTGCACCGCCCGCTTTTCCACCGGGGTGATTTCGCTCGGCACCCCAATCACAATCCGCGGATGCACCAGCACGCGCCGGTTGTGCGCCTTCTGGATGAAGTATGTCAGCATCTTTTCGGTGACCTTGAAGTCCGCGATTACTCCGTCCTTCATCGGCTTGATGGCCACCACGTTTCCCGGCGTACGTCCCAGCATCTCTTTCGCTTCGCGGCCCACCGCCACCACTTCGCCTGTCACCTTGTTGATGGCCACGATGGAAGGTTCGTTCACCACAATCCCTTTGCCGTGCGAAAACACCAGTGTGTTCGCTGTCCCCAGGTCAATCGCGAGGTCGGACGAGAACAGACTGAACACCGACCTCATGCTGTAACCGTTCTTGTTCATTCCCCCAGTCCTTCGGGCGGAGAAGACTCCGCTCCCTCCAAACTCCCTATTGTCCCCGGAAGAGGCAGCCAGCGCAAAACGGCGCGGGTGCCGCCTTCAAATTCCTCACTTCGGTACGACGAACGTCACCTGTTGGCGCGCCGTTCCTCCTCGGCGGTTTTGCCCGATGATGACAATGGTATGTTCGCCCGGCTGCAGAGAGTCCGTGAAATAGCGGTAAGTCCCATCCGAACCAATGTTTGGAATTTCCTGACCGTTTACCATCAGCGCGGCTCCCGGTTCCGTCTTTCCGTAAATTTCCGCCACGCGCCCGTGCAATTGCGTTCCCAAGATCTCCAGGGTCATCTCCTGGGCCTTGCCCTGCGCGAAAATGGTGTACTTGAAGGTCTCGCTCACCTGGCTCGATTGCTTCTTCGAATCGGTGGCAATCACGTTCCAGAAGTACTCTCCCGCGTCCAGTCCGGTAACTTCTGCCGACGTGCCTGTTACTTTCACTTCTCTTGCCAATTTCGTGAACATGTTCGTCGGACTGATCCGCAACGTGTAAAGCACCGCGTCCGGAACCGGCTTCCATTCGAAATGAATCGTGGCGTCGCGCGGTTTCTCCGCCATAATCGGCGCGAGGTTCAGCGGCTCAACCAGATCGGGCGGCGCAAGGACGTCCGTTCTCGTGATGGGCCCGCTCGAAGGGATCGTGGCCTTTTGCCACTGTGCCAGTTCAATCTTCTGCCCACCGCGGTCCACTTCCGCGCTCCCGCCGGTCATTGTGATTTCGCCTTCCTTCGAATTCGGATCGGCATTCACTGTCGCCCGGCTGTTCGCATGGATCTGTGCGACCGTGTCTTCGACGTTCACAGCCGCTTTCGAATTAGGAGAGGTCCAGTTCGGTGTAGAGAGGTCCACGGAACCCACGTTGATGCGCACTGCCGTCGAAGCCTGTTCTTTGGTGACAATGTTTTCTTCCACCGTCACCAGAGTGTCTGGCTTGATCGTGTACGAGGTGGCGTCCGCGAACGTGATGCGCGCCGCGCCGTCGCCGCCCGTCTGAATCAGGTCGCCCTTATCCAGCGTCGTGCGATAATCCGCGTCCACCCACTGCACCGAATTCACCTTCTTCACCTGTACCTTGCCGTCCAGGTTCACGAACTTCGCCTGCGTTTGCGCCAGCGTCAGCCCATCGTTGCCGTTGTCGTTGACCGCCCGGTTGATCCTGTCCATCGCCGCCGAATACCAGTTCGGCGAAATGGCGTACATCCCGGCCACAATCAGCGCGACGATCAGCAGGATGTACACCGCCACAGTCTTGTAGGTGACGGTCTTCCAGTACACTTCCACTCGGGGAACCTTGGCGGGGCCCTGGGTGCGGTGTGGATCGCTGGGAGTCTGTGTGGTCACGTTTTTGAACGCCGCGAGTGTGCCAATCTCGCACTCTAGCACAGCGCTTTCGCCCTGGGGAAAATGCGCGCAACTCCGTTCTCAAACTGCAAATACCATTGGCGCAACATTTTGCTCTGAACCTGCAATCCGCGCTTTGCGTCACGAGGTTTGGAAGGCTAGGCGGGAGGGCCGCGGCCGGAGGATGAGCATCCACCTTTTCAGCTTCGGGTGCGGGCGGCCGTCTTCGCTATTTGTTTTCGTCTGGCCGCTCGAAGAATCTCTGCTTGTCCATCCATGCAGGCACGGCGACGTCGAAAAACCCGACCATCATTTCATCGTAGGTCTGGTCCCCCCATCGCACGGCTGCGGTTGGATCGGGGTTGTGCGGATTGCCGCTGGAGTTGTCGAAATACGCCACCGCCTGCAATTCCGTTCCAGCTTTTAGCTGCATCGGTTTCGCCAGGATATAGCTCATCTGCCAGTAAAAGTTGTAATGCACGCGCAGCAGCGGCTCGATTTCCAATTGCTCGGGGATTGCCCCGGACTCCGCCAGTTTGCTGTGGTGAATGATGTTGTATTCGAACGTCTTTCCCCGGAGATGCAGATGCGGAAAAAAACTGAGCAGTGCCGCGTCATTCGGCAAGGTGCCTCTCGCTTCCACGCGATAATCGGGATCTCCGGGGGGAATCACAAAATGATCGTTGGTGAGCTGCAGCGTCAGCACCCGCTCTTTCGGTTTCTGTTTTGCAAAGATAATCCCGATGCGCGACTCATCCTCGGCGGGTTTTCCGTTCGTGGTGTAATGCATTTGAAATACAAGGTCCGATCCCGCGGGAATGAATTTGGCCGCGCCGGGGGGATATTCTCCGGGAGAGCTCCCGGGCGCGTACACAATTAAAATATCTGCGTCCGTCCAATGTGCTCCACGCCGGTCCTCCGGATTCGTCAGTGTCGCAGCGGTGAATGGCTTGCCGATTGGCCCATGTTCCAGCCACTTCGAAGCCGGTGGCCGGATGTAAACGACGGCGTGGTGTACATGCGCTCGAGCTTCGGGCAGCAATTGCGTTTCCTGCACCCAACGGTCTTGCCGGAAATGAGTCGGCACGATCTCGTAGGTGTAGTCCACGTCGCCCGTTGCCGGGAGCTTGACTCTTTGTGGCATTTTCAGCACGAGATCCGGTTTGGGAATCGTCCAGGACGTGGCCCAGTGAAGCGCGGGCGGCGCATCCCGCGGGTCTCCTTCGGGCACCCGTGCCTTCACCCAGGCGGTGAACGTCACAATTTGAGCGACACTCAACGACGTGTCGTTCGAAAATTTCCCGATGGCGGGATCAGCAAACCACGGAGGCATGCTGCGATTACCCACCGCTGTTGCAATTGCTCCCGCAAAGCCTTTTGTCTCTTGGTATGTCTCCAGTGCGAAGGGCGCAATGCCATCGGCTCGATGGCAAGTCTGGCAGTGCTGCTGAAGAATCGGGAGCACGTCTCTGTAAAAGGTCGGCGTCGGATTCTCGTGCCCAAGCCGGTTTCCATGCAAAGGTCCGACCGCAACCAGCGCAATCAGCGCCGCCGCACCCATTTCCCGGATCAAACTCGTCCCACGCTCGCGCCTGCTTTTCCACATTCTTCGTTGGCCCTGCAAGGGATTGTATTTGAGGTACGAGCCGCGCGTCCCGTATAATCCAAAGTTTGGGCAGGCGTTGCAGGAGACGTCTTCGATGGCAGCAGGCGATAACAAGAAGCTTTTCGTCCGGATCATGCTGGGCGCGGTCGTTTTTGTGCTTGGTGCGGGTATGCTCCTCTACCTGGTACCCCAGGGACCGAACACGGACGTGAACGCCACGGACACCGTCGCACGGGTTGGAGACCAAAAGGTTACTCTCCAGGAAGTCCAGCAAAGGCTCGCCGATATTGAGCGGCAGAATACCGTTCCAAAACAGCTGGAAACCCTATACGCCCAGCAGATTCTGAAGAGCCTTGTCTTTCAGCGAGAATTGGAATACGAAGCCAAGCGGCTGGGCATCCACGTAACAAACGAAGAAGTAGCCGACCGAATCAAGCAATTCCTGCCCGCCGCTTTCAACGGCGACAGCCCTATTGGTATGGACCAGTACACCCAGTTGGTTCAGCGCCAGTTTCAGATGACCGTTCCGGCCTTTGAAGAAGCGGTCCGTCAAAGCATCTTGCAGGAAAAATTTCAAAAGCTCGTGACAGATGGAATCAGTGTGAGCCCGGCTGAAATTCAGGAGCAGTTTCTCTATCAAAATGAAAAAGTGAAGCTCGACTACGTCGAGTTCAATCCGCAGGACCTCGAAGCGAAGATCACCCCTACCGATGAACAGATCAAAGCGGAGTACGACAAAGACAAGTCTAAATACCAGGTCCCCGAAAAGCGTGTCGCCCAATATGGCGTGATTGATATCAACAAGCTGCGCGCAAGCGTCCAGATTCCGGATGACGTGCTCAAAGCCGAGTACCAGAAAAATATCTCCCAATATGAAGTGCCCGATCGCGCCCACGTTGAGCACATTTTGTTGATGACAGTCGGCAAAACCGACGCCGAAGTCGCCGAAATTCAGAAGAAAGCGCAGGATATTCTTGACCAGCTTAAAAAAGGCGCCAAATTCGAAGATCTAGCCAAGAAATATTCGGAAGATCCTGGTACCAAGGATAAGGGGGGCGATCTCGGTTGGATAGTCCGCGGCCAGACCGTTCCTGAGTTCGAAAAGGCTGCTTTTAGCCTTCCTGTAGGCCAACTTTCCGGGCTGATCAAAACGCAGTACGGCTTCCACATCATTAAGGTCTTGGCCCGCGAGACGGCACACACTAAGCCCTTCGATGAAGTGGAGGACTCGATCAAAGCGCCTATGGTCCTGGCTAAAGCCGACCAGGAAGCGAACGACGAGGCCGATAAGCTCGCGGCGGCGATCCGCCAGTCCAGCCGCACCGCGATTGATACCCTGGCCAAGCAATTCAGCCTCACGGTCGGCGAGACACGACCCATTTCCGTCACCGATCCGCTCCTCGAGCTTGGAAATTCGCCTGAAGTCAAAGACGCCATCTTCCGCCTCAGCCAGGGCAATACCAGCCTTCCGATTCAGACCGACAGGGGCTATGTCGTCGTCTCCGTCAAAAGCATTGTTCCTGCTCATCAGGGCACACTGGACGAGGTTCGCGATCGTGTGATTTCCGACCTGAAACAGCAATTATCCACTCAGGAAGCGAAATCGAAGGCCGAAGAGCTTGCCAAGCGGGCAAAAGCCGGCGAGAACTTCGCGGCGGCCGCGAAGGCCCTCGGCCTCGATGCTAAAACCAGCGATCTTTTCTCGCGCGCCGGCTCTATTTCCGGTGTGGCCAGCGGAAAGCAGCTCGCCGACGCATTTCATATGAGCCAAGGCGAGGTTGCCCAGCCGTTGAATCTCGGAGCCAACTGGCTCGTCTACCGCGTTGCCGACAAAGTGGAACCGAATCCCGAAGATTTCGAGAAGCAAAAGGCCTCCCTTATGGATCAAGCCCTCCAGGAAAAGCGCTCTCTTGCTTTCCAGGCGTTCCAAACCTCCCTCGAGAACCGCCTGAAACAAGAGGGTAAACTCCAGCTAATGCCCGATAAATTGAAGGGCTTTGGCGACTTATCCTAACTCCAAGTGACACAAAATAAATAAGTTAACAGGATTCTAAGCCATCCTTGCTTTTCCCTTTGCACCCCGTTAGCCTATTGGTGTTCCCTTTGACCCTCTACGAAAGGGACCAAACCTGGCTTCGGCGCCTATCCGTCCCATCTAGCGAGCGACCCAACGGAAGCGACATCGCACAGCGGCGCAGGCTCAGGAAACGAAGGATCGGTGAAACGTATGGCGGCGCGCTCCACTTCCCCTCGCAATGACTACCGCTGCAGCATGGAACGCAATCAGAACGGCAAGTATTGTGTCCGTATCCAGGTTCACTACCCCCGCCGCGCCTGGACGCTCTCTGTCTATTTCCTTGCTTCTTCCTTCGACCGCGCCATGAAGAAGCTCCAGCAAGCGCTGGACTTCATGCAGCGCAACGAGGAGAAGCTCTGGTTCTGGGGTGTGGATCGCGCCGAGGATATGGGCTTCTCCGCGGAGTTTCTGAAGGATGCAGGCCTCCGTCTCGACCGTCGGGGAGAATTTCCTCGCAAAGCCGCAACCTTGACCCTTGCTCCGGAGAAGGATGTTCCCGCTTTTGCTTTGGGTACCGTCCGCCGCGGCCTCGCCGAATCCATCGAATCCACCCGCATCCTCATGGCTGGAGATTAAGCGGCACTCGACTTCAGGTATTCCCCCGCGTGCCATTTGCCTTTCCTTCTCCTCGTACCTTTCCTGGTCTTGACAATGTGGTCCATCTCCGCGAAGATTCGGCCATTCGAACGAAGCCAAGCCCAGTCTAGATTCGGAATCGCTCCCCCTGCCCGGCAATTGCCTCGTCCGTCTCCCGGTGGGCAAGGAGAGCAGGCGGAGAAAGCTACTTGCGAACTGCCAGCCGGCATCCCAACCTCTTGGCCATTAGCATCGCGGCCCTGATCCTTGCTTTCACTTTCGTCACTCCTTCCTTCGCTCGCGCCCATTCGCAGAATTCCAACCCTAGCGATTCGCCTCGCGCGGACAAAGGCGATCCCGGCCAGGGCAAACAGGACAAAAAGGACCCTCCCAAAAAGAGCAGTCAGCACTTGCAAACTCAGGCTCAGGCCCACCCCGCCGATCAAACTGCCGCCGGTTCAGCCGCAACACAAAATGCTTCAGCCCGGAACGCCACACCCCGCCCTGCAACTTCAGCCCTGGTCTGGGTCAACACGGACACGAAAGTCTTCCATAAGCCGGGAACCAAATGGTATGGCAAGACCAAGCATGGCAAGTACATGACGGAGTCGGATGCGCTCCGCGCCGGCTATCGTCCGGCGTCAAAGGAATGACCGCAAACGAGTTTGCAGTTCGATTGAATCTAAAGGAGAGAATTCATGACCAATCATTTCCGCAAGGTGCTGCTGGCTTTGATGATCACGGTGTTCGGCGCTTCGCTTGCCATTTCGCTTCCGCCAATGCCGCAGCAAAAAATGGCCGAGGCGGGCGCCACGGCTAAGGCCAAGGATCTGGTGGACATCAACTCCGCTTCAGTGGATCAGCTGAAAGCTCTGCCCGGAATCGGTGACGCCTACGCCAAGAAAATTGTGGATGGGCGCCCCTACAAGATGAAAACCGACTTGGTGAAGAAAAACATCATCCCTGAAGCGACCTATAAGAAGATTGCAGGCCTGGTGATCGCCAAGCAGCCCAAGAAACCGTAGCCGCTTCGTCGCTCGGTCTAAAAAATCTCTGTGGTGCCTGAATGAAGGCGATTACTCGGCTGCGTCCGGCACTTTGCCTCCGGCCGCGCCCTTTTCACCGTTAAAATCTGCGCGTTCCCTTTAATCCCGCAAAATCACTTCGCCCCGCCCCACCATCTGATCGTTCAGCCACAGCCGGTACTTGTACGATCCCGCTTTCGTGCCCGGCCTCGGCGGTCCGCTCAGCAGCCGCATCCCCGAAGGCGCCTGAAATACATTCGAGCTGAAAGGGCAGCGGTTCGCGTCAAACTCCACGCGAAGATTCCCGGCGTCCGAAATCCAACTCACCTGATCGCCCGGGTCGAGCACCACCGCCTCCGGAATCAGTCCCACCAGTACAGGTTTCTCGCTCATGGCTCAAGAGTGTATCTTCTCCCGCTTCATCCTCAAAATTCCTTTGGCGGCGTCTCACGGCGAATTCAACAACGTCGAATCCGACAAGCGGATGCATTTCTGGTTTGTTGCCTTGTGCGTCTTCCCGTAGTTCACGCCGTACACCGCACTTTCTGCTTGCGCTAGTTTGTAGTAGATGTTCGTGTGGTATCCGAGTGGCGGGTCTCCGGTGGCAAAAGCAATATGCCCGGAGTACACGAGAATGTCCGCGGGCAACACCGTCTCTCCCACCTCCAGCAGTCTTCCCATCGGCTGTCCCAGTGAGTTCTTGTGTTTCGCCGGATCGCCTTGGCTGATTCCTGCGATATTGACCCCGCAAGCCTGCCGCACCACGTACCTCACGAATCCCCCGCAATCGAAATGCTGTGTATCGTCGCAACCTTCGCCCCACACCACTTGGTCCGTAATATCCTTGTTCGTGTTGTAGTCCACGATTTTATCGCCGCGAACTTTTCGCGGCGTGAGGTCAAGCCCCCAGCCGAACTGCGCGTTCGGATTTCCCTGATATTTTGAAATGAAGGCTTTCAGGTTCCCATCGCTTTCGGGAGTGGCGATCAGCTTTGGCACCGGCTTTACGCTCGCGAGACCCGAATGCGAGCATCGCCCCGCGCAGACATAAACTATTTTGTCCACGGTCAGCGTCGCCGCGCAGCAAGTTGTCTCGCCGGGCGTGGCGCCGTTGACGATCACAGGTGCAAAAAGGCCCGGCGCACTGCGGCCCGGCCGTTGCCCTTCCGCTCCCCACAAATAATGCGCCCCGTCGTCAGCAAGCTGCTTTGCAACCCTGAGAATCTGCTGGCGCTTCGCATTGCATGCCGCCTCGTTTGCCATGCTAACTCTCCCGGTCCCTTAAACTTGGAATTGTGCTATCGCCCGCGAGCAGCACCCGAATGACGCACGAGGCTTTCGTCAGACTTAGGTTCGCCAATTGTACACGCGTCGCGATCCGGATGTTCATCCGCGCTTTTTCGGCGCGATACTCATTCCCTTACGCTGAAATCGATTTTTGCCTGCTCTTCCCTGTCCTTCCCCTCAAGAAAACCTGTCCTTTTGTTGCCTTGACCCATCCGCTCCACACCCGTAAACTGGTTATGTCTTTGTTGGCGCCAGGTTCCTGCGGGCTTTTCCTCTCGCGGCCCAAGAAAAACGAACCACGAGCGTCGAGTGTTCTCGGAGGAACTCGCTGGATGGCTTCACTTGCCCGCATGCTGTACATACCCCTGCCCAATGGGTCCCGCATTTCCGTACTTTTGAGTCTGCCGTTCGCCATCATTCATTTGCTCGCTCTCGGTATCTTTTTCGTGCACTTCCGTTGGGCCTATCTCATCACGTGTCTCGCCCTGCTCGCCGTGCGCATGTTCTTCGTAACCGCCGGTTATCACCGCTATTTTTCGCATCGCTCCTTCAAGACCAGCCGCGTCTTCCAGTTCGTCATCGCCTTCATGGCCATGACCTCCGGCCAGAAGGGCGTCCTCTGGTGGGCGGCCCATCATCGCCATCATCATCGCTATTCCGATCAGGAGCTCGATCTCCATTCGCCCACGCTGTTCGGTTTCTTCTGGTCTCACGTCGGCTGGATCATCTCCGATAAGTACAACGACACGCGCATCAATTACATCGCCGATTTCGCCAAGTTTCCCGAGCTGCGCTGGCTGAATAAGTACCACATGATTCCGCCCATCACCCTCGCCGTCATGCTATTCCTCATCGGCGGCCTCCCGCTCTTTATTTGGGGTTTCTGCCTCAGCACCGTGCTTCTCTGGCACGACACCTTCACCATCAATTCGCTTTCGCATCTTTTCGGTTCGCGCCGCTATGAAACCGAGGACACCAGCAAGAACAACTGGCTCCTCGCGCTTCTTACGCTCGGCGAAGGTTGGCATAACAACCATCATCACTTCATGGCTTCCGCGCGTCAGGGTTTTTTCTGGTGGGAGATTGACATTACCTATTACACGCTGAAAGTACTCTCCTGGCTCCACATCGTTTGGGATCTGCGCAAGGTTCCCGCGCATCTCCTCGCTCCCGAGCAGCAATCCGCCGCCGCTTGATAGCTTCGCGGGTGTGTCATCCCGCCGCTGGCTTCTCCAGTTCTTTGCGATTCCACTTCCCAAGCTCCGCTCCCGCTTCGTATGTGCTCTCCAGAAACTCGAGCAACGCCCCTCGCGGCGAACTCGCCTGCCGCTGGTCGTCATACATCAGGAAGAATTCCTTCAGTTGCGGATGGTAGAACGCCTCTGCCGGGCGCACCGTGCTCTTCGCAAATCCCTCCGGCTCCGGCGCTGCGTACGCATAAAACGCCGCTCCCTTCACGTCTCCTCCGCCCGGCCAGAATCCTGCGCTGATCACTTCGTGCGAATACGCCTCGCGCGTAATCGAATCCGCACCGGGCCGCTCCGGCGCGCGCCTCCCGGAAAACCTGGTCGCCGCCAAGTCGAAGCTCCCCCAGAAAAAATGCACCGGGCTCGCTTTTCCGATGAATTCGGCGCGAAACTCGTTGAAGATCTCCGCGCAGCTGTAGAGGATTCTCCAGAAGCGGTTAGCGTACTCCGCGTCGTAGGAAGCGTGCTGGGTATCCTGGTCGAACGCAATCGGGTTCGGGATCTCCACCGGCATCTTCCAGATCTTCACCTGAATTCCCAGCGAAGCCAGGGCTTCCCTGAACTCCCGGTAGAATTCAGCCACGGACTTCGGCGCCAGCGCCATCGTCTTGCTCGTTGCCTGGCATGTCTGGATCACCAGCTGGTGCCGGATGAAGTCGAACTGAATCTCAAAAATCCCTTCGGGGTAGGGAATCGCCGAAGTGGTTAACCCCGTGGCGTTCACGTACAGTGGCACTCCCCACCAGTGGTTGACGTTCGGGCTCAGCGCCAGCCGCACCTTGCCCACGATCTGCGTCCACAGGTGCAGCGTTTCGTAGGTGTCCTGCCACGCTTCCAGCGGGAGTTCCGGCCACAAATCTTGTTCAGCTCGCGCCATGCTCGCGTTCACATAGCCTCCCCGGCGGCAAAATGTTTTCCGGGCTGCTCATTGTTCCACTGCATCGCGAGCAACGAGTCTCTTGCCGCCTTTCGCCGCCATTTTGTCACACTTTCCGCCCGCTCGGCCGATTCTGAGGCCCTTCTTCGTATTGCCCTCTCTAGCAGGCCACTCGCCGCTCGCCACTTCTTCCCGCTTCAACGCTATACTTCCCCCAACTGGCCTCTGTCCACTCTGGGGAGAAGACGCTTCGATGTCTGTTGATGCCCTGTCCTTCGGTCTACTCGTCGCTGCTGCCACAATTCTCGTATTGCTTCTTCTGCGCCATCCGCGCGTCGCCGCGCTCTTCCATGAACATGTCCGCGATCGTCCCCGCCGCCGCCTCTTTCTCGCCGCTCTCGGCTTCTTCTTCACCGTGGGATTCGCGCGGCTCGCCGCGTTCCTCGCCTCGCGCAATTTTGGGCCGTTCCATTACATCGTCATTCGCGGCACCCACGTCCATCATCTTGTTTGGGGCATTTTTATCCTGCTCGTGGTGGGTTTCTCCTGGCTCATCGAAGTCGGCACCGGCGACCGCTACTCGTCTCTCTTCACCAGCCGCCTGATGTCTCTTCTCTATGGCATTGGCGCCGCGCTCACCCTCGATGAATTCACCTTCTGGCTCGATCTTGATCCCAACGCTTACTGGAACCGCGATGGCCGCGCCAGCTTCGAAATCGTTCTCCTCTTCGGCTTCGCTCTTCTCCTCGGCATCTGGGGACGCAAATTCTGGCGCGCCCTCTCCCGCGAATTCCTCCCCCGCCCCCGCCGCAGACCCCGTTGAACGTTACTCGCCTGGATCTCATGGCCGCGATTCAGCTCGCCACTCCATCGGCGCTCTCGAGGCCTTCAGGATGCGTACTTTGAAAGCACCAGCGGGTCGAGCAGCGCTGCGGACTGGGTATCGAGATAGACCGTCGCGCGGGGATGCGTGCGCAGAATCGAGGCGGGCGCCATCGGACTGATCTCGCCGCTGAAGCAGGCCTTCACGGCCTCGGCCTTTCGGGAATCCGGGACGATCGCGATGATTTCCGACGACTTGAGAATCTGCCGGACGGACATGGAAATCGCGCGTTCCGGCACTTCGGAAAGGTTCTGGAACCACCCTTCCCTCACCTGTTGTCTTCGGCTTGTCTCGTCAAGTTTCACCAGGAGATACGGCTCTTCCGTCACGAAATCAGCCGGTGGATCGTTAAACGCCAGGTGGCCATTCTCGCCGATACCCACAAACGCGACGTCAATCGGAGCGGAGGTCAGGCTTGTCCCGGCCGCATGGATAAGCTTATCGGGTTCTTGGGTCCCGTCCAGCAGATGGTATTTGCGAATCCCTGTTCGGGTGATGAGGTGTTCCTGGAGAAATCTTGCAAGGCTCGCGGGATGATTCGGCGGAAGACCAAGATACTCGTCCAGATGGAACAGCTCGACGTTCTTCCAGGCAATGCCGCGAATTCTGGTTAGTGCGGCGAGGAACTCGAGTTGGGAAGCAGCGCTCGCGGCAATCATGCGGGCACACCCCCGCTGCCCGATCGCGGACTGAATCGCGCCGGCAGCATGCTCCGCTGCCGCCTCGCCCAGTCCGAGCTTGTTAGCGAAAACTCTGAAAATCACGTGCTCGCCTCCTGGCGGCTAGGCTGCCGTTCTTCACTCGGCCGGGGATTGAAATGCACAAACCGGCAGCGATGCAGACTTCATCCAGACACCAGCTGGCACCGGGCCACAGTTTCCAGTCTTCAATTTAGCAGCAAACAAGGCGCTCTCATGCGTTTGCTTGATTTCACTCGGCACGCTGACCTGGCTCGCACGACGGTCTCGCTTGTCTCTTCAACAATGGGTCTCTTGCGCAGCGTCCAATTTGTCCGTTGCCGGGACCTCCCGAATGCGGGAAAATCAGACTCCCGGGCATTCTTTCAAAGGCAAGTGACGCAAAACAGAGGCATTGACCATGACGCATGAAATGGAAGAACTGGCTCCCCCAACACGCTTGATGCTCACCCCCGGTCCTTCTTCCATGGACCCTCGCGTTTACAAAGCGCTCGCCTCACCCCTTGTCGGCCACCTGGACCCCTGGTTCAAGACCTGCATGGATGATACCCAGGCCCTCATGCGCAAGATCTTTCAGACCGAAAATCGCCTCACCATGCCGCTCTCCGCTTCCGGCTCCGGCGGCATCGAAGCTTCCGTCCTGAACACCCTCGAAGAAGGCGACGAAGCCATCATTTGCGTAAATGGCTTGTTTTCAGAGCGTATGTCTGTGATCGCATCGCGCTCGCCCGCGAAGATCACCAAGATCGAAGTTCCCTACGGCCTGCCCGTGGATCCGAACGACGTTCGCAAAGCCGCCAAAGGAAAGAAAATCAAGATCATCGGCCTCGCCCACGGCGAAACCTCTTCCGGTGTGCTCACCAACTTGGACAATTTCCGCAAAGTTGCCGATGAGTTCGACGCGCTCCTCATCGTGGACACCGTCGCCTCGCTCGCCGCCGTTCCGCTCCACGTGGACAAGCAGCGCCTGGACATTGTTTTCAGCGGGTCGCAAAAAGCGCTCAGCGCGCCTCCGGGCATGAGCCCCATTACCGTCAGCCCGCGCGCGGAAGAAGTCCTGCGCAACCGCAAAACGAAAGTCCAGAGCTGGTATTTCGATCTGACCACCGCCATGAATTATTGGGGCAAGGAGCGGCTCTATCATCACACTCCGCCGATTTCGTTGATCTACGCTTTGCGGGAAGCCATGCGTCTCACGGTCGAAGAAGGCCTCGAAGCCCGTTGGGAGCGCCACCGCTCGAATCAGCTCGCCCTCATCGCCGGCCTTGAGGCCATGAGGCTCGAGTTGCTCGTAAAAAATCCCAAAGACCGCCTGCCGACCGTCACGCCGGTCATGGTTCCCGGCGGCGTTAGCGACGAAAAATTCCGCGATCAGTTGCTCGAGGAATTCAATATCGAGATCGCCGGAGGTATCGGGGCCCTGAAAGGGAAGATTTGGCGCCTCGGCTTGATGGGCTACTGCAGCCAGAAGCAAAATGTGCTTTTGCTCCTTGCCGCCATGGAGAAAGCGCTGCTCGATCGGGGCGTGCGCGTGCCGAGCGGCGCGGGAGTCGGCGCAGCGATACAATGCTACTCTCACGCGGAAACGGCTACCGCCGTGAGCCGCTAAAGGGCAAGAGGAGAAAACGTGACCACTCGACCGGTTTTGGCCAATGCGGGCGCGATGAGCCAGTTCATCGGCGCGTTTGAAGTGGAATCGAAACTCAGCGGCAAAATCTATCAGTGCCGCTTTTCGCACATCTGGAACGGCATCGCCACGCGCCACAGCGACACCATTGACGCAAAATTCTTCGTGGATGGCGAAGCCATGGTCGTCGGTTTGGCGCACACCGCCTTCGTCGCTTTCCGCGAAAAACACGGCCGCGATCTGACCGACCGCGAAGCCAGCTTCATTGCCGCGGAATATTTGCGCGAACGTTTGGAGGAAGAAGACGAACGGCCGCTCTACGACGCTTCCCACAACGACGTGATGCGCCTGATCGAATTCGCCGGAATCAAATAATTCCAGGGTTGGCAGCCTAAGCACCCGGCTCCGCGTGAAAGGCATCCAGGCTCGGATGCCGCAATCCATCGCGGCGAATGAAATAAATCACCAGGAACATCAGCAGCGCGCCGCATACCAGCACTGCGACGGCAATTTGTAATCCCACTTGCAGATCCTGTTGGTCGGAGATTTTGCCGACCACCTGCGGCCCGAATCCGCCGACGAGCTGCGTCACGAACATGTACAGCCCGATGGAAGTCGCGTGCGCGCGCCTCGGCATCATGTCGTGAATTACCGCCGTCACCGGGCCGTGATACCACGACATGAAGAATCCCGCCACAAACAATCCGATCAGCACGGTGCGCTGTTCTTCGGATTGGATGGCGAGCAACAGAAACGGCGCGGCCAGGAGGAATGCGCCCGCGATGGCGATGATGCGGCCGAATGGCCAGAAGCGCTGCAGACGGTCTGCCAAATATCCCCCGATCAACACACCGATCACCACGGACAA
>DATIXL010000012.1:0-25956 GCA_035518615.1 Terriglobales bacterium | reverse complement strand
CTTGTCGAGGACAAGCAACACAATGGTAAGTGCGATTCCACCCACCCCGATGAGATCTGATGGTCCGAGTTTCATGTGCCGCCAGCGTAGCAGGACGTGGCTCGCGTTTCCACCCACTCCTTAAGCATGGATCTTGGCCTGTCGCAATCGGATTTGCGCCTCGCCTGCCATGCTTTGAAGGCTTTCCTGTCGAACCTTGCCTGGAATAAGCGCCTAGACAAACCACGGCGATTCTGTAACGAACAAGCCAGTCCACCCGACCCAAACTCGCCAAGTAGGCGCAGTTATCAGACCGGATGTTACATTGGGATCGGAGCCGAACGGGCTGTTAGGGTGAGGATAATGGTGCAAGGGTCATGAGCGAGACTCAGGGAGGCGGGAGAGGATGAGGACGCAGGTGGGGATTGTGGGGGCGGGGCCGGCGGGGCTGGTGCTGGCGCGGCTGTTGGAGATGGCGGGGATCGAATCCGTGGTGCTGGAACTGCGCACGCGGCAGTACGTCGAAGAGCGCGTGCGCGCGGGCGTGCTGGAGCAAGGAACCGTGGACCTGATGAACGAAATGGGACTCGGCGAACGGATGATGCGGCAGGGATTGATGCACTACGGGATCGAATTGCGATTTGGAGGGAAGAGCCACCGGATTCATTTTCAGGAATTGACGGGTGGGAAGGGCGTGATGATCTACGCCCAGCACGAAGTAGTGCACGACCTGGTGGAAGCGCGGCTGGCGAGCGGGCTGCCGATTCACTACGAGGCGAAAGACGTGAGCGTGAGCGGATTCGATACCGAGCGGCCGGTGATTCGATACAGAAAGCACGAGAAAGAGGAAGAGTTGGAATGCGATTTCATTGCGGGATGCGACGGGTTTCATGGATGCTGCCGGAACACAATTCCGGACGGCGTTTTGACGATTTACGACCGGCAGTACCCGTTCGGGTGGCTGGGGATTCTGGCGGAAGCGCCGCCTTCGAACGAGGAATTGATTTACGCATACCACGAGCGGGGATTCGCGCTGCTGAGCATGAGGTCGCCGCAGATCAGCCGGCTGTACATTCAGTGCAAGCCGGATGAAGATTTGGCGGAGTGGCCGGACGAGAAAATCTGGGGCGAGTTGCACAAACGGCTGGAGACGACGAGCGGATGGAAATTGACGGAAGGGCCGGTGGTGCAGAAGGGCGTGACGGGGATGCGGAGTTTTGTGGTGGAACCGATGCAGTATGGGAGATTGTTTTTGGCGGGAGATTCGGCGCACATCGTGCCGCCGACGGGAGCGAAAGGATTGAATCTGGCGGTGGCGGATGTGCGGGTGCTGGCGGCGGGGCTGATCGAGTTTTACAAGAAGGGCCGGCGGGAGTTGTTGGAAAACTATTCGGAGATTTGTTTGCGGCGCGTGTGGAAAGTGCAGCGGTTCTCGTGGTGGATGACGAGCATGCTGCACCGATTCGAAGAGGATAGCGAATTTGACCGGAAGAGGCAGAGAGCGGAGCTGGATTACGCGACGAGTTCGCAGGCGGCGATGACGACGCTGGCGGAGAACTATGTTGGGTTGCCGATGGAGATTTACTAGAGGTTGGAGGGTAGAGGTTCGAAGAGCGAGATTCGAAGGAAGAGATCAGGAGCCGGTGTAGAGCTGGAAGGGCGCCCAATAATAAGGCTTTTGGTAGAGGCCGCCGGAGTGGAGCAAGGCTAGCTTGGCGTTGCGCAGAGCCGTGGCGGGATCTTCACCGCGATTGAGACCCCGATACAGAGAATCCATGAGCTTGGGAGTGGAAGCGTCGCTGACTTCCCAGAGTGCGCTGATGACGTTGTGCGCTCCGGCACGAAGGAAGGCCCAGGACAAGCCGACGAGCCCTTCGCCGGCGTACGCACGATTCCCGGCGCCATTGCAAGCGGAGATGGTGACCAGAAACGCGTGCAGGGGCCGGGTGATGATTTCCCGGGCATAGAGCTTATAAGAGTCTCCGGACAAGGTAAGAATGATGGCGGATTCCAGGGGTTGGAGGCGGCTGGCGGTACCATGCGTGACGAAATGGATGAACTGAAAGCGGCCGGGATCGGCCTGGAGGTACGCGGGCGGAGTGGCTGAGGATCCGGTTAAGACATCGCGGTGGGAAGCGGGAAAATACCGTTCGACGATGTTCATTTCCGCGGGGCCCTGGGGAAGGGGTGGGAAGAGCGGATCGGCAGGAGTGGGATCACCTACGAGGAGAAGATGCGCGTTGCGAAGGGAGGTCGCGGGGCGGGGCCGATCGAGAAGAGCCAGCGAATCGGCAACAGAGAGGGTGACATCCTCGATCCAGTAATGAGGATGAGGCGCGGGGACAACCAAAGTTTCGAAATTGAGAGTGTCGAGACTGCCGTCGGGGAAGAGGATGACGCGGGAATCGCGCGGGATCAGCTTCGCGGCGGGCTGGACCAGGATGGAATAGAGTTTGCCGCCGGACGAGCCCGGAGTCGATAAAGGATCGAGAGGACTGGTGGAGAGGGCTTCGCGATAGGATTTTGCGAGAGCGTCTATCTCTTCCTGTGGCGGGAGGGTGAGAAGAGAAATTTTTTGAGGGGTGATGACCCAAAGGTAGGAAAGCCGCTCGCCAAGAGAATAAAAGAGGAAGGTGGAATGAAAACGGGCGGCGAGAGACCGCGGATGGAATCGGGAGAACGAGGGTGTGGAAGAGGGCGAATCAAGCGAGAGACTTTCAGCGAGGGATTGCGAGCGGCTGAGATCGGCCACGGCGAGAGCATCGAGGCTGCGGCCGCGGGAAACGAGGAAATCCATATAGGCGGTGTAAAACTGGAAGGCCGAAGAAAGGAAGGAGACGCGAAAATCCTGGCGTTCGACAGCGGCACGAGCCGTCTCGATGGTGCCGATGGCTTTGCGAAACTCGGCCTCCGCGACGGCGGGAAGGTTATCCGCGGCGTAAGCCTGTGCCAAATACGCCTGGGCCTGCCAGCGTAAGGGGGTTTCCATGTTTGGCGCGCGAATGACTTTCTGAAAGGTTTCCTCCGCTTCGCGAAAGTGGCGCCGGCTCATGGCAATGCGCCCGGAGATGATCGTGGAAGAAGCGCCGCCAAATTGATCGAGCCCTGCTTGTTCGATTGCCAGGGCTTCGCGATTGTATTTTTCAGCGGCATCCACAAGACCGGTGGCCAAGGCAATGTCCGAGGAGCTGTTCAGGCAGCTGGTGATATCGCGATTGTCGCCGATCTTGCGTGCCTGAAGGAGTGCTTCCCCGGAGGTGGAACCGGCGAGATCGTAGCGATGCTGCTGAAAATAGACGTCGGAGAGGGCGTTGAGCCACTTGACGTGATCACCGGGGAGACCGGCCTTCAGGGAGGCGCGATCGGCTTGCTTAAGCAGGTCCTCGGCATTTTCGAAATCGCCGACAACGGAGTAGTTCCATCCGATGTTTCCAAGGACTTTGGCGACGGTGTAGTCCGAACCTACAGCCTGCGAGCGGTTGAGCGATTCCTTGAACCAACCGATGGCCTCATCGTAGTGCTCCTCCCACATGGCCAGATAGCCGAGACTTCCGAGGACGTTGGTCTCCTGGTTGCTCAGATGGCGCTGGCGGTCCAGCTGAAGAGCCTGATGGAAAGCAGCGGAGGCGGCGGGGTAGTTTTTTCTGGAGATCTCCAGATTCCCCTGGGCTTGAAGAACGTCGCCGAGAAGATCTGGCTGAAACGCCGCAGCGAGTTGCTGCGCTTCGGAAAGGGCGCGCTGAGCTTCGTCGAATCGTTGCAGGAAATCGAGGGCAATCCCCTGCGCAGTCTTCCGGCGGACGGCAGTTTCGGAATGAGCGAGAGCAGGCGGCGGGGCCTCACGCAGAAGATCCAGGGCTTCGGCGTACGAACTGCGGAGGACCAGCACGTAGGCCTTCTGAACGCGAAAGCGCCAGGCCCATTCAGGATTCTTGCCTGCATAGCGGCGATATTCGCGGTCAGAATCGCGGAGAGCTGCCGCGAGGTCGCCGTGGACAGATTCCTGACGAATGCCATCCAGGACTTGAGCCGGCGTGGGGCCTTTCGAGCAGGCACATGCCGCGAAAATTAGCGCCAGCGGAACGGCTACTATCCACCCAAAGGCCCTTTGGGGGGCGGAATCGGAGTACCGTCGGAGTCCAGCTGGACGACGGTGCCGGTGCCGGAGACGGGAGAACCAAGTTCGAAGCGAATCATGGTGAGAGTGCGGTGGCCGTACCGGATCAGGAGTTCGCCAAGGTAGAGCCTGCCGAATTTCGGGATGTGGAAGCAGTGGCCCTTGCGGACGACGCCCGGGCACTCGGTCTGCATCTTCTTCTGGTTGATGGCTGAACACAGAATCGTCCCACACTCCGCAGGTTCCGGAAGCTTCTCTCCGGTTGCGAGCGCATCCTCAGCCATTCTCTTAAATTCGGGGTTCTTTTTGAATTCGTTTCTTGCCGCCTCGTAGGTAGGGATTTTCTCGAAGAATTCGACGTCGAGCTCGATTTTCGTTTTGCATCCGGCGATCCTGAGATTGTCGAATCTGCTGCCTACAAAAGTGAACAGAGGTTCCTTGTGATTCTCATCGAAGGAAAAATTGGAGGCGAAGCGGCCCACGATACGGTCGGCGGTGACTACGTCGAGAATGTTCACGCCTTCGGCGACAGAGGTCACGAGCGTAGTGTAATGCGTTTTTCCATCCAGCTCTTGCGAACTGCCGGAGACGTGGGAATAGCCGCGTTTCAAGAAGACAAAATGCTCGAGCCGGAAATCGTCCACACGAGCTTTGCCGTGGCCTCCGATGGAGGGCAGGGACGAAGCACCCTGCACCTCGATAAGGTGCTGGATCGGACGGGTAAAAAGTCCGCTCAAAACGTGAGCGTTAGCGTGGTAATGAAAGGTGCGGCGGGGAGACGCGGTCATATAGGCCACCTTAAATGGGGTTTCGAGAGGGTCTAATGCTGCTCAATTTGGCCCGGAATTACAACAATAAATGGTGCACGGGTGATTTCGTCGCCAGAAGGAGAAGAAGCGGACAGCCCCTGAAGCACAAGCTGGTAACTGCCAGGCGCAAGATTGGAGGGGAGCTGGACGGTAGAGGTCTTACCGGCCTCGGAAGAAGGGATCGGGAGGGAGAAACGGGTGGCGCCGGACTTGTCCTCAATGCGAAGCATAAAAGACTGATAAGGAGGATCATTCGGGACGTCGAGAAAGAAATCGAAGGGCTGACCGGCCGGAACCTGGAAGACGGATTGGGCGGCGCGTGAAACTCCAACGCGGACAGAGGGAGGGTGGAGGAGCCGCGGGGAATCCGTGGGAGCGGCGAGATTCTTCCAATGAGGTATGACGAGAAGATTTTGATAGCCAATCAAGAGCAGCAAAGCAGCCAACGCTGGCAGAGCAAACTCAGGACGCAACCATGCCAGCCAGGGTTTCGCAGGAGAGGTTGAGTGTCCGGCGCGGGCCGGGGCAGGAGACTCAGCAAGAACCTGACGGCTGGCCGCGAGAAAGAGTGCGGCCGCATCGAGTTCCGCAGCGCAGACGGCGCAGCCGAAATAATGTTCCTCAAACTCGGCGCGAAGCGAGGGAGGAAGCTCGCCGAGCAGGTACTTTTCACAAGCTTCTAAGCGTGTGGCGTCAGTATGGTTCATTTTCGTCATCCGCTGAGTAGTGCGAAAGAGGGGGAAATCGTTTCATCGGGCAGTCGCTCCTCGCGTTCCGGCCGTGACTTTGTCCTCGCCTAAAGCCTGACGGAACTTATCTTTAGCGCGGTGGAGGAGCACTCGGAGATAGTCGCGGTCCACGCCAAATTCCCGGCAGACGTCGTCTTTGTCTTTTTCCTCAAAGAAGATGGCGCGAATGAGATCGCGGTCGCGTTGAGGGAGGGATTTGAGGACTCGACGCACGTTCTTACTGGTCTCTTCTGAGATGAGTAACCCCTCCAGATTCAACACTTTGCCGGAGTTTTCAAGCTGAGAATCCTCAAGCGGCTGGCTGCGCGACGAGGCGCGATAGTGCTCCTGCAATACATTGTTGCAAACCGAATTGACGAAGGCTCCCAAGCGCTCCGGCTGGCGAATTCCGCCCTCGGAGCGAAGGGCGCGGATCACGCGAATCATGGTCTCCTGGCGAAGATCGTTCACGGTGTCCATAGCGAGATAACGTGCGCGCAGCTTGATCGCCAGGAGCTGACTAAAATAGGCAACGAAGTGGGTCTCCGTAGGAGGGTCACCTTCACGGAGGCGCCGCACGTAGGCGTCGTCAAAAGAATAGAGTTCCACTAGGCGTGCCCCGAAGAGGGAAGTATAGCCATGACTGGGGCCGGCGGCAATGAATCAAGGAGAAGCAAATCAAACGGCATTTGAAACGGAATGAACACGAGGCGCACTACCGAAATGAGGAACCCTGCAAGACCGGGAAACCTTCACCCAGGGACTCACCTGGTCCCCTGGCGTGCCCCTGAAGGGACGTATCCGGGCTGGAAAGGAAAGCCGGCCCGGATGCGTCTTTAAGCTTTTCAGATTCGGGGGCTGCTGTGAACGAAAACGGGCGAATCCACGGGACGGAGTATCCGATGGGCGACGCGGTGAAAGTGGGAAGAATTATGGCGCTGCGCGCGGACTTTGTGATGAAGCCGGAAGCGGCGGGGCAGATTCAGGCGGGGATCGAAGAGACAATATGCGGTATGAAAGATCACCCGGACGGATTCCTGCACGGAATGGTGCTGGTCTCGGATCAAGAGGCGCGGCTGGGGACGTTGATTACGTTCTGGCACGGAAGAACGTTCGAGGAAACCAAACACCGCAAGATTCGCTGGATGCAGCGAATCCTGGCGCCATTTCTTGACCGCTGCGTGCGAGTGCAAACACAAAGCACATACTTTTTGAACGGCGGGCAAGAGGTTTCGCTGGAGAGCCGCGGCGCGAGTTACGAGCGGGCGGGATCATTGCTGGAGTCCGAGGGAGCGTTTTGCGCCAACTGAACGAAGCGGAGCGAATTGAGCAAATTCAGGAAGAACCGCGAAACGAAATCCGGTACAGAATCACGAAATAGAGTGGGGGCGCTGGGCGAGGAATCATGAACGGAAGAGGGACAGCACCGGCGAAGTCGGGGACCCCGGGAGAACAAAGTGCGATGCCTGTTGAACAATTGTGTGGTGTGGATTCTTGCCAAGAGCGCCGGGCTACTTCCTTTTGTGCTGAAAATCTGTGCTGCAACCATTTTCTTGGCCGTTGCTACGAATTTCTAGAGCGGATTGATCCGAATCGCGACCTTGCGTCGAACGGCGAACAAAGACGCACGGAATTGAAGAAATTGATGGAGGAGTGCGCGCAGCGAGCACTGGAAGTCGCCCTCGGGAATTCGAACTTGAATAACATGCAACGAGCCAAGCTGCTGGATATCTTGCTCTGGACGTCCGAGGTCACGATAGCCGCCAATGCGCAAAAGGCCGGCAACGGACATTTTCTGAAGCCTTGCAATCCATCGAGCTTTACCGGCGGGGAAAAAAGCGAGAAAAAATGGAAACCGCAGGGAACGAGCATGCGGACTTCCCTTTTTTGGTAACGCGTCGGCAAGCTGCCGATGCTCCAGCCGGCGACCGGAAGCGGAAGATGACCGTGGCCGAGAACCAAGTCCCGCTTCCCTGATTCCCTCTTGAATTCCTGTACCGGCACCAACGAATAAAAACATTTGTCATCGTGAGCGCGGACCATGGCTCGCGTGCGGACAACATTCTTCGCACTTGTGCTTTCCTCGTTGCGATTCGCCGCGGCAACTTTTTGTGCGAGTCGGGGTTCTAATTCAGTAGGTGGTTAGCAAACGTCGCTGTCCAGGAGCGACGATTCCAATTCCATTCCCAGCTCAGGAGGAGACCTGAGATGCGTAGAATAATCCTAACCCTTGCGGTTGCGAGCTCGCTGATAACTCCCCTGGCGATGACTGGTTGCGCCGTTCGCGCGCGATATTACGATGTGGACCACCACGATTATCACCGGTGGAATCATGATGAGGACAGATTCTATGTTCAGTGGGAAAGCGATACTCACCGGCAGCACCGCGATTTCAAGGATCGCAGTCAGCAGGAGCAGCAGGCGTATTGGGACTGGCGGCATGAGCACGAGCAAAATCAGCATTAATCTGATTGCGTTTGGAGGGGCTCGAGCTTCAACCCGCACAGTGGACCTGCTTCCCATGTCTGTGTAACATTGCGGACATGGAAAAAACGAAATTGGGCAAGCGCAATTCTCCTCCCAAGGGAAGACGCGCTCCGAAAAGCGTTGCGGAGTATCTCGCCAGCGTCCCCAATCCGGCCCGGAGCACTTTGGGCGAATTGCGCGCGGCAATTCGATCCAGCGTGCCAAGGGAGGCCAGCGAAACCATCAGTTATGGGATACCGGCCATCCGATACAAAGGAATATTGGTTTGGTACGCGGCGTTTGCGAAGCACTGCAGTTTGTTTCCGACAGCTTCGGTCATTGTGGCGTTCAAGCAGGAGTTGAAGGGCTTCCCCACGTCCAAAGGTACGATAAAGTTCCCGTTGGATAAGCCGCTGCCGATTGCGCTGATCAAGAAAATGGTCGAAGCCCGGGTTGCGAAGACCAGCGGCGAGAAGCGGCGCTGACACCTCTTGAGAGGGTGTACCGGACGATAGTACGAAGGGTGGCGCTACTTTCCCCGCACTGCCATTCCTGTCCGGCCTGTGGCTGCGAGCGTCATTTGGCAATACGTTGGGAGAGGCGGGCGAATTCAAGACCTACAATGATTGGTGACGTTGCGAACCGTGTGCGCCCTGATTGCGGAGCAAGAAATTCAGAGAGAAGAGACCGGCAAGCTTGCGTCTTTCTCGCGATCGCTTCGGCGTTCGTGTTTCCGAGTTTCGTCCACACGCTAGGCGGCCCTCCCTTCCTGACAAACGATCCCCGGACTCCGGGGAACGGGAAATGGGAAATCAATCTCGCTTCAATACCTCCGATTCCTGGCTAGGTTGCGTGTTCCTCCGAATGCAACCTGCTTGAATCCGCAAGAAATACTACGAAAATTCGGCTCGCAACACAGTACCAGCCGTTGCTCCCTACTGGGCGCAGAATCTAGCGCAGCCGTTTCGAAAACAAGATGTAATCGCACATTTTGGGATTAAGCTTCCAGATCTCCACTCGGGTTGGCAAATTCCATGAAGTAGGCAAAGGGTGCGACTTTCGCGTATCATGCGTGCCGTGCACACCGTGAGCAAATGGACCATCGCGATGTTGCTGACCGCCACCGCGGCGGTCGCGCAGCAAACCCACAAACAATACGAGCCGCCGAACGAGCCAGGCGCCGGTCAGAAGCTGCTCGCGCAATTCGCGGGCGACTGGGACGTCGTCAAGACATTCTTCCCCATGAACGGGAAGCCGATCGTGACGAAAGGCTTGTGCAAACAGTATATGATCCAGGACGGAAAGTTTCTGGAGTCAGATTTCACCTTCTTCAATGCTGACGGAACGAAGAGCACCGGCACCGGAATCTCCGGCTTCGATTCCAAAACGAATCGCTTCACCACCGTGTGGTTCGACTCGCGGCAGACGACGATGTCCATTCGCCAAAGCGACGGCACATTCGACGGCAAAAACATCGTGCTCTGGACCACGCCCCTCGATACCGAGCATGCCGGACGCAAGACTGTCGCGCGCGCGCACCTTGAGGAAGGCGGCCGAGTGCTCGTGCATCGCCATTTCCTGATTGATGACAAAGGGAATGAGCGGATGATCATCGAGCTGCGGCTCTCGCGGAAGTAGTTTCCCTCCAGAATAATTCGCGGCAAGAATGGCGCAGCGAAGTGCAAACTCGGATAATTCGCGGAGGCTTGGTCTTTTCGTAGGATTCCGGGAAGTCGCAACTCTTGGGAGATGGTGGCGCGCCGGGCCCCGCCGCGGCGGGGGAACTCCTGACCAGCTGGTTTCCACCGCAGGCATGGATGAAGTGTGGCCCCACTTGATAGCCACCGGAGCCCAGGTCATCGAATGGCAGAACTCCACGACGAATGCGTTAGAACACAACCAAATCACGGACGTGTTCATAAGAGCTGCGAGCGCGGCTCCAGCGGCGCCAACAGGCGCGCCCTGTGGCAATACCCATCGGACCACACCCGCAATGGCCATCCAGGATGAATAAAGATTTTCGATGCATCTCTCACTTAAGCAAGCCAACAGGCTGTCCATGAATTACGGGAATATGTTCGAAGCAACGCGAGAAGGTTTCGTGTCACAAATGGAACGCGGAAAGCAGAAGCCGAGTGAGGAACAAATCCACCACGAGCACAATGACGGAGGACTCAACAAATGCGGAAATTGTCGCTTGGCCCACACCCTCCGTGCCGCCTTTGACGCGGAACCCCTGGTAGCACCCTACGGTCGCGATAATGAATCCGAAAACTAATGGCTTCGTGAAACCTATAAAGAGATCGCCGAAAACCAAGGTGTTGATGGCGCGTGTCCAGAACTGTTCCGCACCCAGTTGTAGTGTAATATTTGCGACTACGAATCCGCCGAGCAAACCCGCACAATCCCCTACTGCGACGAGCAGAGGCAGCACTAACACCGTGGCAAGGACACGCGGCGTCATTAGTTTGCGGATTGGGTCAATCCCGAAAGAGCGCATCGCATCTACCTGCTCTGTGACGACCATGGAGCCCAACTCGGATGCCATCCCGGTGGCGTTCCGTCCTGCGACGAGGAGAGCCGTGAACACGGGGCCGAGCTCACGGAGGAGTGCGAGCGATACGGCGTCAGCTGTTAAAATTGTCTCGCCGAATCGTCTAAATTGTGACGCAGAGTTCAAAACAACTACGCCGCCAACACAAACAAGAGCAACGACGACAATGCGCAACGAACCCACCCCAATTACGTCCATCTGCTTGACCAGGTCGGTGAAGTAACGGCGGTTACCAAAAATATGTCGGACGGAGCGAACGGTAATCAGCGTGTAGTCCTGGACGATGGAGGCCCACATTTTTAGCGCGTTCTCGATAACTGAAGTGACCGAAGTTGAGTTCATAGATGGCTCCCTCACAGTGGTTGGCGCCACCGTGTGTTCAAGCTCATAAGGCCGACCAGAACAACGAAGATACAGTAGGATACTTTAGTTGGCCTCTGGCAATTGTGCTGGACGACCCCCGGGCAGGCCGCTTTGCAATTTCGAAAGGCCGCCGTAAAGAGAATACCGGCAGCTCAATTTCCCCATCGCCGGCAGACCGCTGCGAGCTGTTTGGTTGCTCCGCCTCCCATGATTCAGATATGAGTCGGCAAAAACCTCCAATCCTAAGATTTGCAAGCGATTGGTTCATGGATATCACGGAAAACCAAGCAAGAAGCAACGCCAGGGATCGTGGCATACCAACAGGAGATGTACCAATCGCTATACTTGCTCGATTTCGAAAAGAGTTGGCCCCGCCCAAGTGGCTTTGTAATCACGAACCGTGAGTTTATTCCAAGGAACGTACACGAGGCATATAAGAGAAGCAACACCTAGCGAGGAATGGCGCGTCCTAGGCGACGATTTTAGAACTTTTCTACCAGAGTTCGTGTCAGTACTTCCGCACCCCGAGATCTCTCGCGAAGTGGGCCCATTGTTCGTAGGCGGCGACCCATTGAACGCATAACGATGTCGGCTCCTTTAACTCGAATAGACTCTGGTCGCTCGATGACCACAGCCTCGGTCCGCCCCTGTCGGGCTCGATCGAGATGCAACCTCAGCCATTGGCACGCCACCAGGCCGGCCACTACTTCTTTTCAACGATCACAGTCCCGCCCTTCATTACGAATTCCGCGTGTTCGAGTGCCTTCACATCGCTCAATGGATCGCCGGGAACAGCAATAATGTCCGCTAGCTTGCCGGCCTCCAGTGTGCCCACGCGATTCTTCATGGCGAGCAGATCCGCCGCGTCTCGCGTCGCTGCGTGAATGATCTGCATTGGTGTCATCCCGGCTTCTGCGTAAGCTTCATAAACCAGCAAGCTGGCTTGGCCACGGTTCATTCCGGGCATGGTCAAGTACATATCCGAGCCCGCTGCGATGGGCACCCCAAACTGGATGGCGCGGCGAAGCCGGTCCTGCTCGAGCTTTACGAAGGGCCCGAACTCCTGCTCCGCTTTGCTGCGCTCGGCCTCCGTCGGCTGACGAGTTCCGAAACTCATGTCCTCGAATGTCTTCAACGTGCCATCGGTCGGCACAAGATAGATGTGTTTCTGGGCCATCATTTTCAGCACATCGTCCTTCACCATGTACGCGTGCTCGATCGAATCGACTCCTGCTTCCGCTGCAATTCGCGTGGGTGCGTCGCCGATCGCGTGTGCGGCGACCTTCACGCCCGACGCATGAGCCTCGTTGACGATCGCCTTCATCTCGTCGAGCGTGACGTTCGCCGGGCTTCCGTTCACGATCACCTTAATGCAGGTCGCGCCGTCGTATAGCGCCTGGCGGACGGCTTGCCTGGCGCTCTCCGGGCCGTGAATGGTCGCATATTCCTGCTCGATGATGTTCTGTGCTTCCGGAATCAGCTGGCCAAACTGCCCGCCTTGAGCTGCCAGCGCTCGCGTCGAAGTGATCATGCGGGGTCCCGGCACCCATCCGTGGTCGATGGCCCAGCGCAAGGCAACATCGCCATTGACCCCGGAGTTTCCGACGTCGCGCACCATGGTGATGCCCGCTTCCAGGTCCTCGCGGCCGTGTCTGGCTCCGAGCAGCGCCCGCTGTGCGGTGCTTTGTGTCGCCACTGTGCGCAGCATCTCGACATCTTGAAATGCCAGATTCGTTCCGTCCATCTCTGACAGCAGGTGCGTGTGCGCGTCAATGAGGCCGGGCAGGAGCGTGGCATCGCCCAGATCGATCACTTCTGCATTCGACGGGATTTGCAATGCAGCGCCGACGGCCTTAATTCTCTCGCCTTCGATTATGACGACGCCGTTCTTCACGACGGTGTCGTCAACGGCCGTAATCATGTGCGCGGCTTTCAAGGCGATCGTCTTCTTTGGTGCACCCTCCTGCGCGGCCGCTAACGTGCACAAACCGCAGATGCACACGACTGCGGAGGCAGCTGTGATTGCCTTTCGTTTGAGCATATCTCCTCCTGACCTTCTCAATTTCGCAGGGTGACCAGCCGCCATTATATCCGTCATAGTGTCATGCATCCGCTCGTGCCATGCTCAAAATGAGCCAATCGGGCGAAAAACGGATTTTAGAAATAGAAGGCGGCCTTTGGAGTGAGTTTTATCTCTCGAATCAGCCCCTGAAAACAAGGAGCACACCTCATGTCGAGTTTGTGCCGTCTGACGCTACATCGAAATGCGGCATCAACGGTCATCGGCATGCACATATCTCAGTGCGACCATCTGATCGACGCGGGCCGCCCGTGGCGCGAGAATATAGCGCGCGGAAAGCGCGACCAATGGAAGGAAGTTCACAATACCGGCGAAGTTGGCTCAGTCTGCGCGCTTAATCTTGAACAGCAGAGTGCGTGAAAGGTACTCTTGAACAGCGGAATCGACGCCAGAAGTGTTTATACCACGTTCAGAAAGCCCTTCGATCTAATCTTTGCGCGGACAAAAAATGAGGAGTGGCGCGCCCGGGGGGACTCGAACTCCCGACCTTCTGGTTCGTAGCCAGACGCTCTATCCAACTGAGCTACGGGCGCGCAATGAAACAATTCTAACATGAGATCTGAAGCAGCAGCCAGCGTGAGCATAGCCCGGCGAATGGGAATGGAAAGTGAACAATGGAGCTGAGTTCGCAGGAAACTTCCGGTCTCGGCCGCGGGCGGAGTCTATCCAACGGGGTTACGGGAGCGCAACAAGAACGCTCTAGCGTGGAAATCGGCGCGGAGCAGAGGCGGGGGATCCGAGCGTGTGACGGCGAAGGCGCAGGGTTATCCGGGGGATTCGGCGCTTCTGAAGCTCTTGCCGTGATGTTCCGAACCAAAGACAAGGAGAACAATGAGCGTGACAATCGTGAGCAGTTCAAAACCGGCGATGGCCCACTGATAGCCCACGAGGTCGCGCAGCGCGTACTCGATGGTGTTGGTCGGTGAAGCGAAGAGAATGCCGAGTTGGTAGGCAAGGCCGGGCATGAGGCCGCGCGCAGCGTCCGCGGCAAGCTCATTGAGATGCACGGGAATGACGCCCCAGGCGCCTTGCACTCCCATTTGCATGACGAAGGCCGCAACGATAAGCACGGAAAGCGACGAACCAAACGCCCAGAACGGGATGGTGGCGAGAGAAAGGGCCAGAGCAGCGATCATTCCCTTTCTGCGGCCAGCCGACTGCGACAGGAAACCGAACAGAATCGCGCCGAGGATGGCGCCGATGTTGTAGAGAATGGCCATGTCCGCGGTGCGCGAGGGCGAAAGGTGGTGGATCTCCTTGAGGAAATCGGGATAGAGGTCTTGCGTGCCGTGCGAGAGAAACATCATGAAGGTCATGAGGACGATCAGATAGAGGAAGCGCTTCCACTGGGAAAGGACGACGCGAAGGATCTGGCCGGTGGAGGCGGCACGATGCTCCTTCCAAGCTTCGGATTCAGGTACCTTCGCGCGGATGTAGAGAGCGAGCAGCGCGGGAACAACGCCGATCCAGAACATCCATCGCCAGCCCGCATGGGGCAACAGGAAACGCGCCGCGAAGGCCGCAAGCAAGTAGCCGATGGAATAACCGCACTGAACAATGCCGCTGAAGATGCCGCGGAGCTTGGTGGGCGCAGCCTCCATTGCCAGGGAAGCACCTACGCCCCATTCGCCCCCCATGCCGATGCCAAAGAGCGAACGGAGAATGAGAAATACCGTGTAGTTGGGCGCGAAGCCGCAAAGCAATTCGATGATGGAAAAGTAGATGACATTGGCCATCAGGGGAATGCGGCGGCCATAGCGGTCGGCGAGCAAGCCAAAAATCACGGCGCCGACGGGCCGAAGCGCCAACGTCGCTGTGGTGGTGAACACGATGGCGCGTTTATCCACGCCAAATTGCTTCGCCAACGTATCGTAGAGAAAGACGATGACGAAGAAGTCGAAAGCGTCGAGGGTCCAGCCGAGGAAGGCGGCGAGGACGGCGTGGTGCTTCCCGGAATTCGATGACGGGGAAATGGATGAGACAGGCATGGAACGGAGCGACTCATCTTACCGGGATGAAGCCGGGAGTCAAAAGAAATGTCGCGTGCCAGGAAGGCCGGAATGAAGCGGAAATAAAAACCCCGGGTCGGGAGGTTAGCGACCCGGGGCGGGGGTTACATCAGAGGGGGGCCGGAGGAAACTTGTCGCCGTTCAGTGCACGTTATACGCGGTCATCTGGCAAATCTTGCGCAATTCTTCGTAGGTAAAGAAGATCTCGTCCTTGCCGTCCGCATTCTCCCTATGACCGAAACCGGATTCATCGGAGATTCGGCGAAGCTCGGGTTCAGAAATACCCAGCAGGACGGCCGCTCTGCGATGCGTAACGTACCTGGGTGTGGGTAGGTTCATCGTCGTGTCCTCAAACGGGAAGATGGGCCATGGCGTCTTCTTCCACGGCCTGAATCATGGTTTTGTAAATGTCCACATCCCAGCCATCGCCGATGCGCATGCGAAGAGTCTCGCCTGTATCTTTCAGCAGCTTGCCACGCAAAGGAACGCGGATATCGCCAAGTGCCACCTGCAGCACAACGGCATGGCCAATCCACGATTCAAACGGGTTCTTCATGCAGCCTCCCTCAGAGGTTTCTTGTTGGCAAAGGAAGAATGGCGAAAGCCGGTGTGGCGGGCAATGGTACAGGGAGGATAGCGGGGTAGGAAGATCGTACTGTCTGAGAACCTTAGTGAAAAAAAGGCCAGTGTTCCATCGAAGTACGCACGTACTGGCGGTGCGGAACTTGCGCTCCATAGTAAGCGACTGAGGAGATTGGCATTCTGGCGAGCGTGGGAGAATGGAATTCAAAACTTCAATGAAAAGTCATGAGAATGAGGGCGGCGGCACCCGACCGGGAATCGGTCTTGCGCTGGGCGGTGGCTTTGCACGCGGATTTGCGCACCTGGGAGTGATCCGGGTTCTGGAACAGAATGGCATTGCAATCTCGCATATTGCTGGGACGAGTGTGGGGAGCATCCTTGGCGCTGCCTATGCCAGCGGAGCGCCGTTGGCCAGAATTATTGCGACTTGCAGCAAGCTGCGATTCCGCGACATCGCGCGCTGGCGAGTTTCGCGCTTGGGATTGGCCAGTAATCAGCGGCTCGCTGACCTGATCGCCCAGGTGTTCGATTCGACGCGGTTCGAGGACTTGCAGATTCCTCTGGCAGTGGTGGCCACGGATCTGGCCACGGGCGATCCCGTTGTTTTCACGCAGGGAAATTTGGTGGATGCGATCCGCGCCAGCTGCGCCTTTCCCGGATTGTTCGAGCCGGTGGAAATCGGCACACGCTGCCTGGCAGATGGCGGACTGGTGGCGCAAGTCCCGACGCTGGCAGCCCGGCAGCTTGGCGCGTCCCGCGTGCTGGCCGTATCGGTGGGGATGCAGGATGGCCGGCGCGATGCTCCAACAAACATCTTTCAGGTGGTGGCCCGCGCTGTAAGTGCTGCCCAGAAACATCAGCTGGAATCCTGGGAGCGCCATGCAGACCTGGTCTTACGGCCGGAGACAAAGTCATTGGCCTGGGACGATTTCGAGCGGGCCTCCGAAGCGATCGAAGCGGGCGAGACTGCGGCGAAACGCGCCTTGCCGCGCATCCAAAAACTTTTGAATAAATTCCAGGAACCGTTGGAAGCGCTGGAAGCGGAAGCGCGTTCGCAACTCTGGCTCGCGGAGGTCTTGCGATGAAACGCCAATACTGGTGGATCGCCCCGGTTCATTCCTTGCTTCTTCTTTGGCACCAATGCGGGGAAGATCTGGGGGTTTTCTGCTACCGTATTACGGAGGGCGCTTTCATCAGAGTGCATGAGCGCGCTCTTGTCACTATCCAAACGCGGCGCGGCGCGCCAGGAACCAGGCCCTTTTGCTCGAATTCATCCACCAGCTCATCCATAAACTCTATGATGTGGAAGGATTAGTCCGCTGGGGCGGACCGTTTCTTGTTTGCCTGATTGTCTTCGTCGAAACCGGTTTTTTTGTGGGATTTTTCCTACCGGGTGATTCCCTGCTGGTGACCGCGGGCGTTTTTTCCGCCGCCGGTGTCATTTCCTTGCGCTGGCTTTTGTTGCCGGTGATGCTCTGCGCAATCATCGGCGACCAGATTGGCTACTGGATCGGACGGGGAGCCGGAGCGGCTCTCTACCGCAGGCAGGATTCTTTCTTTTTCCGGCGACGCCACTTGGAAAGCGCGCACGAGTTCTACGAAAAGTATGGGGGCAAAACGGTGATTTTGGCGCGGTTCATACCCATTATTCGCACGTTTTGCCCCCCGGTTGCTGGCGCCGCGAAAATGACCTACTTGCACTATCTGGTTTATGACATGTTTGGAGGCGTGCTGTGGGTCGGCAGCATGATCCTGGGTGGCTACTTCCTGGGCAAATCCGTTCCCCACATTGGAGAGCGGATTCACTACGTCATCGCCGTGGTGATTTTTCTTTCTCTGGTGCCCGCCATGGTCAGCATATTGCGCGCCAGGCGCGTTGTACGGTCGAAAACAGCCGCCCGAATCCCTCGAGCGGATTCCGAGTAGATCATGCCATCCGATTCGCTGCGAGCGGTGATCTTTGATATTGGGCGCGTCCTGGTGCGCGTGGATGTCGGTCGCGCTATGAAGGGGCTTGCGGAGAACATTCGGCTCTCGCCCGAGGAAATTTGGTCGGCAATCGAGAAAGATTCGCGCTGGAAGGATTGGCAGGAAGGCAGGATATCTCCAGCAAACTGGCACCAACACCTGAATCGAAAATTGGGCGGTTCTCTGACCTTCGAGCAATTCTCGCGCGTGTGGAATAGCGCTCTCGATCCTCAGGCGATCCAGGACGATCGAATGCTTGCATCCATAGCGAAGCATTGCAGGCTGGGGCTGCTCTCCAACACGGACCCCATCCACGTGGCTCATCTCGAAGCCACTTACAGCTTCTTCCGCTATTTTCCGCCGAAGGTGCGAACCTATTCCTGCATCGTGGGCGCGAGCAAACCGTCGCCGCTGATCTACCGGGAGGCCCTTCGGCGAGTGGAAGCCCAGCCTGCGGAGTCGGTGTTTGTTGACGATGTGCAGGAGAACGTCGAAGCAGCGCGCACCCTGGGGATGAAGGGAATTCACTACCAGTCTCCAAAGGGGTTGATCTCGGAGTTGCAAAGCCTGGGTGCACTCGGGAAGGATGCCGCCTCCCAAATTTTCAGAGATAAAGTTACGGGTGCGTAAAGATTGCAGGGACTAGTACTGGGGCTCCCTTCCGGCTCGTTTTTGATTCTTTCATCAACTCCATTTGTTTCAATTGGCTGCGACCATTCTACCTGCCCATTGGGACAGGCAGGATTTGGCGTTATGGATGCACCCCTTCTTACACGGGTCCAGTGGGTCCTTAGGATCAAATTTCAAAATCTAGGCCGTCGAACGGCCACTGCGGAGATGAGGAGAGATTGAATATGTCAGAAGAATTCAATGTGGAGTCCAAGAGCGGGGGGAACTGGCAACTGCCGGCGATTATCGTTCTGGGATTGGTAGCCATCGGAGGACTGGCGTTCGGGTGGAATGCCTCTTCCAAGTTGGATGCGACTCAGCAAGCGGTGAATACCCAGGTGAAGACGCTGCAGCAATCGGTGGATCAGGACCTGACGTCCCTGAAGGACCGGCTGACGCAGAGCGAAAAGACCAACGCGGATCTTCAAGGCGACCTGAAAGTCGTCACCGACAAGCTGAAGATCACGCAGACTCAGCTGAAGAAGGCGCGCGAGGAGTCCGCCAAGCAGATTGACGAAACTTCGCAAAAGCTGACCGCGCTCGATACCTCCGTGCACACCGAACTTGCCACGAAGGCCGGAACGGACGATCTGAAGAATGTGGACACCAAAGTCGTGGGCGTCCGCACCGATCTGGATCAGACTCAAAGCGACCTGAAAATGGCCCGCAGCGAATTAGGGACCTTGATCGCGAAGAATCACGATGAAATTGACCAGCTTCGCCGTCTCGGTGAAAGAGACTATATCGAGTTCACCATCGCCGGCAAAAACAAACCGCAGAAGGTGGCCAACGTCACGGTCGAACTCAAGCACGTAAACCAGAAAAAGAATCAGTTCAGTGTAGCTTTGACCGCAGAGGACAAGCAGCTCGAGAAGAAGAACCGCAGCATCAACGAGCCTATTTTCTTCTACATGAACGGTTCCCGAGTCCCCGAAGAACTGGTCATCAACAAAGTCTCGAAAGATAAGATCAGCGGTTATGTCAGTATCCCGAAGACAAATCAAGCGCCGGCGGCAAGCACGACCTCTTCTTCCGGCATGTAATTTCGAATTGAATCCCCGGCCGACCGATGAAGGCTGACTGGGAGAAGGCGGGCAGGGTTTCCTGCCCGCCTTTCTTTTTCTGCTAGGAAGGGCGAGGTAATTGTGTTGGTGTGCCCCCGCGATGCTGCGATACTCACTGAAGTGAGCCTGAGAAAAAGCCGAGGAGCTTTCGTTTGCGCCGTATCAACCCGGTAATTTTCTGCGCGGTGGATGCCTTTCTGGGAAGAGGTGGTGAGCCTCTCTTCCGCTTCGAGGAATTCGTCGCGTCACTCCGCAACTCCGGGGTTCCTTGCGTCTGGGTGTCCCAGCGAACGCGGGGCGAGTTGGATGAACCTCGCCGCAGGCTCGGCGCTAACGATCCGTTTATCGCCGAGGGAGGTTCCGGCGTCTACCTTCCGGAGGACTACTTCCATCAGAAGCGGGCCAAAACGGAAAGACTGGGACGCTTCCTTTGTATCCCCGTTGCGCAAGCCCAGCCTGCAAGTGCAGAAGCCCTGGAAGAGCTTGCGAAAAAAACCCATGTTGGAGTCGTCCCTCTGCGCTCCCTCAAGCCTAGAGAATTGGCGCAGAATACAGGGTTGCCAATTCGTGGAGCTGAGCTGATGCGCTCTCGTGACTTCGACGAACTCTTTTTCTTTGCCGGAGCAAGCAGCACCGAGATTCTACGATTTATCCAAGCCGGCGAACAACAGCAGCTGGTCATTCGTCCCCATGGCAACTTCTGGTCTCTGGCAGTCGGGGCGAGCATTCCGAAATGTGTGCTACAACTCGCACGGCTTTACGATCTGGCGTTACACAAACGGGCCCTTCGGGTTGGGATTGCGGTCACGAAGGATGCGAATTCCTTTTCCTCGGTGTGTGATCGCGTCTTCAGAGTGATTTCTGGCAAGCCGCGCGCTGATGAGGGAGAAACCCCGGAAGCCGCGAAGTATCAATGCTCCCTTTCGGCACCCGACCTGTGGCGGGAGATATTTTCGGCGGTTCGGGCAACGAGCTGAAGCGCCATGGAAACAAAGTGTCTGAAATGCGACGTGTCTTGCACACACGATTGACGCCAGCTCGGCTTCCAGGCTCAGAAAATCAGGGAAATAGCGCAATTTTTCGCATATTCTTGAATTCCCTCGATCAAATGTCTGGCCATTGAATTGCCACACTTGGTGCGGGGGACATGTAGGTCTCCTGCAGGTGGAACGCAGTCAGAGCAGTGAAAGTGGAAGGATGCTCGACACGTACTAGGAGAACTATACATGGCTTGGCTCATCCGAGCTCTACGTCTTCCCGCATCAGAGTCCCACACCAATGTGCTTCTTGCGATTTGCCTTTTCGCAATGAGCGTAATGTCTGTCGCGATCGTCTGGCAGGCCCAAATCATCGCTCACCAGCGGGAGGCGATCAGCTGGCTTGAAGCGTTGAAGTTCACTCACTGAGTTCGCTTTTTGTTGAGGCGACCACCGCCGCCGGCACTCTTTGTGCGCGGCAGCGATCGTTCGCCTGCCCGCGCAGTGGAGATGCTGCAAGCGACTTGGTGAGCAAGGCTCGGCTATTAAGGCGAAAGTTTCTCTCGCGCCATTAAATCCATGAAAGTCGAAACGGGGAACCGTGCGGCTCCCCGTTTCGTCAATTTGCCGGTCGTTCCGGAAGCGACGAGTCAACGTACGCGCCGGGCGATTCGATGGAAGTCAACCTTTGGGTTGCACGCCTCGACGTCTGTTTCTGAAACGACTCGCACCGCAAGAGCGGTGTGTTCAGCTTTTGTTTTGCTCTAAGCCCGGTGGAGTCATTATCCCTCCGGAGCTCGATGAGCTCACAGTCACTGTCTACGCCCGAAATTGTTTCATTGCAAGCGAAATTGAAGCAGGCAAAACCGGTTGAAGCTGCGTGAAGTGCGCTGTGGATTTTCCGGGTTACTTAATGAAGAGGGTTTCGCGAAGCTGGTCGCGTCCGACAAAGGACTTCATGGTCCGGAAATGGCCGAACAGATCCTGAATTTCACGGTTTTGGTAAACGCGCTGCGCGGGGCACAGCGGCTGGGAAGAAATAAGCTGGAGAGTGCTGGAGTCCGCGATCCGGTATCGTTGAAAATGATCGGGCTTTTTGCTGTGAAACATCGCGAAGACCACACCACCGGGACGCAGAAGCTCCATGATACAGCCTGCAGCTTGCTTCGCAACGATCGGTTCCAGGTAATCGAGAATATCCCACAAAAGCACCGCGTCAAACGAAGATGGCGGATATTGCAGATTCTGCTTCATGAAGCGTGTAGCGCGGCCCCCGGGAGTTAGATCCTCTCCCTCCTCTGAAGCTACCGCGTTGCGCAAACGAACTTCTTCTTCGTCGAGGAATATTTTCCAGGTGCGAAGGAGATCGTCCGATGATACGCGGAATCCCCGCTCGATAAAAAATGTGAGCGTCGTCTGCCAGGCAGGTCCCAGGTCGAGGAGCGTTCCGCGGCCGAGACCATCTAGGTTCCAAAGGAATTCCTTCAAACCGTTCGAATACTTGCTGCACTGTTGCTCCGGTGCGCGGGGAGTTCCGACGGCAGGCAGATGAGCCTCCCGGCCGCCGTTGTTGTTGTGCCCAGCGGGATGAGCTGGCCTCGATACGTTGCGGCCCGATTGTGAGCCGATTCCGATCCCGAGTTTATTGAGGAGTCCCATGGGTTAGACCGTGGCCGTTCCCGAAGAAAGCGCGGCACCTGCCGAAGCCGCTGACCCCGCTTGCGCTTCCCTGGATTTCGTTACTGGCTTACCGGCCTCCACTTTGCCGCGAAACAATGCTCCATCCTCGATCGCCAACCGGTCCGTTTGTACTTCCCCTTCGACATGGGCCGTATTCCACAGCTGGACGCGCTCTTTTCCAGAAACCTTGCCGTCCACGCGGCCCCGAATGATCACCTCGCGCGCGGAAATGTCGGCTTTGATCTTGGCGTTGGGTCCTACCGTGACGCTACCCGTCCCGAGATCCAGCTTGCCATCAACTTGACCATCCACAAAGAGATCTTCCTTTCCCATAACATCGCCCCTGATCTTTATGCCTTGGCTGATGCACGCCGCAGCGCGCGGAGATAGTGGGACAGAAGAATTGGAACTGCTCGGAGGAGCAATAGTGGACGCACCTGTGGAAATCTCAGGTGTTCCCTGCGGCCTTGCCTCATCTTTCTTCCACACAAGACACCTCAACGCACGCTTTGAAATTTTCGAAGTCGGCTGTCGTCGGCTGGGCGGGCGGCTCGACTCTGAAGCGCGAAGATAGTACAGGACTTAGGCACTGTAAAGCGGAATGCCAGGGCCCAAATCTGGGGTGTTGCGAACATGACTATACCACATATCGTAGGTACCACGCTGGACGTTCCACAAGCCATAGCGTCCCCAAGTGGGAATCGCCTTGATGTCGAAATTCCCACAGGGCCTCGGCCATCCCGCCCATCTCCAAGATGAACCGTTTGATGGAGTTACGCTTCTCATACCAATGTGCGGGATCGAACTGAGCGTCCTGTGCGCCGGCAACCCCCACAGAAACCTTTGCGGGAAAAACACGGCGAAAGATGTATCGCGCCCGCCTGGAGTCATAATTGGATGTCACCAGGATCACGCTGCGCCATTTTTTTTCTGATGCAAATCTCTCCAAGGCCCTTGCTTCTCCCGCAGTGCTATCTGCGCTCTGTGGAAACTGAACAATCTTGTCTTTGGGAATTCCACGCTCGAACAAATCGTGCGCCATTAACTCGGCAATGCTCGCTCCGGGCCGCACCTGCTCTCCGCTGGCCACCACTACCGGCGCAAGCCCTTGCCTGTAAAGTTGCGCGGCAAGAGTGGAGCGGTCGGCGTAGAAGTCGTCCCCAAGAACGATGATAGCGTCGGATTTTCGGAGGGGATCCTCGACGATCCAGGCTTCACCAATCATCTGCAGCAAGGGACGCCGGACAAGATACAGTCCCACGCACAACAAAAAGAGAAACAATAGTGCTATGAACTTGCTGATCGCGCCTCCGCGATCACTTCTCATGGATTGGGATCCAAAGACCGGAAACGCTCGGCGGCTTGTTCGGGAAGAACCGCGTTAAAGTACGTTTCCTTGATGCTGTAGGATTTGCTTTTGGTCTCTACGATCGGAAGAATCTCGATGTGCCAGTGAAAATCATCGGCAAGAGTTTTCCAATAACCTGCAAGCTCACCTTTCTTGCTGCGCGTATTGGGCGCAGTATGAACAACCAGGTGGAAGGCCGGGGCCAATTTTTCGAGACGCCGTAGTACCCGGCCGAGAAGGGCGGCAAATTGCCTTCGGTTGGAGCCGGGGCGCGCCTGTTCAAACAGATGATTATGTCGGCGAGGAAGCAGCCAGACTTCGTACGGCACTCGTGCCGCGTAGGGGCACAGTGCATAGTAATCTCCCTGCACATCCACGATTCTCTTTCCGTCCTTCTGGTCCTGCCGCACGATGTCGCAAAAAACGCACCGTTCTTTTTCCCGATACCATTCGCGGGACGCGCGAAGCTCGTATTTGATCCGCCGCGGAACGAAAATCGATCCGGTGACCTCGGAGTGCGCGTGCGGCCATTCTTCGCCTGAAACTTCGCCCTGGTTCTTGAAGACGCTGACGTACTTGAACCGCAAATCCTTTTTCAAATCCGCGATGCGCCCCGCCCACACCCACAGAACTCTCTCGATTTCCTCGTCGCTGAGCTGGGAGAGGCGCTTGTTGTGGTCGGGAGTTTCCACCACGATTTCGTGCGCGCCTAGCGGCTTCATCTTGTCGTAGATGCCTTCGGCCTGGCGCCCAGCCTCCCCTTCGATATGATAGAGAGGATCAGGATGGGCTATGACGCGCACTTGCCATGGCCCTTCGGCTGGCCAGGAAAAGATCGTTTGCTGCTTATCAATCGCCGGCCGCTCAAAGGGACACGAAGCTTCTTCGTGTGTGTCCCGGTGGCCTAGAACTACCCAGCTCTGCGTGATGGGATCGCGTCGGAGTTCCATTCGTTTCTTTCGTTATGCCTCCGTTGGTCACATTTGTTCTTTGTCCAACGTGCTTCGTAGTTTCTTTCCCACGCTTCGTCCTTGTCAAGCGATTGGCTCACCGATTTGAAGGCAAGTTTGAAATTGTGATCTCCGACCGTTAGTATTCCGGACATGGGTATCACCATATGCTTCGACGTTTCTTCATCGCCGCTCTAACTCTCTGCGCGCTCGGGCCGAGCCTCTGGAGCGCCCAGGACATCCTGCGGGAGGAAGCTGACCGCCTGGCCACGGTGTTGAAATGGCGTCCCGGTAGCGTCGTTGCGGAAATTGGGGCGGGTAACGGCAAACTTTCGCTTGCCGCTGCTGAGCGCGTAGGGCCGTCAGGGAAGGTCTACAGCACAGAGCTGGATATGCAGGCGCTCGCTCACCTGGAGGAACTGGCGGCGAAGGAAGCGAACATAACGGCCGTCAAAGCCGCTGTGTCAAACACAAACCTTGCGCCTGAATGCTGCGATTCTATATTCATGCGCCTCGTATATCATCACCTCACGAAACCGGCTGAAATTGATGCGAGTCTCTTCCGGTCGCTGAAGCCCGGCGGACGCTTGGCTGTGATTGACGAGGCCCCGCGCAAAGGAACCTCAATCCCCGAGGGTGTCCCCAAGAACCGGGGCGGACATGGCGTGCCGCAACAAATCCTTATACATGAACTCGTCGCGGCGGGATTTCAGGTGGAGAAGGTTTACGACGATTGGCCTAGCCGTGACGCATATCACGAAATCTATTGCGTCGTCTTCGACAAGAGGAAACGTTAGCCGCTCAGGATACTCAAACCGGTCTACTACCGGACACAATCATTTGCGTGAAAGGCGCGTGCTATTCTGCTGCACAATGCAATACATGTTATCTGACACCCAATGGATGCAGGTTGCACTGGAAGAAGCGCGCGCAGCGGCCTCAGCCGGGGAGGTTCCCGTCGGCGCTGTACTTATCTATGAAGAAAAGCCAGTCGCGCGTTCCGGCAACCGCACTATTCGGGATGGCGATCCCACAGCCCATGCCGAAATGGTTGTGCTGCGGGAAGCTGCACGAGCGCTCGGCAATCACCGCCTCAATGGAACGACGCTATACGTAACGATCGAACCTTGCGCCATGTGCGCAGGAGCCATGATCCAGGCGCGCGTTGCCAGGCTTGTCTATGGTGCCGACGATCCAAAAGGTGGTGCCGTCCGCACCTGTCTCGAGGTGCTTTCCAATCCCCGTCTGAACCATCGGGTCGAAACCTCTGCAGGAGTTTTGGCCGAGGAATGTTCTGCGGTGTTGCAAGATTTCTTTGCGTCCCGACGGTAGACGTGGAACGAATTGGACTCTTCCGCAAGACCCCCTCATTGCTCAATTCTTTTGCGGTCTGCTAGGATGTTTTATGCTTCCGCGGAGAGGTGTCTGAGCGGTTGAAAGAGCTCGCCTCGAAAGCGAGTGTAGGGGGAACCCTACCGTGGGTTCGAATCCCACCCTCTCCGCCATATTTTCGGCGGATCTGGTCCATCTTCTCTCTCGCCAATCAAACGACAGGGTTTCTCGTGCGTCCAAGAAGGAGTAGCCTTGCTCAGGTTTTGACTCGCGACACTTTC
>DATIXL010000011.1:0-11662 GCA_035518615.1 Terriglobales bacterium | reverse complement strand
TTGATGGCGCTGAGCCGGCTGGCGATGGCGCAACTGGAATTCCGGCGAAACCTGAAGCTGCTGAAAGAAGCGCTGAACAACCGGAGCAAGGAAGAACACGAGCGGGAAGCGGAATTGCAACGCGTGCAAGGACAGCTCGTGCGGGTGATGGGACTAAGAATCTGAAAAACGAGGGTAAGCCCCTTTCCCGCTTGAACGAGCACTGCCCCTCCTTCAGCTCGACCTATTTCATTTGATCGAAGCGAGCACGTTGGAAGTGTGTGGACGCCCGGCTCGCGCGAATGGAAACCCCAGTGAATCGCCTCACAGAAGGGTGGGCCTTATTCGCCAAAAATGCTTTCGGGCGAGACGGAGCGGCGAACGAGCGAGCGAAACGGGGGAAGCGGGGAGAGGCGCATGATCAAGTCGCGAAGGAAGAGGCCATCGCTCGAAGACGGGACAAACCAGCGGGCGAGCTTGCGGGCGTCCCGCTGCTTTTTTTCAATCGGGGGGCGAAGGCGGTTTTCATAAAAAACGGCTGCGGAAGAGACGTCGCTGGCGGCGGAATGGAGCTTCTGCGCCAGCAGATAGGCTCCAGCCATGGCGAGGGAAGCGCCCTGCCCGGCGATGAGAGAGATGCAATAACAGGCGTCACCGAGGAGGAAGACCCTACCTTTGCTCCATTGCGGCATCTCGATTTGCGCGACCTGGTCAAAATAAAAGCTGCCGGGTTCAATGTATTCAAAGAGCGTGGGCAGGATCCAGCCCACATCGGAAAAAGCGGAATGCAGCTCTTCAATGGCGGCCTCTCCGTGCGGATGCTTTGGCGGATTTTCCGCGCGATAGACGAAGTAGGTGGCGAGCTTGCCGCCGCGGACGGGATAAAGACCGAACTGCCGGCCGGGGACAGTGAGCGTGGAAAAGGCATCCGGAGAGATTGAGACGCGAAGGCCAGGCAATAAGAAGGCTGCGGTGTTGTAGCCAAGAAAACGGGAGAAGCGCGACTCTTCGCCGAAGACGAGCTCGCGAACCCGGGAGTGGAAGCCGTCCGCGCCGACCAGGAGATCGGCGTCCATGCGGGAGCCATCGGAAAGCGTAGCAGAGACGCTTGAGGAGTCCTGCTCGAGGGATTCGATGGTCGTGGAAAAGCGGAACTGCGCGTGATCGCGGACTTTGGAGTAAAGGAGGCTTTCCAGATCGCCGCGCAGGAAATTGAAGTGACGGTCATAGAAGATTTTGCGGACGGCGGGATACGAAAGCGAGTACCTTTCCTTGCCATTCGGCTTAAGGAACACAAGACGGTCAATCGGATAGTGGATCTGACGGAGGTCCGGAAGAAGGCCGAGACGCTCGGCGACGTCGTAGCCGGTCCCGAAAAAGTCGATCATGTAGCCTTCGGGGCGGGAGGCGCCGGATTTTTCGATGAGCGTGCAGGAGTGGCCGCCCCGCTGGGCGCAGTAGGCGAGAGTGAGGCCGGCGATGCCGGCACCGGAGATCAGAATGTGCAACGGGGCTCCTGAAAATTGGCTGTATTATATCGTGGAGCGATACATATGAATAGGTGATTTTCAGGACCGCGCCGTTCCAAGAGCGTCCGGGAGTCGCGCAGCTTATTTGCGAAAGTGCGCGAAGAGCCAGAAGAGACCCGAAAGGACAAGACTCAGGACAAGGCAGGTGACGATGGGAAAGTAGATCGTGGAATGCTCGCCACGGTAGGTGATGTCGCCCGGGAGCCTGCCGGGGCGGAAGGGGAGCTTGGCGCCGAAATAAAACAACGCGCCGAAAACGACGAGAAAGCCGCCCAGAACAAGCAGAACGCGTCCGAGTTCGCGGCTGGGATCCATCAAAGGAAGTCTAAGAGCCCCGGGGGCGAAGAGTCAAAGTGAGGCGGACGGTTTGCGATTCGCGGCGGATTTTTTCGCAAGCCTCAGGCTGCAGCGACGCGACGAAAGAGATCATCCTGTTCGGGGATGGATTCGGCGCCGATCGTGAAGGCGTCCAGCAGACCGAGACCCAGGGCATAGCGAATGGCATCGTCCTGCCGATGGCGGAGATCGCCCTGGCCAAGAATTTTCATGCCGACAATGCCCTTCCCCGATGCACGCATCTGGCGGACGACCGAGACGACAGTTTCGGGATTGGCATCCATGTGCGAGCCGATGGGATTGATCCGAACGAGATCCACATCCACCCAGGGAGACTGTGCTGCGGCGCGAAGAGCTTCGATGGAGTGGCAGGAGCAACCATGAGCGCGAATGATGCCTTCTTGCTTGGCTTCCGACAGAACGTCCATAACGGGCCGGTAGCGGGTGGTCCAATCGTCTTCGGTGAGGCAATGCATGAGGAAGACATCAATATAATCGGTACCGAGTTCACGGCGGAAGCGGTCCAGATCGGAACGCATCTCGGGGGCAGTTCGAGCCCAGGACTTGGTGAGGACGGTGACCTTCGAACGGTCCAAGTGCTTCAGGGCCTCCGCAACATAGGGATGGCTGCCGTAGGAGTCCGCGGAATCGAAGAAGCGGAGACCACGTTCGTAGCCATGGAGAAGGAGCGAGACGAGGCCCTGCATACCCAGAGCGGTCTGATGGGAATGATGACCGCTGCCAACCGTGCCGGTACCCATGGCGAGGCGCGAGGTACGGAGGCCAGAGCTTCCGAGAGTTACCACGTCTGCGGCCGTGAATTTCTGGCCCAGGGTTGGCTGCGCGAGAAGACGGTGAGCAAGGGGATGCAAGCCAAGAAACGCGGCGGAGACTGCAGAGGCAGACTGCGTGAGAAATTCGCGGCGGGGGAGGACACGCACAAAACACCTCCGGAATGGCGGCCCGGGTGGCCACACCAGTATAGACGTAATTAAGGAACGGAGGTGAGAGGCCTGAAAATCGCGTGTGGGCAAGCCCGGATAAAGTGCGCCCCGCAAGCGGCTGGCTTCGCATATAATTGTCAGTTTGGCAGCTACACGAGTATGCCGCAGTAAGGGTGGGCGGCGCGACGGAGAGCACGGATGATCATGGACGTGACCGAGATACAGAAAATTTTGCCGCATAGGTATCCGTTCCTGATGGTGGACGCAATTCTGGAAATGGAACGGTTGAAGCGCATCGTGGGGATCAAAAACGTCAGCATCAACGAATCGTATTTTCAGGGCCACTTCCCTGGGAAGCCGGTGATGCCGGGAGTGTTGATTATTGAGGCCATGGCGCAGACCGGAGGGCTGCTGCTTCTGACGGAAGTGCCCGACCGGGAGAATAAATTGCTGTTTTTCGCGGCAGTGGACGGGGCACGATTCCGGCGGCCGGTGGTGCCCGGCGAGCAATTGGTAATTGAGGTAAACGTGCTGAATTGGCGGGGGGACTTCTGCAAGCTAGAAGGAAACGCCAAGGTGAACGGCAAACTCGCGGCGGAGGCGACGCTCATGTGCAAGATGATTGACCGCGAAGCTGGTCCGGCGAAGGAATAGAGACGCCGCGAGATGGCCAAGCAGGAGATTCATGCGAAGGGGGAAGTGGCGGCGGGCGCGAAACTCGGCGCAGACGTAAAGGTCGGAGCTTTTGCAGTGGTCGGGGAAGAAGTGGAGCTTGGAGATGGCAGTGAGGTGATGGCTCACGCGGTGGTGCAAGGGCCATCTCGATTCGGGAAGAAAAATGTATTTTATCCATTTTGCGTGATCGGAGGCGACCCGCAGGACTACACGTTTCAGGGTGAACGGACGGAGCTGATCGCCGGCGAGGGAAATATTTTTCGCGAGTACGTGACCGTGAATCGCGGCACCCTGAAAGGTGGCGGAGTCACCCGGATCGGGCACAACAATTTCATACTGGCGTACTCGCACATCGGCCACGATTGCCAGATCGGGAGCAATATTTTGTTTGTGAACGCGGCCACGCTGGCCGGGCACGTGACGATCGAGGATTTCGCGACGATCGGGGCGCTTTCCCCTGTGCATCAATTCTGCCGGGTGGGGCGTTATGCATACATCGGGGCATGCACGGTAATCACGCAGGACGTGCCGCCCTTTTCTCACGTGGTGACAGAGCGGGAGACTCGAAGCTTCGGCGTGAATACGATCGGGCTTGAGCGCAAAGGATTTTCGGAGGAGCGGCGCAAAATTCTGCAGAAGGCATTTCGGTTGCTGAACCGCTCGAAGCTGAACACCTCGCAGGCCGTGGCTGAGATGCGCAAGGCGCTTGGTGAGTCGGAGGACGTTCAAGAGTTGATCCGGTTTATCGAAGGGGCTGAGCGGGGAATCGTCAAGTAGCGGCGACGCAAGACTCTTCATGAACGCAATCACAGAAAACGTGCACGGATGGGGCCTCATCGCAGGGAATGGACGATTCCCCTTTCTCGTGCTTGAAGGCGCGCGAAGCCAGGGGATAGACATGGCCGTAATCGCATTAAGGGAAGAAGCGTCCCCTGAATTGGCGGAGCATGCAAAACGTCTGCACTGGGTCAGCCTGGGAGAACTGGGCAAGACGATCGAGTTGATGCACGAAGAAGGAGTGACGCAGGCGGTGATGGCAGGGCAAGTGAAGCATACTAAGATTTTCAGTTCGATCCGGCCGGACTGGAAGCTGGCGAAGCTGCTTTTTGCGCTTCCGCGGAAGAACACCGACGCTTTGATCGGCGCGGTGGCGCGCGTCCTGGAAGACGAAGGCATTCAACTGGTGGATTCGACGTTGTTCCTGAAGCCGCTGGTGCCCGAAGCGGGAGTGCTCACGCAGCGCGCCCCGAACGCGCGCGAGGAAGAAGACATTGCCTACGGATTCAAAGTGGCGCGGCAGACCACTGCAATGGACATCGGGCAAACGGTGGTCATTTCCGATAAGGCTTGCGTGGCCGTGGAAGCGATGGAAGGAACGGACGAAACGATCGAGCGGGCGGCGCGTTTAGCAGGCGGAAAACCGCTGGTGGTGATCAAGGCGAGCAAGCCGAAGCAGGACATGCGCTTCGACGTACCCGTGATCGGTTTGCCCACCATCCAACAAATGAAGAGGGCCGGGGCAACAGCGTTGGCAGTGGACGCGGGGCGGACTCTATTTTTTGACCGGGAAGAAGTGATCCAGCAAGCAAACGAGGCAGAAATCGCCATACAGGCATTTCCTCCCTCCGACGCCGCGGAACCTATCGGGAACTCCAGGGGAATGAATAAGGAATGAGCGAGGCGAGGGAAGCGAAGAGCGTCCGCGTCGCGGTGGTGGGCTGCGGTGAATTCGGACGGAATCACGCGCGCGTGTACCGGGAAATTCCCGGGGCCAAACTTGTCGGCGTGGTTGATCTTGACCAGGAACGGGCAGACAAGACAGCTGCGGAATTTGGCACGCGGAACTTGGGCTCGCTTGAAGCCCTGGATGGACAAGTAGATGCGGTCAGTGTTGCGGTGCCGACCCTTTTGCATGCCGAAGTGGGTTGTAGGCTGATGGGGATGGGTCTGGATGTCCTGGTGGAGAAGCCGATTGCGAAGGGCCTTGCGGAGGCGGACGCCCTCGTCGCAGAAGCGCGACGCAAGCGGCGAATTCTTCAGGTCGGCCATGTGGAACGTTTCAATCCCGCGGTGCTTGCGGTGGAGGCGATTCTGAACCGGCCGCTTTTTTTTGAGGTACACCGGCTGGGGGTGTTCACGCAGAGAAGCCTCGATGTGGACGTGATTTACGACTTGATGATCCACGATCTGGACATCTTGCTGGCGCTGGTCGGCCAGGAGGTAAGAGAAGTCAAGGCGGTGGGCATTCCGGTGCTGACGGATAAGGTGGATATCGCGCATGCACGCCTGGAATTTGAGGACGGCGCCGTGGCAAATATTACGGCGAGCCGGGTTTCAACGGAGCGTGTGCGCAAGATGCGTTTTTTTCAACAGCATGAATACATTTCCCTGGACTATGCGAGGCGGGATGCGCTGCGGGTCCGCGTAAAGCATCCGGGACCGAAGCCTGAGTTTGATTTCGAAAAGCTTCCTGCGCCGCAGGAAGAACCACTTCGCGCCGAGCTGGAGGCGTTTCTGGAAGCTGTACGAACGCGACGCGAGCCGCGGACGAATGGATCCGCAGGCAGGGCGGCTCTGGAGCTGGCGGAGCGCGTGATGAGAAGCATCCAGGAGCATGGAGAGCGCGTCCAATTAGGAGCGTTTGCTTCGCCTCGAAGCGTGGAAAAATGATCCCCCGGACCCTGGTTCCTTACGGTTCACGGCCGCCTGAGGATGCATCCTCGGGTCGGCGCCGCCCCACAACGTTGGATGAGCGCACGCTCGTTCCTTCGACCATGCCGGTCGCGCCGCTCGAAACGAAATCAAACATTCCCGCGAATCTTCCGCTCGGCTCGATTGCGGCGCGCGTGGTGGTCCCTCGCGATATCAGCCAGGAAGCTTATGGTCAGCATGAAGAATCGGTTCTGCCGCCTCAACCGACGGAACTTGACGAGCGAGTGACCATTCCCCAAGGTGCGCTGCCGCCGCTGGTGATCGAGCGTCCGGAAAATGTTCCTCTCGATCTCGTGGAACCTGATGTGTTCCTGACGGGCGAAGTCAATTTCCTCGCGCCCGAACCAAAAGACGACAAAAAGGCAAAAGCGCAACTCTACACGCGCATCTCTTCGTTCGTGTTTCACGCTCTGCTGCTCATCTTGATTATCTGGCAACCGAACCTGTTTCGCCGGCATATGCCATCCGCCGAAGAGCAGGAAATCGCGCGCAAACAAATGGTTTTGCTGATGCCTCCCGGCGCTTTTGGAACTTCCCGGCCGGCACCGCGTGTGATTGTTCCGCCGGCACCAAGAATCAAAGTAGATCCGCGAGTGCTTCGCGAAGTCGCCCCACCGGTGCCGGAGCCAGCCCCGGCGCCAAGACCAAAACCGGAAGAACTCCCTAATGCTCCCGCGCCACAACCGAACGCGACGCCGCCTCCTAAACCTGCCGCGCCGGCTCCCAAGCAAGAGGTTGCGTCCAATATCCAGCCGAAACTGGAATCGCCGGATTCGCCGCAACCTCATCCCAACCTAATTCTTCCAAAGACCTCCGGGAACACATTGCAAGACGCGCTGCGCGACATGCAGCGCAATCCGGTTTCGGGAGGCCGAAGCGGAGCGATCTCCGGCCCAATGCCGAAACAGCCCGGTACACCCGGGGTGGACATTCCCGGCGCAGGAGGCGGAGGCGGAACCTTCGGCAACGGCTACCAGATCTTGACGCCGACTGAAGGGGTAGACTTCCGAGACTATATGGCTCGGGTCCTGGAGAGCGTGCGTCGAAATTGGTATGCAGTAATGCCGCAATCGGCGATGCTCGGCGACCGGGGACGCGTCATCCTGGAGTTCACGATTCGAAAAGACGGCAGCGTGCCCGGCGATGAACCGGTGCCGATCATGGGGTCTGGCAAGGAACCTCTTGACCGCGCCGCCATTTCCGCAATCCGTTCGTCCAATCCTTTTGAACCGCTGCCGCCGGCCTTCTCCGGGCCGGAAATTCGTTTGCGCTTTATCTTCTTGTACAATCTGCCTCTCGACGCAGCCTATAAGTGAAACTCGAACGCAAACAGGTCCTTGGATCGTTGTTGCTTGCGCTGCTCGTCCTCGCCATTCTGCTCTTCCGGGCGCGACACTTGTTGTTCCGATGAACTCCTCCGGCCATACCAAACCACTGGTCGCCATTCTGGGACCCACTGCATCCGGAAAATCCGCGCTCGGCGTCTGGATCGCGGAGCGTTTCTGCGGAGAAGTGGTGGCTTGCGATTCGACGCAGCTTTACAGGGGTTTTGACATCGGCACTGCTAAACCCGCAACCCGGGAGAAGCGCGGTGTTGTTCATCACATGCTGGACGTGCTCGAGACCGGCCAGGAAGCTTCCGCGGGGGAATACCGGGAACTTGCTCTGGCGGTGCTGGATGATTTGCGCGCGAGGCAGAGGTTACCTGTGCTTACGGTGGGAACCGGGCTGTATCTGAGGGCCTTGCTCGAAGGACTGGCCGAGCTTCCGCAGCGTTCCGAAGAATTGAGGGAGCGATTGCGAGATGACGCGGCCGAGCATGGACGCGGATACTTGCATGGCATGCTGCAGAACCTCGATCCGGCGGCGGCGAAACGCATCGCGGCAAGAGATGAACAGAAACTAATTCGAGCCATTGAGGTATGTCTCCTGTCCAGTAAACCGCTCACGGAGTTGCACCTCAGAGGAAAGAAACCGCTGGAAGGCTGGAGCGTTCTGAAGATTGGTTTGGAGCCAGCTCGAAAAAAACTTTATGAGCGAATTGAAGCGCGCACAGAGGCGATGCTTGCCGCGGGGTGGTTGGAAGAAGTTCGGGCTTTGCTTGAACGAAGCCAAGGCGCGCAAGCAAAGCCATTCGACTTTATCGGTTATGCGGAATTGAGGTGCGTCTGCGAAGGCCAAATGACGATACCGAACGCCCGAGAGGCCATCCAGCAGGCTACGCGAAGGTACGCGAAAAGGCAGATCACGTGGTTTCGCAGAGAATCGCAGGTGCACTGGCTCGATGGATTCGGAGACGATTCAGGAGTTCAGAATGCGGCTCTCGACTGGCTTCGCAAGCAGGGGCTTTGACCTTCTGGCCGCGAGTCGGTTCGAAATCCGGAACGCCAGAGAAGCAAATCCCTGTCCGTGTTTATTCCAGCTTCGTGGCGGCAGGTACGCCTCTTTGATTGGCGGGATACGCGTTGTTATACTCCGCCTAACCGATGGTTAGAATTATGTTTGTGGCTTTCCGGGCGATCACCTACTCAGCATTGTTCATCGGCTTTCTGCTCATCTATCTTCCGACGCGAGTTCTCTCCTGGTCGGGCATTCGCGGCCCGGCCGCGATTGAAGGGCCGCAAATCGTCGGAATGATCGCGGGGGGCGTAGGGGCAGCGATCGCGTTGTGGTGTATATACACGTTTGTCCGGATCGGGAAAGGCACGCCGGCTCCATTCGACCCGCCGCGGCGCCTGGTGATCCGCGGGCCTTATCGTTTTGTTCGCAACCCGATGTACATCGGAGCGGCACTGGCCCTGGCGGGCGTTGCAGTGTTCTATGGGTCGGTATCTCTTCTGGGGTACAGTTGCGCCTTCCTTCTCGCCGCTCACGTATTCGTGATGTTTTATGAGGAGCCCAGGCTCCAGTCAACCTTCGGACCGGATTATGCAGAATATCGCCGGCGGGTCCGGCGGTGGTGGCCGCGTGTGCAAGCTGCCCGGTAAATACGCGGCAGAGACGCGCATTTGCCTGGTTGCCGCGAATTTGAACCTCGCGCACCGGCGAGCGACTCGCCGGCCCCAACCCCCGCGGAGTATACTGGGTGCCGTGAAGAAAGCGCCGCTCCCTCCGCTGCCCTCGCTGAAGGTTCCCGGTTGATCGAAGATGAAGAGTCCTCAACAAACGGAATTGTCGGAACGCGCGCTGCTTGTTGGTGTTGGCTGGAAGCGCGCTTCGCGGATTCCGGGCATGCCGGCCGGAGAAGCGGAGCGCGAATCCCTTGCTGAGCTTGTAGAGCTTGCGAGAAGCGCTGGGGCAACCATTGCCGGGACGGTTTTTCAAATGCGCGAAGCCGCCGACCCCGCGACGCTGGTGGGACGCGGCAAGCTCGAGGAGATTCGGGCAGAGGCCACAGCACACGGCGCGCCGCTCATTATTTTCGACAGTAACCTTTCGCCGGTGCAGCAGCGCAACATTGAAGCGGCTACGGACCGCCGCGTGATTGACCGAACGCAATTGATCCTGGACATCTTCGCGCGTCACGCGCGCAGCCGGGAAGGCCAGCTTCAGGTCGAGCTGGCGCAATTGAATTACATGCTTCCCCGCCTGACCGGCCGCGGAACGGCCATGTCCCGGCTGGGCGGCAAGAGCGGAGGGGGTGGCGCGGGCGGCGCCGGAGGAGGAGCGGGACGCATCGGCGTGCGCGGACCAGGTGAAAAGAAACTCGAAACGGACCGGCGCCGGATTCGCGAACGCGTGAGCAGGATTCAAGCGAGCATCGAGGAAGTCAGAAAGCAACGGAGCTTGCGAAGGGAGGCGCGGAATGCCGTGCCGCTGGGGACTGTCGCACTTGTCGGCTACACCAACGCAGGGAAGTCCACGCTGTTCAATGCCCTGAGCCACGCAGATGTCCTGGTGAGCTCGCGGATGTTTGCCACGCTGGATCCCACGATTCGCGCGCTGCGATTGCCGTCTGGCCGGCGTGTATTGGTCTCGGATACCGTGGGATTCATCCGCGATCTTCCGAAAGGACTGCTGACGGCGTTTCGCGCCACCCTCGAGGAAGTGCAAGAGGCCGCGCTCATTCTGCAAGTCAGCGACGTATCGAGCCCGCACCACGAGGAACTGGATCAAGAGGTAGGTAAGATTCTCGCTGAGCTGGGAGCGGCAGAACGGCCTACGCTCAAGGTGCTCAACAAGATTGACCGGTTGGCTCCCGAACAGCGCGAAGAAATTGAGGAATCGCTGAAACACTCACGGGAAAAAAATTCGAGGCCTGTACTTGCCTCGGCTTTGAAGGGAGACGGGCTAGAAGAACTTTTGAGGCGAATGGACGAAGTGCTTCCCGTTGACCCCCTCATAACACTCACGCTGCGCTTGCCGCTCGCGGAGGGCCGGACGTTGGCTCTTATTCACGCCCTAGGCCACGTACTGCACTCCGAAGTGGAAGATTCTCACATGCGGCTGGATGCGGAGGTACCGGCATCCGTCGCGCGGCGGCTCCGGCTGAAGGATTTTGCGAGCAAGGGAACTTCGCAACTTGCCGCGACGTAATAAACTGTGAAGGAGGTTGCCATGGCTGCGTTCCTTCTGTGGTGCATTCTCTTCGTGCTGTGTTGGCCACTTGCCATTCTGGCGCTGATCCTGTATCCGGTCGTGTGGTTGCTGACTCTGCCCTTCCGGTTGATGGGAATCGCTGTTCGTGGGGTTTTCGACCTCCTTGGCGCGATCCTCTACCTGCCGGTAAGGCTTTTGCGGGGTCCGAGGTTCATCTAAGGTTAGTGGGAATGGGTAACTTCCCGGTAAAGAGACCGAAAAATTTGCTTTCCAAGCTGTTTTCTGAGGCTTGACTCCAAGGGTCTTCCCTCAAGAAGGGGAAGAATCCTGTGGAAAACTCTGTGGAAACGTGCAATGCCCTTCGGAGCCGGGAACTCAAAAGCCAGCCGTGCACATGGCTCCGGCCCGGTTGTTAATCTAGCTAACTCATTGACTTTCCAGTTGTTATTTCTCGCGTTCGTCTTGTGTTCAAGAGTCCCAGGTTCAGTCAGTCCCCCAGTTTCAAGGATTACATTTGCACAGGTTTGCAGCAGTTCGATTACGAATAAGTATAGTCTCATGAAGCCCCAGCATCAGCAGAACGGTTAATCGGGAAGTACCTGCCAACCTGCATATTCCGGGCCTGCTGCGACGTTGACGCCCCACTTCGCGGGAGTCTATAGTGACATTTGGCTGTGGCCAGGACTCTAGACAGCGGCTCCACGGGACACGCATGAATCTTCCCAACGCATTGACCCTACTCCGCATCTTCTTCGTGCCCCTGCTGATCGTGGTGTTGCTGACGAAGAGTCCGAATATTGAACCTTGGGGATTTCCCATCCACTTCGAGGTCTGGGGCGTGCTGATCTTACTGGCTGCGGCGGCAACCGATTGGGCAGACGGCTATGTTGCGCGGCGCAGGCAGCAGATCACCACCCTGGGAATTTTGCTCGACCCGATCGCCGACAA
>DATIXL010000010.1:0-7712 GCA_035518615.1 Terriglobales bacterium | reverse complement strand
GTCTCCCAAGGCCATAAGGCCTAAGAAGGGCAGTCGAAGACTACGACTTTGATAGGCGGGAGGTGGAAGCGCAGCAATGCGTGGAGCTGACCCGTACTAATCGCCCGTTCGGCTTAATCATAAAACTTTCCCAAGCCGTTGTCCGGCTCCGTTGAGGAGCTGGATGGCAAATTGGAAAGTTCGCAAGGTACGCAGTTTGTTCGGCGCGGGCCGAACTTGTAATGCCAGCCAAATTCTGTTGATCGCTTGGCGATCACGGAAGAATTCTGTTGTCAGCCTCGCTTGTGTATTGTGAAGCGAGAGACGAGTTTCCGGTGGTCATACCACGAGGGTCACACCCGTTCCCATCCCGAACACGGAAGTTAAGCCTCGTCGGGCCGATGATACTGCACGGGTAACTGTGTGGGAACGTAGGTCGCCGCCGGATTAAAATACGAAGGCCGGTCTGAACAATTCAGGCCGGCCTTTTTCTTTTAATCCACTCACACAAAGAAGAAGCAAGGGATCGAAGCCACTAGGCTATCTGCGCCCGTAGTAGCCACCATAGCCCCGGTAACCGCGATATCCGTAATAACCGCGACCGCCGTAATAGACGCTTGAAAAACCGAAGTAGAACGGCGGGTAGTATGGATAGCCGAAGCCGTAATACGGATATGGAGCGTAAGCGTAGCCATAGTAAGGAGGCGGTGGGGGATAGCCGTATCCATAGGCGCTGGCGGACTGTGGAGACGTACCTGATCGCGAGTACGCGTTGCGATTGCCGTAATCGGACTGGCTCACCGGGCGAAAGGCCCACTGACCTTTAGCAGTATCAATCGTGAGAGGGGCAGTGGTGCGGAACGTAAGCAAGGACTCGGGAGGAATCACCGTCGGGCGGCCACGCGTGGACAACACTCCGATCAGTCCCGCAGCTGCACCGGCCGCCGCACCGATCCCCGCCCCTGCGCCGCCGCCCGCAATGGCACCTAGCATGGCTCCGAATCCGGAAGTGCCGCCGATTGCTACGGCATCGGCTCCGTGGGAGGTTCCACCGGAATACTGTACCAACTGTGAATCCAAGGCGAGCTGTTGGCCATCCACCAAAGTCAAGCCCGCGAGATGAACACCAAGCTGCGACACCCCATGAACACGGCCTGCCTTCTGAGCGACGGCTACGGCACCGATCGCCATTTGGCCACGGCGTGCGACGACCCAACCATCCACGACGACAGGCTGCTCGATGGTCACTGTGAAAGTATCGCTTGGGCGCGAGGAGTCGCTGGAGAGCCAGTCTGTTGTCCGTACCGTAATCACGGTGCCCGCCGGCAGGACCAGGGAGGGAGGAAGGCTTGCGTTGACGGGAAGAGCGGAAGACTCCCCCGGAAGGCGATCATAGGAAATCACGGGATTTTGCTCGCGGGCCGCGCCCGAACCTGGCGGACGATCATTCGGCAAAGGAGTGCCTGCTTTCTGAGCGGCCAGGACAGGAGCGAAAGTTCCGACAACGAAGCCGATTGTGATAAGAGCGGGAAACAGAGTGGAGAGAGCAATCGATCGAAAACGCAATGCCAGTGTCATGGTATGCGACTCCTGAACGCGACAGCGCAGTAGCGCCAGAGCCCTAGCCTGTGCGATTTAATAATATTCTCCTCCAATAAGATGCGCCGGGGCAACTGATGGATGGCCCAGATGCCTCCACATGAGGGTGCGTAGTGCTTCACTTTTAAGCCGCGATCGGCCGGAGGCTGAGTTGCGTCTGCCGAAATCTTTAAAAAGTACTATTGACCTCATGGGCCAGCGGATTTAGCTTGGAAGGGTCCTTCCCCCCGGGAGAACCCTCGTTCAAGAGGCAGGACATGGCGACAAAAACCCTAAACAATCCGATGACGGCAAGCGCCGAGGAACGCTGGGCTAGGCTCCGGTCGCACAAACGCATCATTTCCCGCGTAAGGCTCCAAGTGGAATGGGACGAAGGCGGGAAAAAGCAGAGCGCGAATGCCGTGACCGTGGACGTGAGCCATTCCGGCTGCATGGCGATAGTTGGTGCTCCACTTCCGCTTCACAAGAATGTCCGGCTGATTCATCCCGAATCGGGCCGGCAAGCCGAAGCGCAGGTGGTGTGGCGAGACCACGAAGCGTGGGACGTAGGTCTCGAGCTGGCGCGACCGGACGCGTCGTTCTGGGGATTGAAGTTTTAGACGCCGCAGCGACGCTTCCTTCCCATCCTAAAGTACTTGTGTAGGCTTTCCGGAGTAACTTCATCCAGCATACAAGAATTGGGCACCGCGAAGGCTCGCCGCGAGCAAGGGTGGTATTTCGCTCGACGGGGGCGGTGCGACTGAAGTCGCGATACGCCGTGACGCCGCGCGCCGCTCTCGCGAAATGGGGTGAAGCAGCTCACGAGCGACAGAATGGGGGACCTGTTCTTGCGCTGGAACAATGGAGTACCGGGGCGAATTGAACGCTCAGGTTCGAATTGACGAGCGGGTGAAACCCCGATAGGGTGCTCTACTTACCTTGAGGAGCGGGGAATCGTTTGGGCGCGCCAGCCATAGATCCGTCTGCAAAAGAAGGCCGATCTGAGCTCGTCGAGCAATTGCCTAAGGTGTGGGTTGGCTACTTGCTCGCGCTGGCGACGTTTGCTGGAGAGGCCATCGCCGTAAGCCGCCATCCGGAATTGATGAAGGCGAAAGGCCTGGTGGTGCCGCCGCTGGAGATCTATCTTCCGGCATTTGTAGGTCTGGTGTATTGGCTGGTGTGCGTGCATCGGTATCACGTGGTGTTGAGCAAAGTACCGGGATGGAAGCATCCGATCACGCCGAATAAGGCCGTGTGGTTCCACTTCATCCCATTCTTCAATTTTTACTGGGTGTTTCGGTGGCCGGGTGCCATCGCGGATTTTGTCAATCAACGCCTCGGCCGAACGTACATGAAGGGATGGGTTGTGGGAGTGGGATTTCTGGCCTCAGCGCTCTGCCGACTTCTGGTGGACACAGCGGTTGGGCTCGGCATCCTCTTCTTCACTTGCAGCTATATTTCAGCCCACCTGAAGACAGCGCTGGAAGGCACCGCGCCGCAAGGGCAATGATTTCTACCGGTCTGGTTCGAATAGAGAAGCGAAAGCAAGAAAAGGGGCGAAGCAATGAAACGAATCAGCAAGTGGCCGGCCGTTTTTCTCATGGGAGTTGTGGTGGCGACGCCCCTTCATGCGCAAGCACGAAACGAAACGGACCGCATGGCTCGCGAAATTTTCAAGGAATTGATTGAGATCAACACCACCGATTCGGTTGGAAACGTCAGCACGGCATCCGAAACAATGGCGAAAAGGCTGATTGCCGCAGGGTTCGCCCCGAAGGACGTGAACGTCGCGGGGCCTAATGACCGCAAAAAAAATCTGGTGGCGCGATACCACGGGACGGACAAGAAAAAACCGGTGCTTTTTATCGGACACCTCGACGTCGTGGAAGCGCGTAAGGAAGACTGGACGACGGACCCATTTCAATTCATCGAGAGGGACGGCTATTTCTATGGGCGAGGTACGCAGGACATGAAGGCCGGCGATGCGATCCTGGTGACGAATTTTATCCGGCTGAAGAAGGAAGGCTTTGTGCCCGATCGCGACCTGATTCTGGCTTTGACCTCCGATGAAGAAGGCGGAAGCTCCAATGGCGTGGACTGGCTGCTGAGAAACCACCGCGATTGGATCGAAGCGGACTATTGCATCAACCTGGACGGCGGCGAATTTGAAATGGAGAAAGGGAAGCGCATGCTTGCAGGACTGCAGGCGAGCGAGAAAGTTTACGCGGACTTCCGGCTGCAGACGCACAACCCGGGGGGACACAGTTCCGTGCCGGGCCCGGAGAACGCGATCTATGAACTGGCCGCCGCGCTTTTGAAAGTGCAGTCCTATACTTTTCCGATGGAGATGAACGAAATTACCAGGAACTACTTTCTAAAAATGGCCGGAATGACGGCCGGCCAGACAGCTGACGACATGCGAGCGGTGGCCAAGGAACCTCCGGATCAAGCCGCGGTGAACCGGCTTTCCGAAGTTCCCTATTACAACTCACTCTTGCGCACAACGTGCGTCGCGACGATGTTAAGCGGCGGGCACGCGCCGAATGCCCTGCCTGGGATGGCACAGGCAAATGTGAATTGCCGAATTTTTCCAGGAGAAGCGCCCCAAGAAGTGAGGGCGAAACTCGAGAAGGTAGTGAATGATCCGGGAGTGGATATCACGCCGGTGTTGCAGGTTGGACCGGATGGCAAGCCCGTAAAAATGAGCAGTGTTCCACCGTCGCCACTGATCCCGGAAGTGGTTCGGGCAGAGGAGCGCGCCGTGGACAGCCTGTGGCCCGGCCTGCCTGTGGTGCCGACGATGTCCACAGGGGCCAGCGACGGCGCTTACCTTCGCGTTGCCGGGATACCGACATATGGAATTGCATGCATGTTTTACGACATGGACGATATTCGAGCGCATGGAAAAGACGAACGCCAGGGCGTGCAGAACTTCTTTGACGGAGTGGAAGTTGGATACCGGCTCATCCGGGCACTGGGAGGCGCAAATTAAGTCAAGCACCGGAACTTCCGCCGATTCTGCGGAACAAAGCAAAAGCCCGGGACAAACGGTGACTCGGGCTTTTAGCGACTGAAATAACGATTCAGGGTTTTGGCGGATCTGTCGCGGCAGACTTTGGATCGTTGGGCGAGGCAGTGCTGGCTGCAATGGGCTTTCCGGCCTCGCTGCCGTAGCGGGTGAGATAGGGCATGAAGGGTGTCAGCTCAAAGGGCATTTTTTCGCGCTCGGCGACGGTACCCACCGGCTTGCTCTTGAGCATCTCCAGTTTGTCGTTCCACGGATCCATCTTGACGCGGCCTCCCAGGGGGAGAGCGGCAATCTGTTGCGGGTTCGGCTTGGCATCCGCGGCCACCGGAGTGGTTCCCAGGGCCTCCTGCATTTCGATCACGCGATTACCGAGGTGCCCGCTGATCAGGTTGGGAATTTCTTTCTGACGGGAATCGAGCGCCTGCATGAACAGCGCGGCAGTAGTGAGCTGGTTCTTATATGGGGAATTGCGCAGAAGTTGCGCAGCCTTATCGTTGGCTTGCTTCTCTTCCTCGGGAGTGCGAGCAAAACCGAAGTGGCGGAAAGTGTCCTTGTCGTCCACAAGAAGCTGATCGAAAAACGCATAATTGGGATCGAGGCGATGGCCCAACACGATGTGCGCCAGTTCGATGGCGAGAACAGAAGCAAGGCTCGCTTCGTCGGGAAGTACGTCAATCAAGCCGCGGCTGAGCACGATGGTGTGGCCGACGGTGAAGGACTCGAGAGTGCTCGTGGTCATGACGCGGCAGCGGACGTCAGGTTCGATATCGAGATTGTTGGTCACCTCGAGGTTGTTGACAACGGTTTCGAGAATCTTGTCCACTTCCCCCTTGGGGGCAATGAGGCCGATGCGCTGGAAGCGGTCAATGACGTTGTCTTCGGCTTCGCGATCCCAGGAACGCTGGGCCTGGACCGGCGAGAGATCGTTGGCGGTGGTGGTCTGGTCGTTGACCGGGCTTTCAACAAGAATTTTGCTCAGCTCCTGCTCTTCCGAATTGTGACCGATGTTATAGCCCCAAAGCCTCGTCTGCGCCTTGAAGTCCAACTTTTTCGCCATGGCGTAGTGGAGATCCCGCTCTTCGCTATAAACGAAGGAAGGCAGCCACAGGCCGGGCTGAACGTTGGTGCGCCAGCTGTCGAAATGAAAATACCAGCTGGAATGGCCCCCGCCTTCATAAGCGCCGTTGAAGCGGACAACGTTGTAGTCCTGATCTTCGACCCAGATGCGGCCGAGGAAACGCCCCTTGCCGGACTTGGAAAGCGGAGTCACGTCGAAGACCAGGCAGCGCACTTCGCCAACGAATTCGCGCTTGACGTAGTCGAACTTGTAGTGCTGTTTGTCGAAGCCGTTGGTATCAATGAAGATCATCTGCAAGAAGCCGTCGGGAAGGAACTGCATGGAGAAAGAGAAGAAGTTCCCAATCGAAGAGAAAACCTTCTTGCCCTTGTTGTCGGTGTCCGAGAGGGAGACGAGACTCACGCCCTTTGAGAAGTCGGCGCGGCCTAGAAAATACTTGTCGCCCGCCGGGACGTAGCCGAGCTCCTTATCGGGCTTGAGATCTTGGATGTAGGTCTCCACCAGCGGCGAGTAGTTCTTCATGCTGTTGTACAAGCGATTCTCGTTGGTGATCACACGGTCAATGACTTCGTCCATGGTGCGTGGCCGTTGGGCGGACGCGACGTTTGCGGCTGCTCCAAACGACCCCCATGCACACACGGCGACGAACAGAACCCCAAACACGTGCTTACGCATTTTACTCTCCCTCAATAAGCCAAACGGAATTCGATCCGCACGCGCGCCGGATAATCCACCGGCTGGCCTTCGCGTAGGGCCGGTTTAAACTTGATTTTTTCGGCGGCGCGGACTGCCGATTCATCCAGTCCATGTCCCAAGCCGCTGATGACACGATTGACTTGGACTATGCCATTCGTGAGAAACACCACGTCGAGAACCACGTCGCCTTCCAACTTTAGATTACGCCCTTCGGCGGTGTATTCGGGGCGTGGCTTGTCCAGGATAGAAACAGGGGTATCGGCCGGACCTTCGTCGGATTTTTTCTTCTTGGGCGCTTCCGCAGCGACGGTTTCGTTTCCGAAACCGCCGGTCTGCACGTTTCCACGATGTCCGTTGCCGCTTGGCGGAATGGCGGTACCGTTTCCGAAGCCCGAGCTTGCCACGGTGCCACGAATGCCCTTGTCGCCGCCGGTGCCGTTGCCGTAACCCGGGCCACCAGGGAGAACAGGAGAACCAAGCCGGTTGACGATGTGCCCATGATTCGGATCGCCTTTTCCGGGAAGACCGTCAGGAGTACCGAAGCCACCAGTTTGAACTTTTTCCGGAGGAGCCTGGACGGTTGCGGGGGCGGCACTTCCGGAATTCAATTCCCCGACTTTCACTGGATCTTTCGGGCGTTTCGGCTGCTTCATTTCCGGAGTCACGATGTTGGCCGATTCCAGAACCGGATTCATCTCCGGCGCCTTGGTCTCCATTGTCCGGATCTTGGGCTGAAGAGCCTTAGCCGATAGAAACACATGAGGAACCCTGGGATTAAGTTTCACCGGTTCCACGGGCTTAGGCTCGACAGGGGCAACCTTGGGCCGAACGCGAGGCGGAGGGGCCGGCGGCGGAGCCACGGGAATTTCTGTTACGACGTGAGGGAGCTCCACGATTTCAAGGTGCAAGGCCGTCTTGATTTTTTCCGGGAAGACGAGAGGAAGTATGACAAGAAAAATCAGCACCGCAAGCTGGACTCCGGCGCTGACGCCGATGCGATCCCAGCGCGTTTTCGTTTCCGGAAGCACAGCCAGGCGGGCGGGGATGGGTTTCGAACCAATATTTTTTTTCCAGGCGTCTTTTTCGGACGCAGCTTTGCGGTTGGAATCAAAACCAACGCCCAGCCGGGACGTCTTGGAAGGAGGATCTGCAATCATGGTTGTCATCCGCGTGCCGCCTCAATAGGTTTTCGTCCGAGAAACTCGGAGACGACTAGACGCGTCTAGCAATCCCAAGTTTGCCAGAAGAGCAGGACGAGAGCTTGAACAGTACGAGAGTACTGACGAGGCTGGAAATGTCCGAATAGGACTTTCGTACTAACGTCGCGAAATCGGCAATGACCTCACGACCAGT
>DATIXL010000009.1:0-19274 GCA_035518615.1 Terriglobales bacterium | reverse complement strand
GCTAGAATACCCGCAACGCTTCGGCAAGTTTTCGGGCCCAACTCATACGTTACGAGCGTCGATTGCCTGCCGGATTGGACGGATATTTTCCCTTCCACGCGTCACGTTTCCCGATTCCGAACCCTTGAAGGAATTCAAGGGCTCGAGGAGAAGCCCATGTACCGCAGCTTGCTCGTCCTTATCACCATTTCTCTTTTTGCTTGTTCTGTCCGGGCACAGAGCCCTACTCCTCCACCCGATCAGACCGAACAAATCAAGGCTCTGCTTGAGCGCGTGGATCGTCTCGAAAAGCGCGTTGCCGAGCTCGAAGCCAAGGAGGCCGAAACGCCTGCTCCCGCTCTCTCGGTATCCAATCCTGCTCCGTCACCGGCGCCTGCCCCCGAAGTCGCCGCCGCCGTCGCCCCCGCCCCTGTTGCCGCGCCGCATGTTTCTCTTACTCCCTCAAGTTCGGTTCATTCTCACGACCAGGCCCCCTCGTCGCAGGAAACTGCTGCCCAGCAGGCCACCTTGCAACAGGCCGAGATGCACTACCCGTCACTCCAAATTCGCGGGTTTGGCGACGTGGATTTTGCCGCCACGGACCAGAAAGGAACCAACAGTGGTTTCTACCTTGGACAGTTGGACTTGCACTTTGCCTCGGCGCTCTCTCAAAAGATCAGCTACTTCGCCGAAATCACTTTGAACGCCCATCCCGACCAATATACGATCGAAGTCGAGCGTTCTTTCATTCGCTACGACTATAACGATTTTTTCAAGATCTCCTTCGGGCGCTTCCATACACCCATCGGTTATTGGAATACGGCTTTCCATCATGGCGCATGGCTACAAACCACGATTGATCGGCCGTTAATGGTTCGGGTGGGAGGACAGATTACTCCTCTCCACCTCGTGGGCTTCCTCGCGGAAGGGAACATTCCCTCCGGTTGGGCGGGACTGGGTTACAACTTTGGCGTCGGCAACGGCCGGGGAGATATCATCACCCGCCCGGGAGACGCCGGCGACAACAATAATAATCGCGCCTGGGTGGCAAAACTCTATTCCCGGCCTCCCAGTCTTTATGGACTGGAGGTGGGGGGCTCAGTCTATCGGGACAAAATCACCTTGCCGACTGGCCAAAACTATAGGGAGTGGATTACTTCTGCCTATACGGTTTGGACGAAAGGAAGTCCGGAATTTCTCGGCGAATATGATCATATCAATCATCAGAACATTCTCACCGGTCAGGATTCCAACACCGATGCCCTTTATGCTCAATTTGCTTATCGGCTGCCCTGGTTCGAGCGGACACTCAAGCCCTACTATCGCTTCGAATATCTGCACATGCCGCTGAGCGAGCAGGTCTTTACTCATCTCGACCAGGTCGAATCGATCGTGGGCCTGCGATATGACATTTCCAACTACGCGGCCTTTAAGGCCGAGTATCGCAGGCTCAATGGACAGCCGGCACTCTCCACCTTGCCTCCGGAGCTCGCAGTGAATGGTGTGTTCTTCCAGACGGATTTCACTTTCTAGATGAGCCCTCGCATGAATTCTAAGATCATTCGCATCGCCATTCTCCTCCTGCTACCGGTCGTGGTCTGCGCGCCGTTTCTGCGTCCCTCAGAAGCGCAGACGCAACGAAGCTCAGACATCGCTGTTGTGGTCCATCCCGATACGCCCGTGGACGATCTCAGCCTCGCCGATGTGCGCAAGGTTTTCCTCGGTGACAGGCAATATTGGAATTCCAGGCTTCCTGTCACTCTCTTGATTCGCGCTCCGGTCGCCCGTGAGCGCGAAGTCGTGCTCCGTGTCATCTACCAAATGACGGAAGCCCAGTTCAAACAATATTGGATCGCAAAGATTTTTCGTGCCGAGGCCACTTCGCCTCCCAAAATCGTTTATTCCAACGACATGCAGCTTGATCTCGTTGCCGCTGTTCCAGGCGCCATCGCCTTTGTGGATGCCCGCAACGTCCGGCCGGGTCTGAAGGTCTTGCGCATAGACGGCCACTTGCCCGGGGAACCCGGTTACCCGCTGCACTAGGGCATTTTGTCAATTGGGCTACGGAGCCGGATTTTCCAGGTTCATCCGCCGCAGCAGATCCTGAAATCTCGGGTCCCCGCGCATCCCGGTAAAGACCGGATCCACTCCGAGCGACACCAGTCCGCTGTCGTGATCTGTGTACGCTCTCTCAAGCCAGATGAACGATTGATCATTCTCTCCCAGCCGCCCGTATGCCTCCGCGATGGTGTAGGAAGATACATAGCTGTGCTTGGCCAGCTCCGTCAGCCCTTCCAGAGAACTTTGCAGCACGCCCCGGTATCCGCCCTTCACAAAATCTTCCTCGATCGAAGCCGCCAGTTCCGGCCCTCCCGAGAGGGACAGCAATTTCTCCCGCTCCGCGACGGCCTCTCGCTGCTTGCCCATTTGCGCATACACTTGCTCCAGCGTTCGCCGCGCCAGCGAAAATTTTGGATCCATGTCCAGCGCGGCCTTCAACTGTTGCACCGCATCATCATTCCTTCCCGCTACATAATATTGCCAGCCCAGATTGGTGTTGATGATCAGTGACAGTGGGTCGAGCTGCTTGGCTCTTTCCGTTTCGCGCAGTCCATCCGTCATCCTTCCTGTGTTGGTCAGAAATTCTCCATACCACAAATGTGCCGTTGCCAGGTTTGGATTCAACTGGATCGCTTGTTTGAATTCCTTTTCCGCATTCGGCCAATCCCAGTCGAGATGTTCCTTCACCAGCCCCAGCGATGTATGCGCTTCTGCCAGGCTGTCGTCAATGTCCAGCGCCTCAAGTGCCGCCGCCTTGGCTTTTGGCCACGCGTCCGCCGGCTCCATGTAGCCGGCGACGCCCATCAGGCTGTATGTATCGGCGAGCCCGGCGTATGACTGGGCATAGCGGGGGTCCTTCTGCACGGCCTGGTTGAAAAAGTCCGCCGCTTTTCTGAAATCTGGCGCCGTCCACTTATTCCAGTAATACAGCCCCTGCAAATAAGATTGGTACGCGTCCGCGTTTTCCGTCGGCTTCTTCGAGAGAATCTTTTTTTCGTCCCCGGCGAGTCTCGGCCGCAGCTGCCCGAAAATATCTGTGGCGATTTCTTCTTGCACGGAGACAAGATTGGAAAGTTTTCGGTCGTATTGTTCGCCCCAGATTTGCCGGTTGGTGTCCACGTCCTCCAGGTCCACGCTGATCAGCAGTTCTCCTCCTGCTTGTACCAGCCTCCCGGTCAGGATCGCGCGCACGCCCAAGTCCTTTCCCACCTTCTGCGGATCCACTCCCTGGCCTTTGTACCGGAACACCGTATTCCGCGACATCACCTTCAGATTCTGCAGTTGCGAGAGGCTGTTGATCAGGCTCTCCGTGATTCCGTCGCTTAAATATTCCGTCTGTGGGTCTTTGCTCGAATTCGTAAACGGAAGAACGGCAATCGAGTCAATATGCTCCGCTCCCGATCCGCCGAAGATCTTGCTCCGGAAGTTTCCCACATTGAGCCCAAAGAGCAGCAGCAGCAGGAGCACCACCCCTCCCCACGCCAGGTGGGGCCAGTACCGCTTCACGGGACTCATGATCGAGTGTCCGGAGCTTACCGACATGGTTTTCGCGGAATCCGTATCCCGCTTCAGCCTCTGCAGATCGGCTCTCAGATCCGAAGCCGTTTGGTAGCGTAATCCCCGCTCCTTCTCGAGGGCCTTCCCGATGATCAAATCAAGTTGCGCCGGCACTGCCGGATTCAGTCGCGCCGCGGGCAGCGGCGGCCGGTTCAGGATCGCCTCGAATACCACTCCGGAAGTTGTGCCCTTGAACGCCTGTTGCCCCGTCGCCATCTCATACAACACCAGTCCCAGTGAGAACAGGTCCGTGCGCCCATCCAGATCCTCGCCCCGCACTTGCTCCGGTGACATGTATGCCACCGTCCCCATCGCCACTCCAGTGCTCGTCAGATGGTCGCCTTCCGTAGTGGTGCTGATTGTCTCGGCTTTTTCTCCCGGCCAGGTCGTGCCCCGCTTGTTCGTCACCAGTTTGGCCAATCCAAAATCCAGCAGCTTGACCTGTCCACGGTGGGTAACAAAAATGTTCGCCGGTTTGATGTCCCGGTGCACGATCGCCTTCGAGTGCGCCGCATCCAGCGCGTCCGCAATCTGGAAACCGTATTCCGGCACGCGCTCCAGTTCGATCGGCCTTCCGGAAATGTGGTGCTTGAGCGTGTCTCCTTCCAGAAACTCCATCACGATGAAGTTCTGGCCTTCGAATTCATCCACGTCGTAAATCGTGCAGATATGCGGATGGTTCAGCGATGACGCAGCCCGCGCTTCCCGCTGAAATCGTTCCACAGCCTGCCGGTCACGCGAAAGCTGCTCGGGTAGAAATTTCAGCGCCACGTGCCTGCCGAGCTTCAGATCTTCCGCCCGGTACACCACACCCATGCCGCCGCCTCCGAGCTTCTCCAGAATTCGGTAATGGGATATGGTTCGCCCTGTCATTGGATGGACGCCGCCTGATGTTCGTCATCTTAGGGTGCCCTCCAACCCAAGTCAACGCTGCGCGAGTGCCGCCCATTCGTACCCTGCATCAATTCCCAATCGGCCGCCGCTCTGCCGTATCGATTTTCTATTGCCCGTTCGCTGGACTTGCTCTCTGAAAAATGCGAGCATTTCACTCTGCAGGCCACTACAGCCCCCAAATGAGTACGACTCCCAATGGCCCTGCTGCCTCGCGCAGCCGTGGCAACGGTATTCCGCGTGTTATTATTGCCACCACTGCTCTCCTCACTTTCATCTCCTTTTGGCGCGCTGCTGCGGTCGTCCTCAATGATTTGGCATCCTCCGCTTACTATGCCGGTGGCGAAGCGGAGGCCTACATCGGCAAAACCGCTCCCTGGTTCATCCTCGCCATCATGTTGTTTTCCTACGCCGTCCGTGCCGTCTACGTCGAAAGCTGCAGCATGTTCGTTCGTGGCGGCGTCTATCGCGCCGTCAAGCAGGCGCTTGGTGGAGGCCTGGCCAAATTCAGCGTTTCCGCCCTGATGTTTGATTACATCCTTACGGGCCCCATCAGCGGTGTCGCCGCCGGCCAGTATCTCGGCGGCCTTCTCAGTGAACTCTCCCAGTATTTCCACCTAAGTGGTCCCTTCTCAAACCACACCATTGACGTGATCGCCGCCAGCTTTGCCATTCTCGTCACTCTTTATTTCTGGTGGGAAAACACCAAGGGCATCCCCGAATCCAGCGAAAAAGCCCTCCACATCATGAAGCTGGTGACTGTGATGGTGGTCATTCTCATCGTCTGGTGCCTTTACACCATCTTTCTCCGCCACTCTTCGCTCCCTCCTTGGCCCCACCCTCGCAATCTCCATCTCACTCCGGATTCGTTGGGCTGGCTCGTCCACAGCCCGCTGCCTCACATGTTCGGCATCATCGCTATTTTCATCGGGCTCGGCCATTCCGTCCTGGCCATGAGCGGAGAAGAATCCCTCGCACAGGTCTATCGTGAAATCGAGCATCCCAAGCTCCCCAACCTGAAGAAGGCCGGCCTCGTGATCTTCATTTACAGCCTTGTCTTCACTTCCCTCGTCTCCTTCTTCGCCGTCATGATCATCCCCGACGCTACCCGCCAGCATTTCCTCGAAAACCTCATCGGCGGCCTGGCCATGAACCTCGAAGGCCCCTACATCATCCGCCTTTCTTTCCACATTTTTGTCGTTGTCGTTGGCACACTTCTTCTTGCCGGGGCCGTCAATACCGCCATCGTCGGTTCGAACGGCGTCCTCAATCGCGTCTCCGAAGACGGCGTCCTCAGCTCCTGGTTCCGCCAGCCTCACCCTAAATTCGGCACCAGCTATCGCATCATCAACATCATCGTGGCTTTCCAGATCGTCACCATCTTCATCAGCCACGGTGACGTCACCTTCCTCGCCAACCTCTACGCTTTCGGTGTCATTTGGAGCTTCACCATGAACGGCCTCGCCGTTTTTGTCCTTCGCTACACCAATCCCGGCGAGCGCGAATTCCAGGTTCCCTTTAATTTCCGCATCCGCGGTGTTCAGGTGCCGGTCGGCCTCGGCGCCATCACTCTTTTCCTTTTCCTCATTGCCGTCACCAATCTTTTCACCAAGCCCGTCGCCACCATGGCTGGCGGCGTCTTCTCCATTCTTCTCTTCATCGTCTTCACCATCTCTGAGCGCCGCTACCACAAAGGGGGAACCTCCCATGTGGAAATGGATCAGTTCAACCTCGAACTCGAAGGTGAACTCACTCCTGAAGCCGTCGGCGCCCGCCCTGGCAACATCCTTGTTCCCATCTCCAATCACTTCAATATGTATCACCTCGGCAACGTCCTTGACCGCATCAAGCCCGGCCGCCGCGATGTCGTTGTCCTCCACGTCCGCATCCTTCGTCGCACTCCTTCCGGCGAACTTGAATTTGACACCGACCAGCTCTTCGGCAGCATCGAGCAGCATCTTTTCTCTCAGGCTCTTTCCATGTCCGAAAAACGCGGCAAATCCATCCGCCTTGCCGTTGTCGCCGCCAATGATCTTTGGGATGGTATTCTTCGTGCCGCGCAGAGCCTTCAGTCCTCCACCATCGTCGTCGGCACTTCCAGCAGGTGGCAGAGCGAAGAGCAGGCCCGCCAGATCGGCGAAGCTTGGGAGCGCCTCGGCGACCAGAAGCCTCAGTTCAACCTTGAAATCCATCTCCCTACGGGTGAAAAAATCTACAAAGTCCTCGGCCCACATGCTCCTAACCTTACTTCCAACGAGGTAAATTTCCTCCATCGCCTGTGGCTTCGCTTGAGTGACGAGGTTGCCCCGGAGGAGCTCCACCACCATGACGTGGTCCATTTCTCTCTTCAGGAATTGCAGAAAGAACTCGAAGAGGGCAAGCGCGATGAGGTCCTTGCCCGTCTCCGCGAACACCTCGCCGCCATCCACAAAAGCAAAACGCCGGGTTCTTGACCGGCGCTTTGCAAAATCCCATCTCCAGTTTGTTTTCACTCGAATGGCCCCGGTCCCGGTCGAGGCCCAAAGACTCTCCCCGCATCCGTGCGGACCGAATCGCTAACGCGCGCTGGCTTCTCGCTTGTTCGCGCCTACAGCTGAGAAGTGCAGTGTCCGCACCGCTTTGCCGCGATCGGTATGGCCATCGCGCATTGCGGACATTCTTTTGTCATCGGCGCCGCCGCTGGTGCGGGCTTCGCCACCCATTTGTTCACCGCCCTCACTAGCAAAAACACGGCAAATGCCACAATGAGAAAATTGATGATTGAATTCAGGAAAATCCCGTAATTCAGCGTCGGCGCTCCCGCCGCCTTCGCCGCTGCGAGCGTGTCATACGATTTCTCTCCCAAATTCAGGAACAATCCAGAGAAATCCACGTGCCCCAGCAGCCTTCCAACCGGCGGCATGATCACGTCCTCGACCATTGAACTGACGATTTTTCCGAACGCCGCGCCGATGATAATCCCCACCGCCATGTCCAGCACGTTTCCCCGCATTGCGAATTCCTTGAATTCTTTAAGCACTTCGTCCTCCTCTTCCCCCGTTCTTCCCGCGTGAACTTCCTGTCCCCAAGGCAAAACTCACGTCTGCTTCACCCCATGCGTGCACATTCCTACCCTTCGTTGATCGCCAGCACCGCTCCCACAAATCCCCGCACCGCCAGCAGCACTCCTGCCCCCGCCAGCAGCGGCCCCACCCATTGCATGGTCGCTCGCGACATCGTTAGCATCACCGCTCCCATTAGGATCAGCGAAGTTCCTCTCAACCAGTTTCCCCACTTCGTACGAAATTCCCCTTTGCCGAAAAACGCCTTCGCTCCCCATACGATCACGACCGCGCTCAGGATCAACCACCCCGCCCCACGCGGATTGAAGCTGTACAGAAAATGATTCGTCCATCCCAGCCACACCACCAGCCCGCCGAGCAGCACGAAAATCAGCTCGACAAAGAGCTTCAGCATCCTGTCCATTCCGATCATTCCACTCGCGGTCGCCACGCTCCCCGCCCCGATTTGTTCTTCCTCATCTCGGCGTGCTCGGTATCCTCTGTGCTGACATCCCCCCCGCCGGACTTACGCCACTCGCTCGATCTTCAATTTGTTGATCTTCACTTCCGCCTTCGGCCGGTCGTTCGAATCCCTTGCCACCTTGGAAATCTTGTTCGCCACGTCCTGGCCCTCCACCACTTCCCCAAAGATCGTGTGCCGGTTGTCCAGCCACGGCGTCGCCGCCACCGTAATGAAAAACTGGCTCCCGTTCGTCCCCGGTCCTGCGTTCGCCATGGACAATTTTCCCGGTCCGGTGTGTTTCAACGAAGGATGAAACTCGTCGGCAAATCGGTAACCTGGCCCGCCGCGCCCCGTCCCTTGCGGGCATCCGCCCTGGATCATGAAGTCCGGAATCACGCGGTGAAACACCAGCCCGTCGTAGAACGGCCGCTTCTCTTTTTTCCCCGTCGCTTCGTTCGTGAACTCTTTCGTTCCTTCCGCCAGTCCCACGAAATTTTCCACCGTCTTCGGCGCCTCTTTTTCCAGCAGCTTCACCACGATGTTCCCCTGCGTCGTCTCGAAAATCGCATACGTCCCCGCCGTTCTCGCCATTGTTCCTCTCTCTCTTTTCTCTACTGCTCCCACATCCTACACCGCTCACTCCGTCCCTTGCCACTCGCGCCGCATTGTGATCCTCTCTTCATCCGCATTAAAGTGGACCCCATTCCGCGCATGACAGGCAGCCGCAAAATCATCGTCTTGATCGCCACCAGCGCCGACGGCTTCATCGCCCGCTCCGATGGTTCCGTGGACTGGCTCGACCGTCCCGCCCCAAAAGGTCACTACGGCATGGTCGCCTTCTACAAATCCATTGACACCATTTTGTGGGGTCGCAAGACTTACGAAGTGGCGCTCGATTTTCAGAAAAAAGGCGTGCCCGGCTCTGCATTCGACCCAAAGGTCAAAAATTATCTTTTCTCGCGCACTCCATCTCTTTCGCCCGCGGCGGGCGTAGAGCTCGTGTCCGAGTCAATCAAGTCTTTCGCCACAAAGTTGCGGCGCAAAAAGGGGAAGAACATCTGGATGATGGGTGGCGCCGGCCTGATCGCTTCATTTCTCGACGCAGGAGAAATTGACCAATTCAAAATTCACGTGATCCCTGTTTTCATCGGTGAAGGAATTCCCCTCATCGCCCCCGGCCGCCGCACCGTCTCCCTCAAACTCCTCGCCTCAAAAAAGTACTCCGATGGCGTCCTGGAACTCCACTACGCCGTCCAGAAGTAGTCTCCGCCACCTCCGGTCATCTCGTATCCGCCGCTTCCACCCGCGCACATTCATGTCCGATTGCTTCCTCGTTTAGGCACACTGCTCTGCTGCGGCTGCTGCCCGACGCTGAAAAAACTTCGCTGATGCTCTATTCTGTGATTTTTCCTAGTTCGCTGTGGAACCGATGCTTCGCTTCGTCAACTTCGACTCGATTCTTGAGCACAACTTGCGCTTCCTCAACCGCGGTTCGCAATTTGGGATGTTCGTGCAGATTCACTGAACCCGAAACCGCATCGGCTAGCCGCCACAGCGAATTTTCAAGTTCCGTGATCCGCTTCACCACTTCCGGCGCTGACGTTTGCGCCTTCACGTAGCTGTCGAGGGCAACTTCGCCTTCGATCTTTTCGACATACTCCGCAATGTACGTTTCGCCGTCATTGACCGGGTGCACCACCTGCGGAACGACGCCCGCCAGTGCGTTGGGATTTGCCATGCCTCATTCTACCCCCGCTCCCGCCGCGATGCGCAACACTCCGCGCCCGTTCTCGGTTGTCGCGCCAATGGGGTTCCGCCCTTGCCGTCCGCATTTCTCATTCCTCAACGCGAGCTGACGGCTCGTCTTCGCGCTCCTCCCGTCGCACCGGTCCTTGCTCCAGCTCTCTCCCGCAATTCCGCCCTTGTGATCGGGGGCCCGATCGGTTATTTCTAGTGATCCGCATTCCGACACCTTTCTGGGGAGCCGCGCCCATTTCCAACGACGCCACAAGCCACCTTGAGGGGAAGCTTCACGCCGCCCAGCGTGCTTTGCAGCTCGTGCAGCCCGGAATGACGCTTGGCCTCGGTTCCGGTTCGACCGCTACCCTATGGATCAAGCTCCTTGGTGAACAGGTGCGTGACCATGGCCTGAAAATCCGTGCCATCGCCAGCTCAGAAGATAGCGAGCGCCTCGGCCGTGGCTACGGCATTCCCTTCGTCACTTTTCAGGAATGCAAAACTCTCGATCTCACCGTGGATGGCGCCGACGAAATCGCGCCCGGCCTCGCCCTCATCAAGGGTGGTGGCGGCAAACTCTTGCGCGAAAAAATTGTCGCCAGTGCTTCCAAGCAATTTGTCGTGGTTGCCGACGCTTCGAAACAGGTAGACAGGCTCGGCCGTTTCCCCCTGCCCGTTGAAGTCATTCCCATGGCCGTTCCCTTGGTCACCGATGCGCTTCGCGGTCTTGGCTTCACTCCGGCTGTTCGACCCGATAGCTCTGGCAAACCCTACATCACGGACGAAGGGAATCTGATTCTCGATTGTTCCGGTCTTCTGATCGAAAATCCCGATTCTATGGCAGCCAGGCTCGATTCCATCGTCGGCGTCGTCGAGCACGGCCTTTTCCTCCACATGGCCACCCTCGCGGTGATCGCGGATGAAAAGCACGTCATCGAGCGCACAGCCTAGAGGCGAAATCGTACCTCTACATCGTAAGCACGGCGCGAAACCGCGCCTTGCCTTCCGCAACTCGCTCGTAAGCCTTGGCGGCCTCTGCCAATGGGTACGTCTCGACAATCGTCTTCACTTTTGCCTTGGCAACGTAATCGAGCGCCTCATAGAGATACTCGGGCCCATTTTGCTGGCTCCCGATCACTCGAATGCGCTTCATGATCAGATCCATCAGCGACACAGAAAGCGGCTCCGCATCTGCGCCCATCGCAACGAGCCGTCCGTCCGGCCTCAATCCCTGAATGCTGTCCACCATGGACTTGGTCGAATTGGACGTGCTCAAAATTACGTCCGCGCCTCCCGCCTCGGCGAGGCTCTTTCCGTCACGGACGATTTCATCCGCACCAAGCTCCCGGATCATCTTGTCCTTGTCGGGCGAGTGGGAAATCGCGGTCGTCTCGAAGCCAGCGGCTTTCGCATACTGCACTGCCAGGTGCCCGAGCCCCCCGATCCCGAGCACGGCAACCTTCTCGTGCGGCTGCGGATCGGCCCACCGCAGTCCGCTATAAACCGTGTATCCCGCGCAAAAAATCGGCGCCGCTTGTTCGTAGGAAACCTTGTCCGGAATCAGATACGTTGCGTCGCTATTCATCAGCATGTATTCGGCATGTCCGCCCTGCGCCTGGATTCCTGTTCCCTGCAGGTAGGGACAAAACATTCTCCGGCCGCGCTGGCACCATTCGCAGCGTCCACACGTGCTTTGTATCCATGCCGTGCCCACGCGGTCCCCCACCTTCCGCGTCGTCACGTCGGGAGCCACGGCCACGATCTCGCCCACCGGTTCGTGGCCCAAAATCCTGGGAAACGGCCCGGGAAAATGCCCGAGTGTTAAATGCACGTCGGTGTAACAGATGCCGCTGGCATGCATTTTCACTAGCACCTGATTCGCTCCCGGTTGTGGCTGCGGCACATCTTTGATCTGCCACGTACTGCTCACCTCGGGTACCACGGCTGCTTTCATTTCACTTCCTCCTCGCTCGATTCGATGCCCACGCCCATTTAATCGGTGCATGAACAGCAAGCACAACATCCTTCCGCTTATGGCGTCTACCCCACTCTTTGGAACCTTCCCACTCTGCTTCTGGCCTGCGCCACCCAACATCCAAATGCCGGGCGCGACCTTCTCCTCATCCGCTTCCCTGGCCGTAATGCACGGCGCCGTCAACTGTGCTACCGTCTTTCCCACTTCCAGGGGAATTTCGTCGCTTCCGCCACGCAAGAATCCCGAACGGCCCACGACGGCGAATCTCTCACCGAAGTCCATAGAAAGGAATTCCGAAATGACCCAACCCCAACCCGCAAAAGAATCCTCCACAACTCAACCCGAAGTCCTCAAAGACGACGCCAGCCCCCTCGCCCGGGTGGACATGAAAGTCGAGGTCATCGTCATTCCCGTCTCCGATGTGGACCGCGCGAAGCAGTTCTACCAAAAACTCGGTTGGAGACTCGATGTAACTCCTCCCTTCGTCGTTCAGCTCACCCCGCACGGCTCCAATTGCTCGATCCACTTCGGCTCCAACCTCACTTCCGCCGCGCCGGGTTCCTCCACGGCTTACCTGGTTGTTTCCGACATTCAAGCCGCACGAGACTCGCTGGTCGCCGCCGGCTTCGAGGTCGGCGAAATTTTTCATTTCGGTCCCAACGGCCCCGCGAGCGGCCCGGATCCCGAGCATGGCACTTACCGTTCGCGCGCCCTGCTTAAGGATCCCGACGGCAACACTTGGATCCTGCAGGAGATCACTTCCCGACTTCCCGGACGCATCGAATCGGACGCAACGTCTTACAGCTCCGCAACCGACCTGGCGAGCTCCCTTCGCCGTGCCGCTGCCGCTCACGGCGAGCACGAGAAGCGCATCGGCCAGGCAGACCCGAACTGGCCCGACTGGTATGCCGAATACATGGCGGCCGAGCAGTCCGGCAAAGATCTCCCGCAATAATCGCTCGGCGCAAATTCATCGTCCGCCGTGAAGCTGGTGTTCTCGCCCTCGGGCATTGCGGTTTCATTGTGCGGTCAACTCCAGCAGCCTCTTTCAATAGCCCGAATCCGGAAGGCAAGCACCGAGGTGACACCGTGGCAGCATCAGACAAAGTCTACGAATTGCGCATCTATCATGTGCTTCCTGGAAAGATGGACGCCCTCGTCGCTCGTTTCCGCGACCATACCGAAAAACTCTTCCTAAAGCATGGAATGAGAACTCTTGCGTACTGGTCTGCCCTCGACGAGCCCGTAAAGAGCAGCACCTTCTTTTACATTCTCGAGCATCCCAGTCGCGAGGCCGCATCGGCGAATTGGAAAACTTTCCAGGACGACCCGGAGTGGAAATCCGTGAAGGCCAAATCCGAAGTAAACGGCAAACTCGTCGAAAAAATCGATTCGTCTTACTGGGCCCTCACGGATTTCTCTCCCCTGCCCCGCATCTGAACCTGCCGCTTCTCCCGGTTGATCGTCCGAATCATCCCCGCAATGTTTCGAACTTGTGATTTGAAAGGCATTCGGATTTCTGCTTGAATCATCCCACGGGGTGCCCTCATGAAGATTTATAACGCGGCAGGTTATTCGATCATCCTTGCTTATGCGCTGGCCTGTATGGTTTCCGCCCCGGCCCAGGTGGGGCCTTGGAAAGGATTGTTGATCGGCGCCGTCTACTTCATCTTTTGCTGGTTTTTTGCCGGCTTGTATTTGGCCGATATCCTCCATCTGGGCATCGCCCATCGTTCTCTCGATTATCAGGAATGGTTCATGAAGGCCGTCGCCGTCGTGAACAGCGTCTTCGGGGTCTATGTAAGCCCCATCTCCTGGGTAAATCGCCACCGTTTGCATCACAAGAATGCGGACCACGCCGGCGATCCCAATAAGCTCTCGGGCGACGGCTTTTGGCGGACCATGCTCCTTTGCGTTCTCCCCTACAAATGCGTCGAGAATCTGGCCGGCGACAAAATCTTGAAGTCCTGGACTTTCCGCGTCGTTGCCAACCCGTTTTTCGCGGTAATTGCGCAAGCCTTCAGCTTCTATCTCCTGTGGAGGCTCGCCCGGTCCCTCCAATTTGCGCTCGTCATGTGGATTGGTATGCGAATCTTTGCGCTCTGGGTCAATATGATCCAAAACTATTGGACCCATACGCGGAGCTTCGGTTACCGCCGGTATTTCGATGACGACGACAACGCTATGAATATCGGCGAATGGCTGCCCGTCACGGCGACGTTTAGCGCTTGCTTGCAGAACAATCATCACCATTACGAAGGACTTCTGCGCCTCAGCCATGACAATTCCGAATACGATTTCGGATTTCTCACCGTCAAGTTGCTCAAGCGTCTTGGCCTGGTGCGGGCAACGGTGAAGGGCGCGGATTTGCCCAAGGATGTTCCGTTGCCGGCGCTGGGTTTTTAGAGCGTTCTTTTTTTCCCGAGAAAAGGGTCGATCGTTTGCCCGATGAAGTTGGGCGCAATCTCTTCGCCGTCCAGTCCATAGCGCTCCGGCCATGTGTCCGGATAGTAGTACGTCCCGAAAATTCGATCGATCCACGGGAAATGGATCGCAAAGTTCTTGTCAATGCCCTCTTTCTGCGAAGTGTGATGCCAGTGATGATATCGAGGCATCACCAGGAACTTCTCGAGCCATTTTGCATTCGGTCCGAAGTTGCAGTGCGTCCAGGTTGCGTGCAGCGTCACGAAGATCAGATAGGCCAGGATGATCGTTTGCGAGAACCCCAGCATCAGCGGAGCCAGCACGATTCCACGCACCAGCGTGTCGTCCACGAAGTGCGACCGTGAGCCCGCGATCCAGTCGAGCGCCTTCGAAGAGTGGTGAACGGCATGAAAACGCCATAGAAATGGCACTTTGTGTAAAGCCAGATGAATAAAATATTCCGCAACGTCCGCTACCACCACCGCCAGGAAAAATTGCAAGAGCCACGGCAGCTTCCCGATCAGCGCTTGCAGCGCCGGAACTCCGAGATACTTTGTCGCCTGCGTCGCCGGCAATAAAACCAGAAAGGACAAGATCTGCAGGGGCAGGTGCGTGGACATGAAGTACACCACGTCCAGCGTCCACTCCTTTCGGAATGTTCCTTGCTTCGGGTACTGTGGCCACAACCTCTCCAGCGGCACGTAGATGAGTGCCATCAGAAGCAAATCGAGCAGGAACCAGTCCAGCCCGATGGCAGGCCCGTTTCGCAAGTGTTCGTTGATCCGTACGCTCGATCCGCCCATTGCCGTCGCCGCAATTGCGAGCAGCATTCCCGTCAATGCCAATGTCTTTTTCTTGCGCAAAATCGAGGCAATCACTCCGAACAGAACGGCTCCCACGATCAGGCCTTGGATCACCAGCCGCATCGTGTGCATCGGATAATGCGCGCGCAGCTCCGGGGAGGTCAGCAGCCGGGGGAACAACAGGCACAGCACTCCCCCGAACGATAGAAATCCGAAGAACGCCGACAGGATTCCGCTCCACCAGCCCGTACCGAAGCTCGTAGCCTCGGCGTCGCCGAAGAATTGGTTGATCTTCTGCTCGATCACGATCTCTCCTGCCTTAAATCCACCGAAGGCTCAGCCCATCGTGACAGTTCGAAGCGGCTCTACCCCGCACATCGTCCTCTCCACGATTATAGATACTGCCTGAAACCCCCAACAACCCTCGGTTCGCCATCGGATAACTCCCATTCGGGAGTGTAACCCCCCCATGTGGAAACCACGGATCTCCTGGTTTTCTCCGATATCAGTAAGTTAAGTATTGACAGCGTAACCGTTTCGTGCTACCATTCCCCGTGAACTCGATGCTGTGTCTCCGCCTCTCCCGCGCTGACCTCCCTTGTTCGTCGGCCCGCAATATCCTGGTGTGCTCGTGCCACCAGTCGAGTCAATCTTCCTTCTTCCAGCTTTCTACTAAACTCTTTCCGCTCAACCATTTGCACACTCTTTCGTGCCACGGCCTGCCCGCAACCCCCCTATTTTCTATCACTTCCGCACTGTTTCCCGTCGCACGGCAGAGGGCACCCCATCGCGACTCCCTCGTTCGCTCCTCCCCTCGTCTTCGTCCTCTACTTTCTTTGCTGACATTTCTTTACGGAACTTTCTCCCGCCCAGCGTGTGGTATGAAGTAGCGCCGAAGTCTCAGCGGTTCAAAAGACCACGACCCATGACCCACCACAGATCGCTTCAGGAAAACTCCCAAAGGCTCTCGCCGCCTGCCATCCTCCTAACCGTTGCCCTCGTCGTCATCGTCCTTCTGCTCGCCATCGTCTTCGTCCGCGTCCGCGCGGACACCACCACGCACATCAACGTGGCCGGCCGCGACGTCGCCATGTGGAAACCTGCCGGTCCCGCTCCAGTTTCCGGCTACCCCGTCATCCTTTTCTCGCATGGCTTTACCGGCTGCAACACGCAAACCGTGTTTCTCATGGAAGCCCTCGCCCAGGACGGCTACTTGGTTCTCGCTCCCAATCATCGGGATGCCCGCTGTGGAACCGCGCACGGAACATCGTCCGGCCCGCTTCATCCGGAAGAGCCTTTCGGCAAAGCCAATCTCTGGAGCGACGCCACTTACCGTGACCGCCGGAAGGACATGGAGGTTTTGCTCGACGCCGTGCTGAAAGACAATTCGTTCGAGGGTGTTCCTGTGGATCCCAATCGCATCGGTCTCGCGGGACATTCTCTCGGCGGCTATACCGTTCTTGGCCTTGCGGGTGGCTGGTCTTCCTGGAAAGATCCCCGCATCAAAGCTGTTCTCGCGCTTTCGCCCTACTGCACTCCGTATGTGCAAAAAGGCGATCTCAGCGACATGAAAATTCCGGTGATGTTTCAGGGTGGAACCCTCGATTTCGGCATCACCCCCACCGTTCGCCGCCTCAACGGCGCCTACGACCATTCTTCCGCTCCGAAAATTTATGTGGAGTTTCGCGGCGCCGGACATTTCGCCTGGACCGATCTCAATCCCCGCTTCCAGAAGGTGATTGACGAATACAGCCTCGCTTTCTTCGATCGTTACTTGAAGCATGCGGACCCCGATCCGCTCGCTCCTTTCCTCGACGGCAGGAAACCCGGCGCCGTCAGTTTTCTCCGCACCGATTTACAGTGACGGAACTCAATGGTGCTGCCAGTTTTTTTGTTTTCGTAATTCCGTGACGTGCGCGATGTGATGTTTCCCGTGCCATTCGTAGAGAAACAGCATCCAGTCCAGCGTGCGGACACCCTGTTCCGGGTGCCGGAACGTCCGCGCAAAATCCGCTTCCTCCACCGACCGCAGCAATCGCACCCACCGTTCATGCAGATTCTCCAGCAGCGCCAGCGACGCCTCGATCGGGGTCGTCTTCGAGTCCGCAAGCTCCGCCCAGCGCGCTTCATCATAGGGCTTGATCGTGGGCTCTGTTTCGGTGAGCGCGAGCTTCCAGCGCACGTAGGCGTTCATGTGGCTGTCGGGAACATGGTGAATCACCTGGCGGACGGTCCATCCTCCTTCCCGGTACGGCGTATCGAGCTGCGCGTCGTTGAGCCCGGCCACCGCCGCGCGGAATTTCGCGGGCGTCACTGCGATTTCTCCGATGGCTCGCGCGCGAAGCGAAGCATTGACTTCGGCGGGCGGCTGATATTTTCCGATCGGGTAGCGCGCATCCATGGAATATCTCCTGGCGTTCAGGTTTCTGAATTTCAATCTAGCCGCGCGCAACTCGCCGCGTCAACCTTTGGTGCCGTGGAACCGGCCTCCAATTTCGACTCTCGCGAATCCGCGCAACCCCGTTCGAATGATACAATTGCAAGTCTCGCCGTACCCGTGGGCCTGCACCGCGAATCTAAGAGTCGAGGATCAGGAGCAAATGTACAACGTTGTGATTATCGGAAGCGGATGCGCAGGCCTTACGGCCGCGATATACGCCGCGCGCGCGAATTTGAAGCCGCTGATTCTGGACGGACACGAACCCGGCGGGCAACTTTCTCTCACCACGCACGTGGAAAACTTCCCCGGGTTTCCCGAGGGCATCATGGGGCCGGAACTTATCGAAAACATGCGCAAGCAAGCGCATAAATTCGGAACCGAATTCAAGTCCGGCGCGGTGACGGAAGTGGATCTATCGAAGCGGCCCTTCAAGATTTTCTCTGGAAAAGACGTCTACGAAGCGAAAGCGCTGATTGTGGCGGCGGGAGCCTCGGCGCGGCTGCTGGGATTGAAGGAAGAGAAGGCGCTGATCGGTCACGGGCTTTCGACTTGCGCAACCTGCGACGGCTACTTTTTCCGCGGGAAAGACATTGCCGTTGTAGGCGGAGGCGATTCGGCGATGGAGGAATCGGTTTTTCTTTCGCGCTACGCCAGCAAAGTGCACGTGATTCACCGGCGGAACGAATTTCGCGCCTCGAAAATCATGATTGACCGCGCCAGGGCGAATGAAAAAATCCAGTTCGAGACGCCTTACGTGGTGGAAGAAATTCTTGCGCCGGATGGACTCGTGACGAGCGCGCGGCTGCGCAATACCGAAACGCAAGAAAAACGCGAGATCGAAGTCCACGGAATTTTCGTGGCCATTGGGCACGATCCGAACAGCACGGTTTTCAAGGGCAAGCTGGACATGGACGAAAATGGCTACCTGATCGCGAAGCACGGGAGCCTTTCGAACGTGCCGGGTGTTTTCATCGCGGGGGACGTTCAGGACCATCGCTATCGGCAGGCGGTGACGGCGGCGGGGTCCGGGTGCATGGCGGCGCTGGACGCGGAAAAGTTCCTGGAAGAGCACAGCCACTCGTAAGACATATTCGAAAAGGGAGCTGAAGGCGAGCATAATACAATCCTCATGCTCCGCGCGGCGCTCCTGAAACTCTCCGACAGCAAGAGACTGGCAAACTGGGTCACGACGAACGAGAAGACCCGGAAAATGTCGCGGCGATTTGTCGCCGGTGAAGAACTCGCCGATGCGCTGGCCGCGGCGAAAGCGTGCAACGACATGGGAATGCACGCGAGCCTGGATTACCTGGGAGAGAACGTTTCGACAACCGCGGACGCGCAACGCGCGCGGGACGCTTACCTCGAGATCTTCGAAGCGATCGCGCGGGAACGGCTGCACGCCAACGTTTCCTGCAAGCTGACGCAACTCGGGTTGGACCTGAGCTCGGAATTCTCCGAGGGGCTGGCAATGTCCATCGTGGAAGCGGCCGCACGGCACGATAATTTCCTGCGGGTGGATATGGAGGGCTCAAATTATACGCAGAGAACGATCGAACTGGTCAAACGTGTCCGCATGCAAAGCCCCGCAGTGGGTACGGTGATCCAATCGTATTTGTACCGGAGCGAGCAGGACGTCCAGGATTTGCTGGCGTATGGCTGCCGCATCCGGCTGTGCAAAGGTGCGTACAAAGAGCCCGAAGAAGTGGCGTACAAGAGCAAGGCGGATGTGGACAATAATTACGTGCGGCTGATGAAATTGCTGTTGACGAGCGGGTTTTATCACGGGATCGCGACGCACGATCCGAAAATGATCGCGGCGACGATCCGGTGGGCGTCGGAAAAAAGAATCAGCAAGGACGATTTCGAGTTTCAGATGCTCTACGGCGTTCGAACGGATCTGCAG
>DATIXL010000008.1:0-50749 GCA_035518615.1 Terriglobales bacterium | reverse complement strand
GGCAGCAACATTCATGGCTTCCTGAACCCCACGACCACGCACACGCCAAACCTGCAGTTGAACTGGGTGCATACCTTTAGTCCGAATTGGATCAACGAGGCTAAGGGCGGATACGTTCTCAATCGTTCAGATATCTCCGTGGGCACCCCTGGGGTGCCGGAAATCGAATTTGACGATGGCTCGGCTGGATTCGGCTCCTATGCCGGATATCCCCAGTATTTTCATGAGAACATCTATACCTATGGCGACATGATGACCTTCCAAAAAGGCCGGCACAGCATCAAGGTCGGCGCGGACTTCCGTCGCAATTTGGAAAACAGCGAATTCGACATTGCCCGGCCTTCCTATTACTTCTTCGATCAGATGTTTTTTGCTGCGGACCAGCCATACAGCATGGCGGCGGGAACCGATCCCGGATTTGTATCCGGCAATCCAGGCCAATTGGCTGACAATTTCCGCCATTGGCGCAACCTGGAAGTGGGAGCTTATGTTCAAGACGACTGGAAGGTCAGCAAGAAACTGACGCTGAACCTCGGTCTTAGGTACGACCTTTTCACACGCCACACAGAGAAGAATGACTTGGTCACCACTTTCATTCTGGGCCCGAACTTGGGGAGCAACGGGGCGTGTGAATTCCAATCGAATGGCTTCTGCGCGGACGGGATCATCAGTGCAAACGCACCGGCGGGAGCGGCTGGTTGTGACTCTCCCGAGGAGATCGCCCAGGTTGTTCTGGCGGGAGTGTGCGGGCCCGGTGGATTTGCTAAAGCCGATAGTTTAGGGAAAGGTAATCACAAGAACTTCGGCCCGAGAGTCGGATTTGCGTACGACCCATTCGGCACCGGGAAAACCGCGATTCGTGGAGGGTTCGGAGTCTCCTACGAAGGTACACTCTACAATCCATTATCTAACTCACGTTGGAACCCGCCCTATTATTCTTTCAACTCAGAAACCAATGCCTGGGGGGGTGCCCTTAATGCGGTTGTCTATGGGCCAACCGCGGCCAATGCGGACGGCACCGCCAATTGCAGCTTGATTACGAGTGCATGCGTTCCTAGCGGAGCGCCTGTGACCTATACAGGCGCTCCTGCGAACCCAGGCATCGGAACTGGGGCACAGGCGACAGGGAATATCCAGGGGTACTACGCCGGGAACCCGAACACGGCGCAATTGACCGGAATTATTTTCCCCGCTGGAATTCGCGACCCGCACATCCTGAACTCCTATTTTGGGATCCAGCGTGAAGTTCTCCCCAAGACCGTGCTGGAAGTAAATTACGTCGGCACGCTGGGCTACAATCTCTTCCGAGCGGAGCAGGGGAATCGCCTGCCAGGGATTGCGCTTCCCGCCGGCACCCAGGTAACGGACCAGTTTGGCCGCACTTGGACCGGGCTCGGTCAGCATTTCCTGAATCCCAATTACGGGACCCTCCGTATTTGGGATAATGTCAGCAGGTCCTGGTACAACGGTTTGCAAGTAAGCGTGCGCCACCAAGCGACCAGAGGCCTGATGTTCAACCTCGATTATACATTTAGCCACTCGATCGATACCGGCTCCGACTGGCATAGCGGTTCGACGTCCGCCAACGGATCCGCTGCCGGCGACGGCTATTCACTTGATCCGACGATGCCGGACCTTGACAAAGGCGATTCCACTTTCGACATAAGGCACCGTGTCAGCTTCAATTGGGTCTACGAGATCCCCTTCATGAAGGACCAGAAGGGATTTGTGGGTCATGCGCTAGGGGGCTGGCAGTGGCAGGGCATCTTCGCATACCAGACTGGCGCACACTGGACGCCGTATTGCGCCTCACGCGGCGCCGGCTGTGACTTCAATGAGGACGGCACAGTCAACGACCGCCCCGACATTTTGGTCGGAAACAACTTCTCACCCACAAAGAACGATTGGGCTAATGGGTGGTTTCAGCCGGGCAGTAGTCTCAGCAGCATAGGTTCTGCATGGTGCGGCGGCGGCCCTGGAACTTGCAGTGCCAGCTCGTCATTCTTCCAAACGCCATGCTCGGGATGCGACGGAAACCTCGGTAGAAATACGTTCGTTGGACCTGGTTTGGTGAATTTTGACCAGTCCCTGTTCAAAAACTTCAGGCTTACCGAGCGCTTCAACTTGCAATTCCGTTCGGAATTTTTCAACATCTTCAACCATGCCAATTTCCTGCTGCCCAGCAGCGCGTCAGGCGGCAACGGAGCAAATCGAATCACCAGTTCGATCTTCGGCCAGTCTTCCGGGACGCGAGACCCAAGGCTGATCCAGTTTGGCCTGAAGTTGCTCTGGTAGCAAAACGTAAGAATGCTTCACAGGCCCCCGATCTGTTCGGGGGCCTTTCCTTTTATCCGGAACGCACCCCGAGGGGTAAACTGTCTTAGCTTCGGGATGCCGGAAACGAAGAATGCTTGCTTTCCGAAATCATCCGGGACCTCTTGGGTGCCTAGCCCTAACTGCTGTATTCCTTACGTTCTTCAGCGCAGTGCTGAGTGCGCAAGAAGTGGAAGGAAATATCACCGGAGAAATACGTCTGGTGGACGGCTCCTTTCCGAGACAACAAATTCAGGTTTCGCTTGATGTTCACGGGTCCATCGCGGACGTCAAATACTGCGACAGTGAAGGGCGGTTCAGCTTTAACCATCTGCTTCCAAATGCGTATGTCGTTGTCATTAATACAGAAGGTTATCTTCCTTTTCGAGAGGACGTGATCGTAAATCCGACTGTTATGGGTACGAATTATGTGCACGTTGTGCTTAGGGCAGATCCAAATACCTCTGCCCCTGACGGACCGAGACGACTCACAGGAGCGAATTCGGATACTGTAAGTGTCGTCGATCTTGAAGCGAAATACCCTCCCCAGGTCAAAGCGGAGTTTGATGCAGGCCAAAAGGCCGAGGCAAAGGGCGACACCACAGCGGCCATTGAGCATTACCGGGCTGCACTCAAGCTGGCGCCTGACTTTTATCAAGCTCACAACAATCTGGGAGGGCTGTATATTAAAAAAGGTGAACTGATTCCGGCGGAGAAGGAATTGCGCCGTGCGCTGGAGCTAAATCCGAAAAGCGCTCAAGCTGATTTCAATCTGGGGAATGTTCTCTACCTGACTGGCCGCGACGCAGAGGCAAAGACTGCCCTTGAAGACGGTCTAACCCATAGCCCCGCGTCGGCTATGGGACGATACTTTCTCGGGTGCGTGCTGACGCGCATGAAGGAGTTTGGTCCTGCCGAGGATCAGCTGAAGTCCGCCCGGGAACTGGACCCCACAATGTCCCAGGTCCAGATCGCGCTGGCCATGCTTTTCTTGCAGACGGGAAGACGCAGCGACGCGCTCGGGACCTTCGAGCAGTTTCTGCGGCAGTTTCCGAATGATCCTCTTGCGCCGAAGGTGCGCGACGCGGTCAAGAAACTCTCGCAAAGTCAAAATTCGGGGGAACCGCACAGCTAGCGAGACCGGAGGTGCTGCGCGATGAGTGCGCAAAGCCCTTGGTCGAGACGGCATGCATCCTTGTACTCCTGCCTGGCGTGCGTCAGGTCGTCTTTGCGTTCATAAGCAAAGCCCAAATTGAGATGGGCTTGGGCAAGCTTCGGGTCCTTGGCGAGAGCACTCTGGTAACTGGCAATCGCATCGTCCAGCCGGCCCAACCTGCTGTAACAAATCCCGAGATAGTTGAGTGTTTGAGGATCCGAAAGCCCCATGCGCACAGCCTGGGAAAGATCTTGCGCTCCGGCTTCGTAGTCCTGAACTTGTACGTTCAGCATGCCCCGCTCGCGGAAAGCGAGGGCAAAGTTCGGCTGGAGGTCAATCACGCGGTTCAGCGCTTCCTGGCTCCTCTTTGGATCGCTCTTTGCTTCGATCTGCGCCAGCAAGAACCAGGCGCGAAAATCTCCCTGATTTGTCGCGAGAAGGGAACGAAGCAAACCGCTTGCTTGTTCCGTCTTGCCTTGAAACCCCAGCGAGCGCGCGAGCCCCATTGTCGCTTGCTCAAATCCCGGATTAAGTTGCAAGGACTTGCCAAAATGCTTTTCCGCTTCTCCCCACCGTTGCTCTCGTTCTGACGCCTCACCTTGAAGGAAGGGAATCAGGTACAGGTTCGGCTCTGCCCGCTCCAATGTAGCGAGCAACGATTGAGCTTCCGGTATTTTGCCGAGATGCATCAAGTCGGTGGCGCGCAAAATCTCCTGAAATACAGGCAGCTTGTCCTTGGGATCCGCGAGTTTCGCGCCAGGCACCAATGGAGCTTTATACGCAACATACCCAAGAGAACGCAATTTTTCCAAAACTTCGGGGCTCGCGCCGGATGTGCCGGCTACTTCAGTTTTCTCCGAACCCTGGTAAAGCGCGAGGCGGTTATTGAGCTGTTCCTGCAGCCGCCCCGCAACAGTCGAGTCCTTTGCGGCGATATTTGTCTTTTCTGAAGGGTCATCGCTCAAGTTGTAAAGCTCCTGACGCGGCGCCTCTATGAATTGATACTTGTCGGTTTGCATGCTCCGCAAAGGGCTCCAGCCAAAAGAGTTCTGGGGATAGACCGTCTCGCTGTACGCCGGGCGACCCGGCGCTGTATTCGTGCCAGACATCAGCGGCACGAGCGTCGAAGCCTGGAACTGCTTCTCTATGGCATCCTGCCGCAGACCGGCGAGATCAAGAACCGTTGGTCCGACTTGAATGGCCTCTACGGCGGTCGGAATAACACCACCTGGCAGCGCCGAGTAGCCCTGTGCGGGTTTTATGATCAGCGGAATGCGAACCGTCGAATCGTAAACAAAGAAGCCGTGCTCTTTTTCTCCGTGCTCACCCAGCGACTCTCCATGATCGCTCATAAAGACAATGATCGTGTTGTCGTAAATGTCGTGAGGAGGCAGTTTCATCCAGTCAAAGAGCCTGGCCAGCTGTGAATCTGTGTAGGCAACCTCCCCGTCGTACAATTCACTCTTGTATTTCGATTTGAAGGGTTCGGGTGGGTCGTAGGGGCTGTGCGGATCGTAAAGGTGAAGCCAGAAGAAGAATGGATGCGCGGATTGGCCCGCAAGCCATTGAATCGCATGGTCCACGCTGGCATCCGCGCGGCGCTCTACCAGGCCAAGATCTTTTTGGGCAAATTGCTCCCCGGAGAAAGCGTCGTCGTAGGAATCGAATCCCCGCGCGAGTCCCCAACTCCGGTCGAGGACAAAGGAACTCACAACTGCCCCGGTCGCATAGCCATTTGCTTTGAAACTCTCGGCGAGCGTGCGAAATCTCTCAGAAAGCGGCTGAGCCGTGAAATCCTGCACGCCGTTATGGAAGGGGTACGTGCCCGTAAAAATAGCCGCGTGAGAAGGGAAAGTCAGCGGCACCTGGGAAATCGCATCCGTGAAAACCACGCCATCTTTCGCTAACGCGTCAATGTGTGGAGTTAAACCCTCATGACTTCCCTCGGCGCCGACGCGATCCGCACGCAAGGTGTCCACAGTGATGATCAGAACATTCGGATGGTGACGGGGAGCTTCACGCTTCTTGCAGCCGCCGGTAGAGAAAGCGAGGATCGCGAAGCCAGCGAGGTAAACTCCGCCTAGAACGGAGTTCCTATCGGATTTAGGCGTCGGCGGCATCGGTGGCCCGAAAACCCCTAAGGCTGGGCGTCCGTTCCCCCTGCTTTGCGCATCTCTTCCTCAGCCTCGCGGTTCAGTCCCTTAGCCTGGAGCGCCTTGATGAGTTTCGCTCTGGCCCGATTGTTTCGGGGCTCCGCGGCGAGGGCACCACGCAGAGCCGCTATGCCGTCATCTGTTTTTCCTTCAAAAAGCAGTACTTCTCCGAGCGCTTCGTATCCCTGAGAATAATTTGGATTGATGGCAACCGACTTCCGGAATGCGGTTTCCGCATCGTCAACTTTGTCAATTTTCAGATAGGCCGCACCCAGATTAAAGGCAGCGGAATAGTTGGTGCCGTCGAGTTCAAGCGCCTTCTGTAACGTCACAATGGATTGATTCCAGTCACCAGCGTTGGCATAGGCCAGTCCCAAATAGAAAGTTGCCAACGAGTAGGAAGGGCTCAATTTGACCACGGTTTGAAACTTCTCAATGGATGCGTCGTATTGGTTCATCCGAAAATAATTCAACCCGAGTAGATATTCGATCGGAATTGAATCCTTTTCCGTTTTTTCGGCCCGTAAAAGCTTCGCGACGGATTCGACGTAGCGGCCGTGCTGACTGTCTGAGAGGGCATCGGACACCAGTTCGTATACCTGGATTCTATCTTTTGGGTCGGGAAGACTTCTGTCGCTGATCACTTCGTCGCTGCTATCCCCGACTGCGACGTAACCCAAAGATTTCAGTCTTTCCGTCAAAGCCGGGTCGAGCCCCGTTCGCTCCGCGGCTGTCTTGCCGTTTTTGGCGGAGTACTGCGCAATTAAATTTGTAAGCCGCTTTCGGAGCTCATTCGCGATTGCCCGCTGCTGTGAATAGATATTCTTCAATTCGCGCGGATCGGTGTTTGTATCGTAAAGCTCGGGTTTGGGAGCATCAATGAAGTAGTACTGCCGAAAACGGACGCTGCGCAGTTCGCTCCAATCGAAGTGGATTCGCGGCAGATACGTCTCCGCGTATTCCTCCGGTGGCGAAGGAGAAGGCTTCCCCTGCATTTCGGGAACGAGACTCTTTCCCTGCACCTCCGCGGGCTTCGGAATTCCCAAAAGATCGAGTATGGTCGGCATCAGGTCGGCCAAATTCGCCGCCTCATTCACCACTTTCGTCGGGGCCGAAAGAGAATCCGGTAGCTTGAAGAGGAGCGGCACACGGAGTGTCGCGTCGTAGATGAAAAATCCGTGAGTCTTCTCGCCGTGCTCCCCCAGGCTTTCCCCGTGATCACCTGCCACGACGACTAGAGTGTTCTTGTACAGGGCCTGAGACTGCAGATATTTGATGACTCTTCCCACTTGAACATCAATGAACGCAATTTCGCCATCATAAGGGCGCGCCTGGTATTTTGAACGGTAAGCCGGCGGAAGATTGTACGGGAGGTGCGCATCGTAAAGATGCACCCAGAGCAAAAATGGCTTTTGATGATGGGACTTCAGCCAGTCCAGCGCGTGGTCCACGACCTCATTGCCGGGACGTTCCATCTCATCCAGATTTCTTTCGTCCAAACGGCTGAAATCGAAATGGTCATAGTAGAACTCGAATCCTCGATTCAAGCCGAAGCGCGAATCCAGGACCGCAGACCCGATGGAAGCTGCCGTTTCGTATCCCCGGTCGCGGAAAACAGTGGCCAGTGTTGGCAGGGTGTCATTCAAACGATTGCCGCTGAAATCGTGGATCCCGTTTCGCATGGGGTAAGTGCCCGTAAGAATGACCGTATGCGAAGGTAGCGTAATGGGTACGAGTGTGTAAGCATGGGCAAATCGCACACCATCCTGGGAGATCCGGTCCAGATTTGGAGTCTCGGCGGCCATGTCCCCGTAGCAGCCGAGGTGGTCCGCTCTCAGCGTGTCCAGCGTGAAAAGGACGACATTTGGCGGGGCTTTCGTCGCCGGTGTGGCCCTCGCCGGGAGGCCCAAGGATACAAGAATCAGAAGTACACCACCGGGCCGAAAAACGAGATTTTTCATATTCCGATAATCGAGTTGGAGGTTCCTAACTTTGCTACGATGCCGGAAAACGGCTGCACGATGCTTTCCTGCAGTGAACGAGTCTATAGTGTGGCCCAATTGTTGGTCAACTCACGAGGAGAAAAACAGGTATTTCCAACTCCAACTTACCAAGGGTTGTTTCGCCGAAACTTCAAAGTGCTGCGCTCCCCGTTCCCAGTTCGGTCAAACTTTTGCCCTTTGAGAGGAGCGATGACGAAATTTTCTATCCCCGCGATAGTAGCTTGCGACCGTGTGGCCGTCGCCCCTAAGTTTGTACTTGTAGGTGGTCAAGCCCTCCAGGCCCATGGGGCCGCGCGCGTGCAATTTGCTAGTGCTGATGCCGACCTCCGAACCGAGCCCGTAACGATATCCGTCGCCGAACCGCGTTGAGGCATTGTGATAAACGCCGGCCGCATCAACTTCTTCCAGGAATCGGCCGGCTGCAGCCTCGTCTTCCGTTACGATTGCTTCGGTGTGCATGCTCCCATACAGCTGAATATGCTCGAGCGCGGCATCGAGATCGTCAACAATTTTTACCGCCAGTATGAGATCTCCGTACTCCGTGCTCCAGTCTCGGTCACTCGCTGGAACGATCTTGCCCGGAGGCAGGGCCGCAAGTGCACGTGGGCACCCGCGAATCTCGACGCCCTCGGTCTGAAGCTTCGCCACAATCAGGGGAAGAAAGTCCTTCGCGAGAGCAGCATGAACGAGCAGCGTTTCCGCCGCATTACATGCGGCCGGGTACTGAACCTTGGAATCCAGCGTTATGGCAAGGGCCTTGTCCAGATCCGCGGCACGGTCAACATACACATGGCAGATGCCTTCGCCGTGCCCCAGGACCGGAATTCGGCTGTTCCGGGCGATGAATTCGACAAACTCGCGCCCCCCTCGTGGGATCAATAGATCAACGTCTCGATCAAGACGGAGAAGTTCCATGACATCCACGCGAGAATGAAGCTGCTGGATGGACTCCAACGGCACTTCCTTAAACTCTTGAAGAGTTTCTCTCCAAAGTCCGACTAGGGCTTCGTTCGTGGACGCCGCTTCATCTCCTCCCTTCAGAATGATTGCATTGCCTGACTTCAAGGTCAGGGATGCTACCTGGGGAACAACGTCGGGCCGCGACTCAAACACGACGGCCACCACGCCCAGTGGACACGTCTCTTTATACAAAACAAGGTTGTCGTCCAGTTCGGTTGTTGCAATGCGTCTCCCAAGAGGATCGGCCAGAGAGGCGACTTCCCTAAGGCGACCTGCCATCTCGGCGACGCCTTTCTCATCCAGTCGCAAGCGGCCAAGCATCGCTTGGGACATTCTGCCGGTATCGGCCATCTCCTGGGCCTTGTCGCAATCCAATTTGTTTGCGCCGAGGATCGATCTGACACTCTTCTCAAAACAATCTGCCACGGACAGAAGGACTTGATTCCGAGTGGAAAGATGAAGACGCGCCAACTTCCGCGAGGCCGCTCGCGCCCGGCGCGCCACCTCAGCCACGGAGGAATATCCTTGCGCAGCCTGTGGATTCATTTCCCTCCCTGCAACACCACAATATTTTCTCGAGTAAAGAGCACGCGTTTTTCACGGGAGAAGCCGCTCGCACAGTTTGCGATTCCTCGCGCAAATTCGCGCCCGTCGGGATCCATGATACTCACGACATCCATTGACCCAAATTCCTTTTCAATACGCAAAACCCCAGTGCTCAGCAAGCTCGCCTTGCCTCGCGTGATTGCCCGTTGCGCCCCTGCATCCACCACGACACGACCTCGGACTTCCGCAGCGTGAGCCAGCCAGCGGCGTTTTCCTTTCATCCGTTTAGAGGGCAAAAATATCGTTCCAACATGATGTCCCTCAAAAAGGCGGTCCAGGACATCCCTTTCTCCGCCATCGGCAATCACTGCAACCCCCCCACAGTGCGTCGCGATTTCCGCAGCTTCTAGCTTCGTTATCATCCCACCGCGGCCGTTCTGCGATGGCCCTTTCGCCAGAGCCTTCAATTCCGGTGTGATGGAGGAAACAAAAGGAATCATTTCGCAACACTCTATTGCACCCATACTCGAGGATGCAGTGCCCACTTTGGGGCGGAGGAGACCCTCCACGCTCGTGAGTAAAACCAGTGCATCACCCTCCAGTCCGCTCATTACAAGAGCTGCGAGCCGGTCATTATCGCTGAACGCGCGGCTGAGTTTTCCATTTGAGAAGGCCTCCAATTCCGCTGTAGAAACGGTGTCATTCTCGTTTACGATTGGCAAAACTCCGAATCCGATCAGTTTTTCCATCGTCCGTCGCAGGTTCGAATAGCGATCCCAGTTGCTGAAATCTTCTTCCGTGAGCAAAATCTGCGCAACCTTCGCTTTGTGCTGCTCAAATAAGCGCTTGTATGCTTCCATCAGCAAGCTCTGGCCTGCGGCAGCACACGCTTGTTTCACGACGACATCTTTGAGGCGTGAAGGGTGCAAACCCAACAACCCACGGCCCAGGCCGATCGCTCCAGAAGAGACGAGGACCACCTGCCTCCCTTCCCCAAGAAGAGAAGAAATGGAGCGCACGATGGGAGCGACCCTCTCAGAGCAAAGCTCACCGCTCGGGCCAGTGACCGTGCTCGTTCCGAGCTTGATTACGATGCGCTTTGCCGAACGAATTCTCCTTGTTGCTTCGCTCTCGTCTTTTGAAGCGCCCATACACTCCCCGCCAATGGCCGGTGTATTGCTCCTGACCGTCTGTAAGCCGTGGGTTACGCCAGCGATTGATAGTATAGCTTTACAGTGGGTGAGCTGGAGTGTTCACAGCCCATTGTTGAGCTATTTCCATGATTTCATATGACGTAACGTCTGCCATTATTTTCGCCCTACCTGCGAGGAGGAGGGGGTATCGTAGTGGGGGGCGATCTATAATATCTCTATGAAGACGCTGCGGATTCTTGTTTCTTTGACAACCGACGACAACGATTATCAGATCGAGCAGGCGAAAGCCGCTGAAGACGCGGGCCGCCGCCTCGGCGCAGAGATCCGGGTCATTTATGCAGGGAACGATGCCATCCAACAAAGCACTCAGATCTTGAAGGAAGTTCAAGCTGCTCCCCAGGTGCGACCGGACGCGATTGTTTTCGAGCCAGTGGGAGCAACGGCGTTGCCGCAGGTCGCCCGGGCAGCGGCCACGGCCGGCATCGGATGGGCGGTCTTAAACCGGGAGGCAACCTACGTTCCTGAACTGCGGCGACAAACCCAAGCGCCGATTTTTGCCGTGAGCTCGGATCATACGGAAATAGGCCGCATCCAGGGTAGGCAGTTTGCTGGCTTGCTTCCCAAGGGTGGCTCAATTCTTTACATTCAGGGCCCCTCGGAGAACTCGGCTGCCAAAGACCGCACCCTGGGAATGCTCGAGACCAAGCCGGAAAATATTCAAGTCACAACCCTTAAAGGTCAGTGGACCGAAGAGAGCGCGCTACGCGCCACACGCTCCTGGCTGAAGCTCTCCACTTCACGCAAAGCCATCATTGACTTGGTTGCCGCGCAGGACGATTCCATGGCCATCGGCGCTCGCAAGGCGTTCCAGGAACTCCCAAACGAGTCCGATCGCGACCGGTGGCTCAAGCTTCCCTTTACGGGCTGCGATGGCCTTCCAAAGACCGGCCAGGCGTGGGTGCGCAACGGTGTTCTTGCCGCAACCGTGTTTGTTCCGCCGAACACAGGTCTTGCGATCGAAATGCTCGTCCAGGCATTGCAACAACACAAGGACCTACCGGAACGGGCACTCACGGAACCAAATTCCATTCCTCCACTGAATGAACTCGTTCCACGCACAATCGCATAGATAACGGTTCTGAATGTACCTTTTCCACCTTTCAGCGGAAAGAAGGGAAGCAAGTTTCATTCTACTTACATCCTTGTGACGCCATTCTCTAGGCGTATAATCCAGCGGGTTAGTTTTGCGACCGTATATCTACTCTTCTTAATCGAGCCAGGGATGAAAAGCGGCGGTTATCCCAATGTGTTCCAGAGTCTTCACGACCTCGAGTTCTCGAGCGGTTCAGGGGCCGAATCCTTGCATAAGGATTTCTCCGTCATGAAGATCCTCGACGAGGTTTTCGGTGGTTAAGATGCACCGTCGAGAATTTGTGGGTGCCTGCGCAGGAGCCCTTGCGGCTCAAAGCTTTCCTCCCGTTGCCCTCTCACAGGCGAATTCGTCCGAGAGAAGCGCCCCGTTCGCGGTCTCCGTCATGTTGTGGACTGTTTATCGCGATCTGCCATTTGAGGAACGTTTGGAGAAGGTTGCCGATGCGGGGTATCGCTCGGTCGAGCTCGTTGGCGAGTTCAAGAACTGGACCAAGAATGACTTTGCGGTTGCCCGCCGCAAGCGGAGCGAACTCGGGATTGAGCTCGACGCAACTGCAGGGGTGTGGCACACCTTGGCCGACCCAAGTGATCGGGACGCGTTTTTGACATCCGTCCGCGAGTTTATTCCCGTTCTGCGAGAGCTGGAATGTTCGCGGCTCATTCTGCAGACTGGCAACAAGGTGCCAGGTCTCTCGCCGGATCAGATGCGTGCGAATTGCATCGAGTCATTGAAACGTGGAGGGGAGCTGGCCGCCGAAAACAAGGTTGAGCTGCTGGTCGAGAATATTGACCCTGAGGAAAATCCAAACTATTTCCTAACATCCGCAGCCGAGGGCTTTGAAATCATACGTTCCGTGGGTAATTCCAGCGTCAAATTTTTGTATGATTTTTTCCACGAACAGATAGCCGAGGGGAATCTGATCGCTAAACTCGCGCAAAATATCGCGCTAGTGGGATTGGTGCATATCGCTGACGTTCCTGGCCGCCATGAGCCCGGCACCGGCGAGATTAACTTCGAGAATATTTATCGCAAGCTGGGAGAGTTGAATTATCGGCGCTTTGTCGCGATGGAGTTTATTCCCACGGGCGATCCGGCGACCTTGCTGCGCTCCGCTCGAGAATTGGCGCAGAGATTCGGGGCAGAGGGCCGCTTGCAAACTTTGAATAAATCTCCATTCTGGGGAAGCCTTCCCGCGGTATGAGATTCCCCACGACGCGCCGACATTCTCGATTGCTCTCGGGGAGCTGCACACAGCGATTCCGCGGTTCTTTCGAGTTGAATTGGGATTTGAGGAGAAGCTGTCTAAATGGCTCAGGTAAATCGTTCATCCAAACTCTATGACGTTTGCATCATTGGATCAGGCGCTGGCGGCGGCATGGCGGCCAAGGTACTCACCGAAGGTGGGCTTGATTGCGCTTTGCTCGAGGCAGGGCCTCCTCTAAATCCCGAAAAAGATTTTAAGATGCTGATGTGGCCGTACGACCTGCCTCATCGAGGAGCCGGGGTGGGCGGCAAGGCCACCGAGGATTTTGGCGAGTTCCTCGCTCCAAATGGTTTCTGGCAGATTGAGGGTGAGCCGTACACATCGGCTCCCGGCTCCGAGTTTCACTGGTTTCGCTCGCGGATTGTCGGCGGCCGAACGAACCACTGGGGACGTATCGCACTCCGTTTCGCCCCCATAGATTTCAGATCGAGGACGCGCGATGGCATCGGCGCTGACTGGCCGATCTCATATCAAGACCTCGCTCCCTATTACGACAAGGTTGAATCTTATATTGGTGTCTTCGGCTCCATCGAGAATGTGCCAAGTGCCCCCGATGGTGTTTTCCTTCCCCCTCCCATTCCGCGCTGCCACGAATTGCTTGTCAAAAAAGCTTGCGACAAGCTGAACATCACCTGCATTCCGGCGCGGCTCGCCATCCTTACGAAATCTGTTCACGGTCGGCTCCCTTGCCACTACTGTGCGCAGTGTGGCCGCGGTTGCACGACCGCATCGAATTTCAGCTCCAGCCAGGTCCTGATTCCCCCCGCTATGGAGACGGGTCGCCTCACCTTAATTACCGGTGCCATGGCTCGCGAAATTGTCGTTGGCCAGAACGGCAAAGCCGAGGGCGTTGTCTATATCGATAAAGCGTCACGCAGCGAGAAAAAGATCAAGGCGAGAGCGGTCGTAATTGCCGCGAGCGCCTGCGAATCCGCCCGGTTGCTGCTGAACTCGAAATCCTCGCTCTTTCCGGATGGTCTCGCGAACTCGTCAGGCACTGTCGGCCGCTATCTAACCGACTCTGTCGGCAGCAACGGATGGGGTTACATTCCCGAGCTCGAAAAGATGCCTCCGCATAATCACGACGGAACGGGAGGAATGCATCTCTACATCCCCTGGTGGAAATATGACCGGCAAAATGATTTTCCACGGGGGTATCACGTCGAAATGTGGGGTGGGCGAGACATGCCGGGTGTGGGAATGTTCCAGCACTTGTGCCATGAAGAGGAAGGTTATGGAAATGCATTGAAGCGACGCGCCAGGCAGATCTATGGAACCGCAGTCGGGTTTTCAGGTCGTGGAGAAATGATTCCCAATGCCGATACCTACTGCGAACTTGATCCGGAGAAGGTGGACGAATGGGGCATTCCCGTTTTGCGCTTTCACTTCAAGTGGACCGACAACGAGCTTCGCCAAGCTAAGGACATGCAGGAGACTTTCAAATCCATTGTGGAGACGATGGGTGGAACCTATAAGACCAGAACCGCGATCGACGGCCCTTATCCGTTCGGAATTCTCCCCGGCGGCAAGATTATTCATGAGGTGGGGACAGCAAGAATGGGTTCAGATTCAAAATCTTCGGTTCTGAATGGTTTCTGTCAGGCGCATGATGTAAAGAATCTCTTTGTGACTGACGGCGCGCCTCTGGTGACAAATCCCGACAAGAACCCTACTCTCACCATTCTTGCTCTCTCGTGGCGCGCCTCAGAGTTCCTGTTGGACCAAGCCAAGATGGGAGAGCTTTGATGCGACTGATCAAATGCACAAGAAACAGAAATTGTGGGTGCGAATTTGCCAAGCTCCGGAGCTGAAAAATGAGCGATAGCGGCATAACACGGCGCGACGTTCTCAAATCCTTGGCCATTGGCGTTGTAGGCGGTTCCGTGCTTCGGGTGATTCCAGCCGAAGCTGCAGAATACGCGCACCAAGTGGTTCGCAAGGAGAAAGCGGCTTCCGAAGGTAAGTACACGCCCAAGTACTTTGGCCCCCACCAGTACGCCACTCTTATATTGTTATGTGAGACCATCCTGCCGATGGACGATCATTCTGGCGGAGCTGTGGAGGCCGGTGCCCCAGAATTCATTGACCTGCTTACCAGTGAAAACGAAGGCTACCAACTGAAGCTGGGCGGCGGGCTGATGTGGCTGGATGCGTATTGCAACGACCACTTTGCTAAACCGTACCTCGAATGCGCAGCGGAACAGCAAAAAGCAACTTTGGACCTGATCGCGTATCGTCGAAACGCCAAGTCCAATCCAGAACTAAGCCAAGGCGTGGCATTCTTCGCCTTTCTGCGGGACATGACCTGCGATGGCTTTTACACCAGCAAAATCGGCATCGAAGATTTGCAGTACATAGGCAACGAGGTCCGGGCATCCTGGCCCGGTTGTCCGCCATTGCCAAAGTGACCGCGGACCCAATCTCAAAAATGCCCCGCGGAGACGTCTGCCCTTATCTTGCAGTCGCCACACTCGATGCGCGAGGTGGCTCGTTCAGAATGGCCCAGAATTTTCCGACCACTTTGACCGCTTCGGTAAAGTCCTTAAAGTCTACTGGCTTCACAACGTACGCGTTGACTCCTAGTGCGTAGGCCTGTTCGAAGTCCGGTTCTGCGCGTGAAGAAGTCATCATGACGACCGGAATGCGTTTGAGCCGTTCGTCGCTTTTCATATGCCGCAAAAGCTCAAGGCCGGTCATGCGAGGCATCTTGTTGTCCAGTAGCACAACGACCGGGCCATCGGCATCCAGCCCGTCATAACGACCCTTGCTCAAAATGTCCAGCGCCTCGACTCCGTCCCTGGCGACAATCAAAGGGTTTGCCAAGTTCCCGGACCTAAGCGCGGCGGTGACCAGCTCTACGTCGTTGAGGTCATCCTCCACTAGTAAGATCGGACGGATGTTGCTTGTCATGAGTTGTTTCTCCTTCTGGTAATGAAACATAGAACGTTGCTCCCGCATCTCGCACTCCCTCGGCCCAGACCCTCCCGCCATGGCGTTCGATGATGCGGCGCACTATCGCGAGACCAATTCCTGTCCCCTCGAATTCCTCGTGACGATGCAAACGCTGGAAAACGTGGAACAACTTCGTGACATATCGCATTTCAAATCCCACTCCATTGTCCCTCACGAAAATCACCCGATCGCCATCCCGCACGATGCACCCTATTTCGATAGTGGCTTCGTCGCGTCCCTGTGTGAATTTGAGCGCGTTGTCAAGCAAATTCGTGAAAACCATTCTCAGCATGCCGGGGTCCGCGATGATCGCTGGAAGATCTCCGACTTTCCAAGTTACCTTCCGGTTTGCGAACTTCGCCTGAAGGACTCCATGAATCTCTGCAATCATCAGCGGAAGATTGACCGGGCTCGGATGCAAGGAAGCTCGTCCAATTCTCGAAAAATCCAGCAGATCGTCGATCAGCATTCCCAATCGCTTGGCGGACTCGGCAATCTTGTCCAGGTTCCGTTTGTCGGATGGTTCCAAACCATTCCCCGCACTCTCGATTAACAATTCCGCGTATCCCTGAATGTGGCGAACCGGAGCCCGCAGATCGTGAGCCGTCGTATAGGTGAATTCCTGCATCTCACGATTTGCCGCGTCGAGCTCCTCCACCTTTACACAAAGGTTTTGATTCAGGTTTCGAATCTCGGCTTCTGCTTTTTGTTTTTTCGTTCGATCACGAACCGCCCCCAGCACCAGGTCCCCTCCTGACGTGCGCAAGGGGCTGAGGCTTATTTCGAGGGGGAACCGAGTGTGATCCTTCCGCAAACCGTAAAGCTCCAATCCCGTTTCCATCATCCGCCTGCGGGGATGTGCCATGTATTTTCGCCGATGATCGCGATGCAGAGTCCGTGCTTCCGGCGGGACAAGTTGTTCCACGGTTTGCCCCAGAAGCTCATTTCGGCGGTAGCCGAACAGCTCCGCGGCGAGGGCGTTCAGGTAAACAATTACTCCTGCCTCGCCAATTAGAAGCATGGCGTCCGGGGCCGATTCGAGAATTTGGCCAACGGACACACGCTCGAAGCTCTGAATGGGGAATGAGTCCTCCTCCCGTTTTGCCTCATCGGGAGGACGGGTCGACTTGATCGGCAACGAATATCCTGACTGGTAGGGGTCCGCTTGCCAAGGAGCGGGGCACTCGCAATCTAATTACCTTACTGCACTTTAGAGTTTGCAGAGAAATTCAGACGCAAGTCAATAGAGTGCGTGCAGACTTTGGCCTGACCATAACCAGGCCCAGACGCTATGCAGGGTTGTGCACCCCTGAGATCCTGCCTAGGACACGATGGTGCCGGTTGCAGCGTCCCACGTTACAGGTGACTGCCGGAAATAGGCGGCATTGGCCATGTGGCACGCCAAAGCGGCGTTATGACCGAACACTGCGTCCTCGACTACTGGTTGGCGCGATTTCACTGCTTTAAAGAAGTTCCAGAGATGCGGCTTCACGTCGTCGTAGTCATTACCCTTGTATGTCTCTGCTTCAGAGACCGGTTCTTGGCCTACGGGTGGGTCGTGCCGTTCGTGCCATTCCTTAAAGTAAGCGTCGCGCGTTTTCTGAGGAAAGCTGTAGGCATAATAACTCGGCGCAGAGTCTTCGCCGGTTTGCGGGTAGTGCGCAATACCGAATTCGTTGACTTCCAGGATACCCTTCGATCCCTGGAATCGGTAAACTTCAGCCATTTCGCAACCGAGATTCAATCGCAGATATACCGGATACTTGCCATATTCAAATAGAGTGGCATGAACGTCGGGCATGTTCCTGCCGTCCGGCCACCGCAGGATTCCACCCATGGACATCACACGCTTTGGCGGCTCATTCCAGCCCAGCATGAAATTCATGCCACTGACCAGATGCACGAGCAAATCCCCCGCCACCCCCGTGCCATATTCCTTCCAGCAACGCCAGCGCGCGAAGATCTTCGGATTGAACGGAACCTTCGGAACCGTGCCCTGCCATGTATCCCAGTCGAGATTCGAAGGTGAAAGGTCAGGCGGCGGCGGGTATTCCCAGCAGCCCGTTGGATCGTTTCGTCCAAGATAGCCTTCCACGAGATTCAAATCCCCGATCGCCCCATTGGCGAGCATATCTTTCGCTCGGGCGCAGATCACGGAGCTCACGCGCTGCGAGCCAATCTGGACGATACGGCCCGTCTTCTTCGCGGCAGCAACCATCGCCAAACCGTCTGTGGGCGTGTGCGACATTGGTTTTTCACAGTAAATGTCTTTTCCGGCGTTTACTGCATCCACTACGACCTGCTTGTGCCAATGATCCGGCACCGCAGCAACGATGCAGTCAATTTCTTTGTTATCCAGCAACTCCTGGTACTTGCGCGTTGTATGGATCTGGGATCCGGCAATCTCCTTGGCAAGTGTGTGCCTTCCGTCATACAGGTCCGCCGCGGCTACGCATTCGATTCCGGGAAGTTGAATCGCATTCGTCAGCAGGCCTGATCCTTGCATGCCGACTCCAATCATGCCGAAGCGGACTCGATCGCTTGGAGCCACGTTTTCCATGGGCATGGACATGAATTCCGGTTGAACCAATATCGTATGCGACACGGCAACCGCACCAGCAGCGCCTGCTGTTTTCTGCAGAAATTGACGCCTTGAATACCCTTTGCTCTTCATCGTCGCCTCCTGAGGTGCGGGAATCGCTTCTTCCAAGACCTTCTGTTATTTCAATTCCTGGACACTAACCTCTTTGAAGAAGACCACATCCTTGTCACTGTGATTCTGCAACCCGATGTAGCCCTCATTGGGCCGCCGTCCGCGTTCCGGCTCAAATGAGAACTTCTTGTCCGGCACGGGGTCACCCTCGGTGTAGTCCGTAACCTTGACTCCGTTGAGCTCCACGATTGTGCGCGGGCCCTCCAAAGTGATGATCATGGTATTCCACTCCGGTCCGGGCTTGCCGGGCAGCGCCAGCGGCTTCGTAAGCGAATACAATGTGCCGGTTACGTGATATTCGTCTTCCTTCGAGTCCTCGGGATGATTGTCTATCTGCACTTCGTATCCGTAGTTCACTGGCATCCACGCTTCCCGCGGCTCGATCGGAATTCGTATGAACACTCCGGAATTGTCATTGAAGTCGCGCATTTTGTATACGACACGGATCTTGCAGTCGCCGAGCTTTCCACCGGTCCAATAAAGCAGCCCCATGCCGCCATACGTCTTGATCAGCCCGTCTTCCACTGTATCGCCCCCGGGGCCTACGTGCTTCCAGCCGGTCAGGTCCTTGCCGTTGAAAAGTTGCTTCCACGGCTTTTCTTGTGGCTGCGCCGAAGCTACCACAGCCATTGTCAAAGCCAAAGCTCCTGCACAGAAAAGAACTGGATTTCTCATTCCGCCGCTCCTTAGTGGAATACGGATTTTGGCGAGCATATACTCCTGATTTAGAAGCGCAGCGCCAAGAGATACTCGTAGCTCTTCCGGATGCTCTCGAAAGGATCCGCTGGGTCGTCCTGTTCGACAAAATAATGCCGAATTCCTGCTTCGTCGGAATGCGCGAAGATGCGCTTCCAGTCAATCACTCCGGCTCCGACATCCGTCAGCTCGTGTGTCTCCCGATCCACTGATGCGGCCGGTCCGTCTGGCTTAAGCGCCGGCAGCTTCTTGATGTCCTTCACATGCACGAGGGGAAATCGGCCGGGATACCGCTTGAAGTATTTCAACGGATCCTGTCCGCCCACGGAAATCCAGCAAAGATCCATCTCCATCTTCACCAGCTTTGGATCCGTATTTTCCAGCAGAAAATCGTAGGGCAGTTTGTTTCCGATCGCGGGCTCTGGCGCGAACTCAAAATTGTGGTTATGATAAGCGAACTGAATCCCGGCTTTCGCACTCGCTTCCCCCGCCTTATTGAATAGTTCCGCGGCGCGTTTGTATCCGTCTGGTTCGTGACGCTGCTTCTCTTCAATCCACGGACAGACCACGTACTTGTGCCCCACGATGTGCGCCGCTTCCAGAGTTTCAGGCCATTTATTCTCCACGACATCGTAGCCCACATGGCAGGAAGGAGCGGTTAATCCGTCCTTTTCAAGTAAACCGCGAATGTCTTCTGGTGAATGGCCAAAGTACCCTGCGAACTCTACTTCCTTGTAGCCGACCTGGGCCACTTTCGCGATCGTGCCGTCAAAGTTCGACTGCATCGCGTTTCGCACCGTATAGAGTTGGAGGCCGATCCGTTCGATTCTGTGCTCTGCCGCCAACGTTCTAAATGGAAGGGAAGTAAGAATGCTGGTTGCAGCCGAAGTTTGCAGAAATTTGCGGCGATTCATGAACGCACCTCGACGTTTGCGCTTTTTCCGGGGCCGAGTATATAACGGCTTTCGGGTTTTGCACTTGCAAACCGGTAGAAAAGAGTGGGCGGCGCATTCTGAATTGCGCCGCCCTGCCCGGGGTGGTCGGGTAATTCGCTAAAACTGGAACCGCAGCCCAAACTGCATGATGCGTGGGTCATGCGTCCCGTCGAGAACCAGAAAACTCTGCGAACCGATCCCGGAGGTTGCGCCAGCGCCTCCCGACGACGACGCCCCATCAACCGTGTTGAACTGGGTATGGTTGAATACGTTGAAATTTTCCCACCGAAACTCGAACGCATAACGCTCCTTAAATGCGAAGCGTTTGAATAGTCCGAAGTCGAAGTTTGTGCGCCCAGGAAGCCTGAGCGAGTTTCGGCCGGCATCGCCGAACGTCAAGCCCGTGGGCAGGGCGAACGCAGAAGGGCTGTACGCAAGCTTTCCGAAAGTGCCTGAAGCGGCAAAGGCAGCTTGGTCGGCTGCTGTGATCACGTTGGGATTGCCGACCACGTCTGCGTATGCGCTCGTGCCAACGCCGTTACCGACTCCGGCGTTATCGGTATAGCTTGTGCCGCCATTCGTAACGGTGAAAGGCACTCCGCTTTGAACCACAGTGATGCCCGAGGCTTGCCATCCTCCCAGGAGCGTGTGGGTTAAGCCGGAGCCCTTAAAGAATGGGAATGCATAAACATAGCTGATCGAAAGGTTGTGCCGCATATCGAAGTTGGAACTGGCTCGCGCTGCGGCTATGTCGTAGGAGTTTACGAAGAGGGCGTCGTAGCGATCTGAAGAGTCATCAATGGAGTGGCTGTAGGTATAGGCCAAGCTAAAGGTCAGGTCGCCGAGAGTGCGCTGTGCCGACACCTGAAGAGCGTGATAGATGGAATTTGCGTTGCTCTCGATGCGCGTTATCGTCCCGTAACCATAATAAGGACGGAGCGTTGTCGGATCGTTACCGCAGGCAACACCCAGGTTTATCGCAGCCTGACCAGTGACCCCGGTGCCGTTCGCAAGTGTGCCGTCGTTTCCAAAGCTCGTGCAGTCGGCGGTGGTTATCGGTTCACCCGGTGCAAATGGGTTCTGCGACGCCGGCGTCGGCTCCAACTGGTTCAAGTCGATTTGATCCGTCAGGTGGGTTCCTTTGCTTCCAACATAGGCTACGGAGAGCACGACGTGTCCCGGCAGCTCATGCTGAACGTTTAGGTTCCACTGCTGAATGTAGGGCCACTGTGCCTTATCGGGGATCGAATAGGGAGAAAGTGGGAAGAAAAGGCCGCCCCCTGCTCCTATGTTTTCGTATCCCTGGATGTTGAATTGGGTAGAGCTCTGCAGAAGTGGAGAGGCACCCTGTTGTAGCGACTCGGCATTGGCTTCATTCCCGTTCGTGTGCTCGAAGAAGATGCCATATCCACCGCGGACTGCCCATTTGCCATCGCCAAGCGGATCCCACGCAAATCCGACTCGAGGCGCGGGATTCATGAGTTTGTTTTTCAAGCAGCCTGTCGGAGCAGGCGAAACCCCGCATTGAATGTATCCGTTAAACGGATTCCCAATAATATTTCCGTTTGCGTCTGTTTCGAGCGCCCCGGTATTGGGATCAATGATAGGTGCATTCGCAGAGTTGAATTGGGACGCGGTGAAGCCGTATTCCTGATCGTAACGTTCCTGATACCGTCCGAAGAAGCTCCAACGAAGCCCAAGATTTAGTGTAAGTTTCTTGGTAACGCGCCAGTCATCTTGGAGGTAAGGCTCGAAGATCTTATAACGGTCGTAAAAGATAGTCTGGGCATTGTTCTGTGAATAGGAGTAGACATTGCCGAGCAGCATGTCGGCAAAGGCGTTGCCCGTGGTGAGAGGGCTGGACGTGTCGAACGCCAATTGGCCCTGGACGTCAACCGAGTTTTCCTGATTCTTTTGTGCCGCGACGAAATAGAAGCCAGCAGTCAGTGTGTGGTTGCCGACAATCTTTGTAAGAGTGTCGCGATAAGTATACGTTGGATTCGCATTCTTCCAGGGCATGTAGCCCGAATCAGCGCCGAACCCTCCCCCATAGGCATTGCCGTTGTCTATCGAAACAGCAGGAATCTTCCCGCCGAAATTGTTGTCATAGAGGGAACCCATTGTGAATCCGGACGGCAGAGCGATCGGGCCAGTGTTGTCCAGGATAATGTGATCAGCAGTATAGCTAGCAACGAACTCATTGAGAACAGTCGGAGTGAAGGTGGAAGTCAGTCGGGCAACAAAGCTGGTTCCTGGACCCGCAAAATTCGTGTTGATGTTATCGAAGCTGGAGGTGTATTGCGACCAGAGAGGCATCTGGGTCACTGTTTTCCAGGAGTCGTGAATGTAGCGGAAAGTCAGCCGTTCGTTATCTGTCAGGTTGTGATCCACACGAATGAGTTCCTCGCGCCATGTGGTCGGGTAAGACACGCTGCTGACATAAGCGGGCAGGGGCTGACCGACCGCTTGGCCGGATTGATAGGTCCCGTTACTGCCATTGGCATTAGGAATGAGCTGAAGGAGCGCAGTTCCCGTTGAAGTTGGCGAAATTGTGTTGTTGGAAAAAGGAGTGCCAAGGGTACCTGTGGGATCCAAGGCCGAATAAGGGCAGTCCGGAAACGCGGAAACAGTAAATGTCGCGCCGCTGTAGGCTGGACAGACGTCGTTGAAATCGCCCCCACGCTCCGCGTCCGAGGGAACGTTCTGTTGAATCAGGCCGCCCGGCTCAGTCTCCCGGCGCCATTCCTGGGACCAGAAAAAGAACGTCTTCTGCTTGGCCGGATGATAGACATGGGGGATGATCACGGGGCCGCCGACTGTATATCCAAAGTCATTTTTCTTATACGCAGGTTTTCCCGCATCTTGTGCGGCGTTGGCCCACGGAGTGGCGTTGAATATATCGTTGCGCACGTATTCAAAGGCGCTGCCATGAAACGAATTCGTCCCTGACTTGGTTTCCACTTCAATGGTTCCGGAACCATTGCGGCCGTACTGTGCGCCATAGTTGGATGTTAGAACCTTGAATTCTGCGATTGCCTCAAGGTTCGGATAAACGTTCAGCGTGCCGTTCGAGCCGTTATCCATCGTGTCGCCGCCGTCAATTTCCCAGTTGTTGTACTCTGCGCGGCCTCCGTTGACACTGTAAAGAACGCTCCCATTCACCCCGACTGCGCCTTCATCCTGGCCCGTTTGGCTCACGACTCCCGGTGCGAGATTGACCAATTGCGTGAAGTTGCGGCCGTTGAGTTCTAGCTGATTGACCTGTTTCCCCGTGATCGTCGAACCGAGATCGGAAGATTCTGTCTCGACCTGGGCCACATTTTCTCCAGTCACTACCACTTGCTCCGTAACGGCTCCGACCTTCAATGGCACGTCAATGCGAGCCTTCTCTGCAACGCTAAGCACGATCTTGGTGGCCGTGAATTTTTGAAAGCCTTTGGCGCTCACAGTCATGTTGTAAGTTCCGCCGGGCAGGCCCGCCAACACGTAAGCGCCGTCTCCATTTGACGTGGTTGTGCGATTTAGTCCGTTTGCGGATGTCAGCGAAATTTGCGCGCCGACAACTGCCGCTCCGGACTCGTCCTTAACCGTTCCACTGATATACCCCGTATCTTGTGCGCGTGCAGTCTGGCCGAAACAGAATAGAATCAGCACCGCTGTGAAAAGAACGGACGCTACACGCGGCATATTTTCCAAAGCGAAAAAATGCTTGTGAAATTCCTTCACGGTTCTACCTCCGGAATTTTGATTTCTGACGCTGTGTAGAGGCACGCAGCAGATGGGGAGCCGGTTTGTCGCATCCCTCAGCCCGGCCATTAGTTCCGCAACACCCATCCAAGGCCACCCCTGACCCCGACCAAAGCGCACCATTTTTTTCTTATTAAAACGAGTTAATATTGCATTTTTCGATCTTTGTCAAGCGCCAATCTGCGGGAATTTCGCGGCTCCTGCAAATCAGTTGGGAGGGCCATCCGGTACTTGCCAATCCCGCTATTCGCTTCCCGAAGCTTGCAATCAGCCCCACCCTGCCGGAAACTGGCTTGCCATGTTGCTATCCGGAGGCGCCCGAGTCCTGCTTTTCGCTTTTGCTCCGCTTTTGTTCACTTCTGCGCGCACCCTTGGCTCGCAGCCCTCGTTGAATATGGCCCAAAGCAGTTCCGCCATTCCCATTTCTCGCGATCCTCGACAGCTCTTCCAGAAGGGCCAAGCGGCCCTCTCCCGCGGTGATTTGGACTCGGCTGAAACTTCGTTTCGCGGCGTGATCTCGCTGGATCCGCGTTCGGCTGCGGCCTACGCAAACCTTGGCGTAGTGGAGATGCGCCGCAAGCACTGGGATGCCGCGGTCAGCGATCTAAAGAAGGCCGAGGGCCTCGATCCTCACCTCGCGGGAATTCGTCTGAACATTGGCATCGCCGAATATCGCCGTGCAAACTACCCCGCGGCGATTGCGCCGCTCGCGTCCGTTCTGCGCGATGAGCCCGATTCCGTCCAGGCTCGCTATCTGCTTGGACTTTGTTATTCCTTTGTGGAGAAATATTCGGACTCTGTGGCCACTCTCGAGCCGCTCTGGCCAAAGTTCAACAGTGACTTCGTGTACCTATATGTCCTGGGAATCTCCGCGTTCCGTTCCGGCAACGTTGCACTTGACCACAAAGCACTCAGTCGTCTCATCGAGATCGGTGGCGATAAACCGGAATTTCATTTCCTGATTGGAAAGGCGTTCTTGAACCGCGACGAAAATGCCAAGGCACTCGAGGAATTCCAGAAAGTTGCTGCGGCGAGCCCCGATCTTCCTCTCTTGCACTTCAATCTTGGGGTCGCCTACCAAAGAATGCAGAAGACCGACCTGGCGGTGACGGAATTCAAAAAGGACATCGCGATCGAGCCGGACATGCCCTACAACTATGAATACCTTGGGGACCTCTACGTCCAGGCGGGCCGCGATGATGAGGCGCAACACGAGTTTCAAACCGCTCTCAAACTCGATCCGCGCCTTCCCGCATCGCTCCTTGAGTTAGCAAAAATCTACCAGCGCCGCGAGCAGTATCAGAAAGCTCTGGACGCCCTTGATGCCGCCGAGAAACTTGCACCCGATAGCCAGAGCCTGCATTTCGTACGAGGCCAGGTCTTGCTGCGTCTTGGCAGGGAAGCGGAAGCCAAAAAGGAAATGGCGACCGCACAGAAGATCCTGGACAGCGGCATCAGTAAGGATCGCGCGAAGTTAAATGACAACCCCCTGCCCAATCCCGAAATAACTCAACAACCGTGAGTCTCCGCCGCCCCTGGACCCCAAAGCGGCATCTCCCAAGGTCCCCGAGCCTCTTCAAGTCGCTCCGCTACAGCCAGTAATAATTCCTCTTCGCACGGTCGCCCAATCAGTTGCACGCCTAGAGGCAATCCTTCTTTCGATTTGCCCATTGGTACCGTAATGCCCGGCAACCCCGCCAGATTCAGCCACTGTGAGTGCTGCATGTTTTCTCGATACCCTCCTCCCGGCTGCCAGTGACCTTCGCCGTGCCGAAACGCAGGCCCAGAACTCACCGGGGAGAGCAATAGACGCACACTCTCCATGGCTTCCAGCACTACTCCCCTCTCTCGATCGCGTTCCGCGCATTTCTCCACAAATTCCCTCATGGCGATCTGCGGTTCGCGTCGGGAGACTTCCAGATACTCCAAAAACATGGGACTAAGCAGGCTTTCTTTGCCGGACACTTGCGCTCGTAAGAGTTCCCCGATCACGTTGCCAAAAAAGAACCACCAGAGCTCCAGTAGCCGGGCCGCATTTTGAAGCCGAAATGGTTCGACCACGAACCCCATTTCAGAAAGCAATCGCGCTGCTCTGTGAACTGCAGCTTCTGTTTCCGGTGTAACCGTTGAGAAGGAATCGCTTTCGACGATTCCTACGCGCATGCCATTCGTCGAAACGCGAGAAATCTGCCGAAGACTGATGGCAATGCTGAGTGCGTCAAATGGATCTTGGCCTGCCATCGCGCCAAACAAGATGCGCAGGTCGCTCACCGTTCGCGCCATCGGCCCGCAGACTCCAAGCCAGCCGAAAGAGCTGTTTCCCGCAGGAAAATGGCCAGTTCCAGGAATGCGTCCTGGCGTCGGCTTTAGACCGCAAATCCCGCAGAAATGTGCCGGCACTCGAATCGAACCTCCTCCATCGCTACCGATTCCGCCGGCTGAAAGTCCCGCCGCTACCGCCGCCGCTTCACCACCACTCGACCCGCCAGCTGAATACTCCGGATTCCAGGGATTGCTAGTTTTTCCGAAGAGCCGGTTGTTCGTCTCGTATGCCATCAAGTATTCCGGAGTGTTGGTATTCCCGAGGGGGATCGCGCCGGCGTCAAGCAATCTTTGAACCATCGGTGCTGTTCTACTCGGTGTTTCATCCTTTCGAAGCAGAGATCCCGCGGCGCACGGCCAGCCCGCAACGTCGATACAGCTTTTAACACTGATCGGAATCCCCATAAGCACCCCAGCATTTTCGCCGCGGAGAATCGCCGATTCGATTTCGTGCGCTTGGCGTTGCGCCTCTTCTGCATCCACGTGCACGTATGCGTTCAGGAGCGGTTGCAGTTTAGGAATCTGGGCAAGATACGCCTCAACTACCTCGGTAGCCGAAACCTCTTTTGCCCGAAGCTTTCTGGCGAGTTCCCCGATGGACGAGTGGCACAAGGATTCCATGGCAGAAGCGGACAGCGTATGGGCCGCTTGTCCCGCAGTCAAGGTGATCTACATCAAAAACCGTTGACGCCCTGACATTCAGCCGACACAATCGAATGGCCCCGCAATTCGCTTCGCTTCAAGGGGCGTGAACCTCCTCGGAGTTGTATGCGGCATTTCATGCGAATTTCGTTTCGACGTCAGTCAACTTTCTCGTTTCTCGCCGTTTCGTTTTACGCCGCCTTGCTCTTCTTGATCTTGCGACCGCCAATTCTCGCCTTTCAGGACAAATCCGCTCCAGCTCCGGGAAAATCGCATCCGGACCCCGCTGAAGCGGCGCGCCTCAACAGCCTCGGTGTCGCTTACATGAATCAACAGCGTTTCGCCGATGCCCAGAGGCAATTTGACTCTGCACTTGCCGCGGATCCGGACTACACCTTAGCCCGTTTGAATCTTGGCATTTCGTTCCATGCCCAGCAGAAATCCGGCCAGTCTCTTGCCGCTCTCCTTGAAGCCACGGAGAAACGGCCTGACGATCCCTACGCCTGGTTCAATTTGGGCTTGGTTTACAAGGACATGAGCGATTTTCCAAAGGCAATTGACGCATTTCAACATGTCGCTCAACTTCTGCCCGATGAACCTGATGCCTTTTATTTTATCGGATACTTGAACACCCAGCTCCAGCAATTCGACCCCGCTATCGCCGCGTTTCAGCAGGCGCTAAAGGTCTCGCCCTATCACGCCTCGGCAGAATTTGGCCTCGCGCGAGCGTTTCAGCGGAAAGGCGAAATTGACGCTGCGCGCCGAGAACTGCAGCGTTTCCAGAAAATCACCACCGAGCATCTAGGGGCGCCTTTCGGCGCAGGCTACGGCGACCAGGGTAAGTTTTCTCTCGCGGAATACGCCCGAAACGCCGTGCCCAAAGCTCCTCCGCCGGTTCCGGTGCGCTTCTTGCCTCAGCCGATCGCCCAGATTCTCAGCGGTACCGGCGGGCATCCAGCACCTACACCTATAGGGCCTAGCACTGGTGCCTGTTTCTTCGATTTCGATGGCGACGGAAAGCCAGACCTGTTTCTCGTGAGTGCTTTGGAGAAAGGCACAAGCCACCTCCTCCACAATATAGGCAACGGCCGATTTGACGACGTCACCGATGCTGCGGGATTGAGCATTCCTGGCGCTGGCCTCGGCTGCGCCGCCGGAGATTTTGACAACGATGGAAAAACCGATCTCGCCGTGTGTTACGCCGACGGAATTCGCCTATTTCGCAACATGGGAGATGGAAAATTCGAGGATGTAACGCTTGCCGCCGGAATACGGCGCGAAAAAGGCTGCGTCGGCGTCACTTTTGTTGACTACGACCATGACGGCGATCTGGATCTCTACGTCACTATGGCCCCCGGCGGTTCTTCGCATAACGTCCTCTGGCGAAACAACAGTAATGGAACGTTCACCGACGTTTCTGTCGAAACCGCCCTGGGCGCCGAAGCCACCGGTGCGGGTCTTGTCACCACGGACTTCAACAATGACCGCGCCATTGATTTTGTTCTGGCCGGAGGCGCCAAAGGCGCTTCAATCCTGCTCAATCCTCGCGAAGGGAAATTTACACCTCTTCCGGGAATTGATTTTTCCAGCGAACACCTGCCTCCTGCTGTCGGCGTAGTGGCTTTCGATTTTGACAAGGACGGCTGGATGGATCTGGCCTTTACCCATTCGGGCCCTCCAGGAATCACTCTCTGGCGAAACATCAATGGGAGGAGTCTTCAGCGCATCCCGCTTCCCGATCTAGGTTGGCAGCGCGGTTGGGGCCTCGCCGCCGTGGATTACGATAATGACGGATGGCTCGATCTCGTGGCCGTCGGCGAATCCTCAAAGCGCGGCGAAATCCGTCTCCTCCGGAATCTCGGCGGAAATGAATGGGCGGACGCTACCAAAGACGCCCATCTGGATGATTTAAAGCTTTCCCAGCCTCGGGCCATCGCTGTCGCCGATGTACATGGAGAAGGCGTTCCAGACTTGCTCATCACTCAACTCGGAGCCTCTCCGCTCCTGCTCCGCAACGAAGGCGGCAATCATCACAACTGGCTCCAGATTGACCTCAAAGCACTGAACGATAACAAGAGCGCCATCGGCACCAAGGTCGAAGTCTACGCAGGACCTCTCTATCAAAAGTGGGAAGTGCAAGGCGCTTCGGGTTACCTCGGACAAAACGCCGCACCCGTCATGGTCGGCCTCGATGGCGAATCCGGCGCCGATGTCGTCCGTCTTCTGTGGCCCACCGGTGTTCCCCAGGACGAAATTCAACTCGCTTCCCGAAAAATCCGTACGATTGCAGAACTCGACCGTCGCGGCAGCTCTTGTCCCGTTCTCTTCTCCTGGAATGGCCACGAGTACGAATTCATCGCCGATATGATCGGACCCGGCGTCGTCGGCCATTGGATCGCGCCGGGCCAGCGCGATGTTCCCGATCCCACTGAATATCTGAAAGTCAGCGGCAAAAGCGCCCGGCCTCGCAACGGCCTGCTGAGCTTCCGTTTTCTCGAGCCTATGGAAGAAACCGTCTATCTCGATCAGGTTCGGCTCCTTGCGATTGACCACCCCTCTTCCTTCGACGTCTTTCCGAATGAACGCTTCGCCAGCAATCCGCCGTTTCCCGAATTTCGCGTCATTCCCAGCCGCAACGCGCGCCTACCTCTCGGCGCTTGGGACGATCGCGGTAACGATGTTCTTCCTCTTCTGGCAAAACGCGACCGCAAGTACGTCACCAGCTTCGCCGAACTTCCATTTGCGGGTTTTGCCAAGCTTCATTGGATCGAACTCGATCTCGGTGCCTGGGATACCTCAAAGCCTCTCCGCCTCATCGCCGACGGCTATACCGACTATTTCACAGCAACTTCCATGTACGCTGCCGACCAGGCGGGCATCAAAGTCATTCCGCCATATGTCGAGGCTCTCAATCGGCAGGGCAAATGGATCCGCGTCGTGGACGACATGGGTTTTCCCGCCGGCCTTGAGCGCACAATGGTTGCCGACCTCACGAGAAAACTCCCTCCGGGAACTCGCCGCATCCGAATCGTCACCAATCTCAAAATCTACTGGGACGCGATTCACATTGATCAGACCCCCGCTACCTCCGATTTTCGTGTTACGGAAGCGCCCCTGGTAAATGCTTCTCTCGCAGCTCTCGGCTACCCCAAGGAAATCCGGCTCTCACCGGCAAGCGACACCGTTTATTCCTATGCCCAGCGGAGCAAGACCGGCCCCTACGCTCACGCCGCCGGTAACTATACGCGATATGGCGATGTGCTCCCCTTGCTTCGCGCCTCGGACGACCGTTTCGTTATTTTCAGTTCCGGTGAAGGCGTGAAGCTCGACTTTGATGCCCGCCGTCTTCCCGCCCTTCCTGCCGGTTGGACTCGCGATTATTTTTTCAATGCGGATGGTTTCGAGAAGGACATGGACTTCTACGCCGCTCATGCGTTCACGGTTGCGCCATTGCCGCGCCACACGCTGCTCTCTTATCCGTATCCTTCAGCCAGCGGCTATCCCACCGACGTCGAGCATTTGCTTTACGAGCTTGACTACAACACGCGCTCGCGCTCCGGGCGTCTTCCCGCCGATCTCCGTTATCACTATCCTCTTCCGCAGTAAGTTGCCCGAATCCTCAATCCCATTCCACCTGCGTCCATGCACGATCCTGCGCGCTTTTTGCAATTGCTTCGCACAGCAGCAATTCTTCATGTCCTGTCGAAAACGTGGGAAACGTCCGCGGACCGCTCAAGTCTCCCCTCTCGATGTACCCGTAATAATCCCGGAAAAGTTGCACAAACGTATCGGGATACCCTTCTGCGTGCCCGCCTGGATACGCCGCATAGCGCTTCGCCGCCGGGCTCATCAGTCCAGGGTCTTTGATCATCACCTCATTCGCCCGGTCGCGCCGTCCGATCCACAATGTGTTCGGCTCCTCGGCGTTCCAGGCCAGCGATCCCTCGCTCCCGTTCACTTCAAACCAAAGCCTGCATTTGCGCCCCGCGCTCACTTGCGAAACAGTGAATACGCCGTGCACGTCGTTCTCGAGGCGCACCAGCACCGATGCGTAGTCATCCGTCGTAATCGCCACTTCGTCGAACGCTCCCGCTTCGGCTTTGGCAAACGTTTCCACTCTCCCACGCGGTTTCCTTCGCACCGGCACCACTGTCGCCAGGTCCGCGCACACCTCCACAATCTTTTGTCCGGTCAGCCATGTGATCAAATCCATCCAGTGCGTTCCGATGTCGGAGACGGCGCGCAATTCGCCTCCGCGATCCGCCTCGAGTCGCCAATTCCAATCCGTGGGAAAGAGCAGCCAGTCCTGCAAAAAGTGTCCATGTATCAGCTTCGGCGTCCCGATTGCTCCTGCTTCGATCTGTGCGCGCGCTTCCTGGCACAGTGGGTAATACCGCAAATTGTGCGCTACCGCCCCAACGCGATTCACCTCTTTCGCCAGCTTCACCAGCATCGCGGATTCTCTTGAATCCATCGCCAGAGGCTTTTCGCACAACACGTGCTTTCCCGCGCGCAGAAGCCGGCTCGACTGTTCGAAATGCAAGTAGTTCGGCGTGCACACATGCACCGTACTGATCTCTTCATCCGCGGCCAAATCTTCCAACGATGCGTACGCCCGTTCGATCCCCTGTGCCTTCGCTGCCTCACTGCTGCGCGCCCCGCTGCTCCCCAGCGTTCCCAGCACAGGTATATTCAGCCTCCGCAGCGCCTCGATGTGCGCCCTGCCCACAAACCCTGCCCCAATCACCGCCGCTGCCCGCTTCATCTCATCCGCTCCATCGGGGACCTTTCGCTCTCAGGCTTCTCCGCTTTCCAGTAGTTCGCGGACTTTCCTGAGTTCCTTCTCTTTCTGCTTGTCCACCACAGGAAACTGCAGGCCCAGTTCATTCAGCGCGTCAATGATCGCCGCCCCTACCACCAACCGCGTGAACCATTTGTTGTCTGCCGGAACCACATACCATGGCGCGTGCTTTGTCGCCGTCCGCTGGATCATCTCTTCGTAAGCCTTCTGATAATCTTTCCAGTAACCGCGCTCCCTGATATCGGCCATCGAAAATTTCCAATTCTTGTTCGCATCCTCCAGACGTTCCAGGAAGCGCTTCTTCTGCTCCTTCTGCGAGACGTGGAGAAAAAACTTCCGAATCACGATTCCATTCCTCGTCAAATACCGCTCAAAGTGATTGATGTCCTCATATCGCTCGTTCCAGATTTCCTCCGTCACCAGCTTCTCTGGCAGTTTCTGCGCTTTCAGGAACTCTTGATGTACGCGCACCACCAGCACTTCCTCAAAATACGAGCGGTTGAAAATTCCGATCTTTCCCCGCTCTGGCACGCACTTGTGCGCCCGCCAGAGATAATCGTGATCCAGTTCCTCCGCGCTTGGCGCCTTGAAGGAAAACACATCACAACCCTGTGGATTTACTCCGGACATCACATGCTTTATGGCGCTGTCTTTCCCTGCGGCATCCATCGCCTGAAAAATCAGCAGCAATCCCCAGCGGTCCTGCGCGTACAGCTTCTCCTGCATGTGGCAGAGCAGGTCAACCCCGTTCTGCAAAATTGTCTTGGCTTTGTCTTTGTCCTTGAAGCCGTTCGTATCCCCAGGATTAATATCCTTCAACCGGAATTCTGCCCCCTTCGCAATTCGATAGGGACGAGCAATCTCCGACGCCTCTTTGAGCAATTTCTTGAGCTTCATGGCCCCCGCAGTGTAGTACAGGCTCCCGTTTCAGAACAGGGCGCCGAGGGCCCATCCAAATGCGCTCCTGCGATTGCGCGCGTGATAAAAGCTCCCGCCCGGCAGCTTGAACCATCGGTCCAGCCGAAGTACGCTCACTGAATAATACGTGCGCACCGGAATCTCCACACCGGGCACGGTCCAACGCAACTCCACCCCTGTCGTTCCATGAAGTATCCCGTTAGAAGACGACGCGAGTATTGGTCGCGCCTGTCCCAGCCAGTTCGGCAGCAGCCAACCCGATCCCAGATCAAAGAATCCCGCCCCTTCGAGCCCGCTCCGCAAGCGGACCCGGTATTCTGCGTTCATCGCAGTCGCCAGATCCGTCCCCGCCGGGCTGGCGGAATACGCGGTATTCCCTGAAGCGTCTGTGGTGCTCGCTATCGCATACGGTCCTAGTTCGCCTTCTCTTAATCCGCGCACGAGTTCATCTCCCGAGAACATTCGCTGATAAAGCGGCAAATCGCCGGAATAACTCCCCACCGCCCGCGCGGTTGTTCGAAACGCCCAGGCATTCTCCCGGGAGAAAAATGGGTCACGGAAGATGTGCGCATATTCTGCCGACCCTCTTAAAACACTCTCGTCACCGCCAAGGATTCCTCCGGAAACGGAACCTGCGATTGCCGCTCGCTCCCTTCCCGAATCGTGCCTCCAGTTTGCGCCGACCGCGCGACTGTCAATCTTGCTGTTCAGTCCTGTCGGAATTAGGCCGGTTAGTCCCTCTGGAAGCCCCAACGAATAATCGGTTACGGATCGCGTCACCGAATAGTTGACGCCCATCGAGTCGTATTCCGAGAACGTGTACGTCCATCCCGCGTTCAGCCCGGTGCTTCTCGAAGTGAAAAAAGGCCCCTTCACCGTTCCACTCAATCGCGGGCGCACAACAGTGTCAAACAGCGAGACCGCCAGAGCCCCGTTCTCCGCAAAGATCCCCTCTTTGGCCAATCCAAGAATAAGAAACGCACTCTGCGCTCCGTCTTCCACATCTCCGGAGAGCAATTCCTCGCGGTTCAACAGGTCAAAAACGGAATAGGCGATTCCAATCGTTTCGCCAAACGACGATTGACCGCCAGTCAGCGAAATGCGCTGTTTTCCAATTTCCTGCAAGTGAATCGAAATCTTCATGGTTCTTGCCGCCTCGTCCGTTTCAACTCGGACGTCACTCTTTGTCAGCGGCCGGAAGTAGCCCGTTCGCGACACCCTCGCAAGACCTCGCTCAAGCACTCTCTCATCGAACGGTCTGCCTTCTACGAGCCCCAGTCGCCGCCGAACGAATCGATCGCTAAATCGGTGCAGTCCTTCAAACTCGATTTTTCTTATGATGATCGGCGGTGCGCTGCTTTCCTCGATCTCCACGTCCACTCTTCCTGTCTCTCCATCGAACCTTCGTGTCAAATCCACTCCGTGTTGGCTCTCCATCTCAATCCGCGATGATCGCGGATTCAGCCGCGCATACCAGGCCCTCCGCCACTCGTTCAATGCCTTTTCCGAATAAGGTTTTCCGGCTGCGATCTCCGCGGGCATCGCTGGCGCACAGGTTCCCGCTGGAATTTCCCTTCTCAAACTCTCGTCGACCCTCACTGTCTCAAACTCGTAAAATCGCCCTGCTTCCACCGGAATTACTACCGATTGGTACGTCTTCGTCACCTCATGCCGCCACGGCATCCAGCTTCGGCTGATCGCCCTGTATGTCGAGACTTCGGCCATACCGATCCGAGCCTCCGGATAGCCATGGTCCTGGTAGTAATCCAAAAGCCGCTTGCGATCATCCTCGTATCGCTCGCGCGTGAAGACGTCTTGCCCACCTAATCCAGCTAGAAGGGAGGTGTTCCGGATTTCGCGCATCTGTGCCAGTAGCAGTTTTTCTGGTAACCCACTCTCTCCGACGAACCTGATCCTCCCTACGGGGACTCGGTCGCCATCCGTGATCACGAAATGCACGCTCACGGTTGCATTTGCAAAATTCTGCCGCTCAATTTGGATTCGCGAACCGCTCTGGCCCAGCTCTTCGAGTGCCGACCGAATCGCCACCGCAGCAAGGTATTCTGTGGCTTCGTTCTCGGGCTCCTCCGTCCTCAAATCAATCTGCTTCTGGCTCAGTAACTTTCCGATCTGTTCCGGAGATAAGTCGCGCGAACCCTCAAATTTGATTCCAACGAGAAACTGCTCTTCTTCCAGCAGAAATCGTAGCCGGATCGCCATGCCGCTTCCTCCCTCCGCCGAGCCATCCACTTTCTCAACCGTAATGGTTCGGAACCAACCCAGCCTTGCCAGCGTACGTACGTCATCCGAAAGCCTTTGCGGATCAAATGCATCACCTTCGCGCGATCGCATTTGCGCCAAGACGGCGCCGCGGGCGATCCGCCGCAGGCCGGCGAATTCAATGGATTGGATCGTGCAATTGGCTTGAATTGCGCGCCTTAACGGTGGACGGGTCAGCTCGAGTTCGGGGAGTTCTTGTCCCCGCGAGGATACAGCACAGCAAAGCGCCGCAAACAGTGCGGCAATGGGCCAGCGCACGTACGTCCCTCCTTGCACCAGGAGGACACACAAGTGGATGGCCGGCGCAATTCTAGGGTTGCCCGTGTCTGCCTCGATAGAACTTCATTCGCTGCAGATTTCTTGCCGCTCCGCAAACTGGCACTGGGAATCAGCCGGTTGGAGTGCCTCGAAGCTCGCTGCCTTTTTCTCGCGGGGTCCCTGTTAGGGCGCAATCACGTCGTACGGCCGCATCATTTCGTTGTCTTCGTGCTCCAGAATGTGGCAATGCCACACATATCGCCCGGGAAACCCCTCAAATCGCGCAATGATCCGTGTCGCCATCCCCGGATGCGCCTGCACTGTATCCTTCCATCCCATCTCGTTCGGAGCCGGCGGCACAGCTGGTCCGATATACCTTATCTTTCCTTCCGTGTAGTAATAAAAGGGCTCAAATTTTCTCCGGTCGAGGATCTGGAATCGCACCAGATGCAGATGGATCGGATGCGAATCATCCGTAAAATTCAAAAAACTCCAGATCTCCGTCGAACCCAACTTCGGATTCTCCGTCACCGGCGTGCTCCAGTGCGCATTATTCAAGAGCATCATCACGGGATTGTCCGCTCGGTCATCTTTCTCGCCGAGTGTCAGCACGCGGTTTTGCGCCGCCTCCGATTCCGGAATTTTAGGAACGGGCCGCAAAGTGGAGGGCAGGGAACTCGTATCCTTCGTCTCCATTTTTCGGACGCGTATCTCCATCACCGTCATCGCATCGTTGCTGACGACAATCCTCTCCCCACCGTGGCCCGTGAAATCCACGATCAGGTCCGCGCGTTCGGCCGGAGCGATCGCAAGACTTTTCAGCGGTACCGGGGCCGGCAGCAGCCCCAGGTCGGTCCCAATCTGGTGAAACTCCTTCCCGTTCGACAGTGCCAAATGAAAGAATCGCCCATTCGCCGCGTTCAGCAGCCGAATACGATACTTGCGCGGTTCAACCTCCAGATAAGGGAACAGCTTCCCATTCACAAGGATGGCGTCGCCAAATACCTCCGGTACCCACGGAGATTCCGGATCGGGCGACACCGGATAAAAAAGTTGTCCCTCCCGGTCAAAGAAACGGTCACAGAGAATAAGCGGTATCTCGAACTTCCCGCTTGGAAGATTCAATCCTTCTTCAAATTCGTCACGAACGAAATACGCCCCGAATAATCCAGCGTAATTCCCGAGTCTCGTAATACCCAGCGCGTGATCGTGATACCACAGCATCGTCGCATCCTGCCGATTGGGATAGTGGTATGTTGCGGACTTGCCGGTCACGTACCAATCTTCCGGATATCCATCGCTCTTCGCGGGTGTTCTGCCACCGTGCAAATGCACCACTGTCCGCACTTCCGGCTTGTCCGCTTCCGCCCCATGCACCTTGTGGTCAATCGGCAGGAAATGCTTCGTGGGAAGTTCGTTCGGCCACTCGACCAGCAAACCTTCTCCGCTTCGCGTCTCGAACCTCGGTCCAGGCGAACTTCCTCCAATTCCCCACATCTTCGTCGCCTTCACGTCCCGGTGAATTTTGCTCTCTATCGCCGTCATGGCCAGCCGGTAATAAGGAATCTTGCGGGAAGAATCTTCCGGACTTGGTCGCGTGCCCAGAGGTTTGGCAATCGCGGGCATTGGAAGTGCATCCACGAATTTTTCCAGCGAATTCACATCCAGCAAGGGTTTGCCGATCACTCCCGTCCGGTGCGGATTGCTCTGCCCCGCCGCCAGGCTCGCCATCACCAGCCCTGAATTCCTCAAAAATTCTCGCCGGCTGTATCTCGCAAACCTGCTGTTCATCTCGCTCCCATCTTACTTGCCTGCACCCAAAACAAGAGGCACGCGATTGTACATCGCGTGCCTCCCTTTGGTCCGTTGCTCTATTGAAAGATGATCTTCGCGGTTGGGATCACATCACCACCCGCGATGCTCCTGCACTGGCTCTCCAGTGGTGGGGTCAAGGAACAGGGGGTCGTCCATCCGGCAGTGATCGAAATCGAACATCTGCTCGATCGAATTTGAGAGCGCGTCGAACGATCCTGCCCCGATGCGCTTCCCGCCCAGCCAGTTGTCTTCGATGAAGTGAATCACCGAGGTCTGATCCGTCACCGTGTGGTCCACGAAATTTTCCCTCGCCCACGGAGAAATCACCATCAGCGGCTGCCGCGGGCCATATCCGCAGCGTCCCTGTGCATGCTCGTTTCCGGGATCTACTCCCGGAAGCGCTGTGCTTCCATTTCCGCATTGCCCGGCTCCAGTCAGCGCGTCCGCAGGCGATGTGGATTGGTTGACGATGGGCCCCATTTGATGGTCGTACCACCCGTCCGAGTCATCGTAAAGGATGACCACCGCCGTGCTGCTCCATTCCGGTGTTTTCTCCAGGAAATTCACTAGGTTGACGATAAATGTCTGCTCGTCCAGCGGATTCGAATAACCCGCATGTCCGTCCTGAATCGCAATTGCTTTCAAAAAGCTCACCGCTGGAAAGTTTCCGCTCTTCACTGCCGCATAGAAATCACTCAGGTCGTAATCATGGTTGGCCTGTCCCTTGTGACCAATTTCCGTTGGCGAAGCCGGCCGAGCATGCGTTGGGTTTGCTGTTGAAGCGTAATATTGAAAAAACGCATGGTGCGGAATGTAATCCGCGGTGGTCCCCGTATATGCCGAAGTCGAACTCCGGTTGCATCCTGTCGTCCCGTTCGAATTTGTTGCCGTCAGGTCGAATCCTCCCATGAATCCGCCCCAGGTCACTCCGGCCGCGGTCAGTAAGTCGCCTATGTTTTTCCCGCTCATCTGAACCTGGTTGCGGGTCGGCGCCGAACAAACGTCTCCAATGGGGTCGGCATCCCCAACGAGCGTCAATGTGCCGTCCCCTCCATCGGTCTCGTATGTCGTTCCGTTCAACACCTCCGCCGTGCCGTTCGTCTGCCCGGAAACGAGGTCGATCGCTCCCGGTGATGAGGGTCCAAATTCAGTGTCGAACGAGTTGTCGCTCATCGCAAAATGTTGCGCATAGTTCCACAACGCCGTTACCGTATTCCCGTCGTAGTAGCCCATCGTCAATCCCTTGGTGTCCGCGATGGGTGGCGCGTTCGGCGGCGGTCCTGACGTGCCGACTGACTTGGGGAAAAGATCCATCAAACCAAAATCTACCGCCGCCTGTTCCGGTCCATAGCTGTGATTCTGGTCTGCTGTCGCCGCCTGTGAACGGTCCAGCCGGAACGGATTCGTCGCTCCCGCCCCATTCCCCGAATTCAGCGAATTCGGATTGTTGTTTAGGAGCGCTCCTGAAAGTCCGTTTACCGTCGGCGTCCCTTTCCTCGCGTGGAACTGCGGCTCGCCCGCCGGATTTGTTGCGCTAGGATATGTGCCGAAGTAATGGTCGAACGAGATATTTTCCTGGAATACCACGACCAGATGCTTGATCGGCGTTTTCGTTGGGTAATATTCATGTCCGTTGGCAAGTACCGGACTGGCCGGCAGGAGCAGCAGAGCGGTTGCCGAGGCAAACGCCATCACCTTGCTTACGAGAGAATGCATCAGTAGATTCTCCTTGGCTCGAATTCTTCTGGATTCGGGCGATTTCCGTTCGGATGCGGGTCGTTGCCCGTCAGCCAAGCCCTTGGCAGCCCCGCATTCGCCCGTCACTTGTAGCCGCACTTCATTATCGCCGTGTAAACGCGCCGTCAATTCTGGTCACCGCCCGTCTTCCCGGCTACAATTCTCCGTCCTCCATCTCCCATGACCTCCCTCGCCCGCAAACTCCGCCTCCACGACTACTTCGCCCTCGGCTTTGGCACCATGATCGGAGTTGGCTGGCTCGTCCTCATGGACGACTGGCTCGGCCGAGGTGGTCCGCTTGGCGCCGCCCTTGCTTTCGCCCTCGGTGGCTTGATTCTTCTCCCCGTCGGCTACGCTTATGGGAAATGGGTCCAACGTCTTCCCGACGCTTCCGGCGAAGCCGCCTATACCGCTCTGGTTTTTCCTCCGCTCGTTAGCTATTTCACCGGTTGGATCATGCTTCTCGCCTACTTCATCGTTTGCCCGTGGGAAGCCGTCGCCATCGGCAAGCTCGCCGCTTATCTTTTTCCCTCGCTCGATTCCTTCAAACTCTACAACGTCGCTGGCCAACCTGTTTTTCTGCCCCGCCTCCTCCTGGGCGTTGCGCTCACCCTCTTTCTTGCTTTTCTCAACTATCGCGGCATTCGCGTCACCGCCACTTTTCAGGGCTGGATCACCTCCGCCGTTCTCATTTTCTTCGCCGTCGCAGCTTTTTTTAGCTTGCGACACGGCTCTTTCTCCAATATTCACCCCGCCTTTCGCTCCGCTCCACTCCTTTCCATCCTTCTCACCCTCCAAATCGTTCCCTATTTCATGACCGGCTTCGAATCCATACCCAAAGTTGCTGAAGAAGCCCATCCCGGTTTTCCTTCGCACGGTTTCTTTCGCGCCATTGTTCTCGCCCTATTCATCGGCGCCGGCTTTTACGTTCTCTCCATAGTCGCCGTCTCTTTTGCCGCCCCCTGGCGATCTCTACTCGGACAATCCTTCGCCACTGCCTTCGCGTTCGAACACGCCATCGGCTCGCGCTGGCCCGTCGCCCTCATCGTCATCGCGGGCATCTGTGGCCTCTGCCAGTGCTTCAACGGCAACTTCGTCGCCGCCACTCGTCTTCTCTTTTCCTATGGTCGCCGCGCCACAATCCCTTCCCGTTTCGCTTCCATCCACGCTCGCCACCAGACTCCCCACGTCGCCATCCTTGCGATCGCCGCCGGCACCCTCCTCGGCGTCTTCCTCGGCGATGCTCTTCTCGTTCCCGTTACCGAAGTCGGCTCCATGGCTTCTGCATTTGGCTGGCTCGCCGCTTGCCTGTCCCTCGCTCTCGTCGAATCTCTCCCGCGCGTACGCCTCATCGCCTTGCTCGGCGCTTTTGTTTCAGCGCTTCTCTTTGCCATGAAGCTCTTCCCCATCTTCCCCGGCCATTTCACCCGCTCCGAATGGCTCGCTCTCACGTTCTGGCTCTTTCTCGGCACTCTTCTTCACGCGCTTTCTCCCGCCATCTTCAAACGCAAGGTTTCTTCTTCCTCTACCTGACCCACGTCAGCCACACGTACCCGAAAGCCATCGTCAACATCGTGATCGGCAGCCCTACGCGAAAATATTCCCTGAACGTGATCTTCGCCTCCTCCCGCGCCCGCTCCACAACGATAATGTTCGCCACCGATCCCGTAATCGTCAGATTTCCCGCCAGCGTGCTCGCCATTGCCAGCATGAGCCATCCCGCGTGCGCATTTCCGAATCGCGGCACCACCTCCTTCAGCAGCATCACCGCGGGCACATTGCTCACCACGTTCGAAAGCGCCGCTGTGACCACCGCGAAAATTCCCAGGTTCTGCAGGTTCATCGCTCTTGCCAATCTCAATAGCCCTTCCGCCATACCCGCGTTTTCCGCTCCCCCCACGATCAGAAACAATCCCACGAAGAAAATCAGCACGCCCCAATCCACTTCGTCGTAGACCAATCGTGGTTCTCTCGTTCGTGTGATCAGCATCATCGCTGCTCCCGCCGCGGCTACAAATGGCGGTGCCAGCCCCGCAAGAAATCCCGCCAGCACCAGCGCCACGACGATCCCCGGCTTCAGCAATCCTGCTGTATTCACCTCCGGCATTTCCGCTCTCACGATCGCGTGCGCCTGCTCAAGTCCTTCTTTCCGGTAAATCCCCCAAAGCACCAGCCACGCCAGAAACATACCCATAGCCGCAACCGGCCCCAGGTGCCATAGAAAATCGCGATACCCGATTCGCGAGACCGATCCCACCAGCATGTTCTGTGGATTTCCCGTGATCGTCGCGACGCTTCCGATATTTGAAGCCGTCGCCACCGCCAGCAGGTACGGCACTGGTTTCAATCCCATTTTCCGGCACACCGTCAGCACCAGCGGCACCATCACCAGGCAAATGATGTCGTTCACAAAGAACGCGGACAGCAGTCCGCTTAGAAAAATCACCGTCGGCAGCAGATAGCGCGGCTTCAGCCCCGCCACGGCGATCTCCGTCACCCAATCGAAAAATCCCGCCGTGTGCAGATATGCCACCAGCAGCATCATCGAAAACAGCAGCACGATCGTTCCTAGATCCACGTACCGTAGCGCGTCCGCAGGTTTCAGCGCTCCGAACACGAACATCAGCACGGCTCCGATGATCGCCATGCCTGGCCGGTCAATCTTCATCCCGGGAAATTTTCCCAGAGCAAAAACCACGTAGCTCGCGAGGAATGTTGAATATGTGGCGATGACGGTGAACTCTGGCAAGATCCTATTCCTACACTTCAGCCGCACATCTTAGCTTGGCGCTGCTACTCGGGCAAGAAATCCAGCTGGCCATCTCACTCTCATGAATTTCCAGTTGCAGGACAGTTTTCCGCGGCTATACTCTTCCCAATCTCAGCCGGTCCAGGCGGGCAAACCTTATGGCAAAAATCATGAATCTTGGCCACGATACGGATATCGCATGGCTCACGAACGTTAGCTTTCCCGTCGGACCGGGTTGCTTCAATCTTCGCGACGACGTTCTTCTGGTCCAGATCGCCATCAACCGACTCCTCGCGCATTTCGTCATCAATGATCCCAAGGGCGATCGCATCACCGCCTACCTTCATCGCGACGGTCTTTTCGGCTCGCGCACGGCCGATGCCATCCTCGGCTACCAGAAAAACGTCAAGTCCCGTGGCTATTACATTGTTCCCGACGGTAGAATCGATCCCGCTCCCGTTTCCGGCTGGACCCCCAGCGGCAACGCCCAATACACCATCGTCTATCTCAACCGCGACAATCGTAATGTCTACGGAAAAATGATGCTTGAGGAGGATTTCCCTCCCGAACTCCAGCGCGCCATCAAGCGCAACAGCCCCAACTTCTAACTCTTTTCTTCCTCTCGCGAGAGCCTGCCAGCTCTCGGGCTATGCCCCTCCCTCCCCTCTCATCTCTTCCTGGAACCGCCGAAAGCTCCAAAATGATGAGTAAACTGCAATATAAAATATTTAAAGTTCTTGCCTCGTTTGCCGATTAGTCTTCTGAGGTATACCCATGAGCGTTCAAGCCGTTCACAACACCCAGCAAGCCGCCCAAACCGAAACCGCTCCCGGAGTCCAGCTGGCCCAAAAGCCGCCAGCCCATCAAAATGCAATTCCGGAGGATAAGGTCACCATCAGCGCCGCCGCCCAGGCCAAGCAGAACGCCGCCACCACTGGCGCCGATTCCGGTCACGGCGGTAAGTAGTCGCCCCGTTACCGTGAGTGCCGTCTTCGTTCCTGGGTCATTGGTTTCGAAGCGGCCGCCGACCATGGCAGGCGTTTTTGTCCTTCCTTTCTCTTCGTAGCGGCGGTTTTTTGCTGCGAGCTCGCCCGAGGCTGACTCACCATCTCGCTCTGATCCGCCTTACGGTCGCCGAATTTGGAACATCCATTTGCCGGGGCAATCGGCCCATCTTCTTCGTCCCAAACCTTCGCACACTCCGGGCAAAGCTTCATGGCGGACTTAACCGTTCGGCGCGTAGTTACAGCTTTCCTGGGGCAGTCACTGAATTGCGGCGGCTGCGCAGGATCGTCAGGAAAGAACACCTTGGATCTACATTGAGCCATGATTCGGAAGACCGATGCAGGTTTAAACGTGAATTCTCGATCGGATATGCTGGGGCCGCGGATAGAAGATTGTTTTGCTTGGAACTCCAACCGCAAAACCTACAGCCCTTGCGCAGTTCGTCCCAGTACCCTCTTCTCCGGTATGCGTTGAGAGCTGTCCCGCCTTCATCACAGCCAACGAATCGCCTATCCCTCGGCTGGGGATAAGAAAACCCATCGTTATAGGAAGGGCGAAGGCCACCAGTGAGACGTTCGTTTTCACTGTCGAACCTGTCGGGCGATCTGTTGAGCATTCGCCACTCTGCGGATGGCTCTACCAACGCTTCGGGCGTCGGGGTCTGGCAGCGTACGAGGTGAACAAGGCGAGGCCCTCAGAGCCCATGGAACTCGTCGGGCCCTGGATTGGCTTCTGCGAGGACGGGGAGTTCGCCCGCCTCGAGCTTCGAGCGAATTTCACCAAATATTGTGCCTTTGTCGCACCGGTAAAGCGCATTCTGCATAAGAACGGAGTAGATGTTTACCGGGTCACTCGGTGGACTCTGCAGGGCTGGAAGTTGGCTGTCAGTCTTGCATCGTTCGATCCTCGTAATGGCGGTGATTACCCAGAGGGACGCGTTGGCGTTCATGATTTAGAGCTCCAGGGGGGATACCGACGGAAGCTTCAAGCAGAAGGTCGTTCTCAATAAGGAATCTCGTATCGAGGCCTCCAATCTGGGAACAAAGGAAAAGATCGAGAAAGTGGAAAAGCATTGAGGCCAATTCAAGTCAGTTTTCCTTGACGATCTGATAAGCGGCCCGGAAGCCACAGGAGGGGCTGGCACCTAAATCGAGGGTTTGCGCGTCAATCAGGAGTTGACTGCTCGAACCATTCAGGAACAGGTTGGCCCTGCCAGTCTGGGAGAATGTTTCGAAGTCCAGCAACCGTGAGCATGGCTTAGATCTATCGATCGGTCGGATTATGATTTCTCCCTGGGCCGAAGACTGGCAAACTGACCTCTTCGATTCTCCATTTTCTTCCTTCTGTCAACTTTGACAGTATGATCTGCCGGAAAGACGTAGCTATGTATAGAAACTCCAGGCCCATTTATTTTCGCCATTCGGCCCAACTAACGCATCAGAGGATGATCCATGAAAAAACGACTCTTTGCTTGCACCCTTTCTCTCGGATTTGCTGTTTCCCTGCTCGCGCAGGACAAGGAATCCAGTCGCGTTGAGAACGCCGGAAAAGTCATGAAGGAAATTCTGAACGCTCCCGACGGCATTCCACAGAGTGTTCTCGACAAAGCGGATTGCATCGTGATTTTGCCTTCGGTCGTAAAGTTTGCCATTGGTTTTGGTGGCAGCTATGGGCGTGGGCTAATGACCTGTCGGAGTGGCAAAACGTTTCACGGCCATTGGGGCGCCCCAACGATGATGGCTCTCGAAGGCGGCAGCGCAGGTTTGCAACTTGGGGGCAATGCCACCGATTTCATACTTCTCATCATGAGCCCACGTTCCGCCACGAGCATGATCAGCAGCAAGGTGAAGCTTGGTGGTGACGCCAGCGCTGCTGCCGGGCCGGTCGGCCGAACAGCTTCAGCGGAGTCGGATATCACCTTGCGTGCTGAGATTCTCTCCTACTCCAGAGCTCGCGGCCTGTTCGCTGGAGTCTCCCTCGAAGGTTCCACTCTTCGCCCTGACAATGGCGCGAATAAGAACCTTTACGGTAAGGAAGTCAGCGCCAAGTCTATTGTTTTCGACGGGGCTATGCCGGTACCAGATAGCGCAAAGGAGTTACTCGCTACGCTTCAAAAGGCCACCCCGGTCAACAAAAGCGCGAACAACTAGCCTCCGAGGTTTACCTAAGCCTTAGATTGAATGGCCTTCCCCAAGGAGAGGACCTTTTTTCTGAGGCTGGGCAGTTCGTCGCCGGGACGGATTTGTCCTCTGCACGGACAATAGTCTTTGCCTTAATTCCAATGGCGAAAGCTCGAGGGTAAGTCCCGGTAAGTTTGAATGAATAGGTCTAGGGAAGAGCGCTTGGTGTAGAAAAGCTGAACTCAGCCGTGAGCTGATTCAGAATGCCAGGGAGGCTCTCCCATGGAACCTTTGGATTACATCATTCTGGATGTCCTCGAGGGCAAGAGCAGCGACTGCGGGAAGGACAGCAGCGGTCAGCGACACGCCGAAGGCACGATTGCCGCCACGCGCTTTGATCTCGATCGCCGGATGAAAACACTTCGGCGGCCGTAGAGCGCGGCCATGGAAGCGACCTTGTTCACAGGCCGGATCTTCGATCACCTCAAGTCGCAAGCCCTCGACGCTCCCTTTGGTAAGTTTCGAGACTTGCAGGAAAATACAAACTTCATCTTCGGACCAAGACCACTCGCGGGTCTAGGGTACAGCCAATCGAAGTCTGGTTCTCCATCGTGAGGAACCCCAGCCGAGAGGTTGGCACGCGCGCTGACGTGGCAAGAAAATTTACACCCGCGCTTCTCCCCAGCGCGTCACGAGAGCTTTTGCCCTCTTCTCAAAGCCCTATCATGAAGGTGGGCCTACCGGTAACTTGGGCTCTGCGACCCATTTTTCCCGTACCGCGTTTACCGGGACTTACGTGCGGGCAAGGCAACACAGATCGGGCGAGTCAACTGGAACAACTTAGAGAGCAGAGAGCAATTACCAATCGCGTTAGTATTCTTGTATTCTTCGCCAACCAGCGAAAGTGAAACGACATCTACGAACGCCGTCCACGGCTGGCACCGAATGGTCCAACCAGAGTTGATTCACGCATGTCCTCAGCTCAAGTGATGTTGAAAGACAAATGCAATGCAGATTCTCCCCTCAACAGGCTCGCCGCCCGATGTCGCAGGCTGGAACCCCCACTGTTGGACAGCTTTCACCGCCGCCTCCGTCAAGGGATGCTCCCCATGCACAGCCTTTATCTCCACCGCGTGCCCCGATTTGTTGATACTGACAGACAACACCACTGTTCCCGTGGCCACTGTGTTCGCCGGATACATCGCATACGACGCCAACCGGACCTGCGGCGGAACAGCACTCCCCTCGCTAGGATTCATGGGTCGTGGCGCTTTAAGTCCTCCGCCCACAGCCGCAGTCCCGGGCGGGTTGTAGGGGTTAAAAACGATATAAACGGGCAGCAGCGCCCGAGTGGCCTTCCCTTGAACGCTCGCAGCGATAAACTTCCAGTTCTGCACCGCAGCCTGGGCTGCCGCCGTTAGCGGTGGCGTATCTTGCAGCACCAGCGTGTTCTGCACTCTTCCTGAGGCGTCAAGCGTCAAGAGAAGAGACACCATGTCTGTTTTGGTGGTGTTAACCGGGTAGGTAATTTCCGTTGCTTTCTCAACACCCGGCAATCCACTCCTTTGCGCATCCGCCTGCCCGCCGGCACCAGCCGCAATCGCAATACTCGCAAGCACCCCCGCCATCATCGCCACCCCAATCTTTCCTGGTCCATTCACGTCAAATCTCCTTCTCCACTCTCGAATGGGTATTCTCCGTTTATACGCCTTGCAGCCACCGCGACAAATCCTCTTTTTCACATTTGCCCAATCGGGCGTCTGGGGACCGGCGCTTACTTCTCTGCTAATCGCGTTTACCGGGGCTCTAGGCCATAATTTCCGAATTGCCGGTCATAGAGAATCCACATTATCCTGAGCATCTTGGACTTCGAGTTACTGTCTTGAGGGAGCGACTAGATGCCTGCAACAGGTGAGAACACAGTGGCTTGCCGCAAAACAAGTTTGTCGGGAACGGAACGGAAGGTCTTCGACCCGCGCGACCTCTCTACTGGCTCGGGTGGCGCCGAACTCCTTGATCCGAGCGTGGTGAAAAGGAGCGGCCGATGGTGGATTTACCTGGCGGGCCAAGCCCATGGTTATGGGGCTACGGACATCTACAGTGCCTCTCTCCCTCAGAACGCACCGCTGTCCGCCCGTGGCTGGAAGGTCGCTCGCAACTCAGCGGGAGATTTGGAGCCTCTTGCCGGGCGAAGGTGTAGCGGCCCCTGGGACGGCAGGGGTGGACGTCACTGCCCATCCTACGCGGAGGGATTGGACCCCAATAAGGGACAGCCGGTGGAGCGCATCTACTATGCGGGGGCGGCCGAAAACCTGTGGGGGCCTTACACGATTGGCTTCTTGCAGTGGGATGGGGAGAAATGGATGGATCATCAGGAACCTGTGTTTGTGGCAAATGAAGAATGGGAGCACGGAAGCGTTTACGAACCGAACCTCCTTTACCATGATGGGAAATGGAAGATGTGGTATGTCGCTGGCTCAAATCAGGACGATTATCTCGTTCATGGGTATTCGGAGAGTGAAGACGGTGTCACCGGCTGGAGTAAACATGAGATTTTTGCGCCGCCCGAGATGAAGATGTTCGACTTCTGCGTACGTCAGCGAGGAAACGCATTCGACGCTGTCTTTGCACGCGTCTGGGTTGGTGCAGGCTCCCCGTCGCCTCAAACTGGTCTGTGGTGGTGTAGGGCCAAAACACCTTCGCCTAAGCTTTCCGACTGGAGTGAGCCGCTTCATATCATGACGGCTGAAGATCGCGGATGGCACTCCGGTCCCTGGAAGCCCTCGTTTCAATTTGACGAGCCACTTGGGGAGCGCGCACTTGTTTTCTTCGACGGCGCATATCGAACGAATGATCCCGGACCATTTCCGTTCGCATTCACTCTCGGCTGCCTTGAGATAGATCTTCTACCCGGCTCTGCTTCCAACAATCGCCAGGACATTTAGGTGCTCAAACAAGGATATGTAGCTTCGGGACGACCGGCTACTCAGAAATAATCCCCCTCCGGTGCCTCTTAACCCCTGGTCAGTCGGTTTTGGGGGGCGGGGATTTCATTTTTCCCGGGAGATTGCGTCCCGAATTTCATCCGTTCGAACGATACCATAATCTCCATTGACATCCATGTTATAATAGTGTATGTTGTTTTCGACCGATCCTCGCATCGCTATCGCCCGTCCACGCGCAATCCCCAACCTCCCGCTTCTTCTAATTCCCGTTCCCTCGCGCCCCGGCTCGCGTCCTCTAACCACCTTTGGAATGAACACTTGTGAATATTTCGCCCGCAACTCCTCTGGAATCAACACTTCCAAAATCGCCCAAAATAACTCCCTTTGGAATCAACACTTGCAGAAAAAGGTGGGGGGAGGGGGTTCGCATCAGGCCAGCTCCTCTCTCCCATCACCTCGCCTGGCGCATCCTTTTCCCTCTCTTCCTGATTCCTGTAAACTGTTTGCTGCCACTCCAATCGAAAATGATCCCCTTCATCCACCTGGGCCCTTTGACGATCGCCACCTTCGGCCTGATGGTCGCCACTGCCCTTCTTGTCTCGGCCTACGTTCTTCAAGCCGACTTCCGCCGCCGCGATCTTCACGCCGACGCCTTTCTCATTATTGGCATCGCCGGCCTCGCCGGAATCATCGGCGCCCGCCTCTACCACGTCCTCGAATCTCCGGCGGAATTCTTCTCCGATCCTTGGCCGCAGCTTTTCAGCCGCTATGGGTTCGCCTGGTTTGGAGGATTCCTTGGCGGATTCGCCGCGCTTCTGATCCTCGCGCGCCGCGCCAAAATCCCTACGCTCGTTTTCCTCGATGCCTGTTCTCCCGCCGCCGCGGTTGGCTATGCCATCGGGCGCATCGGCTGCCTTCTCTCTGGCGACGGCGACTACGGAATTCCCACATCGCTTCCCTGGGGCATGAGTTTTCCGCATGGAGTCGTGCCGACGACGCAGCGCGTCCATCCAACCCCAATCTACGAATTCATTGCCTGGATGCTGATCGCCTATTTGCTCTGGCGCTGGGCCGCGCGTGGAACCGCCGAAGGAATTCCGGTCCAAACGCATGGTCAAGTCTTTTGCGGCTACTTGATCCTTACCGGAATTGCGCGCTTCCTCGTCGAATTTATCCGTCTCAATCCGCGTTCCTTTTTCGGAATGACCAACGCGCAAACCGCCAGCCTCGGCTCCATTCTTCTTGGAAGTTTCCTTCTGTGGTATTTGAGTACACATCAGCCCGCGCCGGAAGCATCGGGGCACAAGCAGAAAAGGAAGCCCGTAGTTTCACACAAGTAGGACGGAAGAATTTCCTTCTTCAAATCTTCGCGGAATCACTTTCAGATGGGAGGACTCGGCTACAGCAATTGCCGCAGAACGTACTGCAGAATTCCGCCGTGATGGTAGTAGGAAACTTCCTCGGGAGTATCCACTCGCGCGATCGCGCTGAAGATTTTCTCTTTTCCGTCCGCGGATTTCGCTTTCACCGGGAGAGATTTTTTCGGCGAGAGGGAAGCGATGCCTTCGATCTCGAAAACTTCATGGCCTGTCAGACCCAGCGATTCCCGCGTTTCTCCCGCTTTGAATTCGAGCGGAAGAACTCCCATGCCCACGAGATTGCTGCGATGGATGCGCTCGAAACTTTCCGCGATCACGGCGCGCACGCCGAGCAGCCGCGTGCCTTTTGCGGCCCAGTCGCGCGAAGATCCTGAGCCGTATTCCTTTCCCGCGAGAATCACGAGAGGAGTTCCCGCTTCGCGATATTTCACCGCCGCATCGTAAATGCTCATTTTTTCGGGCGAGCCTGGAGCCGCCGATTTCTCTCCGCCGGACTGGTAGGTTGTCCAGCCGCCTTCTGTGCCGGGCGCGAGAAGATTCTTCAAGCGAATGTTCGCGAACGTCCCGCGCATCATGACTTCGTGATTGCCGCGGCGCGCACCGTAAGAATTGAATTCGTGAGGTTTCACGCCGTTGGCGATGAGGTATTTTCCGGCGGGAGAATCCACCGCGATGGATCCAGCCGGAGAAATGTGGTCGGTGGTGATGCTGTCGCCCAGAACGGCGAGAACCCGCGCGCCGTGCACATCCGCAAGAGCGGGAGGAGTTTTCGGCATGTGCTCGAAATACGGCGGAAGCTTGATGTACGTGGATTTGGGATCCCACTGGTAGAGATCGCCTTCAGGAATTTTCAGTGATTTCCACTGCGCGTCGCCTTCGAAAACCGCGCCATATTCTTTCTTGAACTGATCGGTGGTGACCGCCGCCCGAACAGTGGATTCAATCTCCTGCGGCGAAGGCCAAATCTCGCGCAGGTACACGGGCTTTCCATCGGTCCCGCAGCCGAGAGGTTCCGTCGTGAGATCCACGTCCATGCGGCCGGCGAGCGCGTAGGCGACAACGAGCGGCGGCGAAGCGAGATAATTTGCGCGAACAAGCGGATGAATGCGCCCTTCAAAATTGCGATTTCCGCTGAGAACGGCGACAGCGATGAGATCGTTTTCCTTGATGGCGGCGCCGATAGCGTCCGGGAGCGGGCCGCTATTGCCGATGCAGGTGGTGCAGCCGTAACCGACAAGATTGAATTTCAATTTGTCGAGAAACGTGTCCAGACCGGCGGAGCGTAAGTAATCGGTTACTACTTTGGACCCCGGAGCGAGGCTGGTTTTTACCCAGGGCTTGACTTGCAGGCCGCGCTCAACGGCTTTTTTCGCAAGAAGGCCGGCGCCAAGCATGAGAGAAGGATTCGAAGTGTTGGTGCAGCTGGTAATCGCGGCGATGACGACGGCGCCGCTGGAGAGTTCGAACGCGTCGCCATTGTTTCGCACGTTGATGTTCTTCTTGGGCTGATTCTCGATGACTTTTGTGAACGAAGCTTTGGCCTGTCGGAGAGCTACGCGGTCCTGGGGACGCTTTGGTCCGGCAATGGTGGGCTCGACGGAGCCGAGATCGAGTTCGAGTGTTGCATTGAACTGAGGATCGGGAGTTACATCGGTCCTGAAAAGAAACTGCTCCTTGCAATAGGCTTCGACGAGAGCAATTTGTTCGTGAGAGCGGGCAGTGAAATGCAGATAGGCGAGTGTTTCCTTGTCCACGGGAAAAAAGCCCATGGTGGCGCCATATTCGGGAGCCATGTTGGCGATGGTCGCGCGGTCGGGCACGCTCAGAGTGGAAAGACCGCTGCCGTAAAATTCGACGAATTTGCCGACGACACCTTTTTTGCGAAGCATTTCCGTGACGGTGAGAACGAGGTCGGTGGCGGTAGCGCCTTCCGGCAATTTCCCGTGAAGCTTGAAGCCGACGACTTCGGGAATGAGCATGGAGCTGGGCTGGCCGAGCATGGCGGCTTCCGCTTCAATGCCGCCGACACCCCA
>DATIXL010000007.1:0-30268 GCA_035518615.1 Terriglobales bacterium | reverse complement strand
TTTCTCCTTTGATATGCAGGCTCGGCCCCAGCCGCGCGGTAGCGCGGTCCGCGGTCGCACCCAGTGGACGCATGGCATCAGTACTCATCGCCTTTGTTCCCTCCCAAGTCGCCGGAGCAGGCTTCGGCGGCTGATTCGTTGGAATATTTTTTGGCTCGGGCTGCGCGGCTTGCGGCGCTTCCGGCTTTTTTGGATTCCCCCACATCGGCTGTCTCCAGGGATAGCATGCCCCCATGCAGATATCCGCTCGGGGTACTCGAAACTCTAGTCCTTAGTAATGGCTGGAGCAAACAGCGTAGCAGAAAGCCGTTCGTGAAAGTAACTAGCCTTTCGGCCAGTCCTATAACCAGTCGAGGTACAGTGTGGAAAAAAGGATCGGATCGCAGTCAGGCGGTTGGCTTTTCGGGAACCGGCTCCGAAGCAAGAAAGTCGTGGACGAAGCGCTGGGCATAAACGTCCAGCAAGTTTTTGACACGTTCCGCGCTCCCCGATTTCAGGACAAAGCCCGCATGATGAAATTTCTTGACGCGATAGACGATTTCGGGATCGTTGTAAGCGGAAGTATCCGGATGCTCCTGCCTGGCGAGAGACAAAATGGCTCCGGCATAGGATCGTTGCCTGCTCGGGAAAGAATAGGTTTCCTTACCCGCTCCGATTTCGAGGCGCGCCCATTCGCGCCATAGATTGATTCCAGTGGCGGCTTCAATGACGTTGGAAATGTAAGCGCCGCCAACACGCGCGGCGATTTCAATGAAATAGAAATTTCCACCCGATTGTGCGCGCAAAAATTCAGCATGGGTCACGCCGCGGACGAGGCCGAGCGATGCGATCAGATTGCGGTTAATTTCAAGCAATTCGTTTCGTTCTGCTGAGTCGCGTGGGAGCGTGCGGGTAGTGAAGACGCCACCGAGATGTGAAGTTTCAAGAGGCGGAGCGCCGTAAGCATGCGCTTCGGCAAAGACGACTTCGCGTTCGCTGACCACGCTGTCCACGTGGAAAACGCTGCCCGGAACAAACTGCTCCAGAAGGTAGAACGACTGCTGGTCGCCCAGCTGGTCGAGCCAGGGCCAAAGATCGGCGGCAATCTCGATCTTCTTCATGCCGATGCCCGAGGCCTGCGAGCGAGGCTTCAGTAACCACGGCTCGGGAACCTGCTCGAGAAAGGCGCGCACCTCGTCGTAATTAAGGATGCGAACGAAGTTTGGAACCAGAAGGCCGGCTTCCCGGGCTCGAATACGCATCGCGAGCTTGTCGCGAAAGTAGCGGACCGTTGTGAGGCCCATTCCGGGGAGGCGCATGTGCTCGCGCAAGGCGGAAACGTTTTCCATGTCAAACTCGTCCAGAGCAACGATGCGGTCTATCCGGCGAGTGCGCGCCGCATAGCTGACGGCGTTGATCAATTGAGGAAGAGGAAGCTCCTCCGGCATGAAGAAGAACTCGTCAACGGCCTCTTTCGGCCAGTCGGCGTCGCGAAGTTTTTCAATGGTCAGGAGCATGACCCGGCAGCCCAACCGCTTGGCCTCGCGCAGAAACTCCTGCCCTTTTTCATAGGAACTGACGCAGAGGATCGTGAGAGGTTCGTTCGGCGTCACGGTTTTGACCCTAGCGCAGAAGTGGCTGCCAAGCGCGAATCTGAGGGGCGAAGTATACTGCGACCCTACTTCGCGGGAAACAAAAACTCGAGGAAAGGACCGACACGCTGGGCCCAGGCCGCCTCATTGTGCTCGGCTCCTTCAACTCGCTCGTAATGAAGGTCGTAACCGATGCGCCAGCCTTTCTGCAACAGGACGTCCCGAAACTTCTCTATATCATCGACGATGCGCGGCCCCTCGCGGGTTCCGATATCGAGCCAGACGCGGGGGCGAGGATCCGCATTTGCCTTGGCCGCGAAGCGAAGCATAATGCGCTGATTCCACCAAACGGACGGCGAGAGAGCTGCGACTTTTCCGAAAACCCGCGCCATCTTCAAACCAAGATACAGAGAGAGCAATCCTCCAAGCGAGGAGCCCGCAATGCCCGAGGATTCCGGGGCGCTGTCCACGCGATACGCAGCGCGGACAAACGGAATCAGCTCTTTGAGCAGAAATTTACCGTAGCGATTGGCGCCACCCCCACCGAGTTTGGGAGCGCGCGTGGGAGTGTACTCCCGGATGCGGGACTTCCCTGTGTTATAGACGCCCACAATAATCACGGGCTCGACGCGCCCGGCACGGATCAGTTCGTCCGCGGTTTGCCCCACGTGCCAATCCATGCCCCGAATGAAGGAAGTTTCGCCGTCAAAAAGGTTCTGGCCATCCTGCATGTAGAGCACGGGGAAATGGCCGGCATCCTGCTGCTCGTAGCCGGGCGGGAGGTAAACAATGATGTCTCTCCGATTGCGAAGATAGCGCGAGAAAAATTGCTCGTGTTTGACGAGGTGAGGGCCGCTCACGGCGCGATCGTCACCAGCAAGTCTTTGGCCTCGACGTTCTGGCCGGGCGAGACGAGGAGCTTTGTGATCTTGCCGCCAATTGGAGCATAGATGTTCGATTGCATTTTCATCGCTTCGAGCGTGAGCAGTTTAGCACCGCGCTCCACTGCATGGTTAACATGCACCGCAACTCCGCTGACCATTCCCGCCGTAGGCGCACCCACCTGGCCGGGATCAGCGGGATCGGCCTTGGGGTGGGTTCGCTCGACGACGCGGAGCGCCTTGTCGCGAACGTTCACTTCACGAGGCTGGCCGTTAAGCTCAAAAAAGAGCGTCCGCGTGCCATCCGGGTGCGGTTCGCTCGCGGTAAGAAACTTGATGATCAAGGTCTTTCCGGCTTCGATTTCGACGGTGATTTCCTCGCCCGATTTCAGTCCATAGAAGAATGCCGCGGTAGGAAGAACGCTCACTTCCGAAAACGTCTGGCGGAACCTATCGAACTTCAGGAAAACATCCGGATAGAGCAAGTAGCTGAGGAGTTCGTCCTGCCTGATGGAATGGCCCGTCCTTTTTTCCAGCGATTCTTTCTCGCTCACGAAATCCACGGACGGAAGGCTTGCGCTTGGCCGGCCTTTTAACGGTTTCTTGCCCCGCAAAAGGATCTGCTGAATCTTGTTTGGCCAGCCGCCCGGAGGAGTTCCGAGCACTCCCGAAAACATCTCGACCACAGAATTGGGGAAGGCCACGTCATGATTTTGATCAAGCTTCAGTACGTCCTCGGGAGACATTTCGTTGGCCACCAGAAACAAGGTCATATCTCCAACAACTTTGCTGGACGGAGTGACCTTGACGATATCCCCAAACAATAGATTCACCTCCGCATACATTTTTTCCACTTCGCGCCAGCGGTGGCCGAGACCCATAGCAGCAGCCTGCTCGCGCAAATTCGTATACTGGCCGCCGGGAATCTCATGTTCATAGAGACGCGCGGAGCCCGCTTTGGGGCCGGAATCAAAAGGAAGATACCAGGTACGCACGGTTTCCCAATAATCGGAGCACTCGTTGAGAGCCTCGAGGTCGAGCAGCGTGTCGCGCGGAGTATGGCGAAGAGCCGCCACGATGGAATTGAGATTGGGCTGGCTGGTGCCACCGCTCAGGGAGGCGACAGCAGCATCGGCAACATCCACCCCCGCTTCGGATGCTTTCAGGATGGATGAAGCGTTGATGCCGCTGGTGTCGTGCGTGTGAAAGTGGATCGGCAGGCCGACCTCTTGCTTGAGCCGCTTGACGATCTCGAAAGCGGCGTAAGGTTTGCAGAGGCCTGCCATGTCCTTAATGCCGAGAAAATGAACTCCCAATTTTTCGAGCTGTTTAGCCAGGGCGAGATAATATTTCAGAGAATACTTTGGGCGCGATTTGTCCAGAATATCGCCCGTGTAGCAGATTGCGCCTTCACAAACCGCTCCGGATTCAAGCACGGCGTCAAGCGAGATGCGCATGTTCTCGATGGAATTCAACGAATCGAACACGCGAAAGATGTCCATACCCTGGGTGTGCGCTTCGCGCACAAATTCGCGAATGACGTTATCCGGATAAGACGCATACCCCACGGCATTTGCGCCGCGCAAAAGCATTTGAAAACAAATGTTGGGCACAAGCTCGCGCAGTTGCCGCAACCGCTGCCAGGGATCCTCGTGAAGAAAGCGAATCGCCGTATCAAACGTCGCCCCGCCCCACATTTCGAGGCTGAAAAGGTTCGGCAGACGGCGTGAGACCGCAGGCGCCGTCGCCAATAGATCGCGGGTGCGCACGCGCGTGGCCATCAGCGATTGGTGCGCGTCGCGAAAGGTCGTATCGGTAATAAGCAGACGCTTTTCTTTTTGCGCCCAGGCCGCAAATTTCTCAGGGCCCATCTTCTGCAACAGCTGGCGCGATCCCATGGGCGGAGCCGAACCGGGAACTTCGGGCAGTGCCGCAGGTTCGATTAGTCCGGGCAGCTTTTTGCCTTTGACTTCGGGGTTGCCATTCAAAATGACGTCACCCAGGTAAGAGAGCAATTTCGTGGCGCGATCACCCCGCTTTGGAAAGTGAAACAGTTCGGGATGGTCGTCCAGAAAAGATGTCGTGATTTCGCCGCTGCGGAATTTGGCGTGGTTCACGACGTTTTCGACGAACGGAATGTTGGTCTTGACGCCGCGAATGCGAAACTCGCGCAACGCGCGGTCCATGCGCTGGCAGGCTTCCGGCAGTGTAATGCCCCATGCCGTCACTTTTACGAGAAGCGAATCGTAATAGGGCGCGAGCGAAGCGCCGGCGTAGGCCGTTCCCCCATCAAGGCGAATCCCAAAACCCGCCGGCGAACGATAGGTAGAGAGCTTCCCGTAATCGGGGGCGAAATTCTGCTCGGGATCTTCCGTCGTAACACGGCATTGAAGGGCCGACCCGTAGAGAGGCACTTTATCCTGTGTGGGGAGATTCATCGGCTCGTCGTGTAACCCGCAACCCTGGGCAACCAGGATTTGCGCGCGAACGAGATCGATTCCCGTCACCATTTCCGTGACGGTATGCTCCACCTGGATGCGCGGATTGACTTCGATGAAGTACCACTGGGAAGAATCTACGTCGTAGAGGAATTCCACGGTTCCGGCGTTGCGATATTTCGCCTTGCGGGCAATCTGGAGCGCAGCACTGCATAATTCGCTGCGCACGCTTGACGGAAGATTCGCGGCCGGCGCGACCTCGACCACTTTTTGGTGCCGCCGCTGCACGGAGCAATCGCGCTCGTAGAGATGCAACAGATTGCCGTGATGATCGGCTAGAATCTGCACTTCCAGGTGCCGCGCGCGCGGAAGAAATTTTTCCAGGAAAACCGACGCATCTCCGAACGCGGACTTGGCTTCGCCTTGCGCTTCCTCAAGCCGGGTTTCGAGCAGCTGCGCGTCGTGCACCACGCGCATTCCGCGCCCACCGCCTCCCATGGCCGCTTTCACAATTACGGGATAGCCAATCTGTGCAGCTATTTTCTTGGCTTCCGTGCCAGATTTGACCGGCGTCTCCGTGCCCGGGAGGACGGGCACCCCCGCTGAAGCTGCCAAGCGGCGGGCTGCTGTTTTATCGCCAAGAAGCTCAAGCAGTGGCGCGTTGGGCCCGATGAACGTGATGCCTGCCTCGTCACAGGCGCGAGCCAAAGCAGGATTCTCGGAGAGAAATCCATAGCCGGGGTGAATGGCATCCACGCCTGTCTGTTTAGCGACGGCAATGATCGTGCCAATGTCGAGATAGGCCTCGACCGGTCCTTTCCCTTCGCCGACGACGTAAGCTTCGTCCGCTTTGAAGCGGTGCAGCGCCAGACGATCTTCCTTGGAATAGATCGCAACCGTCCGCAGGCCAAGTTCGTTGGCAGCGCGGAAGATTCGAATGGCGATTTCGCTGCGATTCGCCGCAAGGAGCTTGCGAATTGGCTTGTACGAGGTCATAGACCGCAGAACAGAGTACGCGAAATATTACATTCTTTCACGAGGCTACAGTCCACTGGAGCAGTTTTTTTGATGCGATAAAGAAGTAGTTTGGATTGAGAGCAAGCAATTCTCTGCTGCAGCTAACTCAATCGGGGCAGTGGGCCGATGTGCAGAAGACAAAGAATAGCAGTCGAGCTCGAACGCGCTATTGGAGTCTTGCCCGGAGAGCGGCGCCTCTTAGTATTTCCGGAGAACGCCGATTACCCGGCCCTGGACTTTCACATCTCCCGCCGGAACGACGATCGGCGCCATCTCTGAATTGGCCGGTTGCAAACGGATTTTGCCCTGGCCCTCGCGATAGAAACGTTTCAATGTGGCTTCGTCTCCGCCGATGAGAGCCACCACGATGTCGCCCGCGTTGGCCACCTGTGTTTGTTCGCAGACCACAAAGTCTCCATCCATGATGTGGTCCTCGATCATGGAGCTGCCCTTCACCTGGAGCACAAAGGAACTTCCACCCCGCGCGAAATCTCCCAGCGAAACCGTCTCTCGTTCCTCGACGGCTTCGAGCGGCCGTCCGGCGGCGATTCTGCCAAGTAACGGCAGTTCCTGGACCTTGCGTTCGAGCACCTGCTCCTTCACGGACTTAGGCAGCTGGACGATTTCAATCGAGCGACTCTGGTTGTAACCGCGGCGGATAAAACCCTTCTTTTCGAGCGTCGTGATGTGTTTATGGACCGTGGCAAGCGAAGTTAGCTTCAGGCCCTTGCCGATTTCTTCGAAGCTCGGCGCGTAACCGTGTTTCGTTTCAAACGAAACCAGAAAATCCAATACTTCTTTTTGCCGTTTGGTGAGGGCCATGGAACGCCTCCTCGACAAGACTTTTCCACAGCCACTCTAGGCGAAAAGAAAGCGAACGTCAAGCAGCTTTTTTCTCGATGGTTATTCTTTAAGATACTCGTTTCCGGCATGAGGAATCGCCGCATGCGTCAGTCTGCGGGCGCGGCTCCGGAAGCTTTGGCAATCTCAGCACTGCTCAGGCAGATTTCACGGCCATGGACGAGGCATGTTTCCACAGGATCGTGAGAATCCGTCCGGACGGACTTCAATCTGAGCAGCGCACCCGTCGTGAGCGATTTCTTCAGCAGGGGTTCGAGTTGCTCGTTGCGTCCGCCAACGCAAGAGTAAATCGCCACTCCCGAAACGAACTGCGCCGAGATTCCTCCGAGCTCCCGCACGAGTTGAACCATCATGCCCTGTCCAATTGACGGCGAAGATGCGAGGGTGATTGGAACCACAATCCTTCCGTCCAACCGCACGCGATTCAGCCAAAGCAGCTGCGGATGCGTTACTCCCGCATTGATCAACATGGCGTCGCATTCGCCAGGGTCGTACTCCGCTCCATTCGCGCAATAAACTTCCACGTTTCTATAACTGGAGAGATTTGCCTTGGCGCGCTCCGCCAGTTCCGGAATAACATCCACTGCCACAACATTTCCCCCAGGTCCAACAACTTCGGCGATGATCGCAGTGTAATATCCGACGCCGCACCCGAGATGATAGACGCGGGCTCCGGGACGCAGGTCGAGCATCTCAATCCACCGCGCCAGAGCGCTTGGCTGACCGTTGTTCACGTCGCGGGAACGATCAATGGAAATCACGACGTTGTGATAGAGGTCGCGGGGATCCTCCGTGTCAAGGTAGGACAAACGGACCATGCCTGCGGCGGAAAGCGCCCTTTGCTCGGGCGAACCCAGGTACCAGGGCGGCGGGCCCAGGAATTTCTCCCGCGGCACATGTCCGAAAGCTTCCACGAGGCCGGGAGCGGAAATGCTCGCAGCAAAGCGAACTTCTTGCGCGTAGAAGCGCCGGCAGTCATCCAGGTTCATTTGGCCGAGTATGCTCCCATTGGCAAACCCCGGCAACCCGTCTCATTTTTTGCGCCTTGAGCGTCACCTGCTTCGCTTCCCGCATTGTCGCCTTGATGATATAAATTCTTGAAATGACTCCTTCCTCCAGGGCCTCCGCTTCCATCATGGCCGCCGGAGTTTCCGCGATTGTCGGCAGTGCAATCGTTGCGGCTTTCTCCGTGTTCATGCTGTTCGCGTTCAACGCCATGAAGCTGCCGGAAACGCAACCAGCCGCCCCGGCATATCTGAAGTCTCTGATGAATATCGTTTGGCTCTTTTTCATCGCGGCTGCGATCTATGTTTGCGCCTGCGGGATTGGAGTTATGAGACTCGAGCGTTGGGCGCGGATCTCCCTCATGGTGGTCGCCGGGGTAATGCTTTTCTTCAGCTTGACCGGCGTCTTCGTGGCGATCGTGGTATTTTTTGTGTCCCCCTTGCCGGGTCCTCCAGTGGAAAACATCATTGTTGGGGGAATTCTGGTTCTGATTTATGGGGTACCGCTCGCGATTGCGCTCTGGTGGCTCATACTGTTCACACGACGCCCGATCGTCGTCCAATTTGAAGCATATCGGGCCGACCTTGCTCCATCTCGACCCATCCAGATCAAGAAGCCTGGGTGCCCGCTGCCCATTGCCATCGTCGCCTGGTTTCTCCTCTCGACCGTCTTGAATGTGTTGATCCTCCCCTTTCTTCCCTTTCCCATTCCAGTCATCCTTTTCGGCCACGTCTTTCACGGGCCGATTGCGTGGACACTGCTCCTTGGTCAATTCGGTTTGCTTACGGCCTCGAGCATCGGGCTGCTTCGCCTGCAGCGCTGGAGCTATCCAGTAGGTCTTGGCCTCCAACTGTTTTACATCGCCAATCTTGTGGTGACCTCGCTCAACTCCTCATTCACCTCTGAATTGAGACCCATGATTTCCCAGCTTCACGTGCCGGCTCCTCCCGCGGGCTTCCCGGATGTCCTGCAGTATGCGCGCTACTTCAGCCTTGCCGGGCTGATCGTCCCCCTGGCCTGTGCCGTCTGCCTGATTTATTCTCGAGAAGCTTTCTTTGCTGCCACGCTCGCGGACCTGCCGGGCACGGAGTAAAATCAAAGCACTTGCAAGTGATCGCTTTCAATTTTCGATCAGCGCGCGTGCATGTTCTTGATGTTGCCTCCCCGGCTACTCCGCCGCCCTTTGCTTCCCCATGTGATATCCTTTTTCTGTCGGCTCTTGGCGGTTTGCTTCCTTTGCCAACCCGCACGCTGCACCGCCGTGGCTTTCGCTTCAGCCACCCTCCTCCGGGGGAACCACCGAGGAGCCTAGATAAAGAAGTTTCGATCAGGGAGTCAAGCAACCCATGGCCACTACCACCGATATTCCACTGCCGAAGGCGAAGCGCGAGGTCGTTGACCAGGCAGTGATCCGGTTTGCCGGGGATTCCGGCGACGGCATGCAGATCACCGGAAGCCAGTTCACGAATACCGTTGCGCTTTACGGCAACGACATCGCCACGTTTCCCGATTATCCCGCCGAGATCCGCGCTCCTGCCGGCACCCTTCCGGGTGTGAGCGGCTACCAGCTCCACTTTGCTTCTGGCGAGATATACACCCCCGGGGACGCGGTTGACGTATTGATCGCCATGAATCCCGCCGCGCTGAAAATGAATCTCGCGGACCTGAAAGCCAACGGAATCCTCATCGTCAATTCGGACGCCTTCGCCGAAACCGACTTGCGCAAGGCTCAGATGACGTCCAACCCGCTCGAGGACCACACGCTGGACAAATACAGGCTCTTCCCCGTCGAACTCGAACGCCTGACGAAAGCCGCGCTTGAGAATGTGGGTCTCGACGCCAAATCAATAAGCCGCTGCAAGAATTTCTTCGCGCTGGGTATGTGCTATTGGCTTTACAACCGATCGATGGATTCGACGGTGCGGTGGATTGAGGATAAATTCGCAAAGAAACCTCTGCTCGTGGAAGCGAACAAGCTGGCAATGAAGGCCGGCTACTCCTACTGCGAAGCGACCGAAGCGTTCCAGATCAGCTACGAAATTCCTCCGGCGCAACTTGAGCCTGGGCTCTATCGTAATCTCAGCGGAAATCAGGCTCTCGCGCTCGGCTTTGTCACGGCTTCTCAAAAATCGGGCCTAAAGCTTTTTCAGGGAAGCTATCCCATCACTCCCGCCTCGGACATTCTTCATGAACTCTCGCAATACAAGGATTTCGGTGTCCTGACATTCCAGGCCGAAGATGAGATAGCGGCCATCACTTCCGCAATCGGCGCCTCGTATGCGGGCGCGCTGGCCATCACAACGACTTCCGGCCCTGGCATGGCTCTCAAGACCGAAGCGCTTGGACTCGCGGTTGCCGTTGAGTTGCCTCTTGTGATCTGCGACATCCAGCGCGGCGGTCCTTCGACAGGCCTTCCCACAAAAACCGAACAGGCCGACTTATTGCAGGCGCTCTTCGGCCGCAATTCCGAGGCTCCTATTCCAGTGATTGCTCCCGCAACTCCGAGCGATTGTTTCTGGGCAGCGGTCGAGGCATCTCGCATCGCCGTCAAATACATGGTGCCCGTCATCATCCTCTCTGACGGTTACTTGGCCAATGGCGCGGAGCCCTGGCGCATTCCGGAATTGAGCGACATTCCGGATTTCCGCGTGAAATTTGAGACCGATACTGTGGATTTCAAGCCATATCGCCGCGACCAGGAGACACTCGCGCGTCCCTGGGCCGTTCCGGGAACGCCGGGTCTCGAGCATCGCGTCGGAGGTCTGGAAAAGCAGGACGTCTCCGGCAACATCAATTACGAACCGCTGAACCACGAAAAGATGGTCCGCCTGCGCGCCGCGAAGGTAGAAGCCGTCGGGCAGGATATTCCGCCTGTCGTCCCCGCCGGCGATCCCGAAGGCGACTTGCTCATTGTTGCCTGGGGATCCACGCATGGCTCGATCACTGCCGCGCTCAAGGCACAGCGCGAAAAACAAAAAGGGAAGCGCCGCATCGGCCACGTCCACCTTCGGCATTTGAATCCGCTTCCACGCAATCTCGGCGAAGTGCTTGCCCGCTATCAGAAAGTCCTTGTGCCGGAGTTGAACATGGGCCAGCTCCTATGGCTCCTGCGAGCCAAATATCTTGTGAACGCCGTCGGCCTGAACAAAATCCAGGGTCGCCCGTTCAAGCAGTCCGAACTGGAGCAGAAGATTGAATCGCTCCTCAACACCTAGTCTGGTTAGGAGAAATTTTTCATGACCACCGCAGAGATTCCTGTACTGACAAAAAAGGATTTTCAGACCGACCAGGAAGTACGCTGGTGCCCGGGTTGCGGCGACTACGCGATCCTCTCCGCTGTGCAATCCGTTTTCCCGGAGCTAGGTATCAAGCGCGAGAATTTTGTCGTCGTCAGCGGCATCGGTTGCTCTTCCCGCTTTCCCTATTACATGAACACGTTCGGCTTCCATACGATTCACGGCCGCGCGCCGGCGGTTGCCACGGGAATTAAGGCGATTCGTCCCGACTTGGAGGTTTGGGTGGCAACCGGCGATGGCGATGCGCTTTCCATTGGCGGCAATCACACCATCCACATGCTGCGCCGCAATGTGGGACTGAAGGTCTTGCTTTTCAATAACCGCATTTACGGCCTCACCAAAGGCCAGTATTCACCCACGTCGGAATTCAACAAGAAAACAAAATCCACTCCCTTTGGATCTGTGGACCGGCCTTTCAACCCGGTTTCCCTTGCCATTGGTGCGGAGGCCACTTTCGTGGCTCGTTCGGTCGACGTCTTCCAGGCCCATCTCAAGGACACTTTGAAACAAGCCGCGGCGCACAAAGGATCGGCTTTCGTTGAAATCTTGCAAAACTGCAATATTTTCAATGATGGCGCCTGGGTCAGCATGACCGAACGTGACGCGCGCAGCGAGCACGTTCTGTATCTGGAACATGACAAACCGCTCGTCTTCGGCAAGAATCGCGATAAAGGTATCCGCCGCAAGTCCGACGGCGACATCGAAGTGGTGGCTCTCGGGAATGGTGTAAGCGAATCGGACCTCATCGTCCATGACGCGCACCATCATCGTCCGTCCTACGCGTTTCTGCTTTCCCACATGGAGCACCGGGAGGGATTCCCCACGCCGCTCGGCGTCTTTCGCGCTTGGGACGATTTGCCCCGCTACGAGGACGTCATGAACCGTCAGGTCGCGGAGGTGATTGGCAAGCGCGGCCCGGGCGATCTGCAAAAACTCCTGCGCTCCGGCGACACCTGGCAAGTGCGCTGATTTTGCCGCGTCAAGCGGGCCGCGATCCGCTTGATTTCAGGAAATGGATTTTTTCGGGCCCTCCAGGTACATTCTCATCGGCTACTCCTGTGCGCTTGTAGAACTACTGTCCCCATCGTTGTATACTTCCGGAAATTTCCCACTAGGCCTGATCGTGTCCGATTCTTCAACTTTCGAAGGTTCCGGGAGGTAGGCCGTGCCACAGGAGCATCGTTTCGAAGGCTGGGGAGAGATTGCGAAATATCTCCACCGGGAGATTCGCACCGTGCAGCGCTGGGAGCACACTCTTGGACTGCCCATCCATCGGCTCGATGTTGGCAAACAGGGCTCGGTTTATGCTTATCCCTCTGAGCTTGACAAATGGCTCCTCGATCGGGAAAAACGCAACCAGCTTGACGAAGGCAATGACTCTCCCTCGGCGGGCACTGACACACCCATCACACCAATACGGGCTGAGACCGATACTTCCAATGATGCGGGAAAGAAGACCGAAGAGGTTGAAGATCCGCCCCTGCCAAAGCCACCTCCGCCAAGGCCCCCCGTGTCATTCGGTAAATGGCTGCTGGGATTCACAGCTGTTGTTGTTGCTGGGGGAGTCGGCTATCTAATCGTCGCTGGCCTGACGCCTAAAGTCACCGTGGATCCGCATGATCCTTTGTCAGGCGCCGCCAAGATCCGCCTTTTCGTTCGCCCGCTCGTCAACAATTCCGGTGACGCAAAGCAAGACCTATTTTCCGACGGTTTGACCAGCGAGATCATAACCCAGATCGGACGCGAGAATCCGGGACACCTCGGTGTGATCGGCATCACTACCTCGAAGCAGCTCAAAGACAAGTCCGTCGCAGATCTTCGGAACCTGCTCCATGTGCAATTCGTGCTGGAAGGCAGTGTGAGGGCTGACAGCAACCAGGTCCGCGTGGATGTGCAGCTGATTTCCGCGTCGGATGAAACGACTATCCTAACCGACTCCTATGCGGACGACTTTACAGACATCCTCAAAGTCCAGGACCGGGTATCAACTGCGGTGGCGGAGAAGATCCTGCGCAAATTCCCCACCACCGAAAACGCTGCGCCCCCGAGCGAGATCAATCCGGAAGGCTATCGCGACTATCTCCACGGCCGAAGGTACTGGACCATGCGGGATGTCGCCGCCAGCGTGAAGTCTTATAAGGACGCAGTCGCTTTGCTGCCAAGCTATGCTCCCGCCCATGCCGGGCTGGCAAGCGCTTATGCCTTGATGGGCCAGGCGCCCAATGATGGCATGCCCCCCGCGTTGTCAGCCCCCAGGGCGCGCGCAGAAGCCGAGCAGGCTCTGGCTTTGGATCCCAACAACGCTGAAGCGCATTACGTACTGGGGAATCTGGCAATGCACTTTGACTGGGACTATGCCAGAGCCGAACAGGAATTATCAGAGGCGATTCGCTTGGACCCCAACAATCCTACCGCTCATCAGTGGATGGGCCAATACTTACTCGTTCGAGGCCGTTTCTCGGACGCCAAGATCGAAGTCGAAAGGGCCCTGGAGCTTGACAAATTCTCGCCAATCTTCACTACCGCACGTGCCGAGGCTGAATACTATGCTCGCGACTTCGATGGAACGATTTCCGATTCGCAACTCACATTGGAAGAATTCCCCAACTTCGTATTGGCGGAATTCTGGCTCGGTTCAGCCTATCGGGAAAAGAAAATGTATCTTGAGGCGATTGATCACTTTTCCCGGGCGGTCTCACTCGTCCCCGACAACCCGGCTCTGCTGATGGCTTACGGGCATGTTCTGGCCATTTCCGGGGATAAGAACCATGCGCTTCATGTTCTCTCTCAGCTTCAAACACTTTCAGCCCATCGTTACGTTCCCGCGATCTACTTTGCTGGCATCTATACGGGCCTTGGTCAAAAGGACGACGCGTTCCATGCCTTGCAGACAGCTGTTGGAGAAAAAAACGACAGGCTAGTTTATATCGCTGTTGAGCCTCTGGCGGATTCTCTCCGCTCCGACCCTCGCTTTCAGGATCTTGTGCACAAAATCCATATCCAGTAGGGCATCCGCCTACTCGCCGTTGTCCTCTCGCCATCGGATTTAGAATCAACATCATGCAACCATTGACCTCTGAAACAGCTCCTGGCTTAGGTAGCATTCCAGCGCTTCCTCTCGATGCAGGTGCTTCATCTCCTCACGAAATCTGGCGACATTAGACGCCACACCCGGCAAGACGCTCCTTGTCGCTTGAATGTCATCTCGGGATTCCCCTAACTTCCGCTCACCGGACGAATTAACCCGGGCTTCTTCAGGAGTGGAAAAACATGTTCCAAAAACTGCTTGTTGTGCTTCTAGGGTCCCTAGGCTGCGTCGCCGCGGGGGCGGCCCAGCAAGCTCCAAGTGCTGATTTTTCCCTCGGCTACTCCTATCTTCGGGAAGGCTTTACGGACGGAGCCAACGCAAATGGAGGAAGCCTGGCTCTCACCGTGTACCCCAAGGACTGGCTTGGAATTACCGGCGACTTTGGCGTCTATCACACCTCCATCTCTGGCGTGAGCGCCGATACTTACACCTACATGGCGGGCCCGCGTTTCGCCTATCACCGGGAACGCCGCGTCTCCCCCTTCGCTCAGGCGATGTTTGGTGGAGCTCGTCTGACCGCGGGGGCAGCCGGCGTCTCGGCTTCCACAAATGGCTTTGCTTGGAGTGCAGGCGGCGGTCTGGATCTGAGCCTAACTCGCCACATCGCATTTCGACCCCAATTTGACTACATCGGAATTCACGCGAGTGGAGGGACGCTCAACTCCGCGCGCGCTTCGGTTTCAATCGTTTTCCGATTCGGCTCAAGTTAGAGCGCCAAGAGTTGGTTCGGAAACAGGGGGCTGCCGAAAGGCAGCTCCCCTCGAATGAATACTCGGGCGCTCGGGAACCGATTTCGGCTTTGAGCAATGGAGAAAAACAATGATTCGTCGGTTCGTAGTCGGTCTCAGGGCCCTTCCAGCAGGGATATCGGCTCTGCAAGCACAAAAATGCTGTGAGTAATCGCCGGCAAATCGCAGCCAAGGAGGCCCGATGTCGCTCTTTAATTTGCACCAGTCAGTTCAAGGGATCGCCGTTACGATCACTGCGTCCTGCTTCGTGGCCGAATTTGCGGGCTATTGGCTCCATCGCCTTCTCCACAGCGACAGGATTCCATTTCTCAGTCAGGGCCATCTGATCCATCACTTCCTCATCTATGGCCCTGGACAACCGATGCGTCTTGATCATTACCGCGATGCCACCGATGGACGCTTTTCCGTGGGGAACGTGGGAATCGAGTGGATTCTGCCTTCAGCGCTGATCCTGGGGTTGTGCTGGTTGCTGATGCGGATCGCTCGCGTCCCCGGATCCTACCAAGTGCTCGCTCTGGTCGTGCTCCTCGCGTGGCCCATCTTCATGTTCAGCTATCTTCACGACAGGATGCATCTCTCCGGCTTCTGGATGGCTCGCACGCCAATCCTGAAACGCTGGTTCTTGAGCGCCCGGCGTTTTCACGATATCCACCATCATTCCGTCAATGCGCAGGGACGAATGGATGCGAATTTTGGGATCGGGTTCTATATCTTTGACGCCGTATTCGGTACCCTGGCCAGGCGTCACCGCCGCTTCAATCGCGCTGGATTTGAGAAGGCCAAGCATCGCTACGGCCTCGTGGAACGCGACGGCAAGCTGGTGCAAAGCTCTGACGCGGAACTCTATTTCGCCTTTCGAAAGTAAGAATTGTCTCCTAACTTATCGCCACGCATGGATGTCCTCGCTCGTTTTCCGGGTCGCTGGCCCACAGGCATTTGTGCCGGTTATCCCTCGGGAGTCATCGCCCAATCTGGATTCGGCTTCGCTCTTTTTCCCTTTCGGTGTCCCGATTCTGCCTTTCCGTCCGTTTATAGAACCATTGCGTGTCCCAATCTTGATTCTTCGTGCATCGAACTTACAATGGAAGCACAGGTTCCAAGAGCGATGGATGACCTCTCCAAACTTGCCGCCTATCCTCTGCACGGTGAGGCTGACCCCGTCCCGCAATCCCTTTTGGCATCGTTTCCGGAGCAGGCCCAAACCCTTACTCTTCTTTATGACGTCAGCCGCGAATTAACTTCCATCCTTGACCGCCAGGAGCTCCTGCGGCGCATCGCGCAGCGCGTAAAAAAGATCGTTAACTACCACGTCTTCACCGTAATGCTCTGGAATGACAAAACTCAGCATCTCGATGGCGTCTTTGCCATGCACTACGAGGACAGCATCCCCGCGCGCTTTCGGGTGCCTCTCAACCGCGGAATCACGGGGCACGCTGCCGGTCTGCGACAAACGCTTCGCATCGGCGATGTGCGCATGGATCCTCGCTTTATTGATTGCGGCAGCAGCGCAAAAGTGCGCTCCGAGCTGGTCGTGCCCTTGCTTCTCCAGGATCGCCTGATCGGCGTTCTGGATTTCGACAGCACGGAACTGCACGCCTTTACTTCCGAGCACGAACGCATGCTCTCAATCCTGGCCCCCTATATCGCCATCGCACTCGAAAATTCGCGCCTCTACGAGGAAGCCCGGCACAATCAGGTCCGCCTGCAAAGCGATCTGGACACCGCGCGAGAAATTCAGCGGCAGCTTCTTCCCCGCGGAGCTCGCGAAGTTCCGGGCCTCGATCTTGCCGCCTCCTATGTGCCTGCGCGGGAACTTGGCGGAGATTTCTACGATTTTCTGCCCTACGGCGAAAGCCGTCTAGGTATCGCTCTGGGTGACGTGTCCGGCAAAGGCACGGCCGCTGCCCTGTTCGGCTCCCTGGCCATCGGCATGCTCAGGGAGCACACCGTGGAACACCCCTGCGAGCCCACTGAAGTGCTCGGGCAACTCAATCGTCGCCTCCTTGGAGTGCGACTCGACGCACACTTTGTCGCCATGCTTTTCGCTGTTTACGACGCAGGCACACGAAAACTAACCATCGCCAACTCCGGTGCCCCGTACCCGTTGCTTGTGCGGGACGGTAAAATTCAAGAGATCAAAGTGGGGGGCATCCCTCTTGGGTTGTTCTCGGATTCCGAATACGAAATAGCGTCTCTTGATCTGCAACCCGGCGATACAATGATCTTCGCCTCGGATGGAATTTTGGAATCTCAAAACTTCGAGCAGGAAGTCTTCGGATCCGATCGCCTCGCCGCAGTAATTGGGGACGTGCTTCCAGGCAGCTCTTCTCAGGAGATTTCGTCCGCCATTCTCAGCGCCACGGACCGTTTCAGCGGGCCTCACATTGCTCCGCACGACGATCGCACGCTGGTCGTACTTCGCGTCATGGACGCTCCATCCGCTGATTTCTCGAAATTTCCTGTGATCTACTGAGCCCGGCGAATCCAACAGGGTGAAATAAAAATCCCCTCAGGGATTTCCCGCACCGACCGAGAGTGCATTTCCCGCTTGTAGTAAACCGGGATTCTTCAGCACCGGCAGCCATTTTTCGCGGACTTCCGCAAACTCCGGCCAGTTTTTCTTGGAAATAGGATCCGAAGGCGGCAATCCTAGTTTCTCGAAATTCTTGAATTTTCCGTGTTGCAGGATGCGAAAATCGAGATGAGGTCCTGTGGAAAGGCCTGTGCTTCCGACAAGCCCGATCAGTTTTCCGATTTCAACACTTTGTCCCGCATGAACAAAAATCCGGGATAAATGCAGGTACATGGTTTCGTAGCCGTTCGTGTGGCGGATGTGCACCATGTTGCCGTCTCCGCCCTTGCGCCCCGCGAAAATCACTCTGCCCGTCCCGATGGTCTGCACCGGAGTCCCGACGGGAGCGCCGTAATCCGTCCCCAGGTGCGGCCGGTAGATCTTCAGGATCGGATGGAATCGCGAACGGCTGAAGTGCGAAGTAATCGGCGCAGCGAACTTCAGTGGCGAACGCAGAAACGCTTTCTGTAGAGATTTTCCGTCCGCATTGTAGTAACCCGGCTGCCCGGCCGGATCATGAAAAAGCAGGGCCTCATACTTTTTCCCGTTGTTTTCATATTCCGCGGCGTAAATCTTTCCGTATCCGGCCGCTTGTCCATTGGCATACAGTTTCTTTTCCATGACTACGCGAAACGTGTCGCCTTTGCGCGGATCGGTGTAGAAATCCAGGTCATAACCGAAAATCTGCGCCAGCTTCATGGCCAGCTCCGGCGATTCCCCGGCGTCTTCGACGGCATTGAACAGCGAATCGTCCACATGGCCGGTGACCGCTACAACTTCCATCCTCGAAGGTATCTCGCGAATCTTCGCGGAATACCCCTCATCGTCCGGCACGATCTTCAGCATGCGGTCCGCGTCAATCTTGTAATCTATCTCCCTCAGCGTTCCTTCGACAGTACGCCCGACCGTGATGGTATTTCCCGCGCGCACCTGGCGCAGGTTGAACGCTTGCTGCGCAGCGGCGGCGGCATTCGCTGCGTCCGTCGGCGTCAGCCCGAACTTCTGCAGCGCCGCGGTGAAATTCTCTCCGGCCTTTACCGTCTTGTCCGTCGGGAGAACCAGCGTCTTGCGGATGTGGTCAGCTTCTTCCTGCGAAAGCTTCACCTGCCGCTCCAATTCGGAGTCACTCTTCAGACGTTGATGAAAGACATATCCAAGCGCTGCCGTCCCTGCGGCCAGCACGGCTACCAGAATCACAATGAATCGCCGGTTCACTTTCCCCCCAGTTGCCACTCGCCCTTGTGCTGCAGCATTACACGAGAAACCTCTCCGTGTTCTGCGCAGTTTTTCAACTTATCGCAACACTTCTTAAGTCTCAAGACCGTTCTGTGTCAAACGCAGTTTTATTGTGTGCTTCGGATCAGATACGCCGCAGGATCGGAAAACTCGGGATCCCGGGGAGGTCTGGGCTAATGGCCTGAGCTGTAGGAGTTAATTCCGTCGCGGTGGGGTAAATTAGCAAAGTAATCTTGTTCGCGCAAGAAACGGTACATCTTGCCGGCCACTTGCGCTGCAAGCGGGCCTTTGATGTGCGAAGTGTTTCCGCGGATCAGAACGGCAAGCGCGATTTTCGGATGCGCTTCGTCCGCATAGGAAACGAACCAGCCCACGCGTGATTTGGAATCCGAGCACGTCCCCGTCTTGCCCGCGGGCAATTCGTCGCCGCCGGCATCGAAACTGCGCTTTCCCGTGCCATAGAGAACCGTCGCGAGCATGCCCTCGCGCAAGTCAGGAAGAAGCGGACCAATGTTGAGTTGGCGTTTCACGCGCGGCTCGAAATTCTCGCGTTCCTCCGCCGTTTTCGGGTATTGAAGATAATAGAGCGTCCCGCCGTTCGCGAACGCCGCGGCCATCGATGCCAGCTGGAATGGCGTGATTTGTATCCCTTCGCCAAAACTGGACATCCGCCCCACTCCGCCTTTCGCCGGCGGTTCGCTCGGCAATGCACCAGGGTGCTCGTCCTGCAGATCGTATCCGGAAAGTTCGCCGATTCCCATCATTCGCGCATAGCGCGACACAGTTTCGAACCCCAGTCGGCGGCCAAGCTCCGCAAAAAATTCGTTGTTCGAATGCGCCATCGCCTCGGTCAAATTCATGTATTTCCGGCGGCCCACTTTCAGCATCGTATCCGAGGTAATCAGATTTTCGTCGAGAGCGGCAACCGCGATCGTAGGCTTGATCGTTGAGCACGGAATGGCGCCGTCCGAGTAGGCCATCTTTTGATTGACAACCGTAAGGATACGCCCCGAATTAGGATCCACTGCCACGATGGACCCGTTATAGCGGCCGATGGCTTCGACCGCAGCCTGGCGAATCATCGGATCGTCATATTCCGCATTATCTCCGATGGTCGGGTCAACTCCACGCTCGCGCACCACGTGTCGGTGGCTCTTCGAGCGCATGGGGCTCGCTTTTCCCGAGGCTCCCGGGAACGCAACAAGAGGCATGGCGCATACTGTCGCAATCGCAATTGCGACCGTCATTCTCTCGATGTTTTTCGCCAGACTCATGTTTTCCCCATCTCTTGCCAGATCAACTCTTCCTTGCGGCTGAACGGCGATTTATTTTTTCTTTTCCGAAGCAGTCCGCATCATTTCAGCAAAAGTCTCTTCGCCGCCAGAATGACCAAACCGCAACCTCAAATACAAAATCATGCACCTGCACCGCCAAACGCTGGCCGGCTCATTCTACGAGAGTTATGTGCCGTCTCCGCCGCAGCCACTGTACCCGAACGAAACAGTGACTCTCAGCATGAGACGCATTCTATGTAATGTTGGTTTGTCTGAGCAATAGAGAAATAGCGCTAGTACGACCCTATGTGCTTTGTTTTGTATAGCTGACCAAGGGGACAGGAAGAGCCCGACGCGCTGATTTTGTGCCCGGGCGCGAAAGCGACAAAAAAATGAAGCTGTCGTCTCTCGTCTCAATGAGAGATGTTGCGCGACACACCCTCCAAAAGCTGAACGCGACAATTTTCAAATGCGCCCACCGCGTCAATTGCTCCGCGGCTTTACCGCGCGCTCGTGGGTTTTCCTGTTTTTCCGGCCGCTGCAGCTGCTGCCGCAGCGTGCATCGCCGGTTTATCATTCTGCGCGGCGCCGTTCGGGCCATTCGCCGTGGCGCCGCTATTGGGGTTTGGGATTTCGAGCTTCTTTCGCAGCGTATTTTCCAGCTTTTCGCGGATATCCTTGTTTTCCTTCAAGAAGACGCGCGCATTCTCGCGCCCCTGTCCCATCCGCTCCCCGCCAAAGCTGATCCACGTACCGCTCTTTTCCAGCACGCCCTTATCTACTCCCAGATCAATCAGGTCGCCTTCGCGCGAAATGCCCTCACCATACAAAATGTCAAACTCTGCTTCGCGGAACGGCGCCGCCACCTTGTTCTTCACTACCTTCGCCCGCGTCCGCGACCCGACCACCCGGTCGCCTTCCTTGATCGCCTGAATCCGCCGGATATCCACGCGCATGGACGCGTAAAACTTCAGCGCGCGTCCGCCCGTCGTGGTCTCCGGATTGCCGAACATCACGCCGATTTTCTCGCGAATCTGGTTGATGAAGATCAGGCAAGTCTTCGATTTCGAGACGATTGCTGTCAGCTTGCGCAGCGCCTGCGACATTAGCCGGGCCTGCAATCCCATCTGCGGGTCGCCCATGTCGCCCTCAAGTTCCGCCTTGGGCACCAACGCCGCGACCGAGTCCACCACGACGATGTCCACACCCCCAGAGCGAATCAGCGTTTCTGCAATTTCCAGAGCCTGCTCGCCATTATCCGGCTGCGAAACCAGCAGGTTATCTACGTCCACGCCCAGCTTCCGCGCGTACGTGGGATCGAGCGCGTGCTCCGCATCAATGAATGCCGCCTGCCCGCCGAGCTTCTGCGCTTCGGCGATCACGTGCAGCGTCATAGTGGTCTTGCCGCCCGATTCCGGCCCGTAAATCTCGATCACCCGGCCTCGCGGAAACCCTCCCACGCCCAGCGCCGCGTCAATCGAGAGACACCCCGACGGAATTACATTCACCGGGACCAGCACATCGCGGCTTCCCAACCGCATAATTGAACCTTTGCCGTACGACTTTTCGATCTGCGAGATTGCCGCTTCCAGGAGTTTCGACCGCTCGTCTGCCATTTCACACCTCGGTGGAGGAAAGTAGGAATTCTTTCAATTGCTTCCGGGCGCAGCGGGGGACATAACGAGATAGTGAGCTTACCACGCTGGTTACTCCCGCGCCACACCTTTCTTGCATCACAAACTAGCCCTGGCGCTGGCAACGGTGCTCGGTAACGTGTTCCTTCAAGCGGGCGATAGCCATGGCCACCCGGTCCGCCAGCTGGCGCTCCTCGATAAACGTCAGCTTCCGAAGCCGAATCAGGTTTCGAAGCCGATCGCGCGCCTCGAGGAACTCGCTTTCGAGCCTAGCATGTTCCGGGCAACTGATTGCCAGCGCCGAAAGCAAGAGCATCGCGCACCTGTTGAAAACGCCGACACCCACACTATCCCAATGGCGAACAAAAAGCAAATACTATTTTCGCCTTATGTTCGCCAACACCGCCAGCCTATCCATATGTATAAAACCCCCGCCTCGACTTCCTTCCCAGCCACCCCGCCGCCACATATTTCTTCAACAACGGGCAAGCCCGGTACTTCGGATCACCCAGGCCCTCGTACAACACCTTCAATACGTCCACACAAACATCCAACCCGACAAAATCCGCCAGCTCCAGCGGCCCCATCGGATGGTTCATCCCCAGCTTCATCACCGCATCCACCGCTTCCGGCGTTGCCACGCCTTCCATCACACAATAGGCCGCTTCGTTGATCAGTGGCATCAACACCCGGTTCGACACAAACCCAGGCGCATCATTCACGGCCACCGGCGTTTTGCCCAGCTTCTTCGCCAGCTCCATCGTCAATTCGAACGCCGCATCCGACGTCTGCAGTGCCCGAATCACTTCCACCAGCGCCATCACCGGCACGGGGTTCATGAAGTGCATTCCGACAAACCGGTCCGGCCTTGAAGTCATCGCCGCCAGTGTAGTCATCGAAATCGAAGAAGTATTGCTCGCCAGGATCACCTCGGGCCGCAACAGCCTGTCCGCCTCGGTCAGCACCGCCCGCTTGATCTCCAGTTTTTCCGGCACCGCTTCCACCACAAAGTCCGCCGCTGCAATCGCTGCCATATCCGTCGCCGTCTTGATGCGTGCCAGCACCCCTGGTTTCTCCTGCTCCGCCAGCTTCCCTTTCTTGATCTCGCGGTCCAGGTTCTTTCCTATGGTTTCGCGGGCCCGATCAAGAAACCTTTGCTCCACATCCCGCAAGATCACCCTGTATCCCGCTCGCGCAAACACATGCGCGATCCCATTCCCCATCGTCCCCGCTCCCAGCACCGCTACGTTTTTAATTCCATCCACGCTCACCCGACCACCTCCTTCCGCGGATTGTCACTGTATGGTATAATATCTTCGAGTAAACGTACGTCTTCGTCTCTGCGGTTGCCTTGTCGCTTCCAGCCCAACGAAAAACCTGATGTAGCCGGACATTCGCTGGCGGGTCGGCGAGGGCATCCTTTTCCACCGCAATGCAGAGAGCCAACCCCATTCCAGGTCAATTGCCTATGCTCCCATTGCCTCGACGGTCGTCTAAGTCTCCTAATTTCAATCGATTGCGAACAATGTCCACGATCAGGACGCCGCTAAGTCCCCTATTTTCAAACAATTGCGCACTCTTTCCCGTCGCACGGCAGGGGCACCCCCCCTGCAATGCGTCTTTCCGGACCCCTAACTCGTATTCCTTTTAGAATGAGCGCAACCTCTAGCTCCTGGCCACTGTTCTCGCGTTCCGCGCTATGCTTCTCCGTCCTCATGGCCGATGAAGCCAAGGCCGTCGCCCGCGGCCTCCGCCAGCGCGACCCCGATCTGCTCGATCGCCTGATCGAGCAGTATCAGTTCCGCCTGTTTCGCTATCTTGTCCATCTCACCGGCGACCGTGAACGCGCCGAGGATTTTTTCCAGGAAACCTGGCTTCGGGTTCTCGAGCGCGGCCACCAGTACGACGGCAAGTGGAAATTCGAGGCATGGCTCTTCGCCATCGCGCGCAATCTGGTCCTCGACTGGCACCGCCGCAAGAAACCGCAGAGCTTGGAAGCGCTCGCAGGTCCGGAAGACAGCGCGCCCTTCGATCTTGCCGACGATAAGCAGCCGTCTGCGTTGCAGAAAGTCCTGAACAGCGAAGCGGTTACCGGCGTTCATACCTCCCTTGAAAAATTGCCCATCGTTTACCGTGAAGTGCTTATCCTGCGCTTCCAGGAAGAAATGCAGCTCGAAGAAATCGCTTCCGTCCTGAACGCTCCGCTCTCCACAGTCAAATCGCGTCTGTATCGCGGCCTGGAAGTGATGCGCTCTTCGATGCAAGGAGGTGCCGCATGACCGAAGATTTACATGCGCGCGCAGGACAGCTGCTTGCGAAGGAACGCGTCGAAGGACTCGGCCATGAAGACCGTTCTTGGCTTGCCACGCACCTCTCGCAGTGCGACCGCTGCTCCGCTTCCGCGGCACATCTCGATGAGGGCCTTGCCACTTTGCACAGCATGCCCGTGGACGTGCCGCCTGGCCTCGTTCGCCGCACCCAAATGCGCGTCCGTCTCCGCGCGGAAGAACTCCGTGAACGCGAGCCGGCCAATAAGATCGTGTGGGCGCTCACCATCGTTTCCTGGGCGCTCGGAGTCGCTAGCGCGCCATTCGTCTGGCGCGGCTTCGCCTGGCTTGGCTCCTGGGCTGGCTTGCCCAAACCGTTGTGGGAGGCTGGAGTTGTGTTGTGGTGGTTGATCCCGGCCCTTGTTGCTCTCGGAGCTATTTTGTTGGACCGCCGGGGTCCCGCACAGGGGATCGAGTGAGTTGCAATCAAGCGAGGGGCCAATTCAAATCCGCCGAGGCACAAACATGAGCTCATCAGGGCAAGGCATTTACAGTTCGTGGAACGAGAGAATGCGGCTGATCCGGCTGCGTAGAAAGAAAGAACGCCCGCGCTTCCGCGACGAGCTGAAAGTCATCCCGCGCTGGGTTGTCTGGTTTTTCGCCGGCCTCTTCGTTATCGCCCAGGTAGTGGCTTTGCTCATCAACCTCTCCGGCGTCGGCAACGACGGCCGAATCTGGCCGGACGAGCTTGCCAGCCACCCGGTTCTGGCTTCCCTTGCCCTGGCGGGCATCATCACAGGCGCCGCCCTTGTGCTCAGCTCCTTTTTCTTCCTCCTGGGCTATGTCTACCGTGACGCCAAGCGCCGCGGCATGAATCCGCCGCTGTGGACGCTGGTCTGTCTCCTGCTCGCCTGGCCCTTTTTCGCCATCGGCTTCATCATCTATTTTCTTGTGCGCGAACCGCTCCCCTACCCCTGCCCGCGCTGCGGCAATCTCGTTGGCCCGCGGTTCAATTTCTGCTCGAATTGCAAATGCAATTTGTATCCGTCCTGTCCCAACTGCAAGCGCGAAATCGCCGAAACCGACAAGTTCTGCCCCTATTGCGCACAGGAGCTTGGCGGGCCAATCGAGAAGAACGACACGCTTATTCCGCAAGGCTGATCCACGCCGCGAGCGTCGCGAATTTTTCGTCCTGCGTCCACGGCGAACCGACTTGCCGTCCCAGCTCCGATACCCGGCGGAGGATCGCTTCCGGTTTCTTGTGCAGGACCTCCCCTGCGGTGGCCAGCAGCTCTCGCTCCCTCAGGGCGGCGACGCGCAGTTTGCACCGCGAGCTGGCTTGCAAAATCGCTTCCCGGAAGAGCTCTCCGTCCGCGGTGTGAATTAGGGAATGCGCCGCAAGAATCCTCTCGAGTTCAGGCAGCGGCCGCCCCGACGCCAGCAACAGCGCGGCGCGCTTCACCTCAAAACCGAACTGCTTCGCCTCGGCCCTTGCCGCGCGGATGGCTTCGAACGCAAAATTCCCTGCTTCCACTCGCACACGCTGCACGAACTCCCGCGCTTCCCCGATCTCCATCGTCGCCGCCGTGTGATACGGCTGCCGGAATGTGTAACTGAATGTCTCTACCAAATGCGGCCGCTGCCGCAAGAGCACGATTGGCGAACCTTTATCCATCGCGACGGCGACAAGAGATGTCCAGCCGGAATGCACGCGAAAGCCAAGTGCGGCCTTATTCACCCGAGCCTCCGCGGCAGGGGACAGGCTTCAGGGTTTATACTTACAAACCCTGAACTAAACAGAAATGCTGCAGAGCCTAGCACGGGGAATTGCTCTCTACAATCAGACGGACTCGCCTCCGGGATTGCGCGCTTTCACTCTGGTGGCGTGGCTTCGATCACCTGCCGGACAATCTCCCAGGCTTTCCGCTCGTCTTCTGGCAGCACATATAACTCGAAGTGGCCTTTGCCTTCATCCAGGCGGCTATGAATTTCGTTCTCGCTCAGCGAAGCCGCCAGCATTTCTCCTAGCGATGCATCCTCGCCACTCCACACTTCGCGCGTCGCATCTTCGGGATACCATGCCGTCGGATCCCAGGAGCACCGTGTGAGGGAGCCTGAGTCGGAGGGCTCATCTCGCTCGGTCGGATCGAATTCTTTTTGGCTCTCAGCAAGCAGCCGGACGGAAGCCGACGCGCCTAGCACTCCGGCTCCTGAAGGAAACGGATCCCTCCACGCAGAACCAACCGTTTCTTCTTCCAACGGTCCGAAGGCCTCGGAAATTACCTTCTCAGCCCTCTCGTATTGTGAGAACGGAACTCCGATCTGAAACGCCGGCTGGCTCTTGATATTGAACAGATGATCCGCGCGCCGAATGGTCGTGTGCGCGATGTTGTTCTCATCAAGCAGCGCGCAGATTTCCGCGTGGAGCCGCCCATCATCGCCTTTCCAAAACGAGCAGAACGGATCCTCCCGCGAATCGCCGGGGAACGGAATTGGCTCAGGTGCCGCCAGCGAATGCGGATTGCTCGCGTACTCAGGAACCAGCGGCACCTCGCAGTCCACGCATTTCGTGAAGCCGTCGCGGTATTCCGCCTTACATTGCGGGCAAATCATCATGGCCTGGGAAGTTTACACCGGAGAGATCGAAACTCAGCAGCGCCACTGCTGCTCGGAGGCGCTTATTCGCGTTCGACGGCGAGCGCCACGGCGTTGCCTCCGCCCAGGCAGAGTGCCGCAATCCCGCGCTTCAGGTTGCGCCGCTGCAATTCGTAAAGAAGAGTAACGAGGATTCGCGCGCCGCTCGCTCCAATCGGGTGACCCAGCGCCACCGCTCCGCCATTCACGTTTACTTTTTCCGGATTCAGCCGCAATGTCCGCGTCACCGCAATCGCCGCGACGGCGAACGCCTCGTTCAATTCAATCAGGTCCACGTCCTTGTCGCGGTCCCATCCGGTCTTCATCAGCAGCTTTTCGACGGCATCCACCGGCGCCATCATCACCCACTTCGGTTCGACGCCGCTCACGGCTTGCGCCACGATCCGCGCCATCGGCTCTTTGCCAAGCCGCGCCGCGTTCCGTTCGCTGGTGACGATCAGCGCCGCCGCTCCGTCGTTTGTTCCTGGCGCGTTTCCGGCGGTTACCGTGCCGTCTTTCTTGAACGCCGGCTTCAACTTCGCCAGTGCTTCCATCGAGGTATCTTCGCGCGGCGATTCGTCATACTTGATCACCACCGGATCGCCTTTTTTTTGCGGCACTTCAATCGGCAGAATCTGCGCTTCCAAAAAGCACGACTTCCTTGCGCGCACCGCCTTTTGGTGCGACTCCACAGCGAACTGGTCCTGCTCGTCCCGCGTGATGCCGTATTTCTCGGCGACCAATTCTCCCGTCATCCCCATGTGAAAATCTTCGTAAGCGTCCCAAAGCCCGTCGTGGATCATCGAGTCCACGAGTTTTCCGTCGCCCAGCCGGTAGCCTGTTCGCGCTTGCGGCAGAAGGTAAGGGCAGTTCGACATGGACTCCATCCCGCCGGCCACGACCATTTCGCTTTCTCCGAGAGTCACAGCCTGTGCGGCGAGCGCGACTGCTTTCAACCCCGAGCCGCACACCTTGTTGATGGTCATTGCCGCAACGCGCGCATCGCAGCCGCCCTTAAGCGCCGCCTGACGGGCGGGATTCTGACCCAAACCCGCTTGCACCACGTTGCCGAGAATTGCTTCGTCTACTTGCTTTGAGTCAATTCCCGCGCGCCGGATCGCTTCAGCGACCACCTTCGCGCCCAATTCCGTGGCGGGGAAGCTCGCAAGCCCGCCCTGGAACTTTCCGATGGGAGTGCGCACGGCCGAGAGAATGACGGGGTTGTCCATGGAATGCCTCCTGCGGAGCGACGTATCTAATTATAACGCCACGCGCAGGAGGCGGAAAAAGTCAGTGGCCGACCTTTGGGGCTCGTTCAGTTTTTAACTTCCCGCCGAGGCACTTGATGCATCAGGTTGTGCTTCATCCGCGCTCGGGCCGTACAATCCCGGCACTGGTACACCGACCAGCCGGAAATAAACCGTCAGCTGTCCCCGATGGTGGATGAGGTGATTCAAGATCATGCTGCGGATGCATGCTACGCGCGGCAGGGAGAAAATCTTCTGACCGCCGGCCAGTAGCGTCCATTCCTTCTGAAAATCCGCATCGCTGCCCGCAATCAAAGCTGCCCGGGCTTCCGCGACGGCTTTGTCAAAAGCAACCAGTAGCTGGGCACGATTTTCGATCTTCGGCGGCTGGTACGATGGCCCGTCCACGGGTGCATAGTCCAGGCTCTCGGAGGTCATTGTCATCGTTAGCCATTCGGGAACCGTCCCCACGTGCCCCGCGAGCCATCCAAGCGTTCCCGATTTCTCGTGGGGCTTCCAGTTCCACTTTTTGTCAGGCACGCGCTCCAGCACCTTGCGCGTGTTTTTCATCTCTTCGTCGAATTCCGGCAGCAGTGATTGGCCGATACTCATAATTCCTCCTCGGTTCGATCTCCGGCATCGCAGCGCCCAATCTTAGGCGAATAAAAAGCGAAATGTCAAGCCCTTTCTGTCTCTCCTCCCGGTTGCGCTCTCGCTCCTTGCGCGGCACAATCGCCCAATGCCTCACCAGCGTACCGATTCCTATCTGAACGACTCTCTTGATCTCTTCCGCTATTACAAGCAGCTCGCCGAACGCGCCATCGCGCAGTGCCCCGACGAATGCCTCTTCCGTTCTCTGGACTCTGAGTCCAATTCCATCGCCATCATCGTCAAGCACATGGCTGGCAACATGCGCTCGCGCTGGACTGATTTTCTCAACTCCGACGGTGAAAAGCCCGATCGCCATCGCGACACGGAATTCGAGTCCCCGGCGCAATCGCGCGAGGAACTCATGTCCCAATGGAACGCAGCTTGGAATCATGTCTTCGCCGCCCTCGAACCTTTGACCGACGCCGACCTCACGCGCACCGTCACCATCCGCACCGAGCCGCACTCCGTCCTGCAGGCCATCAACCGCCAGATCGCTCACTATTCCTACCACATCGGCCAAATCGTTTTCTTGTCCAAGCATTTCGCCGCAAATTGCTGGAGCGCCCTCACCATCCCCCGCAAGCAGTCCGAGGCCTTCAACGCCGACGTCTCCTCCGGCCTCAAATCCCAACGCTGATGGCCACGTCGCTTGCGTCCATGAACTTCTTCGGCTCGAGTGCGAAAATTGCGATCGGCATTCTATGCTTGTTGATGTGCTCGGCGTGTGGAGTCTGGGCGACGATAATCTCGATGAATGTGGTGGACAAGGTGAACAAGCATCTTCCTGAGAACCAACGATTCGGCCAACTCTGGTGGGGACTTGGCAAGAGGCTTAGACTCAGGCGGGAGTATCGGAGGCAATTCCCCGATGGACGCGATCTGCGACGCCTCGACTTGATCACCGCTCTGGCCTTAGGGGCGTTAGTTATTCTCGCGATAGATATTGGGCTCCTATAAGAAAATCCGTTTGCCCATCCCCCGAGCCGCCGCTTTCGTTTTCCGTCCGCCTCGTTTCGCGCTACCCTGTTTGAGTCATGACCACGTTGTTTGAACTGGAGCCACGGCCTGGCTCATCGGCTCTTCAACCCAACGACGCGCAGCGCCGCGCCATCGAACACGGCAAAGGCCCGCTTCTCGTCATCGCCGGTGCAGGCACAGGAAAAACGCGCGTCATCATTGAGCGCATCCGCCATCTTCTCGAGCGCGACTTTTCCCTCCTCGGCGAAAACATACTTGGCCTCACTTTTACCAACAAGGCTGCGGGCGAAATGAGAAGCCGCGTTGTGAAAGCTGTCGGCGAGCGCGCCAAAGGCTTGACGCTCGCCACCTTCCATTCATTCTGCGAATCGCTCCTTGGTGAAGCCGATCCCGCTCGCCGCATGGTGGACAAAGTGGATCACTGGATTTTGCTTCGACGCAACATGCAGCGTCTCCAGCTCGAAAAATACCGCCGCCTCGCCGAACCCGGCCAATTTCTCAACGATTTCCTCGATTTCTTCTCCCGTTGCCAGGACGAACTCGTTTCCTGGCAAGACTATCGGCGTTATGCCGAAGCTCTCGCCGAGCAGCTCGAAGCCGAGCACGACGCTCTCGACGAAGATACCTACAACGAGCGCCTCGAAACCGTTCAGCGCGAACGGGAAATTGCGCGAGCCTACCGCGCGAGCGAAGAACTCCTACGCGAAAAAAAACGCGTCTCCTTCGGTTCGCTGATCACCGGCGCCGTGGAACTTCTCGAAACAGACTCTGCGCTCCGCGCTTCTCTCCAGCAGCGCTTCCGCTTCATTCTTGTTGATGAATTTCAGGACACCAATATCGCCCAATTGCGCCTCCTCGAGCTCCTTTCA
>DATIXL010000006.1:0-51438 GCA_035518615.1 Terriglobales bacterium | reverse complement strand
CGAATGTTCGAGCCACTCTTCGCGCGGCTTTCCGATCGCTATCACCTCGTCGCGCCCGATTACCCGGGTTTCGGAAACAGTGATTGGCCCGACCCGAAAAAATTCGCATACACTTTCGATCACATTGCGGAGGTGATGAATCACTTCACCGAAGCACTCGGGCTCTCGAACTACACAATTTATATGCAGGATTACGGCGCCCCGGTGGGCTTCCGCATGATATTGGCCCATCCAGAACGAGCGCAGGCTCTCATCGTTCAGGACGCGGTCGCGCACAACAGTGGCCTCGGCGAGAATTGGAAAACGCGCCGAGCTTTTTGGGCGGATCGCGCCGCCAATGAAAGCGCGCTTCGCAAAAATCTTCTATCTCTCGAAACCACCAAGGCGCGTCATGCGGGTAACGACCCCAACGTGGAACGCCATGATCCGGATCTTTGGATGGACGAGTTTTATTTTCTAAACAGGCCTGGCCAGGCCGAGATTCAGAGCGACCTATTTTACGATTACCGAACCAACGTCGATGCGTATCCTAAGTGGCAGGCATGGATGCGCGAGAAACAACCGCGCCTGCTCGTGATCTGGGGCAAGTATGAAAGTTCGTTCGATCCGTCAGAGCCGGAGGCCTATCATCGGGATGTGCCGAATGCCGAAGTGCACATCGTCGATGGCGGTCATTTTGCGTTGGACACGGCTGCCGATGAGATTGCCGCGCTGGTCAGCGACTTCGTTTCCTCTCTACAGAGTTCGAAAACGTATAACCGGGGTGTTGCCGCACAGCATTAGAGGCGTCGAGTTGTTGGAGTCGGATAGTGCGCGCCCAAGGCAGGCACCTCTGCCTGCCCGTTGGGATGTAAAATCGCGTGTCGGCCAAAGCCGCGGAGTCCGAACCCATTCCAAAACGTAAAAGTTGGGAACAATTTGGGAACAATAGCTGCCAAAAACCGCCCTAAATCGTGATGCAAGATGCGCGAGAGTACCAGACGAGACATCTACTTAGCGTTTTAGAGTTTACCTTGGGCGCAGGAGGCCCCCGGTTCAAATCCGGGCGCCCCGACCAATCACTCGCCGAACGGCCCTCTATCGGTTGCTCCCTCGGAAAGACTCAGTGAAAGAGCACATACTCGTAATCTAAGGGCTGGGCGTTGATGCCGCGCTCTGGTGGCGCGATCCAGCCCGCCATTTTGCCGCGCTCAAAAACCCCGTTCATCAGGCTGTGCACAAAAGCGCGGTCGGCAGGTGTCGGAATCCATTCGTCGAGCCGCGCATTGCAATCCTCCGCGCTAATCGGAATTCCCCTAAGATCCGTCGGCACATTCGCCCAGTTTCCCACGCTGCGCCGAAACCGTGTGCTCGGCAAAAACATCCGGTGCGCATAGCCCGCTTCTTCAAGGAGCCGGTTCCACCGCGTCAACCCTTTCTCGCAGTCCTTAATGTACGAATCGCGCACCACTTCGTTGATTGCGTTGCGCATGGTGACAATTTCCTTGCGCACGCCCCCCTGGCCATCCGGCAGCTCGAGTGTGTGCGTTGTTTCCGATTCGATGTGATCGCTGAACCTGATTTCGTCGGGCCGGCCCTTGAGCCCGTTGGCAAAGTAAGAGGCCGCATTCGAAGAAGTGTCGCCGCCAAACAGATCGAGCGAAGAACTGAACCAGAAATTGAGATATTTTTGTACCGTCGGAAGGTCGATTCCCCCGGCCTTGCGAATGCTCTCCGGATCATCCGTACCCAGCTCCTTCATCAGTTCCAGCGTGCGCTTGATCACCCGCGCGATGCCCGTATCGCCCACGAACATATGGTGCGCTTCTTCCGTCAGCATGAACTTGCAGGTGCGCGCCAGGGCGTCGAAGCTCGATTCCGCAAGCGACTTGAGCTGAAATTTTCCGTCCCGATCGGTGAAATACGTGAACATGTAAAAGCTGAGCCAATCGCTGATCGGTTCGTTGAACGTGCTCAAGATCCGCGGCTTGTTGGCGTCCCCGGAATGCCGTTCCAGCAATTCCTCCGCTTCCTCGCGGCCATCGCGCCCAAAGTACGCGTGTAGCAGATAAACCATGGCCCACAAGTGGCGGCCCTCTTCCACGTTCACTTGAAACAGATTCCGTAGATCATAGAGCGACGGTGCGGTGTGTCCGAGAAGCCGTTGTTGCTCGACGCTTGCGGGTTCCGTGTCTCCCTGCGTGACGATCAGCCGCCGCAGCGTGGAGCGATGTTCGCCAGGAACCTGCTGCCAAACCGGCTGGCCAAAATTGTCTCCAAATCCTATGCGGCGATCCTTCTCCGGCTCGGCAAGAAAAATTCCCCAGCGATACTCGGGCATTTTGACATAGCCGAATGTGGCCCATCCCTTCGTGTCCACGCTAATCGCCGTGCGCAAATAAACTGCCGCCGCGTTGAAGTCGCTCGGACCCAGTCCATGCCACCAGTTCAGAAATTCCGGCTGCCAGTGTTCCAGAGCGCGCTGCAGCGTGCGGTTCGATCCTAGACCGATGTTGTTCGGAATGCGGTCCTGATAATTCGGATCCATCAAACGCGCTCCCGGTCGAACTTGGGCTTCGCACCCTTGCCAAAGATTCTTAAAGCGCCCTGTTCGCCCGTCGCATTCGGACGGATGAAAATCCAATTTTGCCAGGCGGAAAGACGCCCAAAAATTTTTGTTTCCATGCTCTCCGGCCCCGGAAAGCGCAAATTGCCTTCCATTCCCGTAAGCGCATCCGGCGAAAGGCTGGCGCGCTCTTCAATGGCCATCCGCAGCTCATCTTCCCAATCCAGCTCATCCGGAGCCACGGTGACCAGCCCGAGCGTCAGAGCTTCTTCCGCATCAAGAAGCTGTCCGGCTCGCATCTTCAGCTCAGAGATCACCCCTGCGGCACCGTTGAACCTCGTGCTCAATCGGCTGCGCCCGCTCACCATGGGTAAGAGCCGAAAATTCATCTCGCTCAGCGCAATTTTTGGCCGCTCGCCGGCATCTTCCGGCAATACGAGCATGTAACTGCGGTCTGCAGCGAGAGCCAACTCATACAGAGTGCCTGCGAAGCATGAACCCGCTTCAATCACCGCGTACATGCTGCGCGAAGTCACATCGAGGCGCGCGAAGGTACGGCGCAGAAGCCCAATCGTTTCGCGCACAAGCCAATCCTCTCGGTTCGCGATAAGCAAATCATCGCAGGCCAGCACCGCTTCGGCGCTTCCCTGCGTTTTTAGCAGGACCAATCCCAGCTCCGGCTCATTCGTGCGCAGCATCAGGATGGCATCGTCCAGTTCGCGCGCCGTTGCCAGCGGCCACCATTCGCAGCCTGCGCTGTGAATCTCTCCTATGGATTGCGGCTGGTTTCCCTCCGGCGCCCGAATCACTAGCGTCGCAGTGTGCGCGTCTCGATCAAAGCAGACATCCACGCGCGGATAGTGATATCCCGAATCGTCAATTCGGCGCTGCAATGGCTCCAGTTTGATGCCCGCTGTATTCGCCGATCGCGGCGACGCAGCCGCAAGTTGCTTCGCGCGTTCCTCCGCGAGCCTTGCAAACTGCGCCGGAGGGGCAATTTCATCCACAAGTCCCCATTCTTTTGCCCGCTCGGCCTTTACTCCGTCCGGATTCGTGCAGAAAAGATCGGCGAGATCTCGCCGAACCTTGCGTTTGTCCAGAACGCGCGTCAATCCTCCTGTGCCTGGAAGCACTCCGAGGAGCGGGGTCTCCGGAAGGCTCACTGCACTCGAACGGTCGTCCACCATCAGAATTTCATCGCAGGCAAGTGCAAGTTCATATCCGCCTCCAGCCGTCGTTCCATTCAACGCCGCAAGAAACCTCAATCCATCGTTTCGGCTTGAGTCCTCCATGCCGTTGCGCGTTTCGTTGGTAAACTTGCAAAAATTCACCTTCCAGGAGTGCGACGACAACCCCAACATGTAAATGTTTGCCCCGGCGCAGAACATCCGTTCTTTGGCGCTGGTGATCACCACGCAGGCTGCCTCGGGATGTTCAAAACGAATTCGCTGCAGAGCATCATGAAGTTCGATGTCCACTCCCAAGTCATAGGAATTCAGTTTGAGCTTGTACCCCGGACGCAATCCGCCCTCTTCATCCACGTCCATCGTTAGATTGGCAATCCGCCCGGAAACCGCGAGCCGCCAGTGCCGGTAGGCAGGCGGATTGGCTTCAAACAGAATTAGCTCCCGCTCGGAGATCTTGGCCATGCAGGGCGTCCTTTATGGCAAATCAGGGAAAGCGCACCTATGTATTATAACTCCGCTGAATAAACTCACAAGCATTATACTGCACGTCAATTTCCAAGCTGATTGCGCGCTTTCTAAACGCATCTCAGAAGTCCTTCCAGCGCTTCTTCGACCGACTTCCCGCTGGTATTAAGCGCGGCACCGGCCCTCGCGTAGAGTGGTTCGCGGTTTGCCAGGATGCGACGCAAATCGCCCATGGCTTGGGGATTGGCCTCCATCAGCCGCCGGTCTCCCTGCGCAATCACGCGGCCCATGTGGTCTTCAGGCGTGGCGCGGAGCCAAACCGTGGAGCAAGTCGCGAGCAACTTTTCGTAGGTGCCCTGCTCGAAAACAATGCTGCCGCCGGTCGCTAGCACGAAACGAGGATTGCGTTCCAGTATGCCATCCAGACACTGCCGTTCCAGCCGATGGAATCCCGCCGGACCATATAGATCGAAGATTGCGCTGAGCGTCAGTCCATTTTCTTGTTCGATCATTCGGTCAAGCTCCAAAAACGGCACGTCCAGCCGTTCCGCCAAAAGCGCTCCCAGCGTTGATTTTCCTGCACCGCGTAGCCCGATCAGCGCAATGCGCCGGCGTCGTGCGCCGGCGTCTTCACCGGAAAATTTCACTACCATTTCCTGCCGAGCTTCCCGAAGCTGCGCAGGGCTCAGCTTCCGCAAATATTCCGTGGTCCGAATCCATTCGTCTGACGGCTCAGCCCCGTCGATCAGGAGCATTTCGAGATTGGCTTGCAGAGCTCGGCATATCTGGCGCAACAACAGGATCGAGACATTTCCCTTCCCCGATTCCAATTGCGCCAGGTACCTTTCCGAAACTTTGGAAGATTTTGCAAGTGCTCTCCGGGAGAGTCCCATCCGCCCGCGGGCTCGGCGAACACGTTCCCCGAGCAATTGCAAGTACTCGCGATCCGTAATTCGGGAAGCTGCCTTGTTTTCAGCAGTTCCGGCGGAAATAATTCCGGCCGGCGTATTGCGACTCGCCGATATGGAGTTTGAAACGTCCATACTCATCGGCATTATAGTACATGCAAATCTTCAGAGCTGCAATATCTATCAGGTTCTTCGTTTTGAAATTTAGCGGTAGCCGCGCCAGAAAAAATACAGCGTCATCGCGCAGCCTACCCCGATAACAAACCTCCGAATCCACACTTGCGGCGCTTTCTGCGCGTAATGCGCCCCGGCGTATCCCCCTAGAAACGCACCCGCGGTCATCGCCAGTGCAGGCGGCCACACAATCGCTCCCGCGATGATGAAACTGATCGTGGCTACGCCGTTGATTACGCTGCCCAGCACCACCTTTAGCGCGTTCATCGCATGGATGTCGGTCATTCCCAATGCTGAAAACATCGCCAGATGTACGATCCCGATCCCCCCTCCGAAGTATCCTCCGTAGGTAGCAATACAGAGCTCAAAAAAGGCCGCAGTCGCGATCGCCGCACTCGTTGCCTCATGGAACACCCGCGAAGACAGGCGCCGCGTGAGTTGCCCTCCAAGCGCAAAAAGCAGCGTGGCGCCCAACAGCAGCCACGGCAGGACCTTGAGAAATGTCTCGCCAGGTGTGTGAATCAAAAGGAAGGCGCCTGCCAACCCACCCAGAATACCGGCGCTCCCCAGAGGAACTAGAACGCGCCAGGGAACGGAGAGCTTCTTTCGATACGCCCCTCCGCTCGCCGTCGTTCCCACCCACAGCGCCAGCGTATTGGTCGCGTTCGCAGGGACCGCAGGCACACCTGTGAACAGAAGCGCCGGAAAGGAAATGAAGCTTCCGCCTCCTGCAACGGAATTCATCGCGCCGCCAAGAGCGGCCGCGACGAAGAGAAAAATGGCTCGATCCGCGGTCAAATGTATTGTGTATCACGAAGTGAGGAGCAACTCCAATACGTCCCGCAATTTCGCTCTCCGTGCTTTTGCAACCTCGCATTGATTCAGCGTGCAGCTTGCCCCAATGCTGGCGGGGCGGTTGACTCTCGAGACGATCTGGGGGCATCATCTTTTCGTTTCCGCAATGCACCCGTTCCTTTTTTACGGGCGGGCTTGCCAGTTACGAGCAGCGCCGCGCGATCCTTTGCTTCTCAACGGTCCCGTGGCCAGGTCTTCGATCTAAGGGAGTTGGCAACGTGGCTAAAACGCATTCTCGCAGGAAGGGCAAAGGGCGTGCCGCGCCGCCCGCAAAGGCGCGCACGAAAAAATCGTCCCACAAAGGGGCTAACGAAGCGCAGATCGCCGTCCATTGGAAAGAAGAAGAATACTTTCGGCCCTCCGCTCAATTCGTTTCTCAGGCCAATCTTGCGGATCCGCGCTTCGTCGAGCGGTTCAGCGAGGACTTCTTCCCCGAATGCTTTCGCGAATATGCCCAATTGCTCCACTGGGACCGTTACTGGCACACCACGCTGGACACATCACAACCGCCCTTCTGGAAATGGTTTGTTGGCGGGAAATTGAACGCCTGCTACAACTGCGTGGATCGCCATCTCGCCGAACACAAAAATAAAGCCGCATTTATTTTCGTTCCCGAGCCCGAATTGGAAGCCCCGCATGTCCTCACCTACCGCGAACTGTATTGGCGCGTAAACGAAACCGCTGCCATGCTGCGCGATTTTGCCGGACTCAAAGCCGGCGACCGCGTCACCATTCACATGCCCATGATCCCCGAACTGCCTGTCACCATGCTTGCCTGCGCCCGGCTTGGCATCGTCCATTCCGTGGTTTTTGGAGGATTCAGCGGCGAGGCTTGTGGTCTTCGCGCTGCCGATTCCGGCAGTCGAGTCCTCATCTATGCTGACGGCTACTGGCGCAACGGCAAATGGATTGACCATAAAGGGAACGCCGACATCGCTGTCGAAACCGCCAGAAAGGAAGGCCAAACCGTTGACAAAGTCCTGATCTGGCGCCGCTACCCGGGAAGATTCACTTCCGATGCGCCGATGGTCAGCGACCGCGACTATTTCGTTGACGACATTATGGAGCCTTACTCTGGCAAAACCCTCGAGCCCGTTTCTCAGGACGCCGAAGCCCCGCTCTTCCTCATGTACACCAGCGGCACCACAGGCAAGCCCAAGGGCTGCCAGCATCGCACCGGCGGCTACCTTGCCTATGTCGCTGGGACCTCCAAGTATTACCAGGACATTCATCCCGGCGACGTCTATTGGTGCATGGCTGACATCGGTTGGATTACCGGCCACTCCTACATCGTCTATGGACCGCTCTCTCTCGCCGCCACGAGTGTTCTTTACGAAGGCGTGCCGCAATTTCCCGATGCCGGCCGCCCCTGGCGCATCGCCGAACGTCTCGACGTCAACATCTTCCACACTTCTCCCACCGCCATCCGCATGCTCCGAAAGGCCGGTCCCGAAGAGCCGAAAAAGTACAACTACCGCTTCAAACACATGACGACAGTCGGTGAGCCGATTGAGCCGGAAGTCTGGCGATGGTATTACGACGTTGTCGGCAAGCGTCAGGCAGTTATCGTGGACACCTGGTGGCAAACGGAAACTGGCGGTTTTCTCTGCACGACCAAACCCGGTCTCGATCCCATGAAACCCGGCAGCGCCGGGCCTGCCGCTCTCGGAATCTATCCGGTCATCTGGGATGAAAATGGAAAAGAGATCAAACCAGGTGCCCATGCCGCCGGAAATATCTGTATTCGCAATCCTTGGCCGGGAATCATGCAGACCATCTGGGGAGATCCGGATCGCTTCGTCAAGCAATACTATTCAAAGTATTGCAAGGATCCGCAAAGCAAAGACTGGTGCGACTGGCCCTATTTCGCCGGCGATGGGGCTCTCTTGCCTGACGACGGCTACTACCGCATTCTCGGCCGCGTGGATGACGTCATCAATGTCGCCGGCCACCGCCTCGGCACGAAGGAAATCGAATCTGCCTGCTTGACCGTTCCTGAAGTTGCCGAAGCCGCCGTCGTACCCGTGGCGGACGAAGTCAAAGGCCGCGTTCCCGATCTCTACATCTCCATCAAGCCGGGAAATTTCACCAACAAAGTCGTGATAGACAAAGTGATGGCAGCAGTCGAAACCATGATCGGCAAAATCGCGCGCCCCAAGAAAATTCACGTGGTTCCGGACATGCCCAAGACTCGCTCAGGAAAAATCATGCGCCGCGTCCTCGCCGCCATCTCCAACCAGATGCACACCGGCGATATCACCACGCTCGCGAATCCCGATATCGTGGAACAGATTCGCGAGCTCGTGCAGGGCCGCAAAGCCGGCCCGCTCCGCGAAGGCCCTGCCGACATCAAGCTCTTCGGCGCGGAGCCTTAGTGAACGGCTTGCCCTTCTAGGAACGCACTTAAATTCCGCCGCTGGAGCGTTCGCAGTTCGATGCAGGAGTTTACGTAGTCCTTCGCATTCCGCAGGATTCTCTCCGTCCCCGGCAATTTCTGCTCGGCAAAGAACTTTTGCGCGTCATCTCCTTGCCTTGCGTCACAAAAAACCCCGGCGAATTGGGCGAGGTACATTTGGTTGGGACCGCTCGTTTTCTTTAGAATCGCCGGAAAATCGCTCTTGAACAGCTCCCAGGCGGCCTCTTGCGTTGCGTAGTTTTGCAGCGGCCCGGAAATAGCCCACACATCTTGGCTCTTCACTTCGGGCCCAAGAACGAGCTCGAACGTTCGTTTCGCAAGTGCTGGATCCCCAAACGCTCCCAATGCGTTCAGGTAGGTATCGTGTTCCGTCGGCGTCTTGGCCGTTTTCATGTGGCTAACCTACTCTTCGTACAGCGCTGCATCTCCATTTTCCGCGCAGGTTGTTAGGGCGCTTGCCGCACTCCCCGCGTCCACGGAGTCCGGTGATTCCATGTACGCATCCACGATCGCGCGCGATTTTGCTAGAAGTCTTGGCTCGCGTCCGTAGGTCGCCAGTGCCGCAAACACTTCGGAACGCAACGCCCTCTGTTCATCGCTCTCGCCCGCTTTCGGTTCTTCACCCAAATCATCCAACATAGGCCCAAGAAATCTTCTGGTCCACGCTTCCAGGGCCGGGCGCTCCGCCGGTTCCACGATAAAATCGTGGAGCGCCTCCAGACGCCCAATCATCAGATCCATCACCGCTCGCGAGCGCTCTTGTTTCATCCGTTCGAGAGTCGAAAGATAATCCCCTAGATCGGTTTCGCCCACATGCACCATCGCCCATAAGTCTTCTAAGTATCGCATTCGCTCTTCGGGAGAAAATGCTGTCTCCAAACGATCGCCTATCTTCAAGAGCGTCCCGGAATCATAATAGCTTCGGTAGTATCCTTTTCCGCCGGCGTTTGCATAAACCCAGGGCACGCAGCCCGCCAGCTCGAACGTCTGCTGCCGCTTCTCGAGCAGTTCGTAGGTCGTCTCATTCGACCCCGCCTCTCGTAGGTTCACGGGAACACTCCAGAGTTGATTTGTTCCCGACTTCAGAGCCGCGGCATCTATGAAGTAGCGCTCTTGCGCGAGGTTCACCTCTGTTTTGTCGCCATTGCACGATGTGCGAACTCGGATCAGCGGGGCCCCCGGCTGTTCTGTAAAACTGGCCATGATCTTGTCCACGGGTTTTCCCGAGGTCTCTTTCAACTGATTCCAGAAATCGTCCGCGCTCGCATTTCCGTAGGCATGCTTCTCGAGATAGGCGTTCGCTCCTTCTCGAAACGTCTCGGGACCGACGTAAGACTCTACCATCCGCAGAACAGACGCCGCCTTTCCGTAAGCCACGCCGTCAAACAACGCATTGATTTCCGCGGGGGTTTCCGCTTTGGCTCGAATTTCACGAACCGGCTGTATCGAATCCACGGACAGGGCGTGCGTTGTTTCCAGGATCTCCTGCTGTTCCAGGCGCCAACCGGGGTTGCTCGCTTCCACTGGCTTCCAGGCCATCCAGGATGCGAACCCTTCGTTGAGCCAAAGGTCATCCCACCACTCCATGGTGACGAGATCGCCAAACCACATGTGCGCCATCTCATGCGCCAGGTCGCTGGCGACCTCCTGCCGCGTGTCGAGTGACGCCTTTTTTTCGTCAATCGTCAGCAATGACTCGTGGAAAGTGATCGCTGCCACATTTTCCATCCCCCCGCTTCAAAATCCGGCACCGCGATGATGTCCAGTTTTCCATACGGATATTTCTGCGAAAAATACTTGTCATAAAAACTCAAGTTGTCCCGTGCACAGCGTAAGGCATAATCCGTTAGAGCGTACTGTTCTGGCACCGCGCATACCCGGATGGGAATGCCATCGACGTTCTCTTCTCTGCAAGAAAAATCGCCGACGATCATGGCAACAAGGTACGTGGAAATCCTCGGCGTCGGTGCAAACTCGATTGTGTGCTTGTTCTTTTCGGGACCGGGCGTGTCGGAAACTATTCTTCCGTTGGAGATGGCCGCATCCCCGTCTCCAATCACCAGCCGAATCCGGAAAACCGCTTTGTAGGATGGCTCGTCGAACGAGGGGAACGCCCGGCGCGCGTCGGTCGGCTCGAATTGCGTAACGGCGTATTTTCTCCGTGGCGTTTTGCTCAGATAAAACCCGTTCAGGTTGTTGCTGAGGACACCGGTGAAGCGAATGTGAATCTCGGCGGGCCCATCGGGCACTGGCTTCGCAAGCGTCAGGGTTGCTGTTTCGTTCCTCTCGCTCGTCGCAATCTCCGCTCTCTGCGCTAGATCTCCCGAAGTAACGGTCGCTTCCTGAAATTCGATCTGCGCGGAATTGAGGGTTATCGTGTTGCTCGGGACGCGTTGCACCACATGGATCACCTCGTTCCCTGTGAACGTCGCTTTCTCCAGATCTGGTTCGAAAGAAAGATCGTAGCTTTCGGGCACGGTTGTTCGGGGCAGGCGTTGCGCTGAAGCGCCCGGCTCCATGGATAGACCTAGAATGGTAAGCAGAATTACCAGTTTCATCGGAGTCCCGTTAGTTTGAGGGATTTTCAGTTCACTCCAGGGTTCGATTCGCAGGCCTTCCCTTATGGGGCTCCATTAGACGTTTGTGCGCCAACCCAGTCAATGGGTTTCTGGCGGGATGCTCTGCACGTAAGATCTGCCCAACAAAATGGTCAGTGAATTCGCCCGACGGACGGGAGAGAGGTTGGAGCCATTCCGCCGTTACTTACTTCCTGGGGTAGTTTCGGGACGAGGCTCGCTCGAAACTCCCGTTCTCATTTCCCGCACTGAGCGCGCACCGCCGTGCTCACGTCCGCGTCGAACTGCGCCGTCCGCCATCCTCGTGTAACGCACACTTGTTCTGCCGTCAACCCCAGCGTTCCCCGCAGATCCGCGCCTTCGATGTTTGCTCCGTCCAATACCGCGTCGCGCAAGACAGCCGCTCCAAAATACGCTCCCCGAAGATCGGCGTCGTGTAGATTCGCTCCCAGGAAGATTGTTCCTTTCATTTGCGCCCCGCCAAACTGCGCATCCTGCAGTTTTGCGCCGGAGAAATCCGCAAGGGCCAGAATCGCGAACGACAAATTCGCCTGCTGCATTTGCGTATCCCGCACATCCGCGCGTGTCAAATCGGCGCGCAGCCACCTGGTCCGGCGCAAATTCGCGCCGTATAACGAGGCTCCCGAAAGCTTGGCGCCCGCGAATAGTGCATCCTCAAAGACGCTGTAAGTCAGGTCCGCTTCGCTCAAATCCGCTCCGGTCAGGTTCGCGCCCGTGCCGTTCGCGGAAATTAGAATGCTTTTTTGCGCCCGCGCATGATCGAGCACCGCGTCTTGCAGCTTCGCTTCGCGGAGATTTGCCCCTCGAAGATCGGCTTCGGTCAAATATGCGCCTTCCAGATCGGCCCGCCACATTCTCGCCGCCGGCAGCGACGCGCGGTAGGCCCGCGCGAACCTCAAATCCATTTGGTTCAGCCCCGGCCCTACTCCGTCGCCGGTCGTGTCTTCCGTTGCGGCGCGCCGCGTTCCGGCAGTAATGAGAGTCGCTTCCGTCAAATCCGCATAAGGCCGAAGCCCTGTCACCCGAATCGCGTCCGCTGCCCACCGCAATGGGCTTGTCACTGGAACTTCTGGCGCGGAACTCGGATCCGCCGGAAGACCGTGAATCACTCCGAATGACAACAGCAGAAGCACCGCGGCGCTGGCCAGCGCGGCGCGCAACGACCACAAGGTCAACCGGAAAATTCCCTTTTTGCTCGGTTTGCGCAGTTCGCCTGGCCGCAGAATTCGCGAAACCAGAGTCGGCAGTGAGGTCGCCGCGGCTACCGCCGCCGAAAACACCAGAATGTGAAGCAGCGTTCCCCGCATGTCTTGCCGAACAAGATACCGAAGCCAGATGAACAGCAGCGCCGCCGGCACGCTCCAGTACGCCAGCAGATTCGCTACAATTCCTTCCAGCTTCTGCAGCGGTGACCGGCTGTCGCTCAGCCACCTGAAGTGCCGCCGCACCAGGCCCATCAGATACCACGGACCTTCATTCTCAAGCGTCTGTCCGTCGCGAAAAACGGCCGGCAGCGCGGCCATGTTCCCCCAGAGCCTCAGCAACAGAAAATGAAAACGCGCATAGAGAACCAGCAATAGAATCGGCGCTCCCAGATAAACTTCATTGATCGGCAGCACACGTCCGTACCGCGGAATCGGAAGAGCCGGCCCGTCCAATATGAGCCGCACATCCGTCGTCAACGCCACGATCAGCACGCACGCGAAGCTCACTCCCAGCATCAGATAATAGAACCATCGCGCGCTCTTTGTGGCTTCCGCGACCGCGCTCGCGCCGTCAAAGGATAAAATCGTCTCCGGCAACATGGCGTCAAAGAGATTCGTCCCGCCCAGACGACCGACCCACAGACCTTCGGCTCCGTACAGTGTCGCCCCCATCAAGTTCGCGCCGCGAAGCTCCGTCCCCAGCAGATTCGCATCCCGCAAATCCGCTTGCACCAGCGAAGCTCCGCGCAGATTCGCCATGGAAAGATCCGCGCCGCGCAGTTTCACCTTGTTGAGCAGCGCTCCTTGCAAATTTGCTCCCGTCAGCTCCGCACGCGACAAATCCGCTCCGCAGAGGTCCGCTTTGGCTCCTCCTTCTCCCCCGGACTCCGCCCACAGTTTGTGCTGGTCCAGGATCGCCGCGAGTTCCAGTAAATCAACCCCCTGCGCTTCGCTCTCTTGAAATTCAATTTGAGGTTTCGGTATTTCGGCTGCCAATTTTGTCTCTTTCACTTCGTTTTTTGGTACCAGTCGCGCATCCTTTTCCGGCAAGGGCGGCTTCTCGATGGCAATCGGAAGATTCACTTCCTTTGGGTGCAGCACTTCCGCGATCGCTGCCTCGATCGCCGGTTCCGGGGTGATGCTCTTGGCTCTCAGCGCACGCACTTCCTCTGGTGTCGCAATCCTCTCCGGTGGTGCGCCCATCCTTTTAGGGGCAACTTTGTCGGAAACCGGGATTCCCGGCATGGTTTCTTTCCTCAACACGTAGTCCTGCACGGTTTTGTGATTTCTGGGCGGAAACTATCTTCCCTCACGGCGAGCCAAAAATCGCCTGCCCTCAAGGACAGGCGGCGCATCGGTAACGCGGGCTTCGCCGTCAGGTGCCCTACGATTCGCTCTCCCCCGAGTCAATCCGCCCATCCGCAATTGCCAATCTGCTATCTCTCAGAATTATAAGCTTCGGTTACTCAAAAGCGGCTAGATGACAAAGCGGGCAAATCCTCTTCACCCATCAGTCCTTGCGCACCTTTTCTCAAACTGCCTTTTGCCGATTCACTGGACGTTTATGGTCACGAAAATTTGGTGTGAATCGATGCCAGTTGTCGCTGAAATTGCCACGGTCGTGCTCCCCGTAATGACCTGAATCAGATTTTGCGAAGTAGAGGCTTGGTAATGAGAGTCGCCGTTATACGATGCGAAGAACGTGTGTGCTCCAACACTGAGGGCGACAATCTGCAGTTGCGCCTGTCCATTGGTGAGCATCAAGGTCTGACTGCTCTGCGAACTGCCCTCCACTTCAACGAGACTTATGGTACCCGTCGGGACAATTGCTCCGCTTGCCGGGGTGACTGTGATAGTGAATTGAACTGGGCTGGGAAATGCCACCTTCGAACCGTTGGTAGTGATTGTCGTAGATGTTCCAAGCAACTGCGCTCCGCCACCTCCGCCGCCATTTCCTCCTCCACCACCTGCTACTGCTCCGGAACTCCCCCCTCCGCAGCCCACAGCCAGGCTCACCGCGCACACAACAGCCAACCCGCACGCAACTGGAATGCAGCGTCTACCCCGCCCGAATAAAGCAATCATCATTCCTAGCCCTGCCGCAAAACCCAGTGCCAGCCAGCCGCCACGAAAAACCGGGAAAGTGCCAGCCCACCTTCTGGGCAGCACCATTCCCGACGAACTTGGGCTAGGTGCCGGAACGTTGACCGAAAAATTCACGACGGATGGGGTCGCGTTGCTTAACGTAGCTGGATTCGGTGTAAAGCTGTAGGTTGAGCCCGAGGGCATGCCTGTGCTGAAGATTGCCAGTTGTACAGAACTTGTCAGGTTTGTGACTGGCGTTAATGTGAGAGGGAGTGTTCCGCTTTGCCCCGCGACCACGTTTAGCGTCCCGGAACTTGGCCCAAAGCTAAAATCTGGCGTAACTACGGTGATGTCCAACGTGGCGGAATCCGAAGTTGCATAGTTAGAATCCCCCCCAAAGTACGCGTACAACTCTTCGGTCTGAAATGGCGTAACACTTAGCGTAGCCTGCAACTCGGCATTACCCTGAGCGTCGGTCACAACAGAATAATTGACCGTTCCGGGAAAATAGCCGTCCCGGCTCCCATAAAAACTCACATTCCGCGAGGGTGCAGGACTCTTAACAGTCGTATCGACAAGAGCTGTCAGCGTGATGGGATTCCCGGCGATGATGTTGAGCGAGCTGGCAGTCAGGGATGTCGTCGTCGGTTCATTGACATTAATACTGTAAGAGTTGGTTGACGTCGAGCCCGCGTAGTTCGCGTCCCCGCTGTACTTGACGGTTAAAATGTGCGATCCCGTGGCTGCGAACGTGACCGTGGCGGTCGCTTGCGCGAAGGCATGACCCGGATCGAATGTACCGGTCTGCCCATTCCAGATCTGGCTTGTCGTAGGAAGTGCCACACCACCATCGTAGACCGTGTAAGTTCCGCTCGGGATGGCGCCAAAGCTATTGGTTTGGGTCGTGATATTCAGCGAGAACGCCACCCCCACCGTCCCGGTGACGGCATTGTCATTGTCGGGAATCGTGGTCGTGGTAGGCGCCTGCGTCACCGTCAACGCATACGTGCTCGAACTCGCATTAAAACTGCTGTCCCCGCTGTAATTCGCGACAATCGTGTGTTGCCCTCCCTCGAATTGCACCGGCTGATCCTCGGTATAGCCCCAGCTGTTCAGTCCGAACGCCCCTCCGTTCGGCGCTGCGCTGCTCCCGTTGTCCGTGATCGTCACCGTTCCGGTGGGACATGCTGGCGGCTGGCACACCGGCTGCGGCGGAAACGTTCGCTGCGCACTCGCCTTTCCCACATCCACCCTCATGATATAGGGCGAGCCATAAACCAGCGTTGCGGGTGTATTTGCTGTCTCAACTCCCGTTCCCGCATTGAACGTCGGCAAAGTGATCAGCGTCGCGCTCGCTTCCGGGTTCACGCTGACGCTCACCGGGCTCGAATCGCTCGGTGCATTCGTTCCGTCTCCCGCATAATGCGCATAGACACTGTAGTTCGTCCCGCCGGGCAGCGCCGAAGTCGTTCCGCTCACCGTCCCATTCGTACCCAGCGTGAAATCGCCCAGTCCGACCGTACTTCCGTTCGCAAGCTGCGCTACAAGCGACACGTCCCCTTTCGCCGTCGTCGGCATTACGCCCACCTGCACCGGCACAGACGTTCCGTGGCTCACATTGACCGCGCTGTTGTTATTCAGCGTCAGCGTCGTGGTCGTCGCCGTCAGATTGACGGTGTTCCAGTTATTCACCAGATTCTGCGCATTGACGGAACCCAGTCCTGTCGCCAGGTCATATCCCGTTCCCGATGTATAGGCTGGAGCCTGGGTCGTTCCGCTCGTGGTGAAAAGCACTCCATTCGTGATCGCGAAGCTGCTGCTGCAATTCGGCGAACCGCCCGTGCAAGGCACGCTGTTGTTGCCTTTGGTTACATCGTAAAACGTGCAGCTCGCCCCCGGCAGCGTGGTTCCGTTTGAATTGCAAGAAGCTCCGGTCTTTTTCACCAGCGAGTAGAGAACATAATTCGCATTCCCTTGCCTCTGCCCCGTTTTTTGATTCACCAACGCCATGATTCCCGCGAACGCAGGCGCCGATGCCGACGTTCCGCCCACACCTTCGAACGTGAATCCAAGGTTGGTGAGGCTGCAATTCTGGCCCGGAAGAGTCAGCGCGTCAGATTGGCACACGATGTAGAAGCTGTCATTGAATCCGTTGCTCGCAAAAAGCGAAATATCTGGCAAATCTCTGCGGCTGTCGTTCGGTACTCCCGCCACGCCCATTTGCCAGGCAGGTTTTGAATAAATCGTGCTCGCTCCGCCGCTTCCCGCCACAATGTCCAGCAAATTCCCCGAATTGCATCCCGTCAACCCGTTTTGTGCGCACGAATCGTTCCACGGTACCTCGGGAATGTAGGACAGCGCGGACGACGGTACCGGCGGAGTTGTACTGGTCGGCGTGGTATTCCAAAATGTGGCCTCGCGACCTACTTGATCGAAGTCCGTTCCGCCCACTGCCACGTCGTACGGCGTCGAAGCATAGCCGCTCACTGCAAGGCCCCGAGTTGCCATCTGCTCGGTATGAAAGTCGTCGCAGCCTGCCGACCCCCCGTCTCCCGCGGAAAGCATCACGGTGATCCCTTGCGCTGCCGCCTGCTCCCAGAGTTGGTTATAGAACGCGTTTCCCGTCGTTCCCAGCCCCTGTTCGCACTCGCCGAAGCTCTCGCTCATTACCGCTGCCAGATTGTTCGCAACGATATAAATTGCGGAAAGGTCGATCCCTGCAGTCGTCTCCGTTGGCTCCGACACGACAAAATCAATCGTCGCCCCTGGTGCCACCGCGCCAGACCATTCGACGTCCAGGTCTGCTTCCCCCTCATCCGACCAGATTCCCGGATCCGGTCCATTCACAATCACGTTTTGGCTCGTAAAATTCAGCGGCAATCCAAACATCGTCCGAAAGTCCGTCACGTCCTGAACATTGATGTTCGAATCCCCCACGATGGCGATCGTCACTCCCGTGCCGTCCACGGGTGGGTTCGCCGCCAGCATCGGCGCAGTGTTGTAGATCGTCGCAAAATCCGCCGGCCCCAACGCAAAGCAATGTCCCGTCTGGCAACCGTTGAACGTAAACAGCGGTGTCACTTCTCCCGTCGCCCGCGACTTTTGAAACGTCCCAAGTTCTCGCAGGTACGACTTCCTGGGAAAATTGTTCAGCGAAACCACACCCGCAACCACCGGCGCCAGCGCCTCCGGAATCTGCGGATCAGTCGCGTTCGCCGAGTACATTTTTTGATTCACCAGGTAATGGTGCATCCGCGTCTGGAACGCGCTCTGCACTTCTCCCGCGTTCCCGCTGAATTCGATCGCCACCCGCCCCGGTGCGACCTTAATTCCCGTGAATCCCTGCGAGGTGAGCCAATCGGTCACTGCTTGCACATCCGCATCGGACGGCCCAAAACGTTGTCCGAAATCTTCCGGCGTCAGCCATTTGTGGTAGTTCGCTGAAGACTTGTCTTGCTGCTGATCCAGCAATTGCCGCAATGACGCTTCCTGATTCGCACTTCGTTGCAGGAGCAGCAGCATGCGGTTCATCGGCTCCGATTCCACCACTGCGCCTTGATCGTACGCTGCACGTGCCAGCGGATTCACGTTCCCCCGCAACGTCACCATCTGATTCATGTTCACGGCTTGCGTCACACGATTTTGTGGAGCGGGAGTTTGGCCGTTAGCCGCGAATGCTCCGAAACTGCACACCACGACCAAAAGACAAACGATCGGGACGACCGTTCTCGGAAAGGGGTTCATACTCTGCGCCCGGAACCTGAGTTTGACCGCCTTCGTGTCGCCCGGAAGCATGGCGCGTCTCTCGCCACGCCGGGGAAGCTGCGGCTTCTCTCCAGGCACGGTCTCACGAAAGCGGGGATGTTCGTTTCGCTGCGGAGCCTATCATACTTTTAAATCTTCAGCGCAAATTATTACCGAAGGAGTTCAGTACCCAATTTCTCTTTTAGCCTCACCCTGGTTGCCCAGCACCTTTCAACTCGTTGCCAATCGCTCCAACTCGCGCTACTCTCCCCTCCATTCCAGGCATCTTCCGATCCATCTTGATGGAGGCCTTCCCAGGAGTTCGCATGCGTTCATCACTTGTTCTTCTTCTTGCTTTCGGAATTCCCTTCCCCACGGCGACGCCATCCGCATCAGCCCGCAAACTTGGTCCCTCCCCTGCTTCCGCGCCCACACAATCAAAGGCCATCCCTTCGGCGATGAATGCCATGCAACCGGCCGCCGAACTTCAATCTCTTTCCATCGCTCTCGCCGGAGATTGGTCTACGCAGGAAACCTACGAGCCCGGCGAGCTCACTCCCAACGGCGGTCAAGGAAGCGGCCACACGAGTTTCCGTCGCGGCCCCGGAGGCTTCACATTGGAAGAGGAATATCATTCGCAAACTCCCGCCGGCGAGCTCTTTGGTTTTGGCGTGATCTGGTGGGACGCAACGAAAGGTCTTCAGCATCTCTGGTGCATCAACGTCTACCCTGCCGGCTGCGAAATGTTCCCCGGGCCACCGCAGCCAGGACCGCGTTGGGATGGAAAGTCGCTCGTTCTCCACGTCGAATCCGATCAGCAGGGCAAGCGCATGGTGTTTCACGAGGTCATTTCGGACATTACGCCTTCTTCCTTCACCCAGACCGCCGACATAGGCGAAGCCGGATCTCCACTCAAGCGCTGGTTCACCATCCACGCAACCCGCCTGTCCCAATCCCGCCATTCCCCACCCCCCTCCAAACAGGTACCCCAGCCTTAGCTTGCGACTTGTTTGCCCTTAGTCTTTTCCACGGCTTTCTTGCTTTTCATTTTAGAGCCGCGGGTCTACCGGCTCGCTCTCCAGTGCCAATACGCCAAAGACGCATTCATGCACCCGTCGGAGCGGCTCCCCCTGAACGAATCGCTCCAGTGCCTCCAGCCCGAGTGCGAATTCACGCATCGCCAGAGATCTCTTCCCCGCAACACCTCTTCCGCGAAGCCGCCCCAGGTTTTCTGGCGCGAGATATTCAGGTCCGTAAATAATCCTCAAGTATTCCGGGCCCCGGCATTTGATGGCAGGTTGCACCAGGCCGCGTCCCCCGCGCACAACAAAATCCAAGGGTTTGACAACCATCCCTTCTCCCCCCTGTTCGTAAGCTCTTCCCACCAACGCGTGGCTTTATCAATTTCACCGCTTTCCGTCACGTCAACCTGCCTGTACGGCGTTGCCATGAGCAATCCATCGCTCGCGCTGCACACCTTTGCCAGCGTCTCCATGTGCCAGACGTGATCCTGGTTCACGTGCACTTTGCCTTCCGTGGCCAAAAGGTGAAAAGGCGCCAGCTTCAGATCGCTTACCGAATTGACCTGCCAGCAGTACCTCCGATAAGCCTCTACGTAAAGTTGGGTAGCGTCGAGCCGCTTCTCGTATCGTTCCACAAGCAACCCTGCGTCCTTGTTCTGCTCCGGAACTCGCTTTAGACTCTCGACGGCTTCGGACAAGGCAGCCCCCGCCGCCGAGCCGACTGCGGCATACTGCTTCCGCAACAGCTCCCGCGCTTTCGCCGACCAAGGCATCAACTCTGCATCGAAACAAATCCAATCAGTTCGGAATTCTTCCCAGAGTCCCGCTTTTTCGACAGCGCATCGCACCTGATCGAGAAAAGCTTTTTCCAACACTGCATCGTCAAAAAATCTTCTCCCGGTGCGCGTGTAGCAAATTCCGATCCCTTCTCCCACCACTCCAAATCGTCGCTGCGCTGCCGCTTCGCCCCGGCAAACGATGACGACCGCGCGCGAACCCATATGTTTCTCTTCGCAAACGACTTTCGGCACACCCTCACGCAAGTAGAAGGCGAACGCCTCACCGGGATGTTCGAGAAGTCCAGGCCGCTCCGTGGTTTCCGCTGGAGACATCGTTGGTGGCAGGTAGATCAGCCATTTCGGATTGGCCGCAAATCGGCTCATCACTTCCAGAGCCGCCAGCGCATTTTCTTCGCGAATCGTGATGTTGTGGTGCAGCCGAGTGCTTACGATCCGCTTTCCAATGACATCATCGAGATCCAGCAAATCATCCTGCGCCTGTTGCGGAGTCAGCACGGCAGCTGCTCCAATAGCGGAAGGGAGCGGCTTGACAGGCTGCGCGTAGGTCGCGCGCGCCGTAACCGAGATCAGTTCTTTTTCCGGATACCGCAGCGCAGTCAAGCTCCCGCCGAATACGCAGCCGGTATCAATATTGATCGTCCGGTTCAGCCAATCTGCCTGTGGCACCGGTGTGTGGCCATAAACAACCATTGCACGTCCTCGGTATTCGGCCGCCCAGTTGTAGCGAACTGGCAATCCGAACTCATCCGTCTCTCCCGTCGTCTCGCCATACAGCGCAAAATCACGGACCTTTCCAGAGCCCCGGCCCTGCATTTCTTCTCTCATTCCCGCGTGCGCAACAACCAGCCTTCCTTCATCCAGAACATAATGGCTGATCAGTTCGTCCAGGAATCCCGCAACTTGTTGACGAAATTCCGCCGATTCCTTTTCCAGCAGCTCCACGGAGTTCGCAAGCCCATGTGTGATTTGCACGTTCTTGCCCCTCAGCTTCTTCAGAAGTTTGATGTCGTGGTTTCCCGGAACGCATAGTGCCGTACCCGCCTCAACCATGCTCATCGCAAGGCGCAACACTTCGGGAATCTTCGGCCCGCGATCTACAAGGTCTCCCAGGAAAATTGCTTTCCGTCCTTCGGGCGGTTTCACCACGTAGCCTGCTTGCGCTTCCCCGTTGGATGGCTGATTGACCGTGTACCCTAGCTTCCCCAGCAGCTCGACCAGCTCGTCAAAGCATCCGTGCAGGTCACCGATGATGTCGAACGGGCCATGCTCGTGTTTCAAGTTATTCCAAAGCGGCTCGCGCACGATTTCCGCCGTGTCAACCTCTTCAACGGAACGCAACAAGTGGACTTTCCGAAATCCTTCTCGCTCCAAGCCACGCAGTGATCGGCGAAGCTGCTGCGTTTGATTGCGCACCACGTGTGGCCCGAAGTCGCGGTCGGGGCGGTTGCGGTTCCGTTCGTGGCAAAGCTTTTCCGGAAGGTCGAACACGATTGCCACGGGGAGGCAATGATACTCTCGCGCCAAAGCGATAATCGGCTTCCGGGCTTCCGGCTGCACATTGGTCGCATCCACAACTACGAGCTTTCCGGCCATCAGCCGTTTGGCGGCGATGAAGTGAAGCACTTCGAACGCCTCTCTTGTGGCTGCCTGATTGTTTTCATCATCCGACACAAGGCCGCGGCAGAAGTCTGAAGATAGGATTTCAGTCCCGCGAAAATGCTTCCGGGCAAAGCTCGATTTTCCTGAACCCGATGGGCCCACAAGCGCGACGACCGCAAGCTCTGGAATCGCCAGTTTCATTTACGTTCAAAAATTCCCATTTGAGTAGGGCTTCCCAATGAGCTGTCCTCCGGCCCGATTCCCAGGAATCTGACAGAATACTCGAATTTCTCTGACAATCTGTCCGCCCACGATCGAAATTCGCGTCGAGTCCATTCGAAACGATGGTCCTTGTGTCTCAGCTTCCCGGCAGGCAGAGTCTCAAACTTGACGTTGTATTCGACGTTCGGCGTGGTCACTACGACCGTTTTAGGGCGCGCAAATTCGAAGAGTACCCGCTCGAAGGCCGCCAGCCGCGGCGGATCCTGATGCTCGATCACCTCCACGACCGTCGCTGCGTCGTAACCCGCCAGGCGATTGTCGCGATACGTCAGCGACCCGTGGATCAGCCGGATCCGCTCCCTCTGCATGCGCGGCATCTCTTCGAGACGCAGTTTCTGCGATGCGACTTCGAGCGCCCGGTGGGACACATCCATTCCAACGATTCCCGCAAAAGCCTTGTCCTTTAGAAGCGCCCTCAAAAGCCGCCCTTCGCCGCAGCCTAGATCAAGTACTCGCTTCGCCCCGCTTGCTCGGAGTGCAGCCAGGACCGCTCCGACTCGTTGCTCGGCGAGGCTGATGGGCCGTTCGACTTCCTCTTCTTCTTGCGTGTGGGCTTCCGCCGCTTCATCCGCATCCGGCTGTTCTTCGCCGATCAAACGCTCCAGAACTTCGCGTGCCAGATGCTTTTGATGTTTAAGATACCTGTTTGTGATAAGTTCGCGTTCGGGATGCTTTCGAAGCCATCCTTCTCCTCGCCTCAGCAGCTCTTCGACTTCCGCTTCGCCAACCCAGTAATGCTTGTCGTCGTCCAGGACGGGGATCAATACGTAGAGGTGCGACAGCAGGTCACGAAGCCTTGTGCGACCCTTGAGTGTCACGCTGAAATACGGGCTGTCTCCCCAATCGGGGAACTTCGCATCCAGTGTTAGTCGGCTCTCTTCCAGCTCGTAGCCTAAAGGCTCAAATAATTTCCGGAGCAGGTTCGCCCCTCCGCGGCAAGGCAACACGGGAATCTGCGCAATCAGGGGAAGGGGCTCTTTCGCGAGATCTTGCCGTTCCTTGCTCCTTCCTGCCATCGCCGTTCCAAACATCCGAGCAATCGCAACGCTTAGGAAGGATGTCGCGGCATACGGACGGTCGTTTACGTAATCATCTAGCGCTCGAGCATTTCCTCTCGGCCCTCTGCGATTTCGAACGAGACCGACAGGATCAATCTCGAGTAGTAAAGCGGCCGTGCAGCGCTCAGCTGTCGCCTCGGGGTAAAACACGTGGGCATTTCCAAATGCCTGCTCGAGCGTGTGCACACGGGTGGGATTCTTGTGCAGCAAATACCCCAAGTCCGTTGCGGGCATTCCGGTATATGTGATCTTCAACAGCATCTGATTTCGCTTCGAGACCTGTAGTTTCCGAACTCAGTCGCCTGATACTTGATTTGCGCCCCGTCGTGTGCCGAGAGACTCGGCCAGTTACTTTCTTCGAAGGACGAATTTTATTGTACCGCGTCATGCAAGTGCGACCGGATTTCTCAACCCCACAAGCAAACCTTGCTGGCGTCACTCCACTCCCTGTTGTACTCTCCCAATTCCTTTGTAGGAGGAAATCTCATGCGGCGCGCCACCATTGTTCTTTTTGCGGTTCTTTTCGTTTGTCTTCTGGCTTCCGCGCAGAGCCCGCAGCCCGCCTATCGCAATCCCAGTCTTCCCATCCAGGAGCGCGTCGCCGATCTCCTCAAGCGCATGACTCTCGAGCAAAAGGTCGAGCAGATCACCGGTGGCAATCCCCAAAATATTCTGGACTCCACCGGAACCTTCTCCCCGGATCGCGCTCATGAACTCTTCCACGATCTGTATGAAGTGGACTCTCGAATTTCTCCGCGAGATGCCGCCATCCTGAGAAACGCCGCACAGCGCTACCGCCTGGAAAAAACTCCTCTCGGCATTCCCGATCTCTTCATGGGCGAAGCTCTTCACGGCTATATGGCCTACGGCAGCACCAGCTTCCCGATTCCACTTGCTCTCGCAAGTACCTGGGATCCCGCTCTCGTCAAACAGGTCTTCACCGCCGCCTCCGACGAAATGTCTGCCGCCGGAACCCGCGATGCTTTCACTCCTGTTCTCGGTCTTGCGCGCGATCCGCGCTGGGGCCGCACGGAAGAAACTTACGGCGAAGATCCTTATCTCGTTTCGCGGATGGCCGTCGCCGCTGTCGAAGGCCTTCAAGGAGCTTCCGAAATGATCGGACCTCACCACGTTCTCGCCACCATGAAGCATTTTGCCGCGCATAGTCAGCCGCAAGGTGGCGTAAACACCGCTCCGGGAAATTTTTCCGAGCGCACTCTGCGCGAAAACTTTTTTGTTCCGTTCCAGGCTGCCGTCGAAGAAGCGCACGTCGGCAGCGTCATGGCCTCTTACAACGAAATCAACGGCGTTCCTTCCCACATCAATCAGTGGCTGCTCGATACGGTCCTCAGAAAAGAGTGGGGATTCAACGGCTTTGTCACCTCCGATGGAGGCGGGCTGCAAATGCTCTACGAGGTGCACCATGTTGCAGCAGGCCGCGAAGACGCGGCGCGAGAAGCGCTCGCCGCCGGAGTGGACTACGATCTTTCGGACGGCTCCGTCTATCGCACTCTGATCCAGCAAGTGAAAGACGGAAAAGTTTCCGAGAGCGAAGTGGATCGGGCCGCGGGCCGCATTCTCGCCGCGAAATTCCGCCTCGGTCTCTTCGAGCATCCCTACGTGGATCCCGATTACGCGGCGCAAACGATCAATAGTCTCGAGCATCGCAAGCTCGCCCTTCGCGCCGCCGAAGAAGCCATCATTCTGCTGAAGAATGAAAACCATTTGCTTCCGCTCGACGCAAAAAAATTGAAAACCGTCGCGGTGATCGGACCCGATGCCGCGGACTTGCATTTTGGCGGCTACGCGCGCGATCCCGGTCCCGGCGTGGGTGTCACCATTCTCGACGGCATTCGCAAGCGCCTCGAACCTTCCGTCAAAGTCGTTTACGCCGAGGGCTGCAAAATCACGCAGGGCAAGCAGGGCGTGGATGGCTGGTACGAAAACAACACGCTGCCTGCGGAGCGTTCCGAACTCGCAATCGAACGTGCCGCGGCCGTCGCCAAATCCGCCGACGTTGCGATTCTCGTCGTTGGCGAAACCGAAGCCACCAACCGCGAAGCCTGGTCCGACGAGCATCGCGGCGACCGCGACTCTCTCGATCTTCTCGGCGCGCAAAAAGATTTGATTCGCGCAGTGCTGAAAACCGGAACGCCCACCGTCGTTTTTCTAATTAATGGACGGCCGCTTTCGATCCGCATGGTCAAAGAGCAGGTTCCTGCGATTCTGGAAGGCTGGTCTCTCGGCGAAGAAGGAGGAACTGCCGCTGCGGAGGTTTTGTTCGGCGACGTGAATCCGAGCGGGAAACTTCCCCTCACCGTTCCGAAATCGGTGGGGCAGCTTCCCATCTACTACAATCACAAACCGTCGTCGCTGCGAAATTATATTTTTTCCGACCGCGAGCCGCTTTTCCCGTTCGGCTATGGTTTGAGTTACACCACCTTTCGTTACGACAATCTCCGCGTCGAACCGGAAACGATCAAACCCGATGGACGCGCGACCGTCCGCGTGGATATTACGAACACGGGAGATCGCGAGGGCGACGAAATCGCGCAGATGTATGTGCACCAGCGCGTGAGCGACGTGACGCGGGCGGTCCTCGAGCTGAAAGGATTCCGGCGCGTGCATCTGAAACCGGGAGAAAAGACCACGGTGGAATTCGAAGTGACGCCGAAGGCTCTTTCCCTGTGGAACCTGGAGATGAAATTTGTTGTGGAACCGGGGATGTTCGATCTTAGAGTGGGGCCGAACTCGGAGGATTTACAGAGTGTTCCGCTCAAAGTCAGCGAGCCCTGAGAATTTAAACAAATCGGAATTTTATTCAGGGACAAAACTGCCGGGGCGCTCCGCTGAGGGGCCGAGGCACCCCGGCTTATCCTGCCCGCCTCCGCAGTGAGCGAGCAAGAAGCTGGTGGCCGCCGGAAGGGGTCCGGCGAAAGGTCTGCTATTTCTCGTCTTCGCCGCGGAGAAACTCGTAACGTTCGATCGCAGCGACCACACCCAGGGAGCCTTCGTCGCGGGCTTCGGTGCGCTGTACGCGCCCGAGGCAGCGAACGCGGACGGGGCCAGCCAGGGTGATCTCGTTGGGAAGGGTCAGAAGAATCTCGACGGGAGAACCTTCTTTCACGTCCTTGGACAGGAAGAAATAGACTCCTCGCGAGCTGACATCGCGGGACTCGGTGCTGGTTTCGCCCACTGCGGAGCCCGTTGTCCAACGGACAGTCAGCGGGAGGCGCATCTGGAATCGCTGGGTCGTACGGCGTTCTGAGCCGGACAAGGTGCAACCTCCTCGATTGAAGGAGTGAGTGTAGCCGGGAAGGGTCCAGGGAACAATAGGACTGCGGGTTCAAAATGCGGCGGCTCGGAAAAAGTACGAAGGTACTAGCCGGACACGAGGAAACGGTACGGATTGGGGGTTGAGCGGAGGGTGAAGAACTGTGTGGACAATTCGGCGTAGGTGATCGGTGAGCTGGAGAGAGAGAGGCGGGCGTTCCCGATTCGGGAATGGAAGCCCCACCCCCGGTGTTTTTGTGCAAGAGTGCGCAAGGGGTTGAAAGGAAAGCGGTTGGATAAAATTTTCGATTTGCAAGAGCGAGCAAAGAGTTCGGAAATAGTTGCAAGGAAAGGGGTTGCGGTCTCGGATCGGTGAGAAGCAGGGAGAAAGAGGAGTTGGGCAGTCGAGGGTGGATGAAGGCAGAAGAGTTGGCATGACCCGTTGTTTTGGCAAGTGTGCGCAAATGGTTGAAGCGAAAGGGGATGGAGAGTTTTCTTGGGTTTCGCTTTGTGCGCAGTGTTCCCAGGTGGCTGAATCGAAAGGGATTGACCGTGGTGGAAGGTGACAGGTTGCGGCGCGCGGCGGGTGGTCGTACGCAAGCGCTCGGATAATTGAGCCGAAACAACATACACTATTATAACATGGATGTCAATAGAGATTGTGCATAACATAATGGCAGGAAAATGAAGGGGTTGCAGATGGAGAACGCGGATTGATCGCTATCGATTCACTGGGGGAATAAGGAACTCAGGAGAATATCCACAACCTCAATAAACCAAGGGGAAGCGGCGCCCCGTCAACATTCTATGCTCCTCCCACCCTACGGGTAATCAAATTAACGGGAACTTCCCTACCGGGTTTTGCCTGTGAAAAGATTTCGTTCTCAAAAAGCGCCGGAGGAAGGATTCAGAGCTGGGACCTTGCTCGGGATTGGGGAGGAATGAGGAAGTAGGCGGTGCGGTGAGGAAAAGGATGCCGAGGAGCAAGTCGGTTCCGGCAAAGACCATATCGGAGGGATGCATGCGGTGCTGGAGGACGAGGGCGAAGACGGCGCAGCTGTAGGAGAATTTTTCGACGATGGAAGGGATGATCAGGGGCCGGAAACGGACGGGATTGGTGGCGATGATCAGGAAAGCGATCTGCCAGGCGAAGGCGGCGCCGACGAAGCCATAGAAGAAGCCGGGATGGGTGACGGGAGGGGGATCCTGGCGGCCAATGAGATCGAACATGAAATAAAGGGGAGTGATGACCAGCAAGCCCCAGATGGCGGCGATCCAGAAAACGATTTTGGCGAATTTCATGGGAGCCTCCATAGCAGGCTGAGATTCAGCGACACTGACAAGAATAAAGAGCAAGATCATAGCGCAGGGAAAGGGGCGCGGAGTTTACGGAGGCGTCGAGAGGGAACCGGGATTTGCGGACGGCTGGGAGCTGAGATGAAGGTCAGGAGGCGAAGGACCAGCCGAGCATGGTTACGGTGAGGAGAACGACCAGGGCGCTTAGGCTGAGGGCGCTTAGTACGCGACCCTTGCCGAGGAGGGCGAGACGCGATTCAGCGTTGACGCACAAAAGAATGACGACGAAGAGGACGGCGCACCAGGCCAAGCCGATGGGCAGGCCGGGATAGCGGGAGATGAGGCTCATGAAGTTCTGCGGCGGCTGGCCGGCGGGAACCCACCAGGGGATGAACGGAGTGATTCCAGCGACGAGGACGAAGGTGAGCAGTTTGCGGGTGAGCCAGCCCTTGATTTTGGGGCGCGATTTGCGCCAGACGAAATAATCCCATAAAAGCAGGCCGATGGCGGCGGGAGCCCAGCCGTACATGGCGGCCTTTTCCGAGAGCCAAAGCCAAGTGTGGAAGTAAAAGGCGTGGCGGCCGTTTTCGAAATGCGGCAGGAGGAACCAGGCGACGAGAGTGTTGCCGAGCACGGCGACGAAAAGCGTGAGCAGGCTGGTCAGCTGGAGAAGCTGCAGCGTGGGCGCATGTCCGCAGCGCGTGCAGACCGGATGCTTCGGGAAGATTTGAAGGCCGCAGGATTCACAGTACATGACACGTCTCCCCTGGGTCGGGAGTACCGACTGGAGAGACAAGGGTAGCCGTGAGGGACACTGAAAAACTACTGGCCGAAAGGACGGATTTGGGGAACTGGCCGGAAGGGGGAGCAGAGCAAGCGGAGGCCAGTAGGGAAGTCCGATGCGTCCCAGAGTTAGAATTGAAAGCCAGAATGTGGGGTGGTCGCTATGCGGAAGATGAGATTTGGTTTGTTGGCGGTGATCCCGGCGCTTATCTTCGTCCTCCTTTCCAAATGCGATCAGGTTAGGGCGCAAAACACACCGCAAGCGGCGGGCGCGGAGGAAGTAACGTTTCCAAGCGGCGGGCTGACGTTACATGGGTTTATTTACCGGCCTGCAGGCGACGGGCGCTTTCCGATCGTGGTGTGGAATCACGGGAGCGAGCGCCTGCCGGGATGGCTGCCGGAACTTGGCCAATTTTTCGTGAGGAGAGGGTACGTTTTTTTTGTGCCGCATCGCCGTGGGCAAGGACGTTCGGCGAGTGCTGGACCTTACATCATGGATGCGCTTAGGCAAGAAGGGAGCGAACGAGGAGCACAAGCTAGAAGCGCCAAGCTGGTCGAGATGATGGAGGTGCATCTTCAAGATCAACTCGCGGCGCTGGAGTTCGCCCGAACGCTGCCGTATGTGGACGCGGATCGAATCGCGGTGATGGGATGTTCGTTCGGGGGGATTCAGACGCTGCTGGCGGCAGAGAGTGCACCAGGCATTCGCGTGGCGGTGGATTTTGCGGGAGGAGCTGAGAGTTGGGAAAGCTCGCCTGATTTGAGAAACCGGATGCTCGTTGCGGCACGGAGAGCAAAGGTACCGGTGCTTTTCGTGCAGGCACAAGGGGATTACGACTTATCGCCGAGCAAAGAACTGGCGAAGGAGATGGATCGCGAGGGAAAGCAGCACGAAATGCGAATCTATCCTGCGGTTGGGAAAACGCATCAGGAGAATCACGAATTTTGCATTCACGGTTCGGCGATATGGGGTTCTGATGTTATGGAGTTTGTCGAGAAAGAGTTCAAGACGGCAGAGACAGTGCAGTAATCAAATGTGGACGAACGGTTGCGAAGCAACTGCCGAACAGAGGATGTACCTGGCGCCTCGAGAATCCGCCCATGTGGGACTACTCCTTGAAGAAGAGCTGATGATTCGCACTGAAAAGGTCAGCGACGCGTTGAAATATAAAAAACACCTGCGGGCGCGGACTTGTGTGGGTTAGTCGGGGGCCAGTAGAATGAGCGGTCCTGAGGTGGGGTAAGTCTTCTGAATTCAAGCGGGGTTTTGAGGGATGGGGCAGATGTACGACGCAATTGTGATTGGAGGCGGGCACAACGGCCTGACAAACGCCGCGTATCTGGCGAAGGCGGGGAAGAAAGTGCTGGTGGTGGAGCGGCGGCACGTGCTGGGCGGAGCGGCGGTGACGGAAGAGATCGTGCCGGGATTTTTGTTTTCGGAATGCTCGTACGTGGTGTCGCTGCTGCGGCCGGAGATCATCCGCGAGCTGGATTTGCCGAGGCACGGGCTGGAAATTTTGCCGCTGGACGGAACGTTCACGCCGATGCCGAACGGAAATTATTTGTGGCGGATGAACGACCATGCCAAGGCGCTGCGGGAGATTCGACGGCATTCGCGGGTGGATGCGGAGGCGTACGAAGAATTTTCGAAGATGATGACGCCGATGTGCCGGTTCGTGAAACCGATTTTGAGCATGGTGCCGCCGGACCCGACGACTCTGCGGCCGAAGGATTTGAAGCAACTCCATTTTCTGGTGCAGCGGTTTCGCGAGCTTTCGAGCGACGAGCGGTACACGCTGGTGCAGTTGATGACCATGAGCGCGGCGGATTTTCTCGACCAGTGGTTCGAGACGGACGTGCTGAAGGCGACGATGTCGGCTTCCGGGATTATCGGGACTTTCTTGGGGATTCGATCGCCGGGAACGGCGTACGTGTTGCTGCACCACTACATGGGAGAGATTGACGGAGCGTTCCGTTCGTGGGGATTCAGCCGGGGCGGAACGGGAGCGATTTCCAACGCGATTGCGGCGGCGGCGCGGGAAGCGGGAGCGGAAATCCGCACGAAGGCGGGCGTGGCGAAAATTCTGGTGAAGAACGGACGCGCGCGAGGAGTGGTATTGGAGAGTGGGGAAGAAATTGCGGCGAAAGTGGTGTCGTCGAGCGTGGACCCGCATTTGACGTTCGAGCGATTTCTGGAGCCGAGGGAACTGCCGGAAGACTTTCTTGAGGAAGTGAAGCGGTACAAATTCAGAGGGTCGTCAGGAAAAGTGAACATGGCGCTGGATGCGCTGCCGGAGTTCAAATGCATGCCCGGAGATGGAGCGCATATGCGGGGAGCGCTTTCGATTTCGCCGAGCGTGGAGTACATGGAGCGGGCGTACGATGATGCGAAATATGGGAGATTTTCGCGGCGGCCGTACGTGGACATGGTGATACCGAGCTTGACCGATCCTTCGGTGGCGCCGCCGGGCAAGCATGTGCTTTCGTGCTTCGTGCAATACGCGCCGTACAAACTGGCGCAGGGAACGTGGGACGATCAGCGCGAGGCGTTCGGCGACAACGTGATCGAAACGCTGAGCGAGTACATTCCGAACTTGAAGAAAATCATTATTCAGCGGCAAGTACTGACGCCACTCGACCTGGAACGCGAATTCGGGCTGACGCAGGGAAACATTTTTCAGGGCGAACTTTCGCTGGAACAACTTTTCTTTTTGCGGCCGGTGCCGGGATGGGCGTATTACCGGACGCCGGTGGACAATTTATATATGTGCGGGTCGGCGACGCATCCGGGCGGAGGAATCATGGCGGCACCGGGAAGAATTGCTAGCCAAGTCATCCTGAAAGAATGGAAGAGAGCGAGCTGATGCCGCTGGGACAAAAAGTGGCGGTGATCGGCGGCGGGCACAACGCGTTGGTGTGCGCGTTTTATCTGGCGAAGGGCGGATTCAAACCGGTGGTGCTGGAAGCGAGAGAAACAGTGGGCGGAGGAGCGACGACGGAGGAGTTTCATCCGGGATTTTTTGCTTCAACGCTGGCGCACACGATGGGGCCACTGCGGGAAGACGTGGCGGAGGAAATGGGGGCGGAGAAATTCGACTGCAAGATTTTTCATCCCGATCCGCGAATGTTCGCGCCGGCGCCGGATGGGCGCGCGATTTTGTTTTATGAGGATGCGGCGAAGACGGCGGGAGGCATTGCACGGCTTTCGGCGAAAGACGCAGAGCAGTATCCGAAGTTTGCGGCGGCACTCGAGGAAGTGGCTGAAGTTGTGAAGCAGCTTGCGGCGATGACGCCGCCGGCGATTGACAAGCCGACAGCAGAGGATTTGTGGAATTTGTTGAAGGCAGGGCGAGGCGTGCGGGCGCTCGGAAAAAAACGGATGTTCGACCTGATTCGCTGGGGCCCGATGGCGGTGGCGGATTTTGTGGCGGAATTTTTCGAAACGGAGCTGCTGCGCGCGGCGATTGCGGCGCGAGGGATTTTTGGGACGGCAATGGGGCCGTGGTCGGCGGGATCCACGGCCGTGCTGCTGATGCGGTCGGCGGCGGATGCGCATCCGGTGGGATCGGCGGCATTTTCGCGAGGAGGATTGGGCACGTTTGGGCGTGCCTTGGGCGAAGCGGCGAGACAAGCGGGCGTGGAAATTCGCACGAATGCTCGAGTCGAGCACATTCGTGTGAAAGATGGAACGGTGGCGGGAGTCGTGCTTGCCGACGGCGAAGAGATCGCGGCGGAAGCGGTGGTTTCCGGAGTGGATCCGAAAAGGACGTTTTTCAAGCTGCTGGATCCAGCGCAACTCGATCCAACGTTTGCGACGAGGATGAAGAATTTCCGGATGAAAGGGACGGTCGCGAAAGTGCAGCTGGCCCTGGGAGAGTTGCCATCGTTTACCGCACTGGCGGAGACAGTTGCGCCCGACGGATTTCTGCAGGCGCTTTCGGGAAGAATTCACATCGGGCCGGAGATTGATTATCTGGAAAAAGCGTTCGACGCTTCGAAATATGGGGAATTTTCCGAGACGCCTTATTTGGACGTGACGATACCGACGATTCTGGATGAAACGATGGCGCCGGGAGGGAAGCACGTGCTTTCGGCGTGCGTGCAATATGCGCCGTATACATTGAAGGAAGGAAGCTGGAACGCGCGCCGGCGGGAGCTAGGCGACACCGTAGTAAAAACGCTTGCGGAATACGCGCCAAACTTGCCGAATGCGATTGAGGGGATGCAAGTAATCACGCCGCGAGATTTGGAAAGCGAGTACGGCTACACGGGCGGACAGATTTTTCACGGGGAACTGGCGCTGGATCAATTGTTCACGATGAGGCCGGTGCTGGACTGGGCGAGATACAAAACACCGGTGCGCGGGTTGTTTTTGTGCGGATGCGGAACGCATCCGGGGAACGGTTTGACGGGAGCGAGCGGGGCGAACGCGGCCAGAGAAATCATCCACGAACTGCGGTAAGCGTAATCGAGCCGGGCGGGATCAGGCTTTGAAGAGCATGGCTGAAGCGCGCGCGAAGAGTCGGCGAGCTTCACGGATGCCAAAGACGAAAGCAAGGCCAAAGTAGATCGCGCCGTAAGGCAGGAGAACGACGATAGCGAGCAGGATGTGCCCGCGGATGCTGACGTAGTGGTGAATGGTCCAGCCCGCGAATGATGCCATCATAGCGGCGGCCCAGAGCTTTAGAAGAAAGCCCGCCGGGGCGCCGGATGGACCGATGCGGCGATTGAGCGTGCGGCGGAGCAGCAGGAATTCCACCCATGAGGCGACTCCAGCAGAAATGGTGAGGCCCGCAACGCCCCAGCGCTGCGCAATGCCGAGCGCGGGCGGGAGCGGAACGGCAGCAAGATAGCCGAGGATGGTGGTCAGGGTGACTCTGACGATGGCATAGCGCAAGGGCGTGCGCGTGTCGCGGAGGGCGTAATAGGTCGAGGAGTACAGGCGGCCAAAGGTGGAGGCGAGAAGACCGAACGTCGCGCCCGCAAGAATTCCCCACACATAAATCACATCGCCGTGCACGAATTTGCCGGACTGGTAGATGGCAGAGACGATGACATCGCCGAGGATCAAAAACGCGGTGATGGAAGGCACGACAAAAAAGGAGATTTGGCGGAGGCCGGAATTCAGGCGGCCGCGGAGAATTTCTGCTACTTCTCTTTCTTCTCCGATGGTACCGGACATGACTGGCAATTCCGCGGCGGAAACGGACATGCCGAATAGGCTCACGGGAAGGGTGTAAAGGGTCTGCGCGTAAGAAAGAGCGGCGACGGCGCCGGTCGGGAGCAAGCTGGCAAGCAAGGCGTCAATGTATGCGCTGATTTGCAAAACGCCGCGGCCAACAAACACAGGAATGAAATTGCTAACGACGGTCTTGACGTTGCCGAAAGGGTCGCGGAGCGTCAGTCGCAGGCCGTTCAAGAGGCGAAGGACCGAGGGCAACTGGACTGCCACCTGGAGGGCGCTGCCGACGACGGAACCCCATGCCAGGATAGACGCCAGGGGATATTGTGCACGGCCGGGACCGAATCCCAGGAGGGTCGCGATCATGGCCACGTTCCAGATGACCGGCGCTACGTACGGCAGGAAAAAGCGGCGGTGGCTGTTGAGAATGCCCAGACACCATGCGGAAAAAACGAGCAAGCCGGCGCCGGGGAACAGAATGCGCACCAATTGGATGGTCAACTGGCGCTTTTCGCCGGAAAAACCTGGCGCGATGGCGTCAATGAGATATGGCGTGGCCAGAACGCCGATAAGGACAAGGAGCGAAGTGGTGAGGGCGAGAAGAGCGGCGACGGCGCCCGCGGTGCGGCGGGCTTCCTCATCGTCCTTTTCCGCGAGCAACTTGGCGTAAACGGGAATGAAAGAAGCGGAAAGGACGCCCTCGCCGAAAAGATTTTGCAGGAAGTTGGGGATGCGAAAAGCGGCCTTGAAGGCGTCGGCGGCGTCGGAGTTGCCGAAGAAATGGGCAAAGACGCGGTCGCGAACGAGGCCGAAGATCCTGCTGAGAAAAATTCCCGCAGCGACCAGGAAGGCGAAGCGTTTGGGTACGGCGTGCTTGACGCCGTTCTTTTCAGAGGTTGTCACGAGCAGCGCGAATCATGCATGAAATAGATTCGGAAGATTCGATTAAATGTGCTGCCCAAAGAAATGTCAATTTGGATTGCGGGGGGTGTTGCCAAGGCCAGTGCCGGAGGATTTGATCTGATGATCGTCTGATTCCCGGAGAGTCTCGCTCTGAACCGACCCCGGATCGTTCAGGAAACTCGCGACGATGGGCCCCACAGAGATACATGAAAGACTTAGGTGCCCACAGGGCGAATCAAGAGTGACGACAGGGGCTTGAATCGAGGCAGCGAAGATTTCCGCGGGAACTGGATTCACCATGTGATCCTGGCTCGCGACAATAGCCAAGAGCTTGGCGCGTACGCTCTTCGCCGCCTGGTTCAAGGAAATGTGAAATTCGTCCGGAGTGCTGAAGCCGATGATGGCCTGTCTCTGGCGAATCTGATCCCAAGCGGTGCCAGCGTTGCCCTGGGCATTTTCGCGGACAATTTTGAAAAACAAATCAAATTGATCGGGCGCGGTATGGCTAACGCGATACTCCGGACTCGTCTCATTCATCTCATGAATTTCCCGCGAGAGCGCCAAGCCAGGGCCGAAAGTTTTTGAAGGATTTTCATGATTCCACGCCGGATCGAGTTCGATAGCGTCAATTTCTGAGGTCCAAAGAAGCTTATCATAGGACGTGGACATCGGCGATCCAAGCATGGGGATGACTTCATCCATGAAATCGGGATAGGCCACCGCCCAATCGAAGGTTTGCATGCCGCCCATGGAAATACCCATGACGGCATGAAGATGAGTGATATGGAGCACATCAACCAACAGCCGGCGTTGGGACTCAATCATGTCGCGAATCGTGAATTCCGGAAAATTCATCAGGTGCTGCCGCCTGCTGTTGGAAGGAGAGGTGGAAACACCATTTCCGATCGCATCCACTAGAATGACGAAATACTTTGTGTCGTCCACAACCTTCCCCGGGCCAACAAACTCCAACAAATCCTTCGATTGTCCACCCAGCCAGGTCGGCCAGAGCACCGCGTTTGATTTGTCGCCCTTCAGCTTGCCGAGTGTCCGATAGCCCAGCCGAAAATCACGGATTTCTCCGCCATTCTGAAGCTTGAGTGTGCCAAGCTCCGCAAACTGCTGTTTACCTCCACGCGTGACGGACTGTCCAAAACATGTCAGGTTTATCAACAGAGGCAGGGAGAGAAGCGGCAGCCTTGCGCATAGGATCTTCAATTTCATGGAACAAAGTCTACCCCGCGCGAGGGTCGGCGCGCCAACTGCAAGGCGGCTTCCGCATTGCTCTGGCGAGGGAGTGAGCCTCGAATGCGGAAGCCGCCGTCAGGCGCCAATGGGAAGGACGGCGCCGGCTGGAAATGAGTTAAAGCGAGTTCAGGAACGCAAGAAGCCGAGCGCGATCCTGGCTCGTGAGACTGTGAAAGTTGCGCACCGCCCCCGAGGCTTCGCCGGCGTGGCGGTTGATGGCGTCCGTGAAGGTCATGGACAATCCATCGTGCATGAAGCGGCCATGGAGCCGAACGCCCCAAAGCGGCGGCGTCCTCAGCTTCATTGCCGTTTGGGGTCCGCCATTCTGCACGATCCCATCACCCGTTCCGACGTTGTGGAGCAGAAAGTCACTATACGGGTGTATGGTTTTATTGCCGAGCGCGTCCGGGACCGCGAAAGCCCCGCCGTTGATCACCGAGCCTGCCGGCGCAGTGGTGATGGAAGAAACGTGGCAAGTGTCGCAGCCGATACGGGAGAAGACCTCCGCACCCAGCTGCGCATCTACGGTGGTGGCGAGAGTTTCATCGCGCGCCGGCGCTTTGGAGGCGCGAATGAACCGGGCAAAGTGGTCAATGTCCGCGAGGCCGTCGGAGTCTACCTGATCTTCCGGATCCGTCGTCGTCTTGCAGACCGATGTAATATCCTGCGTGAGCAGAGGGTTGGTAACTCCCATTTCGTTCAAATAGGCGTCGGCCGCGAAAGAGAGCAGGCTGGCGTGCTGATTTTTCCAGCCAAAGCGCGCTACGCGCGTTTGGCCAGGCGCCTCGAGAACCGGGACCGAAATCACTTGACCGCAGATCTGTCCGCCGGAAGTTTTGCACTGGTTTGCGGCGATGTTGGCAATGGTGGCGTCCGCGATCGCCTCAACAAAACCATCACCCAAGAGATTTAGCGAAGCGCGCAATGCGCGGACGTTGGTATTGTCCGGTACGTGCTCCTGGACCTGGGTCGCGGGAAATGCTCCACTTGGGCAAATGGCCCGGTCGTTGATCAGCGAGCGCGCCTGGATGACGGCAGTGCCGTCAGCGATCGTTACATTGGGATTGATGAATTGGCCTGAAGAATTAAGCGTGCCCGCGCGAACCTCGTTAATTTGGCTGGTCGCGCCATCCACCGGGCTTTGGTGGCACGCATTGCAGGATTCCGCGTTATACACAGGTCCTAGGCCTTTCGAGGGGTCTTCAACCTCATCGAAGACCATCTGATCCGATTGATGCGTCAGGCCATCCACAAGATTGTTGGTTGCGCCATCGAAACCGGTCGGGGCTTCCTCGGGAGACGAGTTGGTCGAAGCGATTTGATCCGAGTTTTTGAAGGGAGTGGGACTGGGAGTGGGAGGACGGCGCACAAAATGGTTGTTCTGACCGGGATGGTCCGATGCCATGGCCAAGGTCAGGCTTGCGGAAAGAAAAACAAAACACAGGAACGTCACCGCGCCGGAAGAAATTCCGGAACGATTACTTCGAGAGAAAAATGATGGATATTTCATGAGACACGCTTGCCGCGTTACCGCGGCACCCTCCGTGGTTTCGGGCGACGACTAATCAAGCATCGCTAAGAGCGAATCCGGCTGGCAGAACTGCTTTCGCGTGAGCGAAACGCCGTGGGCTGGATAACCCGTAGCGCGGACAGTACGCGTATGAAATGTGGCGCGCAACGTCCCAACGGCCAGAAATCAAATGCCCGAATGGTCAGGACAGAATGTGCTCAACGACTTGTACTTCAAGCGCCAAAGTTCGCCTGATTTTTGCCCGGCATCTTTCGCGCCTTGAGGGCGGTTTGTGAGAAGCAGTAGAATATGCTGTTCACGCGCGCAGGAGGAGACACGCCATGGCTACGGCTGAAACGAAACTCCGGGTGCCGGAGTTCACGAACGAACCGTTTATTGATTTCTCCAGGCCGGAAAACCGCAAGGAGATGGAAGAAGCGCTGAAAAAAGTCGCTTCTGAATTTGGGCATGAATATCCCATGTGGCTCGCTGGGAAAAAAGTCACCACGGCAGAGAAACGCAGTTCGACGAATCCTTCGCATCCTTCGCAGGTGATCGGCGTGTTCCAGAGCGCAACGGCGGAACTGGCAAACCAGGCGGTGGAGGCGGCGCACAAATATTTCGATACCTGGAAGCGTGTGCCCGCGGAGGCGCGCGCGCAATGCATTCTCCGGGCGGCCAAGATCGTGCGCGAGCGGAAGTTCGAGCTTGCGGCGCTGGTCTGCTATGAAGTGGGCAAAACCTGGCCCGAGGCGGACGCGGACATTGCGGAGACGATTGACTTTTGCGAGTTCTACGCGCGGGAAATGCTGCGCCTTGCCGAGCCGCAGAAACTGACTCCGATGCGCGGCGAACGGAATTACCTGGTTTATATTCCCCTGGGAGTGGGAGGGATCATTCCGCCGTGGAATTTTCCGTGCGCGATCATGGCCGGACTTGTGGTGGCGTCGCTGGTGACGGGAAACACGGTAGTGCTGAAGCCTGCCGGAGATTCCCCGGCGATTGCAGCCAAGTTCGTGGACATTCTGTACGAAGCAGGCATTCCGAAGGAGGCAGTGAATTTCCTTACGGGCTCCGGCAACGTGGTGGGCGACGCGGTGGTCCGACATCCGAAGACGCGCTACATCGGATTTACAGGCTCGAAGGAAGTAGGGTTGCGGATCAGCGAGTTGGCCGGCAAAGCCGTGCCCGGACAGATCTGGATCAAGCGCACGGTTCTGGAGATGGGCGGGAAAGATGCGATCGTGGTGGATGACGAAGCGGACATAGATGCCGCGGTGGAAGGGACGGCGCAAGCGGCGTTCGGTTATCAGGGGCAGAAATGCTCAGCGTGTTCGCGGGCGATCGTTTCGGAAAGGGTTTACGACAGCTTCGTGCAGAAACTCGTGGAACGGACCAAGAAAATCACGGTGGGTCCGAGCGAGGATCCCGGCAATTACATGGGACCGGTGGTGAGCCAGTCCGCGATGAAAACGATTCTGGAGTTCATCGAAGTGGGCAAGAAAGAAGGAAAACTGTTGACTGGAGGAGGACGAGCGGCGGGCGACGGCTACTTTATTGAGCCGACGATCATTGCCGACGTGGATCCGAAGGCGCGCATCGCGCAGGAGGAGATCTTCGGGCCGGTGCTTGCCGTGATCAAAGCGAAGAACTTCGATCACGCGCTCGAGATCGCCAACGACACGGAATTCGGATTGACCGGAGCACTGTACTCGAAAAATCCGGAGAAAACCCGGAAGGCCGAGGAACTATTCCACGTGGGAAATCTGTACATCAACCGGAAGTGCACCGGGGCGATGGTGGGGGCGCATCCGTTTGGCGGGTTCAATATGTCCGGAACGGACTCAAAGACCGGCGGCAAAGATTACCTGTTGCTTTTTTTGCAAGCCAAGTCCGTGGCAGAAAAAGTTAGTTAGCCCATTCGCGAGAACTTTTTGGCAACCACTCACCGGCACGTTGCGCCGGCGTCGCGAAGTCAACTGAAATTGCTTTACGACGGGTTGGCTGGGACGCGGCGTGACACCCACCTCAAAATCAGGAAGACCGGATAGCTGATGACAAGAAGCCCGAAGGCGAGCGGCGCGTTGCTGCGATCCGCCCACAGGGAAGCAACGAGAAACACCGCGGATGCCGCCAGGGCAATTCCCGCCGTCCAGGGATAGCCCCACGCGCGATAGGGTCGCGGCATGTCCGGTTCGCGCTTGCGCAAGACGAATAGCGACGTGTAGGAGAGCGTGTAGTTGGCGACGAAAAAGAACGAGAGCATGGCGATGACGCGCTCGAACGAGCCGAGGACGAAGACAATCCCCACGAACGTACTGAGCAACAGCGCAAGCACGGGAGTGCCTCCGGCATTTACGCGCGCGGCGCGGCGAAAGAAGAGACGGTCGCAGCTCATGGCGTAAAGAACGCGGGTTGAAAACATCTGGCAGGCATTGATGCAACTGAGCAGAGAAACGATCATGATGATGCGAATGATGGGATCGCCGAGCCAGCCGAAAATGCGGTTTGCGGCAGTACCGAGAGCAAAAATATTGCCGGATATTTCGCCAATGGGAAGGACGTAGAGCACCGCGGCATTGAGGAGAAGATAGATGGCCATAATCGAAAAAACGCTGCCGAAGATCGCGCGCGGAACATCGCGGCCCGGATCTTTCACCTCCTCGCCGAAATAGATCACGCCGTCCCAGCCGTCCACCGTATAGATGACCGATTGCAGCCCGACAAGAAACGCGATCAGCAAAGGCCAACCGGATCCGAGGGGCGGAGCGGGATGGGCTGCAGCGGCGGCGGCGCGCAAGTGGCCGCCGAGCAGAAAACAAGCGATCACCAGGATGACGAAAGCGCCGGTTTTCAATGCCGCTGTGACGAGTTGCGTCCCACTGCCCCATTTGACTCCGCGCCATTGAAGCACGGCGAACAACAGAAGAATGGTTACCGCGATGATTTTGATCAGGAAGAATCTCTCATGGGCATCCAGCGAGGGAACAAACGCAGTGCTGTATTCGCCGATCACAATCGCGACCGCAGCATTCGTACCGCAAGTCGAGAGCCAATCGCTCCAACCGACAATGAACCCGCCATAATCGCCGAGCGCGCGCTGCGAATAGTTGTATTGGCCGCCGCTGCGCGGGATCGCCGCGCCGAGTTCGGCGAGGGCCGAAGCTCCCAGCAGCGCGTATGCGCCACCCAAAACCCAAACGAAAAGGAAGAGCCATGCATTGGGAAGAAGACCGGCGATGTCTCCGGGCGTCCGAACAATTCCCGCGGCAATGGTGTTGCCAATCGCGGCGGCGATGCCGAACCAGACACCAAGAACCTTCAGCAAGCGCCCCTGGGCACTTGCAAACGGTGTGCCGGGATTGGAAGATGCTCCTGCGGTGTCGGACAATGAATGTCTCTGGGGCTTCTCGGAAGCCGCCATCATACTGGGGACAATAGAAAATGCAAGCTGGAAGCGGGCTGCCGCGCGGTTACGTCAAGTTAACGTGACCGCGAAGTTTGAGGGTGAAAAGTGAAGACGCAGCAGATGCCATCAGGGGTTGCGGAGGCGACGCAGACGACCCCTGCGATGACAGACTCGACCCACAGAGAAGTCTCCGTGGTGATTCCTTGCCTGAATGAAGCGAACTCCATCGGCATTTGCGTCACAAAAGCGCGGGAAGCAATCTGCCGCGCAGGAATGAACGGCGAAATTCTGGTGGCCGACAACGGCTCGACGGACGGTTCGGTCGCGATCGCAGAGAAGGCCGGGGCGCAAATTGTTCGCGTCGCGCAAAAAGGATACGGCTCGGCTTTGCGCGCCGGGATCTGCGCTTCACGCGGCGAATTCATCGTGATGGCGGATGCGGACGACAGCTATGATTTTGGCGAGGTGCCGCGTTTCGTCGAAGCGTGGCGCAAGGGCTTTGACGTAGTGATGGGAAACAGGTTTCGCGGCGGGATCAAGCCCGGAGCCATGCCCTGGCATCACAAGCACATCGGAAATCCTGGCCTCACGGCACTGTTGAATCTTTTCTTTCGCTCGGGGATTGGCGACAGCCACTGCGGGATGCGCGGATTTACGCGCGCCATTTACAACCGCATGGATTTGCGCAGCTCGGGCATGGAGTTCGCTTCCGAGTTCGTGATCAAGGCGACGCAATTGGGAGCGCGGATCACCGAGATACCCATCACGCTCTGGCCGGACAAGCGCGGCCGTCCTCCGCATTTGCGCAGCTTCCGCGACGGCTGGCGGCATCTGCGCTTCATGCTGCTTTATGCGCCGAACTGGCTTTTTGTGCTTCCCGGGAGCCTCCTGATGGCGGCAGGGTTGTTTCTGGTGTTCTGGCTGCTGCCCGGACCTCGGCAGATTTCTCCGCGCGTCACGCTGGATGTGCACACCATGATTTTCGGAGTTGTCTTTACTCTGTTGGGCGCTCAGATCATTTCCATTGGGGCGTTTGCCAAGGTATTCAGCTATTCGGAGCGGTTTGACCACGGAGGAGTCTCGCTGAAGCGCGTCTTGAAACGGGTCAGTTTCGAAACCGGCCTTCTGCTCGGAGGGGGGTTGTTCCTCGCCGGATTCGCGGGCTGCGCCTGGATCGCCTGGCGATGGGCTGCCAGCGGATTCGGACCGCTCCACGAAGTCCGTCAGGTGCTCTTCTGGTCCATGTGGCTATTTCTCGGAGTCCAGGTGATTTTTGCTTCATTTTTCCTGAGCATGCTTGGAATCAGCCGCGGGACTTACATTGGCGACTACGACCTGAAATAGATGCCCTACACCGGACTGGATCACTTTATTGCACGAATGCGTTTTCGAGCGGCCTATCCGCACCTGCGCCCTCAGTCGCGCGTTTGTGATCTCGGTTGCGGATTGGAGATGGCTTTTCTCGATTATTCGAAAGATAAAATCGCGCGCGGCGCGGGACTAGACGACCAATTGGAGAGCGGCACAAACGGGCGCTGGCAGCGCGTTCCTGGGGATCTGAGTTCGCCGCTGCCTTTTGCGGATGGAGAGTTTGATCACGTCGTGATGCTCGCGGTTCTTGAGCATCTCCAGCGGCCTGAAGCGGTCCTGCGCGAGACGTTTCGCATCCTGGCGCCGGAAGGTTCGCTGATCCTCACTTGGCCCTCCGGTCTGGTGGATCCCATTCTTGGAGTGTTGCACGCGCTCCGCCTGGTCAGTGATGAGATGGAAAGCGACGAGCATCAAAAGCGCATTCCGGTTGAGACGCTCCGCGCCATGCTTCAGAAAATCGGCTTCCGGCAATTTTTTCATCGGCGATTTGAGTTCGGACTGAACCACCTGATGGTTGCTACCCGCTAGATGCCGCCCCGGGCAGGCAAAATCATTCATCCGGCGGAGTGTACGGCACGAGTGAGGCCTGATCGTCGTTCGAGCTTGCCAGCCAGACGGTGCGGTCCTTAAAATAAGCGAACAGTCTTTTGTTCTGCTCTTCATCCAGTTCGCGCGCCCAAACGACCTTTTGCGAATCAATGTCCGCGCCGTTGTACACCCACTCATCATGGATGCTCAGGTCGCCTTCGTCCCCGCTATAACGCACCATGACCAACTGCTTCCCTGGCAGCGATTCCAGTTTCTTTTCAATTCCGGCACGACCGTAATCGCGGGGGCATGTCCAATCCTGCTGATCGCATTCCTTTCGCGCCACGTGCGCGCCCGTATCCACAAGAAGCAGAAAGACCGCAGCCCGTGCGAGCGCCTTTCCCCAATGAAAACGGCCCAACTTCCTGGCCCGCAGATGACGAATGGATTCAACGATCAAGGCGAAGACAAGGCAGGTGGCCGGCGCGGCGTAATGCGCATTGGAAAACGTCACCGCATACACGGCCAGCATGGTTGCCGCGAGGGTCAGCCAAAGGAAGCGCATCCTGCGCTCGCGAAGAGCCGCAAGCACGCCCGGTAGAACCAGAATCAAACCCCACCAAAAAAACGCGGAGGCCATGCGCCAAGTTTTGGTCCACGAGACGTCAATGGCATCGCGCAAGGTGCGATGATACTCGTCGCGTTCCCAGTCGTTGTAATATTCTTCGAACCTCTCATTGTCATAGTGCTTCTCCGGCTTGGGCGCTTGCCAGAGAAACATTGCTGCGGTGTGGAACTCCCGCCAATTCAGCGTGTGAGGAAAGAGGAGAGGATCACGGGTCACCCGCCAGTTGTAGTAGCCCATGAACGCCAACGTGAGCACCAACACACTTGCGAGAGGGAGAAGGACCGCCTTCCACCGGCGGGACTTCGCTACCGATGGATTTTTCTTGCCAAAAAGCCAGAGCAGGAAAGCCACGGCCGGCAGTAGGCAAAATACCAGGCCTTCATAGGGCCTGCTATTCGCCAGGATCGCCACGCCAAGGCCGAGCAGCAGTGCGTCGCGGATGTGTCCCTTCTTGAAAATGCGCGGCAGAGCTCCCAGGACCAGCGCGCCGCCAATCGCCGCGACAGCTCCGCCCCAGTAGCTGTTCACCCAGTAGCTGGCAATTTCGAGCTTTAGCGCTGCAAGCGCGCCGCCCAGGAAGGCCCAATGTGGCGGCATCCACGCGCACAACATCCAGTAGATCACCGCTCCCATGCAGGCGGCTGTGAGCAGCACGCCGATCCAGGGAAGTCCGAGCCATTCGCCAATGGCAAGCGCAAATCCCTGCGCGGGGGGGTAGATGGAAGCGTAAGTTGGATGCCAGATGACGTGGAATGTTTCGAAGCTTCGCCACATCGGATGTGTCGGGTTGGCGAGACGCCAATGCGCGAACGTGTCCCCCATCAAGAGGTAGCTGTACTCGTCATGAATTCCTGGAATGGGGACCTCGAGGAGAGGCAAAACCGCCAAGCGGACCACGATGGCGCCAAAGAAGAGCAGAAAAAACGCCGGCACACGTCGCCTTCCGATTCTTGCGAGCAGACCCTCGATCTTGTCAATCAGTCTCCCCGTCCACAGGCCCGGGATAGAGGCGATAACCGCGAGGAGCGCGACAACAACCAGAAACTCCCAGGAAGCTGACGCGTCCATCAGCATGTTTTAGATTGAATGTTTCCCTGGCTCAAAATTGGCCCCGCGAAGAAGCGGTTAGGGGGATTGTACACAATGGCAGAGCGAAGTGCAGAATGTCTGACATGTTGAATTAGCCCAGCGCCTGCAGCCGGTTTCTGCCGCGCTAAAATCGCTCGATTTCGACCTCAGGAGGGTGCGTTTCCTGCTTGTGCGCGCGGTGCCTCATTTCGTCGGCGTAGTCCTGCATTTCTAGACGCAGGTTTCCGGCATTGGTTGCAAATCCCAGCGCTGTCTCGAATTCAACCAGGCCTGCCCGCACGAATTTGTCGAGTTCGCCGTCAAAATGCTGCATGCCTTCCGTATTACCGTCGCGCATGGCGTCCAGCAGCGTTTTGCCTTCCCCTTCCCCCTTTTCCACGTATTCGCGCGTTCGCATTGTGGACTTGAGGATTTCGATTGCTGCAATGCGGCCTTTGCCGTCTTTGCGGGGCAACAGACGCTGCGAAACGATGTACCGGAACGCCTTTGCAAGACGCGTGCGGATCGCTTGCTGCTCGGCATTGGGAAATACGCCGACGATGCGCTCGACCGTCTTGGCCGCATCAATCGTATGCAACGTTGAAAGCACCAGGTGGCCGGTTTCCGAAGCTTCCAGAGCGATCTCAATGGTCTCGCGATCGCGCATTTCGCCCACGAGAATCACTTTCGGCGCCTGACGCAGCGCCGCTCTCAAGGCCAGCGCGAAAGTTGGCGTGTCGCTGTGCAGTTCCCGCTGATGGATCGTCGCCCTCTTATGCCGGTGCAAGAACTCAATGGGATCTTCGATCGTCAAAATGTGGAACGCTTTCTCCTCGTTCATTTTGTCAATGATGGCTGCCAGAGTTGACGATTTGCCCGATCCTGTGGGTCCGGTGACCAGCACGATCCCGTTCCGCAAATCCACGATGTCGGCAAGCGTCGCGGGAAGCCGCAATTCTTCGAAGCCGGGAATCTTATCGGGAATTACGCGCATGACGATCGCGCAACTTCCCCGCTGTCGGAAAATATTCACGCGGAATCTGCCGACTCCGTTGATTCCATACGAGAGATCGGCGGAACCCTCCTGCTCGAGTTTCCGCGAAGGATGTTCATTCTTCCCCATCAAGTCCGCGGCGATTTGGCTGGTGTCCTGCGGCTTCAGACATTCCAGGCCTTTAAACTTTAATTCCATCAGCTGACCGCTGACTTCGATCTGCGGAGCCCGCCCCGGCGAAAAAATCAAGTCGCTGACCTGCGCGCCGCTCTTGAGCATTGCGGTAATGAGTTGTGCGGTCGGAATGGTTCTTGCTGGCGGAGAAGACTCCGACACGGGGGGCTGTGGACTTACAGTTGTCTGTGGAGGAGATCCCATGGAATTTTGTTTGCTTTGCGCTGAAGAGCGCTGTACTACGCAAGGCCGGAAAGACAACCCCGCGGGTGGTGCATGAAGATCCATTCTAGGTGAATACTTGTTTTCGCAAGTATGGCTTCTGCGTGGAGGTTACGTGAAGGATACCCCCTGGCGACGCTCAAATCGCACCCGGCTCGGGCGAATAAACTTCAGTGCTGCGTCGCCGAGTCAATGAAGTTCGCGATGTTGCCCTTCAACTTGGCCAAATCTTCATCGCGCACGTACATCATGTGGCCGGCATCGTAATATTTCAGTTCGATGTTCTTGCGGAGATTGTCCGGAAGTCCGAGATGGTCCACAGTGTGTTCCGTGGCCAGGAAGGGCGTAGCCAGGTCGTAATAGCCATTCTCGATCTGCACTTTCAAGTGCACGTTCGAGATCATCGCCTCTATCAGATCTTCCTCAACATTTGGCGCGCCGGGGAAGAAGCCTCCTCGCATGCCCTGGCGCTTCCAGTCCCATCCGCGCCCTGCCCCCTCGGCGGAAACCTGGTAGGTTTTGTCCTGGCCGAATTTCAGATCGTCACGGATGTAACCATTGAATTCCGCAACGAATGCGCCGCTGATCGCGGTTTCCTGCGGATCGTAATCCGCGTATTCGCCGAGCGGATCATAGCTCGGGCCGGAAAAGCGCGCGTCCAGCCTGCCGGTCGTCAGTCCCTTGCCGCGCTGAAGCTCTTCCATGAACTGGCCCAGCTTCACGCGCAAGTTTGCCTTCATCAAGTAGTCCGTGCTTAGGCCTGTAAATCCGGAGAGCTTTTCCGCGATGGCCGTTTTCTCCGCCGGAGTAAGATTGTCACCTTTCAGCAGTGCGCTGGCGTACTCCCCCATTGCGAATTTTCGCGCTTCCTCGACGAACGCATCCAGATTATCCGGCCGGTTCTTCAGCATCTTGTGATACCACGCGGTCGCCGCGTAGCTCGGCAGATAGTAGATATAAGCGGCGTCCACTCCCGGGTAAAAAGAAATGGTGCCGAGATCGAGAACGGAAGACATCAGCACGATCCCGTTCAAATACATATTGTCGTGATCCTGCAGATAATTTCCTAGCGCAGCCGAACGGAACGTCCCGTAGCTCTCGCCAATCAGAAACTTCGGCGAATTCCATCGGTTGTTCCGCGTCACGTACGTGGTAATGAACTGCGCGAGTGACCGAACGTCCTGATCAATTCCCCAGAAATCCTTGTCTTGCGCCTTCCCCACGGCGTGGCTGAAGCCCGTGCCCACGGGATCAATGAACACCAAATCGGCCTTGTCCAGCAGAGAGTTGGCATTGTCTTCGATTTTGTACGGCGCGGGCGGCGTGACTCCCGCGTTCACGGTCACGACCCGGCGCGGGCCGAACGCTCCCATGTGCAACCATATCGAAGAGGAGCCCGGTCCGCCGTTGTACAGGAACGCGATCGGCCGGGTGCTCAGATCTTTTACATCTGCGCGCGTGTAAGCTGTCGAATAGATCAGCGCTTCCGGCTCGCCCTTCTCGTTCTTCAGCAAGATCGTCTGCGCGGTCGCTTTATAAGGAATGGTCTGGCCGCCGATGCGAATCGTATGCTCCGTGACGGAGGATTCTTCTTTGGGGGTGGCGCTCTCCGGCGCCTTCTCCGCTTTTTTGTCCGCGGGCTTTTCCTCCTTCTCCTGCGCGAACGTAGCAGGTGCGCATGCCAGCGCACAGAGCAGGATCGAGGCTAGAATCTCCGACGAATAAATTCGCTTCATGAACAACTCCTACTTGAGGTTTGAATGCAGACCACTCGCGGTGGGCAGATTCTATCCTTCGGACGGAAGCCAAGTCAAAACGTCGCTAAAGAAAATTTACCTTCAACACCATTGAGCCTGCCTTCCCTGAGCCATCCAACGTGACGGCGCTGCAATCTTTCACGATCCAGTCGGCTCCCGCGCCGCGCAACAACTCATCCCGCTCCGTGGTTTGGAGTGCCAGCACTCGTGCCCCTGCCGCTTTTCCCGCGCGGATTCCCGCCGGTGCGTCTTCCACCACCACGCACACGGTTGCGCTCAGACCCAGCAACGCCGCACCTTTCAAATAAGGCTCGGGATCAGGCTTCCCGATCTTGATGTCGTTTGCTGTTACCAGAAATTTTGGGGCAGGGAGCCCGGCGGCGTGAATTCTCGCATGCGCGAGCCGCTTTGTGCAGGACGTTACGATGGCCCATAGTTCCCGCGGAAGCGTTCCGAGAAGCTCCATTGCGCCCGGCAGCGGCACCACGCCTTCAAGGTCTTTAATTTCCATTTGCTCCACGATACGGTTTTCCTCTTCATGATTCCCACCCGGAAGCAGTTCCTTGATCGAGGAAAGGCTGGGCCTCCCGTGCGCCCTCCTCACCGTGTCTTCGGGATCAAATCCATGCGTGCGCGCCCAGATGGTCCACACACGCGCGACCGCCGGAGTCGAGTCCACCAGCACGCCGTCTAAATCAAACAGCACGCCTTCGCATGCGAATTCTTGCATGGGCCATGATAACTGCAATAGGGAATCCCAAACCGCTCCACCTTGCAGAAACTTATTTTTGAAAACAGCCGGAAAAGTTCGCTGATAATCCCGCATTGGGAAGGCTATCATCTTATGTTTGCCACTGGACGGGCTGCGATGAAACACCACCTGCAGATCATGAAATTTGGCGGCACTTCTGTGGGCGACGCGGCTTGTATTGCGCGAGCCGCGCGGATCGCCTGCAAGGCCTCGCAAGAAAATGCAGTCGCCGTGGTCGTTTCCGCGATGAGCGGTGTCACCAATCGCTTGATCGCAGCGGCGAAACAAGCCGGCGCTGGCAACCGCGAGGCGGGCACATCGCTCGTCGAGAAGCTGCGCGAACTACATTCGGCAGCTCTCGCGGAATTGCTGTCGGATCGGGGCATGCGATCGCCCGTCGAAGCTCGCCTGGAGCATATTCTCACCGAGGGACAGCGCCTCTTTGATGGCACCGCTCTTCTCTGCGAGCTTACTCCCCGCACCCTCGACGCGATTTCCAGCCTCGGCGAACGTCTGTCCGCGCCCATCGTTTCCGCGGCCCTCGTAGCCCTCGGGGCGAAAAGTGCGGCAGTCGAGGCCACGGAACTCATTGTCACGGATTCCGTCCACGGCGGCGCGGAGCCTCTCATGGATTTGACGAGAGTGAAAACCCAGGCGCGCCTGCGCGAACTTTTCGAGAGCGGCCAAATCCCGGTCGTCACCGGTTTCCTTGGCGCCACGGAGAACGGCATCCTTACCACCCTTGGCCGGGGCGGCTCGGACTACTCCGCCACGATCCTCGGCGCCGTTCTCGATGCCGACGAAATCATCATCTGGACCGATGTTGACGGTGTTCTTACGGCCGACCCGCGGCTGGTGCCCGATGCGCGCACGATTCCCGAAATTTCATACCGGGAGGCAGCCGAACTGGCTTACTTTGGCGCGAAAGTCCTACATCCCAAAACACTTCGGCCAGTAATGCCGGCCGGAATCCCGGTCTGGATTCGCAATAGCTTTACGCCGGATCGTCCCGGTACAAAAATCACTCGGCACGGCCGCAGCATTGGCGGCGGCGTAAAAGCACTTACCGCCATCCGCGATGTTGCTCTCATCAGCATCGGTGGCCCGGGCATCGTTGGTGTTCCGGACGTCGTCGGTCGCACGTTCTCCACCACGGCGGAACTCCATGCGGACGTCTTCCTGATCTCGCAATCCTCCTCGCAGAATGACATCTGCTTTATCGTTTCCAAGGACCACGCGCAAAGTGCCGTCGAAGCCCTTCGCCGCGAGTTTGTGCAGGACCTCGCCCATGAGGTTGTGGATCACATCACGCTCGATCCGGATATCGCCATCGTCGCCGTCGTCGGAGAAAACATGCGCGGCACGCGCGGCATGGCTGGCCGTACTTTCAGCGCGCTGGGCCGCGAAGGCGTCAATATCATCGCCATCGCTCAGGGGTCCTCGGAGACAAATATCTCCCTCGTTGTCGAAGAGAAGTCCATGAAAGCCGCCCTCCTCGCCACCCACCGTGAATTCGGCCTCGCCTCTCCGCAATCGGGCGATCCGGGCGCCTAACCACACACCTCTTGCAACGCCAGCCCACAGAATCCATGGCCTACGCTTTAAATGGCATGAAGCAAAATAGAGGAAGTTGGGGTGGGAGATGGGGTTTGAACCCACGACATTCGGAGCCACAGTCCGACGCTCTACCAGCTGAGCTACTCCCACCTCTGTTCGCCAGCTAAACCAGTTTAGCACGACACATCTTCATGGAAAACCGCGCCCTGGCGGCTCAGTCCCTTTCCAAGCTGGAAACCCGCTCCACGCCTGCTTCCCTTATGGGCTCCCTGCCTTGCTAAACTTCCATTCAGGGATTCGTCCCCGCGCATGAGCCCCCACGAAGCGGACAGCCGCCATTTTGAGCGGCAGATTGTCTATTTTCGCCCGATCATCATCGTTCTGGCGATCCTGGCTCTTTTGGAGCGCACTCCATCGCCAGCCGCTCGCCGCAGCCTCATCTTTCTGACCTTCTACTTCGCCCTCGCATTTATTGCCATTTTTGCAGAGCATCTTCTGGTCAAACGCGACTGGCACGTTCCTCTCGCCTTGGATTTGCTCGCCCTCGCCCTCTTTATCTACATCAGTCCGTCGGCCGTCCCGGTCTGGTTTCCCTATCTCTTTCTGTGCTTTGCAGCGGGCATTCGTTGGGGATTTCGTGCCGCTCTGCCTGTTGCGGGCATTTTGGCGATCACCGTGGTTCTCGTCACCGCCGCTCGCGAGGAAATCGGCCTTCTCCGCGTCATTTCCTGGGTTGGAATCACCGCCGCTACTTTTTCCGCTGGCGGCGGCCTCGCTTTCATGGGAGATCGCAGCCGGCGTTTCGCCGCGCAGAACGAATTTCTCTCGCATATTACGGCGACAATGCAGGTGGATCAGGGGCTCGCCGAATCGCTCCGCTTGCTTCTCGAAGAATTGGCCGCGTCCTTCCAATCTAGGCAAGCGCTGTTGGTCTATCGTGACAACGACCTCGAGCGCATCTTTGTCTGGTCTCTCAAGTCTGGCGAAAGCGAGCGCCTCATTCCGGAAAGCCTCCCGCTCGCCCGCGCCGATGGCTTTCTTCTCGACGATCTTGATGCCACGCTCTGCTGGAACTCCCTGGTCGCCGCAGGCTCGGGCTTCGGCTGGGACCGCCGCAATGGTCGCGCGCTGAAAAATCTCCCTCGCTTGCCGAACTCCACCCAAAATCAATTCGCCATTGCCTCGTATATGTCAGTGACCTTCGATCAAGCCGAGCAACCTGCCGGTCGCATCTTCCTGCTCAACGGCAAGCGCCCAAAGAAGCCTTTTCAGAAGGAAGATCTCGAGTGGCTCGAGCGTGTCGCGCGTCATGTGGGGCCATCCCTGGAAAATCTTTTTCTATTGCGCCATCTCCGCGCCCGCGCTATCGAAGCCGAACGTTCGCGCATCGCCCGCGATCTCCACGACGGCATTCTGCAAACCCTGCTCAGCATCGAAATCCAGCTCGATGTCCTCCGCCGCAAGGCCGTTTCCTCTCCCGAAGGCGCAGCTGCGGGCCTCGCCAGTTTGCAGCAGACCGTCAAAAACGAATCCGCCGAACTCCGCAGCATGGTCACTGATCTCAAGCCCGTTCGCGTCCAGTCCGCGGATCTCGTGGACCTCATGCGAGGTTTTGCCGAGCGTTTCCGCAACGAATCCAGCCTCCCGCTCGATCTGTTGATTGATTCCGCCGATTTGCGCGCTCCCGACCGCGTCTGCCGGGAGCTTTTCCAGATTTACCGTGAAGCACTCAACAACATAAAAAAGCATGCGAAGGCTACCCATGTCGTGGTAAAACTCTCGCAGGATGACAGCCGCCTGATGTTGGTGGTGGACGATAACGGCGAAGGGTTCAGCTTCGCC
>DATIXL010000005.1:0-10837 GCA_035518615.1 Terriglobales bacterium | reverse complement strand
ATTTTATGGCCCGGGAATCCAGACTTGGGACTTGAGCCTCTTCAAGCAATTCAAGTTCACCGAGAGATGGCAGCTCCAGTTCAGAGCTGAATTCTTCAATGCCTTCAACCACCCCAATTTCGGGAATCCGAGTGCCAATGTCTCTTCGCCAGGTTCATTCGGCAAAGTCTCGAACACCCTGGCTCCGATTCTCGGCACCGACTCCGGCGGGCCCGGTGATCCTCGCGAGATTCAGTTTGGCCTAAAGCTCTATTTCTGAGGTACTCTGCAGGGGCGGCCTCGTGGCCGCTCCTGCATCTTCATTTTCCCTTCCTGATCCCGAATCGTTTCGGGAATCAGGCATCCTTCGAGGAGGCGGTTTTTGGGGTCCACGTGTCGAGTGACGGCGGCTCAGGCGACGGTTAAATTCCTCAAAAGTCAGTTGGTTGAACGGGACGGGGTCGAACGACAGTTTTTCGCCGGTTGTTTTGGAATCTTCGGCCACGGCAACGTTGCGGGAATCGGCCAGGCCCTTCAGCAAAACCTCGATTTTCCTTATTTCCTCTGCCGCAATGAACAGGCCATGGTTCACACCAGCGTGGCTTTCTCGAAAATGAATAACCGTTTGCGCGCCTTCGCCTGCACCTCATCAATCGGCCCCGGCGCCACCAACATGCTCACCGGTGCCGCCACCGCTACCATCAACCGCATCCCCGTCCTTTTGCTTCCCGGCGATATCTTCGCCCGCCGGAACGTTGCCCCCGTTCTCCAACAACTCGAATCTCCGCAGACTCAGGACATCTCCGTCAACGATTGCTTCAAGCCCGTCTCACATTATTGGGATCGCATTTCTCGTCCTGAACAGATTCTCACCGCGCTCCCGGAAGCCATGCGCGTCCTGACCTCTCCAGCGGAAACCGGCGCCGTTACCCTCGCCTTTCCCCAGGATGTTCAAGTCGAAGCCTACGACTTTCCCGCCGCTTTTTTCTCCAAGAGAACCTGGACGGTTCCGCGTCCTCGTGGCGACGCCAGCGCGATCCGCCGCGCTGCCGCTCTAATCGCCGCTTCTCGCCAGCCTCTTATCATTGCTGGTGGTGGCGTGCTCTATTCGGAAGCTTCGCGGGCTCTCGCAAAGTTTGTCGAACAAACCGGAATTCCCGTTGCGGAAACTCAAGCGGGAAAGGGATCACTCCCCTTCAATCACCCGCAGAACTTGGGCGCCATGGGCGTCACCGGCACTCCGGGAGCAAATCTCCTTGCCCGCGATGCCGATCTGATCATTGGCGTCGGCACCCGCTACTCGGATTTCACTTCGGCATCCAAAACGGCGTTCCAGAATCCGGCCGTAAAATTCATCAATATCAACGTGGCCGAATTCGACGCGGGAAAACACCTGGGACTTCCTGTTGTCGCTGACGCGAGGTCCGCTATCGAGGAACTCCTTCGGGAAGTTGCGGCGTATCGTGTCCCCGATGCTTACCGGGAACGCGTCTGCAGATTCCGGGACGAGTGGGATAAGGAAGTCGAGCGCCTGTTCAGCCTCCAGCACGGCCCGCCGGTCAGCCAGAGCGAAGTCATCGGCGCGGTCAATTCCGTCGCGGCCCCGCGCGACGTCCTCGTCTGCGCTGCGGGCAGTTTGCCCGGCGACCTACACAAGCTGTGGCAGTCTCGGGATCCCAAGAGCTATCACATGGAATACGGTTATTCCTGCATGGGTTATGAAATCGCCGGCGGCCTCGGCGTGAAGATGGCTGCGCCCGATCGCGAAGTATTCGTCATGGTCGGGGACGGTTCTTACTTGATGATGGCCCAGGAGATCCACACTTCGATCCAGGAAGGCTACAAGCTGAACATCATTCTTCTCGATAACCACGGCTTCGCAAGCATCGGCGGTTTGAGCGACTCCTGCGGCAGCGGCGGGTTTGGCACTCAGTACCGCTACCGCCGTAATGGAAATCTCGATGGTTCCGTAGTGGAAGTGGATTTCGTGGCCAACGCCTCTAGTTTGGGCGCTGCCGCCGTCCGCGTTCGAACCATCGCCGAATTGAAGACCGCTCTGACGGGAGCGCGTGCTTCCCGCAAAACCAACGTGATCGTTATCGAAGTGGATCGCGACGTTCGCGTTCCCGGCTATGAATCTTGGTGGGATGTGCCCGTTGCGGAAGTCTCGGAAATGGACAGTGTTCGCGCCGTTCGCAGTGACTATGAAACAAAAGTCAAACGCGAGCGGCATTTCTTTTGATTGGGGGAGGACCTCGGCTCGTGAGGAGCCGGGAAGCAACGAGTGCGAGAGCGAATCGCGGTTCCACCCCGGGGAGGTACAAATGGCTGATAGTTCGTATGCGCAGGAGGTCTTGAATCATCCCGTCGGGCTTGCGCAGGACAAATCCGGCGTGCTCGTTTCCATCACCCGCGAACAGGCCAATTGGAAAACCATCAACTTTTCGGTGCGCCGGCTGATTGCCGGCCAGTATTGGCAAAGCCACACGCGCAACGAGGAAGCCGCACTGGTCCTCCTCGGCGGAAACGCCCTGGTGGATTGGGGCCAGGGCCCTCGCGAAATTGGTGCTCGAAAGGACGTCTTCAGCGGTTATCCCTACGCCGTTTATCTGCCCAGTGGCACCGCGTTTGAGATTTCTGCCGTCACCACATGTGAACTCGCGGATTGCCGCACTCCCTCTTCCTCTCGCCTGGTTCCTCGAATCATCACTCCGGCCGATTGCCGCGAGGAAATTCGCGGCGGCGGAAACTACACCCGCCAGATTGTGGACGTCATTCGCCCAGAGTTTCCCGCTGACAAGCTCCTGATCTGCGAGGTCTATACGCCGAGCGGCAATTGGTCCAGTTATCCCCCGCATAAGCACGAAGTCCACAATCCCCCCGCCGAAGTGGATCTCGACGAAACCTATTACTACCGCATCAGCAAACCCGAAGGATATGCATTTCAGCGCCTCTACGATTCCGCAGGCACGCGCGACGACACCCTCATGGTGTCGGACGGTGATCTCGTATTGATCAAAGACGGCTACCATCCCGTCGTCGCTGCTCCTGGTTACGACGTCTATTACTTGAACGTTCTTGCGGGCAGCGCTCGTTCCATGGCCGCCAGCGATGATCCCCGCTACGCGCACCTTCGCAAAACTGCTTTGGAACGCGATCCGCGCGCTCCCTTGGTCCACGCGGAGCCATCAGCCGGAAGTTCGTAGGCTGGGTCGGGTGCGGCGCCTCTGCCGGCAAATGTCGGCGGGCGCCCGAACGGGGGTTTTGTCCGGAGGCGCAGCGTGGTTCTGCGCTCTGCCGTTGGAATTTGCAAAAGGAGAGTTCGGAAATGCCACACAGGATCGGAATCGTTGGTGCGGGAGGCGTCGGTGCGATCCATGCCGCCATTCTCGGAAAAGACTCCCGAGTCAAGATTCAAAGTTATTTTGACGTGGATCCCGCTCGCGCCAATGCCATGGCCGCACGTTTTGGCGGTCGGGCCGCGGATTCGCTTGATCAGCTTCTGAATCAGTGCGATGCCGTCTTTGTCTGTACGCCGAACACCACGCATGAGGATGTTGCCATGCGCGTCCTGGAAGCCGGCAAACACGTCTTTTGCGAGAAGCCCTTCGCGCTCAATCTTGCATCCGCGACCCGCATTCGCGACCGTGCTGCCCGTTCCGGCGTGATCTATCAGGTCGGCCACAACCGCCGCTTCGCGCCTGTTTACAAAATCCTGAAATCCGCCATGGAAAAAGGCGAGCTCCGCCCCCTTTCCGTCCACGCCAAGATGAACCGCGGTGAACTCGTCAATCCTCCCTGGGTCTGGAATGCCGAGCTGACCGGCGGCTTTCTTTATGAAACTCCGGTCCACATGTTCGACCTCATGACCTTCTTCTTCGGAAAGGTGGAATGGGTTCAGGTTGCTGCTCGCGCCCACGAGCATGATGAGCTCGATGACTTTTCCATCCTATTGAGCTTTCAGTCCGGCGTGCAGGCCACTATGAAAACCTACGCGCATGCCAGTTGGCATTTTCCGTTCGAACGCTTCGAGGTGTATGGAATGCACTCGACCTATGAAACATTCGAAATGGAAAGAATCTCCTTCACCAACGGCCTCGAATCCAGAACCACTGCTTACGACTTTTCCTTGGCCAGCATGCACGAAAAATGGGGCTACATCGAGGAAGACCGGCTTTTTGTGGACGCTCTCGATGCCAAGTCCCCAGCTCCCGTCACTGCGGAGGACGGCTATCAAGTCGTCGAGTTGATCGAAGCCTGCTACCAGAGCGCCAGGGGCGGAGCACGCGTTCACCTCGATGCTCCCGTGAGGAAACTCTGAGATGGCCGGCATTTCCGAACGCATTCATTTTGCTTCGGCGCCCGTCAGCTGGGGAGTGCAGGATGATCCCGGCCCCGCATGGAGCCAGCCCTACGAGCGCATCCTCGATGAGATTCTCTCTGCGGGATATACCGGAACCGAGCTGGGCCCTTACGGTTTCTTCCCCGCTGATCCCAAAGTCCTTTCAGAAAGTTTGAACCGCCGCGGCATGTCCCTGCTTTCTTCCTTTGTTCCTGTTCCTCTCGCCGATCCTTCCAAAAAGCAAAAGGTCTTCGATCACGTTCGAAAGGTCGGCGCGCTTCTCTCCGCTCTGGGTGCGAAGCTTCTTGTTCTATCCGACGCGCAAACGCCGAAGCGCCAGCAAATCGCGGGCCGCGTCCCCGTGGACGGCCGCGAATCCTTAACCGGCGAACAATGGAGACACGTGGCCGCCCTCATCGGCGAGATCGAGCGCGTCGCCGCGGAATTTGGCCTCGGCCTCGTGTTTCATCCCCACGTCGCCACCTATGTCGAAACTCCCCTCGAGGTCGATCGTCTTTTCGATTCGCTCGCGTCAACAAGCGTGGGCTTGTGCCTGGATACTGGGCACTGTGTTTATGGCGGCGGTGATCCCACGGATGAAGCGAAGAAGTTTCGCTCGCTCCTTCGGTACATTCATATCAAGGACATCAATCCTCATGTCCTCGGCGAAGCACGCCGCAGGCAATTCAATTTCGAGGAAGCCGTTGCCGCCGGAGTGTTTTCCGGCATCGGTCAGGGCTGCATCGATTTCGAAGGTTTTTTCCGTTACATGTCAAAGAGCCAGTATTCCGGCTGGATGGTTGTGGAGCAGGACGTCATCTACGGCAAAACTGTTGTGCCCCCCGTGGAAAGTATGCGCGCCAGCCTGAACTATTTGAGAAATGTGGTCTACCGCCTGGAATCGGGAGACACTCGTTCCGCGAAGAGCGTGTGATGCACCGCGGTGGTCGTGGAATACAGTCAGGCTGATACGGCCTGAAGTTTCATCTGTGGGCCAAAAGCCTGCAAGTATTCCGCTAGAACCTGCCGCGCAATTTCAGGACTGCCGACCAGCGGATTTTTTTCGAGCGCGGCAAGCGCAATTTGCGGAGAATGCTCGATGGACGCCCGCACTGTCAGGCGTTCGTACTCCTTCACTCTCAGCAACAGCGAACGCACTGCCTCCGGCGCGTATCCCACGGGAAGCACCTCAACCCCTCGCGCGGATACCCGGCAGGGAATCTCGACCGCGTCGTTGGGTTCCAGGTCTTCTAGCGCTTTGCCGTTGCGAACGGTCAGGGGGATCATAGACGGCGTTTCGGCGTGAAGCGCCTGCAGCACAAGAAGTGCGATGCGCTCATAGCCGGAAAATTCCGAATAGAGATCCTGGTCTTCCTTGCGCTTTTCTCCCGCGGTGGCTTCAATACTGAAGTAAGAAGCATTTCGTTCGCGCAGATAATCTTCGTAAATATCGATCAGTTCCGTCTCGCGTGCCTGCGCCAGCTTTTGAAAAAGTTTCTCATTCATCGCGGTGATCGCCTGGCCGCGAGATTGCCCGCTCTGTTGCGTGTTCTTGTACGCTGCCCGCGGAAAATAATAAAAATAAAGATATTCCGTGGGCAGAAGGCCAAGTCCCTGAATGAATTCTGGCGGAAAGAGTCCATGCCGGTAGCATTTCTGAATAATTTCTGGCGAAGACAAAACTCTCGGCAGCAGTTCCGCGCCCCATTCGTCGCGGATGGAACGCACCCATCCCAGGTGATTCAGCCCAAGATAATCAAAGCGCAGTTGGAACGGATTTCGGCCCAGCGCGTGAGCAATGGATTCGAACGTTTCGAGCGGCGTATCGCACACCCCCAATACATTCACACCCGCATGATTGAGGAGTCCCTGCGAAATAATTCCGACCGGATTCGTGAAATTGATCACCGTCGCGCGTGGAGCCATACGCTCGATCATTCGCGCGTATTCCAGCATCGTCGCCAGGTTCCGCATCGCGCAGGCGAATCCGCCCGCTCCCACGGTTTCCTGGCCTACGAGTCCGTGTGCGAGCGCAATCGTTTCGTCTTTTACGCGCGCGGCGATGCCGCCCACGCGAATGCTGGTAATCACATAGTCCGCGCCTTCCAGCGCCTCCTCCGCGCTCGAATATGTTTTCAGACGCGCGCGCAGTCCGCTGCGCCTGCCCATCGCTTCCGCGACGCGCCCCATCGTTTTCAGCCGCTCCGGGTCCGTATCCCAGAACGCCAATTCCTCCAGCCGGACATTGGCCCCCGCATTCGCCAGCCCGTGAATAAGGAGCGGGGTCCGCACTCCGGCCGCTCCGATGAGAGTGATCTTCATGATCTGTGTCGTTTCCTTGAAATTGGCTTCCTCAAGTCCGCTTCATCAATTCTCGCAACCGTTTCAGCGTCGGAATCGCAGAGGATCCTCCTGCCCGCGTTGTCGCCAGAGCGCCGCAGATATTTCCCGCGCGCAAACAATCTTCAAGCGGCCACCCGGCGAGGTGGCCGTGGAGAAAACCGCCATTGAATGCGTCGCCCGCTCCCGTCGCATCCACCGCTTTGACGCGAATGGATCTCATCCGCACGAACTTGCCGTTTTGCATTGCAAGACTTCCGTCCTCGCCCAGCTTGATCACTGGAATCCGCGTCCACCGCGCCAGCTTTTGCGCCGCGCGTTCCACCGTTTTTTCTCCCGTCATCGCTCGAGCTTCCATTTCGTTCGGAATCACGAATTCAAGCTCTTTCAGCAATCCCGGAAGTTGCAGCGATTCCAGAACTTCGGGATTCCAGCCAATGTCGGCCGAGAGTGTGAGTCCCAGGCGGCGGAATTTGCGGAGCGCAGCCGCCCAAATCCGCGGTGGCCATAACGCGCACGCCAGATGCAGGTGCTTCGCTCCGCGGATCTTTTCTTTCACTCGCCTATGCGCCAACAGCATTTCTAATTTCCGGTTGATCACATCATGCGTGATCATCATGCGGTCGCCGGCAAAGGCCGCGCAGACCGTCATGGCCGTGGGGAGGCGGGCATGAGTCTCGCAGCACTCCGTGGACACGCCGCTTTCCACCAAGGCTTGCCACGCGGGGCTCGCGAGGGCGTCGCGGCCGATCCGGGTGACGAAGCTCGTCGGAGTGCCGAGTCTGGCGGCCACGAGCGCTGTCGTCGCCAAGCCGCCACCGGGAAAGATGGCGAAGCTCGAGGTCTTGACCTCTTCACCCATCCTGGGGACCCGGGGAAGATCGTAGAAGACGAGATCCAGGAAGAATTCGCCGAAGACCACCAGGCGCCGGGAGGATCGGGCGGAGGCGGAAGTCATGACGTTCGGCATGATAGCAGAGTCGGGGCCGCGGACCAAGTGCCGGTGCGAAAATACCGAAACGTTTTGGCGCCAGTGTTTATGCAGCTTTGCGCGATTCCGGCCCCTTCCTGATTCCGGCCAGGAGCGAGCTTCCAATTTTCACGCAACGTCCTATTTGGACTCGACCCGGACGAGCGTTTTGTAAATCATCTCGGTCCCTTCTTCGAGCGATTTGACCGAAACGCGTTCATCGTCGCCGTGCATGCGAGTCAAATCGTCGGCGGTAATTGGATAGGGATAGATGCCGTACACGGGCACGCCGCGGCTGCGCCAGGCGATGGCATCCGTGCCTGCCTGGAAAAGATAGGGGGTGACGGGCACATCTGGCCACACGGATTTTGCGCTGTGCTCCAATGCGCGATACAAGCTCGTGTCCTTGGTGGATGGCTGCAAGCTTCCCGCTTTCTGAATGAAAGCGGCGATGCGAGCGCCCTCCGGAGTGTCCGTGGAGGGGAGAGCGACCTGGACGCGCGGATCGTTGACGACTTCACGAATCTGCTCGATGAATTTCTGAACGTCCGTGCCGGGAATGATTCTCAAATTGAGCGTGGCTTCCGCCGATCCGGGGATCACGTTTCCGCGGAACCCGGCTTTGAGAAAAACGGGAGCGATGGTGTTGCGCATGATGGCGTGGAACAAGACGTTTTTGCTGATCTCGCGGGCCGCTGCCTCGACGGTTCTCGGATCCTTGCTGTTCACAAGATTGTTGTACTCGGTGGACAGGGGTGGTTCGCTCGTCTTCGCAAGCGTTTCAAAAAATTCGCGCGTGCTCGGAATCAAGTCGGGCGGAGTTTCATAGTCCGCGAGACGGGCCATGGCTTTGGAGAGCGTGAAGATGGCGCTGTCCGGGCGGGGCATGGAGGAATGGGTGGACGTGCCCGTGGCGGTGAGGATGAGGGGAATGGACATCTTGTCCGCGGTGGAGATGCTGACGTACTGCACCTTGCCGGCTGAGTTTTCGATGATCCATCCGCCTTCGTTCAGGGCAAATTCGCAATCCATCTGGTTCCAATGGGATTCGGCGAGCCAACTGGTGTTGTACGGCCCGCTCTCTTCATCGGCTTCCGAGAGGAGAATCACGTCGCGATGGAGAGGCACATGATTTTTCGCGAGCTGCATGACGGCTTCAGCGAAAACGGCGATGCCGCCCTTGAAATCCATGGCGCCGCGGCCATAGACGTAGCCGTCTTTGACGACACCCGCGAAGGGATCCACGGTCCATTTATCCCGTTCGACTCCGACCACATCGCCATGAGCCGCTAGCAGAACGGGCCTTTCCGTGCCGTCGCCCTTAAGGCGCGCGATGAGGACTGATCTTCCCGGCTCAGGAGTGGGGATGATCTGCACGTCAAGGCCGAGGGGACGGAGCTTCGAGGCCAGCAATTCGTCGAGCGGCTGCGTACTCCCGGGAGGATTGCTGGTATTCACGCGGATCAGTTCGGTAAGAAGGTCCGCGGTAGGATTCAGAGTTTCTGCGGTTTGCGCGTCAATGGAGATGCCAAGGCCGAGGCAGAGCAGGAAGGCCGCCGCCAATCGAAGCAGGGTGAGACAACGCATGTACGATTTCTCCTGATGAAGCGGCGCGATGAGAGACTCACTGCGATCGGGCCCGGTCCTTGAGCGCCGCAGGAGTATTCTCTCAATTTTGGCGGTGAACGGCGCATAAAATCGGCCTCGCGGCAGTTTGACAATGTTGGTGGAAGAGTGGATGTTGGAGTGAAAAGAGCGGACGGCGCAGTTTCGCAGAGCTGGACTCCCGGACCGCAGGCAATCCGGAGGTGGATGATGAAATCTCTTGCAGCGGCTTCGATTTTTGCCCTGGCCAGCTTTCCTGCATTTGCGCGGCAGCAATCGTCTCCTCCGGCTTCCGGAACCGGCATGGAACAGATGCATCACGGGCACGAGAGCGGGTTCATGGAAGAAGGGATGAGCCATGAGATCGCCAAGGGAGTCGTGCTGGATCAAAAAATAGACTCCAGCGCGCATGCGATCGTGCTGCGGATCGGACCGATCAGCCTTCCGGCGCACACTTCGCACATGAAAATGCCCCAGCCGCCACCGCTGTACTGGACGATCCCCTTCAGCGGTTGGCTGGTGGCGTACCATCCAGCGATGGTGGACCCGAAGGGCGATCCTGTGCCGGGGAGGATGCTGCATCACGTGGCGTTCTGGAACGAGAACCGACCGGACTTCCTGTGCGCCAATAAACCCGAGCATATCTTCGGGGCCGGAGGGGAATTGACGCAGTGGGCGCAGATTCCGGGCTTCGGATACCGCGTGGAGAAGGGAGACCGGATCCGGATTGACACCATGATCTACAACCCAACGGATATCTCCTATCGAGGGGTTTATCTGCAGGTGAAGATTCCGTACCTGGACGATGCCACGCCGGCACCGGTGAAGGATTTCTATCCGGCGTGGATGGACGTGGGATCGTGCGGGAATTCGGGATACGACCTGCCAGCGGGGCCGAGCAAGAAGGTTGGAGAAGTGGCGGTGAAATACGATGGCGTGCTGCTGGGCGTGGGTGGACACATGCACGACTACGCGAAGCAGATCGTGCTGGAAGACATGACGAAAAAGGAGACGCTTGCGACGCTCGAAGCGAAGACGGATGCGAACGGACACTTGCTGAGCATGCCGATCGTGACATTTTATGCTACGGGCGGCGAGAAACTCGCCGCAGGCGACCAATTGAAAATTACGGCGACGTACGACAACACGACTGGAAAGATGCTGCCGGACGGGGCGATGGGCATCGTGGTGGGATATTTTGTTCCCACAGACAATTCCGCACTGGCGCCGCTGCGGCATGCGGCCATGCCGATGCATCATCCTCACGCCATGCAGCAGCCGATGCCCCACGACAATTAACGAAATGGCTCACCCATGAGATGGAACGGAGACTGCTATGGGCGTATGGCCCTGCGCAGGGCGTGAGGCGTGCGCCCGGCGGAGAGCGGAGAAGACCTCCCGTTCGTGGAAGGATGGGGCATCGCGCTCGCGATCGAACTGCTTCTCCATGGCGGGAAGGCTGTTGAGGAGCAACTGGCCGATATAGGCGAGGGCGATGGCGTCCGGACGGGCGATGCGCTTGCGGACGAGCTGCTTGACGAGATTGCCGAGGAAGAGATTGATGGAATCGGCGGAGGAGAAATCCTCGATGCTGCCGAGAA
>DATIXL010000004.1:0-49316 GCA_035518615.1 Terriglobales bacterium | reverse complement strand
GCCCACGTAATACTCGGCGATACCGATGAGCGCGGCGGACATCGCGCCGAACGCGTGGCTCAATGCGGTTCGCTGCGGCACAGCGGTCATCTTCACCATGCCGAGCGGAACGCCCACTCCGGCGCCGATGATGAGCGCGATAATGATCCACTTGTAATGCGTGACCTGCGGATCGAAGAAAGTCGCGGCCACGGCCAGCGCGGAGGCGATTTCTCCGATCAGGACGCCGCGCATCGCGGAAACCGGAGAACTCAGCCACTTGAGCGCGAGGATAAATCCAATGACCGCGATGATGTAGCTGAAATCAATGAGCTGCTGCAGCGTAGCTGGGCTCATGGTTTCTTCGCCTTCGCGGTCTTGAACATGTGCAACATGCGGTCCGTGATCAGGAAGCCGCCGACCATATTGCTGAAGGAAGCGGCGACGGCAACCAGGCCGAGCAGCGTCGAGAGCTTTGTCTCATGGCGGCCGGCGATGATGATTGCCGCGACCACTACGATCGCGTCCAGCGCGTTGGTGAGGGACATCAGCGGCGTGTGCAGGAGCGGAGACACACGCTTGATCAGATCGAGTCCCAGAAACGCCGCCAGGATGAAAACGAACAAGCTGGAGATGAAATCCGCTGGCATCATTTCCTCCTTAAACCTTGGCTGCCAGAGCGGGCAGCGAGAAAAATTCACGGAGCCTTGCGTTCACGATTTCACCTCCGCGAGTGAGCAGCGTATCGCGATGGATTTCATCGCTTTCGTTGATTTGGAGCTTGCCGTCCTTCACCAGGTGCACCAGGAACGCCGTGATGTTGCGCGCGTACATCTGGCTCGCGTGATATGGCACGGTGCTCGCAAGATTCACCTGACCGATGAGGGTCACTCCATGCTTCACGACGTTTTCTCCAGGCACCGTAATTTCGCAGTTTCCGCCACGCTCGGCCGCGAGGTCCACGATGACGGAACCGGGGGGCATGCTTTTCACCATTTCTTCGGTGACCAGAATGGGAGATTTTTTTCCGGGAATGACGGCGGCGGCAATGACCACGTCGCTTTTGGCAACAACTTCGCCCAGCAATTGCCGCTGCTTTTTGTAAAACTCTTCGTCCTGTGCGCGGGCATAACCTCTCGCGTCCTGCGCATCCTTGGCTTCGATGGGAAGCTCGACGAATCGTCCGCCGAGACTCATGACCTGTTCTTTGGCGGCGGGCCGCATGTCGTAAGCGGAAGCCACAGCCCCTAAACGCCTCGCCGAAGCAATCGCCTGCAAGCCCGCCACTCCAGCGCCGATGATGAAGACGCGCGCGGGGGTAATCGTGCCCGCGGCAGTTGTCAGCATCGGGAAAATACGCGGCAACTTGTCCGCGGCAGTGACTACGGCTTTATAGCCGCAGATCGTGGCCATCGAAGACAGCGCATCCATGCTCTGCGCGCGCGTAGTGCGCGGCATGAGTTCGACGGAAAACGCCATCGCACCTGTTTTTGCAATTTCCTCAAGGGTCGAAACCGCCCCGAGCGGGCGAAGGAAGCCGATCAGTACCTGATCGCGGCGCATCAACGGAACGTCGGCTTTCCCCGTTTTGTCGTTGGATCCGTAGCACAAAACTTGCACCACGATATCGGCGGTGCCAAAGACCTCAGCGCGGCTCGCGATTAGCTTCGCGCCTTTTTCCGTGTACTCGGCGTCCGGATAGCCCGCCTCGACTCCCGCTCCCGCCTCGACGATCACCTGCAATCCGGCTTTCGCCAGATTGGGAATCACGGCCGGAACGAGCGCGACGCGCCGCTCTCCGGGATAACTTTCGCGCGGAACACCCACAATCATGGAGATGCCTCCCTGCCCTGCTTCAGGAGCACGTTCAAGAATTCCTCATAAAAATGTTTCGGGGGAGCGAACCCGGTGCGCTGCTTTCGAGCCGTTCGCGTACTGATTTGCTTACTGCAAAAAATCCGAAACCGGCGACATGCTGAAACACGCGTTGTCCGTGCACAGCTTTACTTCGCCAGCATTCTATCGCCAATTCGCTCAAAGTCCAAGCGGGTCGTCCCTTCCGAGCAGCTGTTTCATCACTCCTTTGAACGAAAGATTGCCTGAGCCTCGCGGAGGCGCCTCAAGACGCCCTCTTTTTGCCCAGGCGAATTCCAGTCGGGGTAGCGCGAAGTCACTTCAATCGTCTGCCCGATCCAGGCATCGAAATATTTGGCATCTTCAGGAGATTTCAGCGGATGCCCGGCAATGTTTACGTAGATCGGGCTGGTGGTGGCGTAAGGATATTTGTCGAGCACGGGATATTCGGCTTTGTCGCTGTAAGCGCGGAGGACGCACCAGCCGCTTTCGGCAAGAGGCAGCGTGCCGATGACATCGGCTGACTCTCGCGCGGAATCCAATTGGAGAGATCGAGCGACGCGGCCATTGCAAACAACTTCCAGATGATCCACGGGAACGATGGAGCGCAGCTTCGCGGTGAAGGGGACGGCGCTGCGCGGGGCGTCGAAATTCAGCTCATCGCCAACCCTGTGTCCGTCCAGCGTGAATTCGACGAGGGGCCCGTTCGTGGCAAACGTACGGCCTTTTTTCAGGGCGTCCATCCAAAGCTCGAGATTCAGCGGCCATTCCGGCACCCAGGCGTAGACGCGATCGAATCCCACATTGCCGCGTATCGGCGCGGCGTAATTCGTGGTGGCGTCGGTACCTGCCCCCGCCGGAAGGTGAAAGCCCAGATTCAGCAGGTGGTACCAGATGGCAGCGGTGGATTTGTGGTCGCTGAAGCCGACGATTTCCATGTAATCGAGTTTGCCGAGAGCCACGTCCACAGGAAGTTCGTCCGTGATGCTTTGCGGAGGGTTAGCAAAAGGATCAGGCTGTTCATCAAACGGATGCACAGCGCCAACAAGAGCGCCCTGTTCATGCGCCATGTCGTAGACGTCGGCATTCATCGGGAAGAGGCTAGCCGCGGCGGTGTTGGGATAGCCCGCGTAGCCGGGCAGCAGAATGTGATTGAGCGGTCCGAGAATTCCGCGGTGACCCCAATAGCTGGTGTGAAATTCCTGCCCATGAACGATCATCGTCTCCGCGTCGGAAGCCGGGTCAATTCCCTTGCCGTTGTACGCGATGTCCGGAAAGCGCTGCTCCTTGTTGACGATCAGATTGTTGACGATGCTCACGTCCTCCGCTTTGGCCATTTGCGCAAGGATCGCCGGATTGCTGCGATAGGTTCCGCCATAATCCATGTGCACGTGTAAGTCACTGCTCACCCAGTGCCCTTTGTCATCGCCCATCGGCCACTTCGGAGCAAGCCTGACGACCACAAAATAATTTCTCCCAGAAACATGGGTAAACATCTCGGAATGGAGGGGACGTTCAAAGCCCTGCACGACCTCCACGTGAAATTTGCCGAGCGGCAGGGCCATGTTCACCCTGCCCTTGGCATAGAAATAATGGGCTTCAAACGGCCTTTCGCTCCGGTCGTAGCCATCATCCGCGAAAATCCACGAGTTCTCCGGCGCATAAAAACGGCCGTCCTCACCAGTGACGGAGATACGTGCGGGAGATTCCTTCCCGTTTTCATCTGTGACATCAATAACGAGGTTCAGGTTTGGCTTCAGGTACGTGCGCTCGGCAATGGTGACATTGCGCTGTCCTCCGCCCTCAAATGTCTGGAACCAGAGTTCGGTGTTGCCGCTTCGATTGGAAATGAACGCCAGCGTTTTGGCGTCGGGCGACCAGCGAACGTTCGTGTCGTCCCAATCGCCATAAGAAATTGGGAAAGCGTCACCGCCCTTCGCGGGCATGACCCAAAGCTGGTGCCACTCGCGCCCAAGATACGAGCTATAAACCATGCGCGAGCCGTCGGGCGAGAAATCCGGCCGGGCGTTCCAATTTGTTTCCTCGTAATGAATCTCGCGGGCCAAAGCGCCGGGCTCGGCTTTCATCAGCCAGAAACCGCCCGTGCCATGAATGTGGCCTTTGTTGGAGACGAAAAGAATACTTTGGCTGTCGCGCGTCCACACGGGATTGATTTCCGTGTCATAGGCGCTGTAGTAGTAGCGCGGCAGATCGCTTTTCGTTTCGCCCGTGAGGCGAACGACGTTTTCGAGCTTGCCGTCAACAACATCCGCGCGAAAAATGTGAAATCGTTTGTGGTAGGAAGTCGAAACGAAAACGATTTGTTTTCCGTCGGGAGACCAGCGCGGCTCGACATTCACCGCGCCTCCTTCGGTGAGCTGGTGCGTTTTCCCCGTGGGCAGATCGAGTAGCCACAACTCCATCGCATCTTTCTGGTAAGAAACGTAAATCACGCTTTTCCCGTCCGGCGACCAATCCGGCTGGTAGTCGTAGCCGGGACCGTCCGTAATTTGAACCGCTTCCTTCGAATCGAGCTTCTGCCTCCACAGCGAGCCCGCCATCGAGTAGATCACTTCTTTCGAGTCCGGCCCCCAGGTGACGCTGCTCGGCCCGCTGGTCAATTGGGGCAAATAAAGTTCGCGATAGTAATAGGGATGAGGAAGATCAATTTGGGGCAGAACCGGCCTGCGCTGGGCGTGCGTGGGAAGTGACGCGACCGTGCACGCGCCGAGCAGAAAAACGAGCTTCTTGAGCAATAGGCCCTCCGCGATTTTCGCCAGTAATTGCGGAACGAAGAACAGGGAACGCTATGCAAGATGCGGCGGCGAAACAAGTTTGAATTTTTGCAAATCCGGTTTCAGGCCAAGCCCATTTTCGTGAGCGGCAGTTCGCGAACGCGCTTGCCCGTCGCGGCAAAAATCGCGTTGCACAGCGCGGGCGTAAACGGCGGCACACCCGGTTCTCCCACGCCTGCCGGAGGCGCTTCGCTTTCCACAATGTGCACGTAAGCTTCGCGCGGCGCCGTGTTCATGCGCGCCATCGGATAACTGTCGAAGTTGCCCTGGTTGATGACTCCGTTCGTCGCTGTGATTTCACCGTAGAAAGCAAGGCTCGCGCCGAACGTGGCCGCGCCTTCGAATTGCTGATGCACCATCTCCGGATTGACGATGGTTCCCGCATCTACGGCGGTGTCCACGCGCGGAATCGTCACTTTCCCGTCCTTGTCCATTTCCACCTGCACCACCGTGGCGACATAAGTCAGAAAACTGCGGTGAATTGCGAGGCCCATCCCGAATCCATTTCCGCTTTTCCTTTTGCCCCAGCCGGCTTTTTCTGTGGCGAGTTCCAGCGCGCGCCGGAATCGCGCGATATCAATGGGATATTCCTTATAATCGCCATCGTAATTCGGATAGTCTTTCGCAAGCTCAGATTTCGGAATGATCCTGCCCGGTCCGAGCAATTTGAGTTCGTATTCGAGGGGATCCATCCCCGCCGCGTGCGCGAGTTCGCCTGCAAACGAATGCTCCGCAAACGAATGGAAAATGTTGCAGACGCTGCGCAGCCAGCCGATGCGCACGTGAGCAGCGGCTGCGCCGTTCTCCGCGCGATGATTGGGAATCGCGTAAGGCAGATCGCTCCAGCCCAAGCCGATCTCCCCGGCGTCAGCGTGCTCGGCATTTGCGTCAAACGTGGACGCAATCGGAGGAAACGTACTGCGCTGTAGCCACGCCGTCGGCATTCCCTCCGGTCCCACTGCGGCTTTCATATACATGGCGGCCACGGAATGATACGTGTCGAATTGGATGTCGTCCTCGCGGCTCCAGACGACCTTGACCGGCTTACCGGTCTTTTGCGATAGGACTGCCGCCTCGATTGCAAAATCCGGGAACGACTTCCGGCCGAACGCGCCGCCAAGAAGCGTCACATAAACGGTGACGTCTTCCTTCTTCAAACCGGTCGTGGCGGCCACGGCATCGCGCATGCCTTGCGGACTTTGCGTCGCGGCCCAAACTTCCATTTTCCCATCGTGAAAATGCGCGAGTGCCGCGGGAGGTTCCATCGAAGCGTGCGCCAGCATCGGCGCATAGTATTCAGCCTCGATAATTTTTCCACCTTTGGCGAAGACTTCGTCCACGTTTCCGATTTCGCGTACGACTTTCCCAGGCTTACGCGAAGTCTCCTGCAATTCTTTTTTGTAGGGATCGGATGAATAAACGCTGTGCGGGCTATCGATCCATTCGATTTTCAGTTTTTTCTTCCCCTCGATGGCCGCCCAGGAATTATCCGCGATCACCGCCACGCCTCCGAGCGCCTGCATCGTAACGGGCGGCTTGAACCCCTCGATCCTTGCCGTTTGCTTGACGCCCTTCACCGCAAGCGTAGCGGAATCGTCCACAGATTTTGGAGCGCTGCCGAGTACCGGAGGATGAGCCACATTGGCAAAAAGCATCCCCTCCATCTTGGTGTCAAACCCATAGACCACCTTGCCCGTGACCATGTCCTTCAAATCGTAACTGCGGATGCCTTTTCCGATATAGCGCCATTCGCTACGCGGCTTGAGCTTCACTTCTTCCTTTTTCGGAACAGGAAGCTTCGCTGCGGCGGCGGCCAGCTCTCCGTAGTCGAGTTTCTTGGCGGTACCTTTGTGCAAAACTTCATGGACGCCGGTGCTGCACTCGCTCACCGGCACGTCCCATTCTTTCGCCGCAGCCTGCAACAGCATCAGCCGCGCCGTCGCGCCAGCCTCGCGCAGCGGATTGAAGAAGCTCCGCACCGAATGCGATCCGTCTGTATCCTGATCGCCGTATTTTTCGTCCCCGGTCGCCTGGACGATCTTCACCCGCCCCCAATCTGCATCCAATTCGTCCGCAACAATCCGCGGTAGGGCGGTTCGCGGGCCACTTCCCATCTCCGAGCGATGCGCGATGATGTACGCGGTGCCGTCTGTGTCAATGGCCAGATAAACGCTTGGCGCGAACGGCCCCTTCATCGAAGGATTCATCGCCGATCCCGCGACGGAATCATCCGCGGCGAACAACTGTTCAGGCAGCAACTGCACGCTCAGCACAAACGCTCCCGCGCCGAGCATTCCCTTCAGGAAGCCGCGCCGCCCGACATTTTCGATTCGCACCATCGTGCCCTCCGGTTTTTCATCCAATTTCAGCTTCACATCCTAACTCCATTTGTTTTCCGCGCAAATCTCCCAGGTCTGCGCGCGGGAGCGACGCCGGTTTACGCCCTTGGGCAGCTGCAATGTTTAGCACTTCCTCGCACCAACTCGCGAGCCAGCTTGAGAATTGCCGGGGAGAGGGGCACTCTGGTCTGCGGAGCTTATCTCGCGAATGCAGCCGGATCTCATGAAGCGCGCCATCGCGCTGGCCATTGAAAACGTGCGCACAGGCCGGGGCGGTCCGTTCGCTTGCCTCATCGTCAAGAACGGGCGCACGATCGCACAAGGAGCAAATCTTGTCACCGCCACGAACGATCCCACAGCGCACGCGGAGATTGTCGCCATTCGCGCCGCCTGCCGGGAGCTGAATTCTTTTCAGTTGGCGGGTTGCGACCTGTATGCGACTTGCGAGCCCTGTCCCATGTGTCTTGGCGCAATCTACTGGGCGCGACCGGAGCGGATTTACTTTGCGGCGAACGCGGACGACGCTGCCGGGGCGGGTTTCGACGATGCATTCATCTACGCCGAATTGAAAAAGCCGCCTTCGGCCCGCCGCATCCTCATGACCCAACTCCTGCGCGATGAATCCTTGGCCATCTTCGCCGCCTGGAAAGAACAGGGGGATAGAAAACTTTACTAGAAGGAATTCGAGCGATTAGGAATCGGGCCACGCGCCGAGCGCGCGGCGCAAATACACCAGTTCGCCAAGATGGTACGCGTTGTGATCGGCGGCCAGCAGCGCTTCGCGCAAGATCGTCTGACCGTCTCCCCAGGGGAATTTCGCGGCCAGATCATTGCGCGGATTTTTCACCAGCTTGATCAGCTCATTTAGGTCGCGCTTGAACTCGCGCACGCTTTTATCCCATGCCGAGTCGCTTGGCGGCACCGGCGTCTTCGGCCAATAGCCGCCGGGAAACGGCGGTGAAACGTGCTTGGCGTCGCAGCTGAACTCCAGGATGTCCCATTGCGCGAGCCGCATATGTTCCAGCAGTTGCCAGCCGGTATGCGGCAGGCCCTTGGCAAAAACGCCTCGCTTGCGCGCGGGGAATCCGTCCACCGCATCCTCAAAATGCACGTGCGCGCCGCCGCCTTTCAACAGATAAGCCAGGTGTTCGCGCAACTCTCGGTCGCCGCTCCTCACTACATGCGCCGTGCGCTTCGCTCTTCTTTTTTGCATGCGGACTTTTTCTCCGTGCAATCACTTGCAGGGGATTCCGGGGCTTGGACACAGGTTCGACTCCTGATACCCATGCACATCGACATCTTCTCACAATTCAGTGACGCCGGAAAATGGGCTGGCCCGTTGCCGCAACCTGCCTTCCGCTGGCATACTCTCTGTTCCCTGCAACACCATGAGGCGCTCCGAATGAAACGCGAAATTCATCGCTGGTATTCGCATCGGCTCGGACTCGAGCTCGGCGTCGTTGTCTATGGACATTGGGGCTCGCCCATCGTGGGATTTCCGACCAGCGCCGGAGATGAATGGGAACTCGAAGGCCAGAGCCTGATCGGAGCGCTGGCCGATTTCATTGACTCCGGCAAGATCAAGTTCTTCAGCGTCAATTCGATTAATGCTTTGAGTTTCTATAACAAGTCCGCCCATCCGTTTCACCGCAGCTATGTCCAATCGGTTTTTGACACCTACATGCGTGAAGAAGTCGTTCCTTTCATCTGGGACAATTGCAAAACTCCCGGGATCGCCATCACCACAATGGGCTCTTCCTTCGGCGCTTATCACGCCGCAAATTCCCTCTTCAAGCATCCCGATGTCATCAAGCGGTGTCTGGCGCTCTCTGGCGTCTATGACCTGAAAAATTTCATGGACGGCATGTACGACGACAATTTTTATTTCAATAATCCCGTGGATTATCTTTCCAATTTGAGCGATCCCTGGGTCTATTCGCAGCTCGCCACCTGCGATATTCACCTCTCCACGGGCACGGGACCCTGGGAAAACAGCGCGCCTACGTACCGCTTCTCCGAAGTGCTGTCTCACAAAGGCATCCACCATCACTTGGACAATTGGGGCCCGATGGGCGGCCACGATTGGCCCTTCTGGAAGCACCAGATGCGCGAATACGTTTCCCACCTGTTCTGATTTTCGTCCGCAGATTCCGATACATGGGCCCCGTCCACAGGTTCGCGGCGCGCTTGTTCCCACAATTTGGAGAGGATTTTAGGCCAGTCCCAGACGATCGAGCTGGTAGTGCCCGTTGGAGATGACCTGGTCGTCGTCAATCCACACATTACAATTGCGCGTCAGCACGTCCACGTGCGTCCTGGATGTCCAGTCCGCATGCGTCTGGCTTCCGTAAGGATCGCCGAAGGCGATATGCACGCCGGGGAACTTTTCATCCTGAAGCAGGATTCCGATCATTTCCGAAAGTCCAAGATTCGTCCCGAAGGCAAGTTCTCCCACGCGGTCACTGTTCCCGTCGGTGTGGCAATACTCCCAGAATTCGTTCTCCAGATCCTTGCGCTCGCATTCAACGCCTGTTAACCGCCCAGATTGAATCTTCAGCCGCATCGGCGTGCCCTGCAAGTCGCCGTATTTGCCATTGAAATAATCGCCCGCCGTCGCGTCGCAAACAAATGTGCCGTCCACGCTCGCAGGAGTCGTGAAGACCTCCCCAGCCGGCAAATTGGACCAATACCTCGGGCTGATCAGCCCGCTCGTTTTCACCCAATCCAGTTTCCGGTCGAAATTCGCGGCAAGCGCGGTGCCTGCGTCCGTTTTGACCGTGAGAGTCTCCGCCCGAAGCATGCGCTCGCGCAATTTGTCGCTCAGCCGGTCCACCATCCGGTAATCCGCGCACATGCCCTGTTGCATGATTTTGGGCGTCACGCCAATCATGTGCGCGTACCGAATTCTTCGGCGTTCGACAACCCGCACAATCGCCATGCGGGCACCAAGTTCCCCCGGCTGCGGCGTCATCGCCAGAATTCCGGCGTCCGCGGTTTCCAGAGCTTCCAAAACCGCATTCGGAGCGCTCTTCAGCGGCCTGGGTCCGAAATCTTCGAGCAGCAGCGGCGCGGTTTTTGCGTGATTGCGATCGAGCGCGGCTTCCAGCGCTGCGGCCACGGCGCAGCTCGTTTCGTCCGCAATCAGCGCGACTCTCTCACCGGGAGACACCGCGAGGCACGTCTCCACGGCGTTCTTCGCGCCGGCCATCAGTTCTGTTTGAATGGGTCCGAACGACATTGATGTTATTCTACTGGCTGTTTATTGCCTTTGCCAGAATCTTGAATGGATTGGTTCCTTGTTTACGAAGGTTCGCAAGACCTTCAACCGGCCAGCCGGTTCTTCAGGCTCGGGCGCTCACACGAAATGCGGGAACCTGCCCGCCACCGCTCGTCACATTGGCCAGTCCCGTGGCGCTCAAGCGGGTGAGGAAGCCGCACAGCTTTCCGCGATAAAGATACGGCGCGAAATCCACCAACATGTCGCGAAAGCCGACGAGGCCCTTTTGCTCGACGTATGGAAAAACCTCGCGTCGAATGGGAATACGTTCCTGCACGATCCAGCAGCCGTGCGCGCCGGAGATCGCTTTCTCGATCGCGAAATCCCAATCGCTCTCATTGGTTTCCCAGCCGAGCGTCACGCCGCTTCCGCCGTATTCGTCGCTCGGCTTCAAGACCAGTTTTTCCCGATTACGGCGGATGAAAGAGAGCAGATCAACGTGCTGACCGTAATGCGCTGTCGGAACGTCGGCAACCACGCGCGTCCAGGGCACGTGCTTGCGGATCAACAAACGTTCGTCGAACGAAAAGAGCGAACCGTTGCGCTCGTCCGTCAGCACCGCAAAGTACGCTTTCACGTGTGGAATCTTGCAGCGGAAATGGTTCGCCACGCAGACTGCTCCGGCTTCATACGCATCCACCAGAGCCTTGCACTCCGCCGGGCGCGCCACAATATCGTTCATCAGCACGCGGCGGTACACCAGATCAGTCTTCTTCCCGTTGGCAGTAAGAGTTTTCCCGTCGAACACTAGCTCAGCTGGGTCCGCCAATTCCACCGGTACGCCCATCGCTTCAAAGCGTGTTTGCAGAATTTCGAATTCGCTCCAGGTCGGCACGCCGCGCCAATCCACAATCGCGATTTGCGGCCGCGACGTGGTGCCGCCCCAATCGAGATAGCTTGTCACTAGCGCGTCCAGCAGCTTCGCGCTCAAAGGATAGTTGTGCACGTCGAAACGCTTCGCGAACTCCCGCATCACCGGAAGATCGCTAAAGACGTTTGCCAAAGTCTCCGCGTATCCCGCCCCCGCCGGCGATTCTCCGTTGTACTCCGCGAACATCAGCGAATCGGGCAGAAGAAACGCGTCCAAACGGGAAGCCGTGCTCGCGGGACCATATCCGCCGCTGATGCGCACAAGCCGCTCTTCCTCTGGCCGAAGATGGAACTGGGCGAGCAAAGTGGGATCCTCAAGCGCCGCCGCGGTCACTCGCTCGGCAAGTTCTACCATCGTTTCGGCAACGATGCGCACGCGTTGCTCATCTTCAGGAGAAAGAAAAAACGGCCGGAGAAATGGGCAGTGGACGCGGTCGCCAAACACGAGTTTTTCCGTTCTCAACTTTTCGTAGAACTGTTCCGTGAAACGCGTGGAGGTGTTCAGCGAAGTCCGCAGCAACTCGTGCCAGGTTTGGGCAGGGTCCGGACTGATTGAGGTCAAGGCGGCGCTGGAGTTCATCTACGTCTTCGTCCCTGGGAGAATGCTTGACGTTCCCGACGCGCTCGTCTGGCTCGCGGCCGCCGCTTTCGGTGCTCCCGTAAATCCACCGGCAGCCCCAACTCCCAGCATTTCTTCCCATCGCGGCCAGGAGTTCGAGGCCACGCCAAGAAGCGCGCGGTCAATCACCAGATTGGCCATCTTCTCCACCACCATATCGAAATAGAACTCGGTGATGCGGTCGCGCTCAAAATCGGGTGCGGGATTCAGGAAGTCGATCGCATACGGCAGCTCGCCCTTGATGGCGAATTCAATCGTGTTCATCTCGTAGCCGAGGGCCTGGTTGATGGTCTGCGCATCCTTTACCACCCGCATCCCCAGCGATGCCGAAAGATAATCGTGGTCCACGTGATAGCGGCGCTCTTTCGGATCGTAGCGCACCGGAATGATGTCCGTCTTGCCGAACGTGAAGCACCGCACATAGCGGTCGAAGTCAATGAATTCCTGCAGCGTCATGCAATACGGCGCGGTTTTGTCGTACGCGGCAATCAACTCTTCCTTGTCATGAACCTTGTAAACATGTTTCCAGCCGCCTCCGGCAAACGGCTTGAGGATGGCCGGCCTCCCGACGTAATCCAGCAAAGTGTCCCACTCGATCGGGTAGTTGAGGTTGTGCAGCGACTCGCCGGTGATGTCCACTTCGCGGGGATAACCTTTTTGCGGCAGTAGAACGGTCTTGGGAATAGCGACCCCCAGCTTCGCGGCCACCGCATAGTTGAAAAATTTATCGTCGGCGGTCCACCAGAACGGATTGTTGATGACGTATGTCCCTTGAAGCACCGCGTGTTTCAGGTAGCCGCGGTAATACTCCACTTCGTGAGAAATGCGATCCACGATGACGCGATATTCCGCGCGCTCGCCCATTGGCGTGCCGCCGAGCTTCACGAATTCCGCGGCCACCCCGTCCTTTTTTCCAAGCTGATTCACGCGCGCGATAAAGGCCGGGGGAAAAGCATACTCGCGGCCGCACAGCAAGCCGATTTTTTGCATGGGAGAAGCTCCTTACCGCGATTCTCGCGTCTTAGCGCTCGCCGCTTTCCTCAGTTGACGGCATGCGCGGAAGACTGCCGAGGCTCCGTAACACCGCCCCGCGTTTCGGCGACGAGATGTCTCACCACTGCTTTCAAGTCGCCGGTCTGCTCGAAGACGCGCAGCTGGCGTTCGGCGCTGGTTCCTTCGTGCAGAATGGTCTGAATGTATTCGACCGCGCTGCGGCTGCCGAGGTCGTCCACGACGTCGTCCACGAGCTCGAGAAGTTCTGGAATCAGCGACCGCATCGGCACTTCGGCCTCTTTGCCAAAATCAATCATCTTGCCTTCGATTCCGTAGCGCGCGGCGCGCCATTTGTTTTCTTCAATGAGCGCGCGCCGGTAAACTCGCCAGCTTTGATTGTGGGTGTAGAGCCGGTGCAGCTTTACCACGATCGCTTGCGTCAGCGCCGCGATGGCCACGGCTTCCTCGATCTTCGTGGTAACGTCGCACATCCGGAATTCCAGCGTCCCAAACGCCGGATGCGGCCGCACGTCCCACCAGATCTTCTTGCCGTTATCAATACAATTCAGGCGCACTAAAAGATTGATAAAATTTTCGTATTCGCTCCAGGACTCGAACTGCTCTGGAACGCCGGTCCGCGGAAAGCGCCGAAAAACGGTTGTGCGAAAAGATTTGAGCCCGGTGTTGCGCCCCATCCAGAATGGAGAACTCGTGGAAAGCGCCAGCAGGTGCGGCAGAAAATAACGGACCATATTCATCAGGTCAATCGTGGTCTGCCTGTCCGGCATGGCCACGTGAATATGCATTCCGAAGATCAGAAGCGAGCGCGCCAGCTGCTGCAATTCCTCGACGATGTTCTGATAGCGCTCGCCGGGAGAAATCACCTGGTCAATCCAGCTGGAAAAGGGGTGCGTGCCCGCCGCCGCCACTTGCAATCCGGCGCGCTCCGCCGCGGCCACCAGTTCGCCGCGCGTCCGGTGCATTTCAATACGCAGGTCCCCGACGTTTTCGCAGATGCGCGTTCCCGTTTCGACAATGGACTGGTGCATTTCCTGCTTCACCTGGTCGAGAATATCCGGCGAAGCCGACGACACCAATTGCATGACATGCGAACGCAATTCGCACGTCACGGGATCAATGATCTGGAACTCCTCTTCGACACCGATGGTAAAGCGGTGAGCCATGACCTGGCCCTCCGGGCAGTTGGGCTTTCGATGGGGACGCCGCGCCTATGATACCTTGCGACCGGCGAAATTACATCCCCGCTCCTAGGCTTGTCGAAAAACTGGCCATGCTTCAAGGTTGACCGCGGGTCAGATATGACAGCGGGTCATTTTTCCGCAAGGCAGGGTGGCCATCCCACCGAGCCCCCCATATAGCGCTTTGCGCATTACTCCAGCACTGTTTGTTTGGAATCCACGGAGAAAAAACCAAGGTAAGTGCAGGCAAATCTGACGGTTCCCGGCGTGAGAAGCAGGAAGCCGCCCCGATCCGAGTTTCCGACCGCGATTTGAACACTTGAACTTTCTCAGGCTGCTCCCAGCGCCCGGCGCTGCTGGAAGCATTCCCTGCAAAAGACTGGACGGCCCTGGGTCGGACGGAAAGGCACCGTCGTTTCCTTTCCGCACTGCGAACAGGTGGTTTTGGTTTCTGACCTGACCGGTCCGCCGCCTCCGCTACCGGTCTCCGCACGCTTTGCTTTGCAGGCTTTGCACCGCTTGGGCTCGTTCTTGAAGCCCTTGTCGGCAAAGAACATCTGCTCGCCCGCAGTGAATACGAATTCGGCGCCACACTCCGAGCACTTCAGAACCTTGTCATGGTATTCCATGAACCGCTCTCCCCCCGTCCCCGACGGGGCAGAGGGAAGAGCAGTCTCGGCACGAAAGGCCTGGATATTTGGGGAAACCTGTAGTCCGGGGAAGCCGGGCTGGGGTCCCTTGGCCTGCGGGCGCGAATCGGCTGCTACAATCCAAACTACTCTGCCTAACCGGGGCCTGACTCGCGGAGACGCGGCGCTGAACGGCGGGCGGAACAGGAATTATTCCTGTTCCCTCCGCTGCTTTTTGCGCAAACGCTTCCGCGAAAGCGCTTCCTTTGCCCGGCGCTTCTCGCCGGGCTTCATATAGAAGCTGTGCTTCTTGATTTCCTTGATGATGTCTTCCTGTTGCACTTTGCGCTTGAAGCGGCGCAGTGCATTTTCCAGAGACTCACTTTCCTGGATAATGACTTCGGCCACGAATCGTTCACCCCCAATCCGGTTGGGATTGGTTCCTTTCTTGACCGGCCGCAAAGCGGCCGGCGCGGTTCCGGTGTTTCATACGGACACCGTCCCCTGTCATTATCGCACGGCTGTCGTCGGCTGGTCACATTCTCCATGCCGACGGAGCGCTCAAATGCTGTCGTTGTCGAGAACACCTTTGATGAGGTAGCTGGGCATTTTCTAATCAATTCGCTGCGGCAAGTCAAGCAATCTTTCGCGGCGGGGCCGGCGTGGAGGAGAATGCCGGCCTGGCGTAACACTCTGGGTACTCCTTTAATGATGTGGTAAATAAAACGGATTGTCGCGTTGCGATCCTACGTTCGCATAAGCTGCGGCGTCCTGGCGGGCTCTCCGGTTTCTCTTGTTTCTTGCCTCTGTCTTGGAGTTAGAATGAGCCTGCATTTACAAAATGCGCGCCCCGGGGGCCATTCATGTCCGACATGCGAGATGCCATCGTCGTACTTCTTGCGGGAGGCCAGGGCGAACGGCTCTGGCCGCTCACCCGTGACCGCGCCAAGCCTGCCGTTCCTTTCGGCGCGCTCTACCGCATCATTGACATCACGCTCTCGAACTGCATCAACTCGAATCTGCGAAAGGTTTTCATCCTCACGCAATACAAGGCTCTCAGTCTCAACCGGCATGTTCGCGCCGGCTGGTCGCCGCTCGCCGGGCTCGGCGAATACATCGAACTGCTGCCGCCGCAGATGCGCGTTTCCAAGGAGTGGTACCAGGGAACCGCGGACGCCGTGTACCAAAACATTTATTCGATCGGCAGCGAACGCTCGAAATACGTCTTCATTCTTTCCGGCGATCATATTTACAAAATGAATTACGCCAAAATGCTCCAACAGCACCTGGATTCCGCCGCCGACGTTACCGTGGGGACCATCCAAATTCCCGCGCCAGAGGCAGCGAGACAATTCGGCGTCATCGAAGTGGATAAGGACTGGCGGATCATCGGCTTCGAGGAAAAGCCCGTCCAACCCAAGGAATCGCCGCACGCTCCCGGACAGTGCAACGCTTCCATGGGGATCTATATCTTCAATACGCAGTTGCTCATTCCCATCCTTCTTGCGGATTCCGAGGACCCCAAATCCCACCACGATTTCGGCAAGGATATTCTCCCGCGCATCATTTCCAAGCACAGGGTGTTCGCCTACAATTTCGTGGATGAAAACAGCAAGTCCACGCTTTACTGGCGCGACGTGGGCACGATTGACGCCTACTACGAAGCGAACATGGATCTGGTGGATGTATCGCCCATTTTCAACTTGTATGACAAGGAATGGCCGCTGCGAACCTGGCAGCATCAGTATCCGCCGGCAAAATTCGTTTTTGGCGATCCGGACCGCATGGGAGTCGCTGTGGATTCGATTGTCGCGGGCGGATCGGTGGTTTCCGGCGGGCGCGTTTCGAAGTGTGTAGTGGGGAACGACGTGCGGATCAATAGTTATTGCGACGTATCGGAAAGCATTTTCTACAATCACGTGAATGTGGGCCGGCACTCGAAAATTCGCCGAGCCATCATCGACCGGCACGTCAGCCTGCCGGAGCGCACCGAGATCGGCTACGATCTGGAAGCCGACAAGCGGAGATTCCATGTCACCGATTCCGGCATCGTAGTTGTGGTCCGTCAGGAGTCGTTGATTGAAGAGCCCGAAACTGCTTAGGACCGGCGCCGGAATAAGCGCTTAATTCTGTGACCTCACCTCTCGCGCGTGCATCCAACCGCTGCAGCGTGTAATTTGGAAGTGTACGATCTCGTCGGACCGGGCGCGGGGAAAGAACATGGCCAAACCAGTGCTGATGGCCGTTGATGATGATGCAGAAGTCTTGCGTGCGGTGGATCGCGACCTTCGCAAGCATTACGCCGAGAAGTACCGAGTCATGCGCGCGGATTCCGGCGCTTCGGCTCTCCATGCGCTGCAAGGGCTCAAGAAACGCGGCGAGGCCGTCGGGCTTTTGCTCGCCGATCAGCGCATGCCGGAAATGAGCGGCGTCGAATTTATTCGCCGCGCCATGGAGTTTTATCCGGATTCGCGCCGCGTTCTGCTCACGGCCTATGCGGATACCGATGCCGCGATCCAGGCCATCAATCAGGCCAAAATCCACCATTTTCTTTTGAAGCCGTGGGATCCGCCCGAGCAGCAACTCTATCCGGTGCTGGATGATTTGCTGGAAGACTGGCAAGCAGGTTTCCGGCCCGCTTTTTCTGGAGTGCGCGTCCTGGGGCATCGCTGGTCGCCGCGTTCTTATGCCGTGCGTGATTTCCTCGCGCGCAATCAAGTGCCGTATCTTTGGCTGGACGTAGAGAGCGCGCCGCAGAACAGCGAGATTCGCGATGCGCTCGTCTTGGTGGGGGGCGAAGCAGCGAAACTTCCTTCCGTAATTTTCTCCGACAGAACGTTCCTTCCCGATCCCACCACTCTGGAAATAGCCGCGCGCCTCGGTCTTCGCACTCGTGCGGAAACTTCTTTTTATGATCTCCTCATTGTGGGCGGCGGGCCCGCGGGACTTGCCGCAGCGGTCTATGGCGCTTCCGAAGGTTTGCGCACGGTGATGATCGAGCGCGATGCCCCCGGCGGCCAGGCGGGAATGAGTTCGCGCATCGAAAATTACCTAGGGTTTCCCTCCGGCTTGAGCGGAGCGGACCTTGCGCGCCGCGCCGTAGCCCAAGCGCGTCGGTTTGGCGTGGAAATTCTTACTCCGCAGGAAGTCAACAAGTTGCGCGTGGAGGCCGGATCGAAATTCCTGACACTGGCGGATGGCACGGAAATTGGCGCAAAGGCGCTCATTATCGCCACGGGCGTTTCCTATCGGCGGCTCGACGTACCCGGAATGGACCGCGTGCAGGGCGCAGGCGTATATTACGGCGCGGCGATGACCGAAGCAGCAGCTTGCCGCGGCGAGGACGTCTACATTGTTGGCGGCGCGAATTCCGCGGGACAGGCAGCGATGTTTTTTTCGCAGTACGCCCGGCGGGTCATCATCCTTGTGCGCGGCAAATCGCTACAGGCCAGCATGTCGCAATATTTGATTGATCAAATTCGACAGACGGAAAACATCCAGGTAGAGCTGAATTCGCAGATCGTCGAAGTCTTTGGCGACGATCATCTCGAAGCCATTTCCATTCTCTGCTCCACGACGAACGAGATACAAAAAGTAAACACCAGCTCCTTGTTCATATTCATCGGTGCCGCTCCGCGCACGGAATGGCTTGCCAATATCGTCGAACGCGACGAGAAGGGCTTCATCGTGACGGGGCCGGATCTCATGCGGGACGGCAAACCTCCTCGCAGTTGGCCCCTTGAACGCGATCCCTGGCTTCTCGAGGCCTGCATCCCGGGAATTTTCGTCGCTGGAGACGTGCGCTATCGCTCGATCAAGCGCGTGGCCTCGGGAGTGGGCGAAGGCGCCAACGCGGTTCAGTTCGTGCATCAGTACCTGAGCACCGTCTGACATGGGCGAACCGCAAACAGCCGACCAGCTTGCCCGAGTGGTCGCGGATTTGCGCGGCGTCTCCATCTTCAGCGATCTGGCGAGCGAGGATCTTGAATGGCTTGCCGCCCGCATGGAGGAATCGAAGTTTCAGGCGGGGGAAACATTGTCGCGTCCCGGCGATCCCGCCGAGCATCTGACAGTGATTCTCGAAGGCGAGCTGCAGTTTGAGCGCGCCAACGCTCCGGGTTCGCCCATCATCACGGCCTTTGCGGGCCAGGTCACGGGCACCCTGCCTTTTTCGCGTCTGACCCAGTTCACTGGCACGGCTCGGACCGTGCTTCCGACACGCATGCTGCGGCTTCATAAAAAGCATTTCCCGGAAATGTTGCAGCGCATGCCCCTTCTCGGGCAGCGGCTGGTGGGCATTATGTCTGACCGCATCCGCGAAACGACGCGGATCGAGACGCAGCAGGAAAAGCTCATGGCCCTCGGCAAGCTTTCCGCCGGGCTGGCGCATGAGTTGAACAATCCGGCGGCGGCTGCGCGCCGCGCGGCGCAATCCCTGATTGAAGCAATGGAAAGCGTCCGCGCGGCCAGCATCAAACTTCTAAAGCGTTCGTATTCAGACGAGCAGCGCAATGCGCTCCTTCAATTTGAGCAGGAAGCGGTGCTGCATGCTTCCTCCCCCGCATCGCCGTCCGCGGATCCGCTCGAGTTCAGTGACCTCGAGGATTCCATCACGAACTGGTTGGAACGCCATCAGGTTGAGGAGCCCTATAAAATTGCGTCGGTGCTGGCGGATGCAGCAATCTCAGGGGAAAAGCTCGATGCGCTGGCTGCGTCTACGGGTGAGGAAACCGTGGGCTATGCGGTGCGGCGGGTGGCGGCCCTGATTACGGTCTACGGGCTCGTCCGGGAAATTGAAAATAGCACGCGCCGCATCAGCGATCTGGTTACCGCGATCAAACGCTATTCCTATATGGACCAGGGACCATTGCAGGAAGTGGATCTCCGCGAGGATCTGGAAAACACGCTGAAAATCTTCGGCCACCGATTGAAAACGGGCGTGACAATCGTCCGCGATTACGATCCGCAGCTTCCGCGAGTTTGTGCTTACGGAGGAGAGCTTAATCAGGTCTGGACCAACTTGATTGACAATGCCATTGACGCAATGAAGGGCGAGGGCGAGTTACGAATGAAAACGATGCGCGAACTCGATTGCGCCGTGGTAGATATCGGGGACAATGGGCCGGGCGTGCCACCGGCTATCCAATCGCGTATTTTCGAACCATTCTTCACGACCAAGAAGGTAGGAGAGGGCACCGGACTAGGTCTTGATACCGTCATGAGGATCGTCCGGAAGCATCATGGCTCGATCGAGCTGAAATCACAGCCGGGCGATACGCGCTTCCGCGTCCGGCTTCCATTCAAGCAACCGACTGTCACATCTTCCGTTCAGGAGGTAAACGAAACGTGAATTCCCTCTGCGTTCACCTGAAGCAGACCAAACACGCCAAACCCCATACGAAGGGCTGCGAAGAGTGCCTGAAGATGGGCGATACCTGGGTCCATCTCCGGTTGTGTCTCGAATGCGGCCACGTGGGTTGCTGCGATTCTTCAAAGAATAAGCACGCCACAAAACATTTTCACGCCACGAAACATCCCGTGATCCAGTCCATCGAGCCGGGCGAAGACTGGATGTGGTGCTATGTGGACGAAATGATGGCGGAGCCGTAGGAGAAGCGCAGCGCCACAATTTCCAGTGTTTTCCTTTTCGCGGCGCTTAAATCTCAGACTTTCCCGACAAAACGGTGCTTTCTGAAACGGACAACGCGAAATCCCATGCACTCGTCCATTCCCGCCGAAGGGTTGAGGTTCGTCCTCTGTTACAATCGGGGGTTCGAATTTCCCGAGGAGAAGCCACAGTCATGTCCACGAAGATTGCGAAGGTCCATGCGAGGCAGGTGCTTGATTCCCGCGGCAACCCTACTGTCGAAGCCGATGTTGTGCTCGAGTCCGGAGTATTGGGACGGGCCATCGTGCCTTCGGGAGCGTCCACGGGCGAAAACGAAGCGCTTGAACTGCGCGACGGCGACAAAAGCAAATATCTCGGCAAAGGCGTGTTGAAGGCTGTTGCCAACGTGAATGGCGAATTGGGCAAAGCCGTTGCCGGCTTCGACGCCGCGGATCAGGCCGGCCTCGACCACAAAATGATTGCGCTCGACGGCACGCCAACAAAATCGCGGCTCGGAGCGAACGCTATTCTCGCGATCTCCATGGCCGCCGCGCGCGCTTCCGCTGCCGCGGTGAAGCAGCCACTTTACAAGTATCTATCGCAATTTTCGAGCGACAAAAGTGCGAATCTTCTTCCGCTGCCGATGATGAACATCTTGAACGGCGGAGCGCACGCAGATAATTCAGTGGACTTCCAGGAATTCATGGCCATGCCCGTTGGGGCATCGAGTTTTTCCGAAGCACTGCGCTGGGGCGTCGAGGTGTTTCATTCCTTGAAAGCGGCGTTGAAAAAACACGGCTATTCCACGGCCGTCGGCGACGAGGGAGGTTTCGCACCGAATTGCAAGTCCAATGAGGAAGCGATCCAGATCATTCTGGAAGCCATTTCCGCGGCGGGATATAAGCCCGGCGAGCAGGTGGCCATTGCGCTCGATCCCGCGGCGAGCGAGTTCTACGACAAAGCCAGCGGGAAATATGTATTCAAGAAATCGGACAAGAGCGCGCATTCGCCCGAAGAGATGATCGAATACTGGGCCAAATGGGTGGAGAAATATCCGATCGTTTCGCTCGAGGACGGCATGGGCGAGGAAGACTGGCTCGGATGGAAAAAGCTGACCGAAAAAATGGGCTCGAAAACGTCGAAGAAGCGGATCCAACTGGTGGGCGACGATATTTTCGTGACCAACACGGAGATTTTCAAGCGCGGAATCGATCAGGGAATTGCCAACGCCATCCTGATTAAGCTGAATCAGATCGGCACTGTCACGGAAACAATCGAAGCGGTCGAGATGGGCCGAAAAGCCGGCTACAAGTCAGTTATTTCGCATCGCTCCGGCGAAACTGAAGATACGTTTATCGCGGACTTTGCCGTTGCCACCGGCGCCGGGCAGATCAAGACCGGATCGGCGTCGCGCACCGACCGCATCTCGAAGTATAACCAGTTGCTGCGCATCGAGGAGGAACTCGGTGCTGCAGCGCGATTCCCTGGCAAATCCATTCTGGGAAATTGAAAAGCGAAAAGAAGCAGGAAATATCCCAAGGGTAGCGAAGGTTGCAATCTTCGCTTGCAGGCTGCGGCATCCCGCGAAATAATCCTCCCCGCGATCCGTACGCGCCGCGGGGACAAGGAACTAGCGCAGCGGATTTTCAAAACACTGGGGGCAACTGATGAAGCAGTTCATTCGAGTGGGAATTGCGGCAGCTTTGTTCGCGATAATTTTGCCGATGGGATATCGCATTGTCGGCGACGAAAAGCTCCTTGCAGGCTATTCGGCGGATGCTTCGCGCGCGGAAAGAAGCTGGGAAGAGCAGCTTCGCGCCATCCCGAACCCAGACAACATGCGCGCGAACATGCAGAGGCTTTCGGCCTATCCTCACCATGTCGGGTCGCCCTACGACAAAGAGAACGCGGAATGGATCCTGGCGAAATTCAAGGAATTCGGGCTGGACGCGCACATCGAAACTTTCGATGTGCTGTTTCCCACGCCGAAAGAGCGGCTCGTCGAACTGGTGGACGGCGGACCGAAATTCACAGCGAAACTGCAGGAGCCAGGACTTCCGCAGGATCCCACTTCGAATCAGCAGACGCAGCAACTGCCGACGTACAACGCGTATTCGATTGACGGAGACGTGACCGCGCCGCTCGTATACGTCAACTATGGAATTCCCGAGGACTACGATCAGCTAGCGCGGATGGGAGTTTCCGTGAAAGGCGCGATCGTGATTGCGCGCTACGGCCATTCGTGGAGAGGGATCAAACCGAAAGTGGCAGCGGAACATGGAGCGGTGGGTTGCTTGATTTTCTCCGATCCGTCCGACGACGGCTTCAAGGAGGGCGTAACGTTCCCCCAGGGAGCGTGGCGCCCGGACGAAGGCGTACAGCGCGGCAGCGTGGAAGATATGCCGATTTACACGGGCGATCCGCTGACGCCGGGAATTGGCGCGACGAAGGACGCGAAGCGCCTCGATATGAAGGATGTTCCAGTGTTCACGAAGATTCCGGTGCTGCCGATCTCATACGGAGATGCGAAGCCGCTTCTTGAAGCGCTGCAGGGAGAAATTGCTCCGCACTCGTGGAGAGGCGGGCTCGGCATTACTTACCGCGTGGGACCCGGCCCGGCGAAAGTGCATCTGCTGGTGAAAGCGAACTGGGGTCTGAAGACGATTTACGACGTGATCGCGAAAATTCCAGGCTCGACGAATCCGGATGAATGGGTGATTCGCGGCAATCATCACGACGCGTGGGTGAACGGAGCAGAAGATCCGATTTCGGGGCAGGTGGCGCTGCTGGAAGAAGCGCGGTCGTTCGGAGAATTGTTGAAGAAAGGCTGGAAGCCGAGGCGGACGATCATTTATTGCGCGTGGGACGGCGAGGAGCCGGGGCTGCTCGGCTCAACGGAATGGGCGGAAGAGCATATTGGCGAGCTGCAGAAGCACGCGGTGGCGTACATCAATTCCGATTCTAATGGGCGCGGCTATCTTTTCGCCGATGGTTCGCATTCGCTCGAAAGATTCATCAACAATATCGCGAAGGATATCCAGGATCCGGAAACGGATCTTTCCGTGTGGAAACGGCATCAATTGGGGGAAATCGCAGATGCGAAAACCGCGGAAGAGCGCAAGGAATTGCGCGAACGGCGCGACTGGCGCATCGGGGCGCTGGGATCGGGCTCGGATTTCGCGGCGTTCGAACAGCACGACGGCGTTGCGGCGCTGAATATCGGATTCGGCGGCGAAGACGGCGGCGGCATTTATCACTCGATTTACGACGACTTTTACTGGTACACGCATTTCAGCGATACGAAGTTCGTCTATGAAAAGGCGCTCGCCCAGACAGGCGGAACCGCAGTCATGCGGCTGGCGGACGCGGAGCTTCTGCCGTTCGAGTTCGGCGATCTATCGGATACGATCCAGATGTACGCGAAACAGGTGAAGGATCTCGCGGCGACAATGCGCGAGGATGCGATCGAGCGGAACCGCGAGCTGGATGAAGGGGTTTTCGAAGCGATCAAGGATCCAAAGATCGTTTCCGTGCCGCCGCCGCGGGAAGATGTGCCGCCCTTTCTGAACTTTGCTCCCCTGGACAATGCGACAAGCGCGCTGACGCAGGCGAGCGCGGAGTTTCACAAGGCCGTGGAAGCGGCTACGGCGAATGGCGGAGCCGATCTGGCAAAAGCTTCCATGGATGAAGTGAACAAGCTGCTCATGGAGAGCGAGCGCAAACTGACTCTCGAAAAAGGCCTGCCGGGGCGCCCCTGGTATAAGCACTACGTGGATGCACCGGGACAATATACGGGCTATGCACCGAAAACTTTGCCGGCCGTGCGCGAAGCGATTGAATCGAAAAAATGGAAAGAAGCCAATGAGGAGATCGGCGTTACCGCGGAAGTGTTAAACGCGGAAGCCGCGCTGATTCACGACGCGGCGGAGACGCTCACGAACGCCACGCGCTAGCCTGCGCGCGACCCGTTGGGAACAGGTTTTTCCGTGAGGGCGAGAACGGGAGTGATGCCGTCGGCGTGGCCGATATCGAAGAGCATTCCTTCGGATATTTCGCCAGCCATCCGGCGCGGCTCGAGATTCACCACGAAGAGCGCCTGGCGTCCGACAATTTCTTGTGGAATCGAGCGCTCCTTGCGAATCCCCGCGAGAATCTTTCTGGAATGATCGCCGAAATTCACTGTGAGTTTCATGAGCTTTTCCGAGCGGGGGACTTCTTCGACGCGCTCGATTGTACCGACGCGAATGTCCAGGGCATCGAGCGCGGAAATACCGATGACGGGCTTGATGGGTGCTGGTTGAAATTCACTCATGGCTCACCGTTCGTATCTCACTGCGTAGGATGGCGTGGGAATTGAAGAATCGCAACGTTCATCGCGGACCGCAGGATCGGCGGCGAGATGCAGGGGAATTACGCCGGCCCAGACGGGGAGCACATAATCCGCAGCGTCATCTTCTACAGAACCGGTACGGACTTTTGCGGAAATCTCTGTGAGCGGTAGACGCAAGATGTTCGTGGCTTTCAGTTCTTGCTCGTTGGGCTGGCGCGCGTCGTTCCATCGGCTGGGAAGAATTTTTTCGGTGAAGGCGCGGAGGGCGGCGAGCTTTTCCTCGGGCGCATCAACAGAGAAAGCTTTGCCGAGGGCGACGACAGAACGGTAGTTCATGGAGTGGTTGAAAACGGAGCGGGCGAGGACGAGGCCATCGAGAAGAGTGACCGTGATGCAAATGCCGACGCCTTCGCTCAAGAGGCGCAGCATGCGGCTGGCGGCGGAGCCGTGAAAATAGATGAAGTCGCCAACGCGCGCATACATGGTGGGAATGACGTAGGTCTGCCCGTCAACCGCGAAGCCGACGTGGCAGACAAATCCTTCGTCAAGAATTTTGTGGATGGCGTCGCGATTGTAAACGCCGCGATGCGGCTCGCGCACGATACGTGTGCGTTCCGATGACGGAAGAGTGTCAGGCATGAGGAACACCCGGATGAAACGGGGCGCAAAGTTGATAGCCGGCGCCGCCGCGGCATGAGTGGAGAGCAATCGTTGAGATGCTATCACGCCGCGCAAGTTATGGCGGCGAGGGTGCAGCAATGCCGCGCCCCTTCAAGGCGAGTGACAGGTGTGAGAAACTGACAGACCGGAGAGCGAGATGAGCACGGGAGCAATGCGAGAAGCAGGGAAAAAGCCACTGGATTTGGAGTGGGTGCGGGAGCAGTTCCCTTCGCTGAAGCTGCAAGTGAATGGACAGGCGGCGGCGTTTCTGGATGCGCCAGCGGGAACGCAAGTGTCGAAGCGCGTGATGGATGCGATGCAGGATTATCTGCTCAATGCCAACGCGAACACGTGCGGAGCATTTCTGACCAGCCAGCGCACGGACGCGATCATCGCGGAAGCGCGGGAAGCGATGGGCGATTTTCTGAATTGCAGCGCGGAGGAGATCAGCTTCGGGCAAAACATGACAACGATCACGTTCGCGTTGGCGCGGGCGATCGGGCGCGAACTGAAAGCCGGATACGAGATCGTGGTGACGACGCTGGATCACGACGCGAACGTGGCGCCGTGGAGAGCGCTCGAAGAAAAGGGAGTGGTGATCCAGCAAGTGGGTATTCACGAAGAGGATTGCACACTGGACATGGAGGATCTGCGACGGAAAGTTACGGACAAAACCAAGTTGGTGGCGGTGGGCTATGCATCAAACCTGGCTGGAACGATCAATCCAGTAGAGGAAATTACAAGGCTGGCGCACGCGGCCGGCGCGCTGATGTTCGTTGACGCGGTGCACTACGCGCCGCACGGAGCGATCGACGTAAAAGCGCTGGATTGCGATTTTCTGGCATGTTCGGCGTACAAGTTTTTCGGGCCGCATATGGGAACGCTGTATGGAAAGAAGGATCACTTGTTGCGGTTTCGGCCGTACAAAGTGCGACCTGCGCCGGATACGCTGCCGGACCGCTGGGAAACGGGTACGCAGGTGCAGGAAGGGATTGCGGGGATCGGTGCGGCGGTGGAATATTTTGCGAAACTTGGCCGACGCTGCGATGCGACCGCGAAGACGAGGCGCGAGGCGATTCTCGCGGGGTACCGGGCAGCACATGAGCATGAGATGGGGATGCTGAAAGAGTTGATCGCAGGATTGCTGCAGGTTCCCGGGCTGACACTCTATGGAATTCGCGATGAGAAGCGATTTGGCGAGCGATGCTCGACCGTGTCCGTGCGCCTAGCGAAGGGTACGCCGACCGATGCGGCAAGATTCCTGGGTGAGCGCGGAATTTTCACCTGGGACGGCAATTTCTATGCGCTGAATCTGACGGAGCGGCTCGGCGTGCAAGATCAGGGCGGGGTGCTGCGAATCGGACTGGTGCACTACAACACCAAGGAAGAGGTTCACCGTCTGCTCGATGCGCTCCACAAATTCGCATCGTGTTAGAGGCCGCGCCTTGAAGGCGGCATCAATTCCCGTTGCCTCCGGCGGACATCAGAGTTAACCTCCCAGCTACTGTCCCGCCAGGAGAAACAATTGCTGGAAGCTCTGCGCCGCGCGGCCGGATTGACGATAACGGTGGTAATGCTCGGTGCAACCGCGTTTGCCGGGCAACGGCCGTGGATCGAAGTGCGCAGCCCGCATTTTCGAGTGCTGACAGACGGGAGCGCGGGAGATGCGCGGAGGGTGGCGCGAGAGTTCGAACAGATGCGCGCCGTATTTGCCGTGGGTTTTCCCGGCATGCGGCTGGAAACGGGAGCGCCGCTTCTGGTTTTCGCGCCGCGGGATGAAGCAAGCATGAAATCACTGGCTCCCGCGCAGTGGAAAGTAAAGGGAGCCCCAAAAGTAGCGGGGTTTTTCCTGCATGGATGGGACCGACAATTCGCAGTGATTCGAGTGGATCAGGATGTGCCGGGAGCATACCAGGTCGTCTATCACGAATACGTTCACACCCTGCTCCATGCAAATTTTCGATGGCTGCCCACGTGGCTGGATGAAGGGCTCGCGGATTACTACGGCGGAACGCGCTTTGAGAAAACTAAAATTTACATCGGTGCTCCCAGCATGCGGGTGTACGCGGTACAAGGCGAGCCGCTGATCCCAATCGAAAAGCTGATCAGCGAAAATCCATACACGGCGTTCAAGGGAGACGACGAACGGATTGATCTTTTCTATAGCGAATCGTGGGCCCTCATACACTATTTCATCTTCGGTCCGAACATGGAGCGGGGTAAAAAGCTGACCGGGTTCTTCAGAAAGCTCCAGATGGGAGAAGAGCAAAAGAAAGCCTTCACGGAGACCTTCGGGAGTTTTCAGTCCGTGCAGAGCGCGCTTGAAGCGTACGTGCGCAAATTTGCGTTCGAAAGTTTCGTTATGACAAACCCCGAGCAGATCAGCGAAAAGGAGTTCGCGGAGCGGAAATTGAGTGTTGCGGAAACGGAGGCGGCGATCGGCAGCTTCCGGCTGTGGTCCCATGATCCCGTGGAAGCGCGAGAAATCGTCGAACAGGGGTTGAAAGACGATCCGAAACTGGGAGAGCTCCATGAGGACATGGGGTTGCTTGATTTCACGGAGGGGAAGGATCAGGATGCAGCAACGGAATTCGCGACAGCGAATGGGCTGGACAATCAGAGATTTCTTTCCCGGTATTTCCAGACCATGATGGCGCCGACAGCACTTGGCAACACGCCCGCTGATGAGGCCGACCTGCAGGAGGGGTTGCGCCAAACACTCAAAATAAACCCGGAGTTTGCTCCTGCCTTTGTGCAGTTGGCGTTTCTTGTTGTGAGGCAAGGCGATCTAAACACGGCGCTTGCCGTATCGCGGAAAGCGGAAGAACTGGAGCCGACCCGCGCCGGATACCATCTTTTGAGCGGGCGAATCCTACTGCGGCTAGGAAAAGGCGCCGAGGCGGCGGAATATGCCAAATTTGTGGCAGAGCGCTGGCGAGGCCCGGACCACAACGAAGCGATCGAATTATGGAAGAATGTCCCGGAAAGCGAGCGGCCTCCGGGACCCGCGCTCGATCTCGAACTTTCCGCACCGCAATCCGCCGAAGGAAAAATCGCCGACATTCGTTGCGGAGACAAAGATCACCCCATGGTTGTCACTCTGCGGCGACAAGCCGACTCATTGAAATTCCGTGCCGCCGGTGGATTTATGGTGGGGTTCTCGGACAAAGTTTGGTATGGCAGCGATCATTCCTCGCTCTGCCATCACACCGATGGGATGAGAGCGCAAGTCTGGTACAAACCAAGCACAACGAAGGAATACAACGGAGACTTGACCAGCATAGAATTACGAGTGGACTTGCCTGCCAGTCCTGAAAAAAATGGGCCTGACGCGCAGCAACCTGCAGCGCCGAACAAGAATTGAATTCGGCAACCAAATAATAAAAGAGAGAAAGTCCACTTTCGGTGCACAGGATTGGACTGTGCCCTGCGGGCAAGATTTGTGTATTCTGATGAGTCATGACGAAAGGACCGAAACCGATTGTATTGACTGTACTGGATGGATGGGGATACCGCCCGGAGACGAAGGGCAACGCGATCGCAATGGCGCGGAAGCCAAACTATGACGAACTGCTGCGGAGATTTCCGAACACGCTGATTCACACTTCAGGACCCTATGTGGGACTGCCGGAAGGGCAGATGGGGAACAGCGAAGTGGGGCACATGAACATCGGCGCGGGAAGAATCGTGCACATGGACATCACGCGCATTGATTTGCTGGTGGCGAACAAACAACTCAATCAAGTGCCGCTTTTCCAGAAGGCGATGGAACGCGGGCGGCAGCGGCAACTGCACTTTCTGGGGTTGCTGAGCGACGGCGGTGTGCACTCGCACATCAACCATTTGTTCGCGCTGCTGGAAATGGCCAAGCAGCACAAGGTCGAGAAGGTATTCGTGCATTGCTTCATGGATGGGCGCGACACTCCACCGCACAGCGGACGCGAATACGTACAGCAACTTCAACAGAAAATGCGTGAGCTTGGCATCGGGGAGATCGCCACGGTGGTGGGGCGTTATTACGCGATGGACCGCGACAACCGCTGGGAACGCATCGAGCTGGCATATCGCGCGATGGCGCATGGCGAAGCAGAGGCGCACTCAAACGATCCGGTCGCCGCGCTGCAGAGGAGCTATGAAGACGGAGTGACGGACGAATTTGTGAAGCCCGTAGTGATCGCGCGAGGCGAGGGCGCATCGGCAAAACCGGTGGGACTGATCCGCGACGACGATGCAGTGATCTTTTACAACTTCCGGGCGGACCGCGCGAGGCAGATGACTTACGCGGTGGCGGGGCCGGATTTCGACAAGTTCGCGGATGCGAAGCGGCCGAAGAATCTCTTTTACGTGGCGATGACTCAATATGACAAGCACTGGCCGTGGCTGCAGTTCGTGATCGCTCCGGAAAAGCTGGAGCATATTCTGGCGCAGGTGTTCGCGGACCTGAATTACAAGAATTTGCGGACGGCGGAGACGGAGAAGTACGCGCACGTGACGTATTTCTTCAACGGCGGAATCGAGAAACCGTTCGCGGGCGAGGAACGAATCCTTGTGCCATCGCCGAAGGTGGCCACTTACGATTTGAAACCGGAGATGTCCGCGGAGGGAATCACGGATACGGTTGTGAAGGCGATCGAGAAGGGCGAATTCGACGCCATTATCATGAACTACGCCAACGCGGACATGGTGGGGCATTCGGGAAAACTGGAAGCGGCGATCAAGGCCGTGGAAGCCGTGGACGCGGGACTTGGAAAAATCTATCAAACGCTGAAGGCGCGGACCGATCCCGGCGCATGGATCATCACCGCTGACCACGGCAACGCGGAGACGATGATTGATCCAAAGACCGGCGGGCCGCACACGTACCACACGACGAACCCTGTGCCGCTGATTCTGGTGAGCGGCGAAGAAGGAGTTCAGCTGAACGGCGGAGGATCGTTGCGAGACATTGCTCCGACGATGTTGAACATTTTGGGCCAGAAGAAGCCCGCGGACATGACGGGTAAGGACCTGCGGATTCTGCCTGCGCGCTGAGCTCCAGATGCGGACCAAGCCGGAAGAGACAAAGCTTGTCATTTGCGTGTGGCACAACTTTACGGAGTGGCGTCCAAAGCCTTTCATGGCGGAGCGCATCCGCGAGCGCTGGCCGCAAATGCTCGTGCTGCATTTGCCGAATTACGACACGTTGCCGCAGGAATTACCGGACACGGACATCTTCATCGGCTATTCGCTGCGCGCGGAGCAGCTCCAACACGCGCGAAAATTGAAATGGGTGCATTCGACGGCGGCGGGCGTGACGCAACTGGTGTATCCGGAGCTGCGTGATTCGGGAATCATGGTGACTAATGCGAGCGGGATATTTTCCGTGCCCATGGCGGAACACACGATGGGCCTGCTGATCGCGCTGGCGCGGAATTTTCCCGATACGGTGAGATTCCAGGACAAGAGCCAGTGGGCGCCACAGCTGCTCTGGGACAAGCCTCAGCATTTGACGGAGCTGAATGGCGCGCTGCTGCTGATCGTGGGCTTTGGATCCATCGGAAGAGAGCTGGCGCGGCGGGCGAAGGCGTTCGGGATGCGAGTATGGGGAGTGACGCGCTCCGGAAAGGGCGATGCTTCGCTTGCGGAACGGATTGTGCTCGCCTCGCAACTCGATGAGGTACTGCCGGAAGCGGATTACGTCGTGATCTCAACGCCAGACACGGCGGAAACACGAAAACTGATGGGAGAAACGCAGATTATCCGAATGAAGAGAGAAGCACGACTGGTAAATGTGGGCCGCGGATCGCTGCTCGACGAAGCGGCGTTGATGCGCGCGCTTGAAAGCGGAGCGCTCGGAGGCGCAGCGCTGGATGTGGCGAGCATGGAGCCGTTGCCCGCCGAAAATCCGCTTTGGAAAACGCCGAATTTGCTGATTACACCGCACACCAGCGCGATCAGCGGAAGACTGTGGGAACGTGAAACGGAGCTGCTGATGGATCTATTGGAGCGCTGGTTTGACGGCCGCCAAATGACAAACCAGGTTGAACTTGCGCGGGGATATTGACCAAACAGTTTCCAATTTTTGCGGGGACCGAACCCGTCAGTCCGCGCCCTTGGGAGCGACGTAGCCTTCGCGCACATATACTTCAGTTTTCTGTTTCTTTTTCTTCTGGTTCAGGACGATAAGCGGGCTGCCATCCGGGGCCACCAGGTCCACCTTGATTTTGCGGTAGGAGCCGTCACGCGCGCGGTTCGTGGGCGTGTAGGTGAGGCTGTATTGGTTTCTCAGGAACGCGGCAACCTCTTGGAAAATACCGGGAAGTTCACCGTCGAATTGAGGAAACCACGCGCTGCCGCCGGTTTCCTTGGCAAAAGTGGAGAGCTGGTTCTGGTCCTGCACGAAATTGATCTCGGAACCGTGGTAGCCACTCATTTCAAGAGCGTTGGTGATGTAGCGGCTCAGACCGACCGCGAAGACGGTGACGTCCGTCTGGCGAAGCTGCTTGATGGTTTGATCCAGAGTGTGCTTCGAAAAAGTGTCCCGGCCGGTGCAGATCAGCAGGATGGATTTCTTGCCCTTGACGTCTTTCAAACGGTTCACGGTGTCCAGCAGCGCATCGAAAACGTTGGACTCGCTGAAGCCCGGAAAATACAGATGGAAGAGGGCGTTGCGCACTTCATCCTTATTCTGCGTGAAGTCTACTTCGAGATGAGGCCTCATATCAAAGGTGACCAGGGCGACCCAATCCTGCTGTTTGAGATTCGGGAAGAGGGCGTCAGCCCAGTATTTTCCCACTTGGGAGAAATAGCCGTAGTATCGGGCACTGAATTCCATGAGGACGACCATGGTGATGGGGGAATCGGTGGGGCCGAAGCTGGTGATGGTCTGGGGCACGCCATCTTCAAAGACACGGAAATTTTCGCGCTTGAGGCCGGTGATGATGTCGCCGTGATTGGTGGTGGCGACTACATCCAGGGTCACGATGGGCACTTCGACGGCGATGGATACGCCGCCCGAGGGGGGTTGCTGCTGTTGAGAGGGAGCAGCCTGGGTGGGAGGCGCCTGCTGCGGCGGCTGAGCGTCCGTTTGCGGGCCAGTCTGCGACTGGGCTGTCGCATTTGGAACTATCCCGCCCGCAGATAATACGATCAGAAGAATCAGAAAAACTCTCACCGAGGCAGTGGCTTTCATCCCATCCCCTTTTCCGAGGCCAGACCCGTTTGAAAAGATTTCTTAAAAAATCGTTCCTGCTTGGGGCACATCCGGTGAAATATTCGAAACCGGTTTCGAATGCGGCCAGGAAGCGTCCCTCCCGCATGTTAGTATGAAGCACAATTGGAACAAAACGGTTGTCGAAGGGCAAGCGAGGGGTGAACGCGAGGCCCGGGGGACAAAAGAGTGCTGAAAGGGAGGGAGCGGTGATCCGCAAGTCGAGAGCAGTGATGTTGATCCTAGGGGCAGCGCTCTGGTGCAGCGTAGCGACCGTGCGCGGCCAAATGCCGGGAGAAGGGCAAACTCCGATGGCCGCGCCTAGCGCGCCTCCATTGGGAAGCACCACCGCAGTTGCCACGGAAGCGGCCGGGTGGCTGGCCGGCCTGATCAAGATCAATACGACGAATCCGCCTGGGAATGAAGATGCGGCGGCGAAATACGTCGCAGGTGTGCTGCAAAAAGAGGGCATTCCGACGGAGATCCTTCCGGTGATGCCGGGACGCAGTGCGGTGGTGGGGCGGCTGCAGAGCAGCGTGGTGGCTAACCCGTCGCGGGCGCTGCTTTTGGTCGCGCACATGGATGTGGTCGGAGTGGACCGTTCGAAGTGGACGGTAGATCCGTTCGGCGCGGTGGAGAAAAATGGCTACCTGTACGGGCGCGGATCGCTGGACGACAAAGGAATGCTGGCGGCGAATATGGCCGTCATGGTGGCACTGAAGCGCGCAGGCGTGCGATTGAATCGCGACGTGATCTTCCTGGCGACGGATGACGAAGAGCAGGGGGGCGATGCGAGCATTCGAACGCTGATCGCCAAATACTGGGAGAAATTTGCGGCCGGCTTTTCGCTGAATGAAGGCGGAACCGTCTTTCTGAAAGACGGAAAAGTGCAGTACGTGGGCGTGCAGGCGAGCGAAAAGGTGGCGATGAACGTCGCGGTGATTGCCGAAGGCATATCCGGACATGCTTCCATTCCGACGAATGATAACGCGGTGGTGCATCTGGCGGCGGCGATCGAAAAGATCGGGAATTATTCGGCGCCGGTGCACTACACCACGATCGTGCAACGGTACTTTGAAGCGCTGGCGCCTCTGGAGCCAGACGACGTCGCAAAATGGATTCGCTCGATGGATAGTTCGGACCGCGGAGAGCACGCGGCGCGGGTCATCTCCGACGCCAACCCGATGTGGAATGCCATGATCCGCGACACGATAGTGCCGACGATGCTCAGCGCCGGCGTGCGGGCCAACGTCATTCCCGGGGAGGCGCGCGCAAATTTGAATGTCCGATTGCTGCCGGGTGATACGATCACCACGCTACTGGCGGATTTGACCAAGCTGGTGAACGATCCGAAAGTGCGCTTCGAGCTGCAGCCGGACGCGGGGCTGGCCGCGCCGCCATCCTCGCTGGATTCGGAGCTCTACGCGACGATCACGAAAGCGACAGCGGAAGAGTTCAACGGCGCTCCTGTCCTGCCGATCCAATCCGCCTGGGCGACGGATTCCGCGCAGTTGCGGCTGCACAATGTGGAAGCATACGGATTGTGGCCTTTCCCGCTCACCGATGACGATCTGGTACGCGTGCACGGCAACGACGAGAGAATCCCACTGGCATCATTCACCAAAGGCGTGGATTATCTCGCGAGAATCGTGGGGGAATTCGCGGTCGCGAAGTAGCGGAGAACGAAAGGAAAAAGGTGAACGGGTTCCGGCACTCCAAAATTGTCTGCACTCTGGGTCCCGCAAGCAATTCTCCCCGGATGATTGACCGGCTGTTGCGCGCCGGAATGGATGTAGCGCGGCTGAACTTTTCCCACGGGCAGCACGAAGAGCACGCCAGGAGCATCTCGCTTCTGCGGACGAACTCGGGCCAGATCGGAAAAACGATTGCGATTCTGGCCGATCTGCAGGGGCCCAAAATACGGACAGGAGTCCTGGCGGGAGGCGGCCCGGTGATCCTGCGCACGGGGCAGCGGTTCACCATCACGACGGCAAAGATCCTTGGAGACTCCACCCGCGTGGGAACGACGTTTTTGCCTTTACCACGCGAAGTGCGCAGGGGAAGTCGAATCCTGCTCTCGGACGGCTTGATTGAATTGCGGGCCGTGGAAGTTCGCGAGCGGGAAGTGATCTGCGAAGTATCGAACGGCGGCGCGCTGGGGGAAAACAAGGGGATCAATCTGCCGGGCATCAAGCTGCGAGTTCCGGCGCTGACGGCGAAGGACAAGGGAGATCTGAAATTCGCACTGGCGCACGGAGCGGACTACATCGCAGTGAGTTTTGTGCGGCGCCCCGAGGACGTGCTGGAAGCAAAGAGGCTGATTCGCAGGGCGGGCAAGGAAACACCGGTCATCGCCAAACTGGAGAAACCGGAGGCGATCGAAAACCTCGAAGAGATCCTGCGCGTCTCCGACGGCGTGATGGTGGCGCGGGGGGACCTGGGCGTGGAAATGAGCCCAGAAAAGGTGCCCGTGGTGCAGAAGAACATCATCGCCCGGGCACGCGAATTCCGGAGGCCGGTGATCACCGCGACGCAGATGCTGGAATCCATGACGGAGAATCCGCGGCCGACGCGCGCCGAGGCCTCCGATGTGGCCAACGCAATCTTCGACGGATCAGACGCGGTGATGCTTTCGGCGGAAACCGCGACAGGCAAATATCCGGTGGAAGCGGTCAGCATGATGGCGAGGATCATCGAGGAGGCCGAAGCTAGTGTGAAAGAGTACCCGCACCCGGCAACGCAGGAGCGTCTGAAAGTCGCGGAGACGGTAACGGAACTGGTGTGCCACGCTTCCAAGGAGCTGCACATGCGGGTGATCGCCGTGTTCACCCACAGCGGGTTCACCGCGCGACTCGTCTCGCGGTACCGCCCGATGGTGCCGATTATCGGATTTTCCCCGGAGGTGGCCACGCGGCGGAAACTGGCATTGATTTGGGGAGTGTTGCCGGTGGAGATCGGCGACACTCGGAGGATTGACAACTTGGCGGCGATTGCCGAGAAAAAGCTTCTGGTCGAGCGGCTGGTGCGCAAGGGCGATGTGGTGGGAATCATTGCGGGAACACCGATGGGCGTGCGCGGCACGACGAACTTCATGAAGTTTCACGTGATCGGCGGATCGAAGTGAATTTAAGTGTCAAAAGTGCGGGGTAGCAGCCTGGTTCGGGAAGCGGCGCCTAATTGACCCAGCGGTCGGGGCGAGAAGGCGGGTTGTTCTTGTGCTTATTGATATAAACTTCGAAGCGTTTGCGGTTCCGGTTATACTTCCAGTCGGAAACTTCGTTGCGCAAGCGGTAAAGGTAGGAATCCCGCCGCAGGTAGAGATATCCGACAAGCATTCCGCCAAGATGGCAGATGTGGCTCACCCGGTCGTCGCCGATCCCGAGGGTGCCGAAAAACGTGATGGCCGCCATGATGAGGACGACCGTGCGCATGCGCAACGCAATGGGAATCGGAAACAGATAAACGCGGCGGTCGGGAAAGAGGACCGCGCACGCGATCATGACGCCGAAGATCGCTCCGGAGGCCCCGATCGTAGGGGTGAAACGCGAGGCATAGTCGCGGCCCCACAGCAAGGGTACGGTTTTTACGAAGACGTTGATGAGTCCCGCACCGACGCCAGTCAGGAAGTAGTAGCGGAGAAAGCGGTTCTTTCCCCAGACGAGTTCCAATTCGCGGCCAAACATCCAGAGCATCAGCATATTCACCAGGATGTGCCAGATGTAGGTCGCATCGTGCAGGAAGAGGTAGGTAAACGGCTGCCAGAGGCGCATCAAAGGGACAACCGCTGCCGGAACCAAGCCGAACCATTTCAGCAGCCAAGCGTAGCTGTTGATTCCGCCAAAATGATAGAGAAAGGCCTCAAAAATGAAAACCGCGAAATTGGCGATTAGCAGCAGCTTCACGCCCGGCGTGATGTAAAAGTCAAAGCTCACGCGGTAGCTGCGGATGTTAGGACGGCTCGCCATACTCCGCCAGTTTACGGTGCAAGGGGAATGCAGTCAAAGTACGAGAGTACCGCTTAGTTAAGCTTCTTCCTGCCGAAGTGGAAAAGGGAGAAAGCCAATAGAGCAAACATGGTGATGCCAAATAAATTGCTTTGGGAAAGCGATCCAAGAACTTTGGGCCCGAAAGCGAGAAGGTCCGGGCGCCAGGGAAGGCGGAAGATACTCGAAACCCAGTGCGGCACATGATTGGGGATTTCGGGGTCCTGCAATAAATTTATCGCGATGGCCAACAATCCAAACACACCCCCGGCCGCGATCAGTCCCGAAGAATAGAGAGCACCGGGGCTCGCCTCGCTTTCCGACTTCGCCTCTTTGGATGTGCGCTCTACGATCCATCGGACGAGGCCGCCGGCAAAGATGGCCGCCGTTGTGGCGATGGACAGATACGATCCGACAGCGAAGGCCAGAGAGCGGACTCCCAGGAGTTCCACCGCAAGAACCATGGCCACACCCATCAGAACCAGGCGCCACGGCAGGCGCTGGTTCAGGATTCCGTTGATCACGGTAGCCATCAAGCGGGCCTGGGGCGCCGCAGCCTTGTCGCTTCCGATGCCGTGAACCCATTGAACTTCGATCTTCTTGTCCCCGGTATCGTAAAAATAATCGCCATCCGGAATCGTAGCGGAGCCTAGCGAGTTGATCACGCGGTACGTTTTTCCCTCGTAGGAATAAGAGCCCTTGAGCGTGACCCCAGCAGGCAAAGATTGAACGTTCACCGGAATTTCCGTTGGGACGAATTTCTCGAGGCCTTTGTTCATCAGGGTGAGCGTGCCGCCCACAGCGATCGTGGATACGGTTACGCCAACGAGCAAGCCCCATTGTTGCGCACGCGGCGTCGCTCCCACGAGATAGCCGGTCTTCAAGTCCTGGGAGGTCGCGCCAGCAATCGCGGAGGCGATGCAAACCACGCCCCCGATGGTCAGCGCCAGCACGGAATAGCGCGGGGCGGTCCAGCCAAGGATGAGGAACACGGCGCACGTCGCCATCAACGTGGCAATGGTCATGCCGCTGATGGGATTCGAAGAATTGCCGAGCAGCCCGCTGATGCGCGAAGCCACGGTCACAAACAAAAAGCCGAAGACCACGACGATAATGGCGGCAAGCAAATTGGATATGACCCCGGTCTGCGCGCCGGCAATGGGCCGGAAGGTGAGCAAGAGCCACATCAGCACGACGATCACGGCAGAGCCGATAATCAACGTCCGCATGGGCATGTCGTGGTCAATGCGGCTGACCGCGGTTTCTTTCGAGCCCGATTCCAATCGAAAATCCTTCAATCCCGCCATCAGAGCCGAGACGATCGTTGGAATGGTGCGGATGAGAGTAATCAATCCCGCCGCAGCGACGGCGCCGGCTCCCATCGGCCGAATGTAGCTGGACCACAGCTGATCCGGAGTCATCTGCGGAATGGGGACCGTCGAAGGATAGATCGGAGTATTTCCCGCGAGCTGTCCGAAAAACTTGATCGCGGGCATCACGAGCAACCAGGAGACGATTCCTCCTGCGAACAAAATCCCAGCCACTTTCGGCCCAATGATGTAGCCTACCCCGAGATACTCGCTCGTGACGGCGGCGCGAAACGATGCGCCGGGAAGCCACTTCGGTCGGTACTCTGGCTGGCCCGTCCACGCTTGAGCCGAATTCATCAGAAACGTATACACGCCGCCGAGTCCCAGGCCCCAGAAAACGCGGCCCGCGAACGATCCGCCCCGCTCTCCCGCCACCAGCACGTCCGCGCACGCTGTTCCTTCTGGAAAGCTCAAGTTGCCGTGCTCCTTCACGATGAGCTGGCGGCGCAGAGGAATCATGAAGAGGACGCCGAGCCATCCACCCAGGAGCGCGAGCGGAAAAATTCGCCAGTAATTGAAGTCGTCGGCAAAACCGAGAAAAATCAGCGCGGGCAGCGAGAAGAGCACTCCGGCCGCGACCGATTCTCCAGCCGAGCCGGTGGTCTGCACGATGTTGTTTTCGAGAATCGTGGAGCGGCCAAACGCACGCAAAATGGAAATGGAGAGCACGGCGATCGGAATCGAAGCCGATACCGTGAGTCCCGCGCGCAGGCCCACATAGACCGACACCGCCCCAAACAACAGCCCGAAGAGCGCTCCAAGGATCACGGCGCGCAGACTGAATTCCTTTAAGGTTTCCGTAGTCGAAACGTAGGTCCGAAATTCGCCGGGGGGCGCAGTGGAACTCCAGGGACGATCGCTCAAGGAATCCTCCTCGCATCGAGCTGGTCTGGACTGCAAGAGGTGCGCCGGGATTATGCCCCACCAAACGCGGAGGGGGAAGGGTTTCCTCGGAGAATACCTGCCCGCGCGTTCTCTTGACAGATCGGGTACGTCCCGGTATTTTCCCCGCATATACGGGTCACAGGTCGGAAACAGTACCCACAGCGCTAGCGTTTTTTTGAACCCGGAGTCAGGCTGCCCCTGCAAAGCCGAAAGCGCGCAGCCATCGAGTTTAGCTGTTCGATGAATAGGGAGGCCTCTCGTGCGAATTCGCCGCTTGGGAATGGTGTCCGGCTTTGGTTTGCTCGGCCTGTTTGTCGGCCAGTTGTACGTTCCCGCTTGTGTCGCAGATGAATGGAAACCGGTCACGCCCGAAGAATTGAAAATGACCAGCGAGCCTCTCGCTCCGGGCGCCCCGGCGATCTATCTGTATCGCCAAGTGGACCGCGATGACAGCGGCCAGGCGACCACAGAATACAATTACGTGCGGATCAAAATCCTGACGGAGCAAGGCCGGGACTACGCAAACGTTGAAATTCCTTTCGAGAAGCAGAGATTCAGTGTAAGCCACCTGAAAGCCAGGACCATCCGTCCGGACGGTTCCATTGTGAATTTTGACGGCAAGGTCTATGAAAAGACGGTGGTCAAATACAAGAGCCTCAAATATCTCGCAATGACCTTCACGATGCCCGACGTATCGGTTGGGAGCATCATCGAATATCACTTCAATTACGATTTCCTGGACAGCTACATTTTTGATTCGAACTGGATAGTCAGCGGAGAGCTGTTCACGAAACATGCAGAATTCACCCTGAAACCCTACAGGGAGTGGAGCGTTCGATGGATGTGGCCGGCCGGTTTGCCCCCGGGCACCCTGCCCCCCAAAGAGGGATCCGACGGTGTCATCCGCATGACGGGAAATGATATTCCCGCGTTTCAGGAAGAAGAGTACATGCCTCCCGAAAATGAGCTTAAATTCAGAATCAACTTTGTGTATAGCCCCGACAGGCAAGAGATGGACGAGGGAAAGTACTGGAAGCAATTCAATAAGAAAATGGACGACCGCGTCGAGCACTTTGTAGGCAAGCACAAGGAGATGGAGGAGGCGGTAGCTCAGATTGTTTCTCCTGGGGATTCTCCCGAAGTGAAGCTCCAGAAGATCTACGCCCGAACCCAAAAGATCCGCAATTTGAGTTTCGAGACGAGTAAATCTGTCGAAGAGGAGAAGCGCCAGAAAATCAAACCGGCCAACAACGTCGCGGACGTCTGGAAGAACGGGTTCGGCACCGGCGAGGACATTACCTGGCTGTTTCTGGGACTCGCGCGCGCTGCCGGATTTGAAGCTTCCCCCTGCCTGGTCTCCAGTCGCAGAGAATATTTCTTCCACAAGGAGAGGCTCAACGGCCAGGAATTGGACACCAACGTTGTGCTCGTGAAACTGAACGGCAAGGATACATATCTCGACCCCGGAACTGCTTTTGCTCCATTTGGGCTCCTGCCTTGGACCGAATCGGGTGTCGGCGGATTAAAGCTCGACAAGGAAAGCGGAACCTGGATCCAGACGGATTTGCCGGACAGCGACGTTTCGCGCATTGAGCGCACGGCGCGCCTGAATCTCACCAGCGAAGGCTCACTGGAAGGAAAGCTAACGGTCACCTATACCGGCTTGGAAGCCCTCTCTCGGAGGATGGAGGAGCGCAATGACGACGAGACGGGAAAGAAGAAATATCTCGAGGACGAAATAAAGGATTCGATCCCTGCGGGGAGCCAGGTTGAATTGACGAACACACCCGAGTGGAATGGCTCCGCAATGACGTTGGTAGCGGAATTCAGCTTGAAAATTCCGGGATGGGTTTCCGCCACGGGCCACCGCGGATTTTTCCCGATCGGTTTCTTCAGCGGGGACGAAAAGCATATGTTCGAGCATGCCAGCCGCGTGTATCCGGTCTATTTTTCGTACCACTTCGAAAAGATTGATGATGTGAGCGTCGAGATGCCCTTCACTTGCGCGCCCGGCAGCATCCCGAAACCCTTCGATCTGAACGCGAAAGCCGCCGAATATTCGCTCAGCATCGTGGATGACAAAAGCAATTTGCACATCCGGCGCGAATTGCGCAGCGATGTGATCTTGGTCCCCACAGACATGTATGATTCTTTGCGGAATTTCTATCAAATTGTAAGGTCCCATGATGATCAGCAGGTTGTCTTGCAGCTAGCCGCGGTATCGGCGGGAAATTGAGACCGGCATGAGGAGTTTGGGATTCGTTCTGGCGTTTTCTTGTGCGGCACTGATCGTTGCGGGGGTCCCGCCCGCGGCGCGCGCGTCCGACGCTCCCGCGTGGATGCATGCGGCTGCCGGCGCTCCTCTGCCGCTCCATGACGAAAAAACCAATGCCGTCCTCCTTTATTCGGAGGACATAACCAGCGTTCAAGCCGACGGCAAAATGAAATACATCGAGCGGCGCGTCTACAAAATTCTGAGGCCGGAAGGGCGGGACTACGGCACGGTTTCGGCTTACTTTGATGCCAATCGCAAGATTACCGGCATGCGTGCCTGGTGCATTCCGCAGCAGGGGCCGGACTATGAAGTGAAGGAAAAAGACGCGGTAGAAATTTCGCTGGCCGGCATCGCCTATGCGGAACTCGTCACCGATGAAAGGGACAAAGTGTTAAGCATTCCTGCGCCCGATCCCGGCAACATCCTCGGTTATGAAATCGAGTCGGAAGCGCGCCCTTACATCCGTCAGGAATCCTGGGAGTTTCAAGAATCCGTTCCGGTCGTCGAAGCAAGATATACGCTCCAGCTCCCGCCCGGCTGGGAATTTAAAGCGGCCTGGCTGAATCATCCAGAAGTTCAGCCGAGTCCCTCGGGGGGGAATCAGTGGCAGTGGGTGGTTAAGGATGTGCCGGGGATTCGCTGGGAGCAGAGTATGCCTCCCTTCAATGGATTGGCGGGGCGCTTGGTGCTTACGCTTTTGCCGCCTTCCGGAACCCAGAATCAAAGCGGTTTGACCTGGGAGGACATCGGAAAGTGGCAAGCGGCATTGGCCAGCGATCGTTTTCATGCCTCGCCAGAAATCAAGCAAGAAGTGGCTTCCCTGACGGCTCCCGCTGCCACGCCGCTCGCCAAGATGCAGGCGCTCGCCAAGTTTGTACAGCAACAGATCCGCTATGTGGCTATCGAATTAGGCATTGGAGGCTGGCAACCGCATCCCGCGCCTGACATTTTCGTACACCGCTACGGCGACTGTAAGGACAAAGCCACACTGATGAGCACCATGCTCAAGGAGATCGGCGTAGATTCCTATTACATCGTCATCAACACGGACCGGGGAGGCGTGAATCCGCAGACTCCGCCGTCGCCCTTGCTTTTTGATCACGTCATCCTTGCCATTCGTTTGCCCCAGGGGCTCGACGAGAGTTCAATCCAAGCAGTCATTCAGGATCCCAAGCTCGGCCGCCTATTGATCTTCGACCCCACCGATGACCTCACTCCTTTCGGCCATTTGCGTGGAGAGCTGCAGGACAACTACGGTTTGCTCGTCACTCCCGATGGCGGAGAATTGATCGAATTGCCCCAACTTCCGGTGCGCACCAGCGGCATCAGCCGAATCGCGAAAGTCTCCCTCGACACCTCGGGAAATCTGAGGGGCCAAGTCCACGAACTTCGCCGCGGCGATTTCGCGATGGACCAACGATATGCACTTCGCTCTGCGACCAGAGACACCGACCGTATCAAGCCTATTGAGGATCTTCTGGCCGCTTCCCTCCCCGACTTTCACATCACGAAAGCCAGCATCACCAATCTCAGTGACACTTCTCTTCCATTCATCTACGACTATTCGATAGACGTGCCCAGCTACGCGAAGACCGCCGGCAACCTCTTGCTCGTCCGGCCTCGCCTCATTGGCACGAAGTCCAGCGATCTTCTCGAAACCAAGGATCCGCGCAAATATCCCGTAGAATTCGATTCCGTCGAAGGCGACGTGGACACTTTCGAATTCGCTCTGCCCCCCGGCTACGTGGTGGACGATCTACCTTCGCCCACCGACGTGGATTACAGCTTCGGCAGCTATCACAGCAAAACGGAAGTCACGGGAAACGTGCTGCGCTACACCCGTTCGTTTGAAATCAAAGAACTGACGGTTCCGGTGGACAAGCTGGACGAACTGAAGAAGTTTTACCGGATCATCGCGACCGACGAACGCTCCACCGCCGTTCTAAAACCCGCAGGAAGTTGAACCTTTTCTCCTAACGCGAGCCGCCCGGATCGCGCTTGAGAACGTACATGACGGCCGAAGGCGGGTTCAGCCGCCGCCAGCCCGAACGCAGTTTGCCCGGAGCCGCGGCGAGAATTTCCCGCAGGAGCCTTCGCGCGTCGTCGTAGTGCAGAGCGATCCGGAACCGGTCGCCGCGCCGTCCGTAATCGTATTTTTCATACCGGGGAGCAAATTCTTCCGCGAACGCCAGCAGGACGTCCCACGGCGATCGCCGCCCGAACAACCGCCGCGCGGAAGCCGCTCCTCGCGGGATTTCCACCAGCATTGTCTCCGTGCCCCCGCCGCTTTCCAGAATCGCCGCGCTCGCCGCCGCTGGCTCGAACGCCCGCGAAGGATCCTCGTCCGGAAACGCCGCCAGCAACTCCCCAAGTTCCGCGGCGCTCGCCGCGAATCCCTCCCATTTATAGTGATAACCCTTGTAGGTGGCCGCGCCCGCTCGAAGGACGTGCTCCACTTGCGCCGCGTCCTTTCCCGCCACGCTTACGGCCATGTCCACTAGCTCGCCCAGTCGGAACGTCTGCTTCACCACCGGCGTCATCGCCAGGTAGCCCGCACTCTCCTCTGTGTATTGAACGGAAATGCTTTCCGGCAGCCCCACATCTCCCAGTTTACGCGGGTGCGATCTCTGCGTGCTAGGCTCTCCTGGCGTGTCTTACTTTAGAGGCCGGGCTCCAGCCCAGCTCTTTCAAGCCTTGCCTCTGGGAACTTCTTACGGCATCTTTCCCAGCCGCTCCCGCACCCGGTCGCTCAACAATTTCCCATCCACCGTCTTTCCTTCCAGCGCCGCCTTCGCCGCTTTCACCACTGCGCCCATCTGTTTCATCGAATTCGCGCCCGTCTCCGCAATCGCCTTCTCGATCGCCGCATCCATCTCTCCCTCCGAAGCCCCCGCCGGAAGGTAGCCTTCGATGATCGCCAGCTCTTTTGTCTCTTTCTCCGCCAGCTCCGGCCGGTTGCCCTTGGTAAATTGCTCGATGGACTCCTTCCTCTGTTTCACAAGTGTCTGCAAAATCTGGATGGACTCCGTCCCGTCCAGCTTCCGCATCTTCTCTACTTCCTTCAATTGCACCGCTGCCTTCACCATCCGCAGCACGCTCAGCCGCAGTTCGTCCTTCGCCTTCATCGCCGCCACTATGTCCGTCTGGATCTGTTCCGCCAGTGTCATCGTCTCTCCCCCGCCAAAAATATAGCAGAGCGGCAACCGGCCCGCGCCTGGATTCCATCACAGATTTCTCTTGACTTCTCGTTACTCTCGTGATACTATATCTCAGGAGTTAAGCGCGGAGCCCTCGACATGCCTGTTCGTTTCCCTTTCCCGCGCTCCTTCCGCAAACCCTCATCCTTTTGTCCTTCTTTCCCCTGCATTCCGAACCCCTGCCACCGCAAAACCTCGCCAACTTCTTTGGAATCAACACTTGCAAAAAATGGGCCTGCAAGTCCCTTTAGAATGAACACTTGCAAATCATTGCACCTCAACTTCTTTGGAATCAACACTTGCAAAAAAATAGGGGGGAGGGGGGTACCGAAGGATGCTTCACCCGTTTGGATGCTGGTAATCCATGGCAAAAACCAGCCGGAATCCGTACAGGTCTTCAATCTCCATCTCCACACAGTTGTAGACGCGCAGTACCGGGCCTTCGAGAATCTTTGCGCCGCGCTCCTTCAGTTCCGCACACAGCGCATCCAGGTCAGTCACCCAAAGATAGGCATCCACACCGAGGCCGCGCCGGCGCAACGAATTCGGAGCAGGAGACATGCCCTCGTCCAGTTTGGCGAAATGAATTTCCGCGGCGTCCCGCGCCACCATCGCAAAAACCGGCGGCTCGAGAAAATAGCCGAGAATCTTGAAGCCCAGAACGTCGCGGTAATATTCGGCGGCAACCTTCGGATCAGGAACCACAAAGTGCGGGCAAATCGCGGTCAGCTTCGCTGCGGTCTTCGCTTGGGCTTCAGTCATATCCCGAACTCCTCCGCGTCACTTGCGGCGCTTTGTGTTTCTCCGCTTGGAACTCTTTCGCCGTGGCTTTCCCGCTTTTTCGGCGGCAAGTTCGCGACGTCTCTTGGAAGCCCAACCGGGCTTGTTCACCTGGCGCCCGCGGGCGATTCCCAAGCCATCGGCCGGAACATTCTCGGTGATCGCCGAGCCCGCCCCAATATACGCGCCGTCGCCGATTTTCACCGGCGCCACCAGCACCGAATCGCTGCCGATAAACACCTTGTTCCCGATGGTGGTCTGGTGCTTGTTCACGCCATCGTAATTGCAGGTGATGGTTCCCGCGCCAATGTTGGTTTTGGATCCGAGTTTCGCGTCGCCGATATACGAAAGATGCGGAACCTTGCTGCCTTCGCCGATCACCGCTTTTTTCGTTTCCACGAAGTTGCCGACCCGCGCTCCCGCTTTCAGATGCGTGCCCGGCCTCAGCCGCGCGAAGGGACCAACGGTTGTGCCGCGTTCGAGCCGGCTCTCCTCGATCAGGGTGTGCGGCTGAACCATGACCTCGTCATCGAGCGTCGCATTCAGGAGCACGCTTCCGGCGCAGATGGTGCAGCGCGCCCCGATCCTGGTTTTGCCGAGAAGCTGCACGCCCGGCTCAAGAATCGTGTCCTCTCCCGCGGCGACGTCCGGATCAATCAGCACGGTTTCCGGCAACTGGATCGTTACTCCGTTGCTCATCAATTCGCCGCGTTTGCGTTCGCGGAAAATGCCGTCCACCTCTGCAAGATCGGCGCGTGTGTTGCATCCAAGAACTTCGCGCGGATCGGCCGCCACCTGCGGAAGAATCGTTTCTCCGGCGGAGGCAAGGAGCGCAATCGCGTCGGTGAGATAAATTTCCCGGTGTTTGTTTTCCGGCTTGACGTGCGCGAGAGCGGGCCAGAGTTTTCCCAGCGTGAAACAGTAGATACTGGAATTGATCTCGTTGATTTCACGCTGCTCGGGAGCGAGCTGTGATTCCTCGACAATCGCCGCGACGGAGCTTTCCGATTTGCGCACGATGCGGCCATAGCCGGAAGGATCGGCGACTACGGCCGTCAAAACCGTCGCAGCTGCGTTGGCATCGCGATGCGCTGCGATCATCGCCCTTAACGTATCCGGGCGCACAAGCGGTGCGTCGCCGGGAAGCACGATGGCGATTCTTGCTTTCCCCAAAGCCCGGCGCGCCACCTGCATGGCGTGGCCCGTGCCGCTCTGCGGCTGTTGCAGAGCCGTTTCCGCACCCAGAGGCTCAACGGTGGCAGAGACCTGGTCGGCTTGGTGGCCGACGATCACAATCGTTTTTCGCGCGCTGATTGGCGCCGCGGCACGAACTACATGCTCGATCAGCGAGCGTCCCCCGGCGCGATGGAGCACCTTAGCGAGGGCCGATTTGAGCCGGGTACCCTTGCCCGCGGCCAGCACAACGATCGCTGCATCCTTGTTGGACATAGTCTGGCTATTTTCGCCTGCCCTCCTGGGTTTGACAATGACGCCAACGGCAACTTGCTCTTTTTGTGCTCTGGACGCCATCGCGGTTCTTGTCTACATTCGGGAAACGGGCCTGCGCTGCGCGCGCTGGCGTTCTGTTCGAGCAGGAGGAGATTGTGAAGACCTGCCCCCACTGTCAGAAACCGATTCGTGACGACGTATGGGTATGTCCGTTGTGCGGAGGCGCCGTTGGCGCCATCGCGCAGGGAGCCGCGCCCTACGGCGCCAGCGGGCCGATGGCAACCTCTTCCGTTCCGAGTGATGGCAAAGCGGTTGCCAGTTTAATCTGCGGGATTCTAGGCGTTGCGTTCATACCTCTGATCGCTTCCATACCGGCCATCGTTCTCGGGCATATTTCGCTTTCTGAAATCAAACGAAGCGCGGGACGCCTGGGCGGGCAGGGCATGGCGGTGGCAGGACTCGTGCTGGGCTATATCGGAGTCGCGCTGTTGCCGATCATTCTGATTATCGCGGCCATCGCCATTCCAAATCTCATTCGGGCGAAGGTGGCGGCAAATGAAGCGTCGGCGATCGGGGTGATGCAGAAATACTCTGCCGGATTATACATGTACCAAAGCATGTGTCCGGAAAAGGTCTTGCCTACTTCTCTTTCCCAGTTGGGTCCGGGCAAGCCGAGCTGTGAACATTTGAACGCTCTAGGGGAACAGTTGGCCTCGGATCATGCCACGGTTTACGGCTACCGCTTCGAGTACACTCCCGGAGAACGCAACGCCGATGGACAGATCGAGACTTACTCGCTCACAGGCGACCCAATCAATTCGTCCCTGGGAATGAGGCACTTTTATCTCGATCAGACGACGGTGATTCGGTTCAAAGTGGGGGAACCCGCCGACGCCGACAGCCCAGCGTTGCAATAGGTTTTTCGGCGAAACAGTGCCGGAGAAAGATCCACCAAAAATAAAACAGAATTGAAGGTTCAATCCGCTGCGGGAACCTGCAGAGAGACCTCGGCTACTTCGTTTGCGGGAACTTCGGATTCCTCTTTCGTCGTAATGGTCCAAAGCGAAGGATCGGCAAGAAGGCGGCTGACAAGAAGGGTGTGAAGAGCATGGCCGGCCTTGTGAGCCTCGATTCGTGCAAGTAATGGCAAACCCACCAAGGCGAGATCGCCGATCAGATCGAGAGCCTTGTGACGGCCGAATTCATCGGGAAACCGCAGCGACCCGTTCATGACACCGTCGTCGGTAAGGACGATGGCGTTTTCAAGAGAGCCACCGCGAATAAGGCCCATAGCGCGAAGCGGCTCGATGTCGCGTTCGAAACAGAAAGTGCGCGCCCGGGCCAAAAGATGGCGGAAGGTGGCGGGATTGACAACCATTTCCACTTCCTGCTGACCGACGAGAGGATGGGGGAAATCAACGTAACAACGAACGCGAAATTCGTCGGCGGGATAGATCCCGATGCGGCGATCGCCTTCAACGACTTCCAATGGTTTGTGGACCTTGAGATAGCGGCGTCTGCGTCGGAGGCGGCGAATGCCGGCCTGCTCAAGCATTTGCATGAAAGGTTCAGCGGAACCGTCGAGGATAGGGACTTCGATGGAATCGATCTCAATGAAAATGTTGTCTATCCCGCAGGAATAGACTGCTGCGAGCAAATGCTCCGTGGTGGAGAGCAAAACGCCCTGCTTCATGAGGCTGGTGGCATAGCTGACGCGCGCGACGTTCTGTCCTTTTGCCTCGATGGGAAAGTTTTCGAGATCAATGCGGCGGAAGACAATTCCCGTATCGGCTGGGGCAGGAACGAGCCGGAGATGGCCGAATACGCCGGTGTGCAGACCGATGCCTTCGGTCTCGACGACGTCATGGACTGTAGTTTGAAACATCAGGGAAAAACCCATTTCATGGTAGCATGTTGCTGTCCAAAGATGAGCAGTTTTACCTTTTGTTTACATAGAGTTAGACAATAGCTTGGCGAGTACAGCCAGCTTGGTGTGGTATTTATGCAACGAAATCGTGCCAAGATGTGTCTGGCGTTACAGTCGGTGTATCCTTGTTGCTTTCTGCGGAGGCTTCCTTTCCAATTGCGGAGGCGTCCTATACCCTTGAAGTGTTATAATTTTGTGATGTTTTTCAAGGATGGATGGGAATGAACCGAGCGGCACGCATTGGCATCATCGTAGTTTCCGTAGCAGTATTTTGCTACGCAGGAATTGGCCACGTAATGGGCCGCTCACCGGATGACCGGGCGTACAAGTCGCTGACGGTGTACGCGGAAGTTTTGCAGAAAATCCAGCAAGACTATGTGGATGAGCCGAATATGCACATGGTGACGGCGGGAGCGCTGCACGGTCTTCTCGAATCGCTGGACCCGGAATCAAGTTACCTGACGCCGCGCGAGTTCACAGAATATAAAGAGAAAACGGCGGACAACGCGGGCGGAGAGACAGGCCTGACGCTGAGCAAGCGGTATGGTTATATCATCGTGGTATCGGTGCTGCCGGAGAGTACCGCAGAGAAGGCTGGAATCAAGAGCGGCGACATTTTGGAAGAGGTAGCAGGCTTCACGACGCGGGAAATGTCCGTAGGGCAAGCATTCAACCTGTTGCATGGAACGCCTGGAACTTCGGTAAAAGTTGGCGTGGTGAGAAGCGGAAAAACGGACCCCGATGAAATCGAAATCGCCAGGGAAAAGCTTCCTCCCGAGAAGATGCTCACGCAAAAAACGGATCCCGACATTCTGGCAATGAGGCTGCAGACGCTGAACGGCGGACGTGCGGAACAGGTAAGAAGCATGCTGCTGGAAGCACAAAAGCAGGGCGTACACAAAGTGATTCTGGATGTGCGCGACTGCGGGCGGGGGCCGGTCTCCGAGGCCATCGCTATCGCACAAATGTTTGTTCCTTCCGGGACGCTGGCAACTCTGCGAGGGCAAACGATCTCCACTCAAGTTCTTACGGCTGATCCAAAGAAAGTGGTTTGGAAGGGGCCCGTTTCCATCCTGGTTGACGGGACAACTTCCGGAGCGGCGGAAGTG
>DATIXL010000003.1:0-46956 GCA_035518615.1 Terriglobales bacterium | reverse complement strand
GTCCGAGAGATGGTGATCGCGGAAGAGACCGCTTATATATTTGTCTGCAAGATGAAAATTCCACGGTTTGAAAAGCCGGTCGGCGTTAGCAGGAACTCCAGCGGAATCGCGAAAGAAACCGACATTTAACGTGCGGCCGAGAACTCCTTCATCCGTTCCGAACCAGCGGAAGCCTTCTTCGGCGGCGATGGAGAGAGCCTGATCGCTGACGGAACCCTCGGAGGGCCAGAGGCCGACCGGCTTGGCTCCGAAAACGCGCTGGTGATATTCGCGCGCGCGGACCAATTGTTCGCGGGCATCTTCGGGATGGCGATAGGCGCGGCGCGGAAGCGGAGTGGACGGATTGGCGACGCGAGCGATATCGGAATCGCAAATTAGAGGGAGGATCGGATGGTAGAACGGAGTGGTGCTGAGTTCGACCTGACCGCGAGCAGCGGCTTCGCGGTAAATGGGCAGAACGATCTTGAGGAATTCAAGCTGCTTGGCTTTGAGGGCAGATTTATCGGTCTTACTATAATTCTTGCCTTTGCCGACGAGCCGTGCGAGGACAGGATCTTTGGCAAGCCACTCTTCGTCCATCCAGGCAAGCTGCGAAAGAAGCTGCAAATCGCGCCAATCGCGCGGAGTGAATGTGGCCTGGGCCTGGGCTTGGGCTCCGCTTCCGGGACGCGACCATTCGTAAAGCTCGACGAAGCGCGGCCATCGCGACATCAGGCGCTCGTGATTGAGCTGGAACGCGCGGTTCAGAATTTCGGATTTATCTTCCTGGGTGAGTTGCTCGGTCTCCTTGAAAGCGAGTTCGAACCATGGTTCATCGAAATTTCCGCTGGCATACTCCTCGAGCTGCATACCGAGAGAAGGAACGACGTTAAAGGTTGCGTGAAAGCCGGGAAATTCCTCCAGGATTTTGACCATGCCCCAATAGTCCTTGAGCGCATGGAGGCGCGTCCAGGGGAGAACGTATCGTCCAGTTTCCGGATCACGATATTGCGGCTGATGCATGTGCCAGAGGAGGACGAGGTTGATGCGATTCATCGAGCGGGCAACTCCGTAGCGCGGGACGGCGTGCTACACTCAGCGTTTGCGCCATGCGCATTCTCGACCGGTACATCGTCCGCGAAGTATCCCGCCATGCAATCCTCGGCCTGCTGGTTTTTACCTTCGTTTTTTTCGTGCCTCAACTTGTACACCTTATGGAACTGCTCGTGCGCCACAGCGGATCGGGCGGCGAACTGCTGGAACTCTTTTTGTGCCTCTTCCCCGGAGTGCTGACGTTCACGGTCCCGATGGCCATTCTCGTTGGCGTACTGCTGGGCCTGGGAAGAATGTCCGCGGATAGTGAGATTATCGCACTAACCGCGCTGGGAATCGGACGACTCCGCGTGCTGCTTCCCGTAGGAGTAATCGCCACTGCCGGATTATGCGTTACAGCGGTGTTGACAATGTGGATCGGCCCGATCTCCCTGCGCAGCCTGCGCAGAGTGGAAGCCGACCTAGTGGCCAACCAGCTTTCTTTCCAGGTGCAGCCCCGAGTGTTTGATGAGCGATTCCCCAAGATGGTGCTGTACGTTAACGACGTGGCCTCCGGGGGTACGTTGTGGCGCGGCGTGTTTCTCGCGGAAGCCGGCGAAGAAAGCGGTTCGCGTGTGACGCTGGCGCAAAGGGCGATTGTGATTGCCGAGCCAAAGCAGGGCACGTTGGAACTGCATCTGCAAGGGGGGGCAACCCACGAATTTGACCGGCAGGACCCCGACAGATATTCGGTGACGGAGTTCGGGCAGAGCGATTGGCCGATCGAAGTAAGCGGCCTCGCGCCCGCGAAGCAACAAACCGTGCGTGACACCGAGCAACCCTTCCGGGAGCTGCTGTCTGAGAAGGGACCGGACTGGCGGGAAGCGCGAGTAGAGTTGCACAGACGACTGGCATTTCCCGTGGCTTGCCTTGTGTTTGCGCTCGTGGCGGTGCCGATGGGTGCACGGCCTCGGCGAGGAGGACGCGCGGCGGGAATTCTTCTTGCGGTTGCGCTGATCGCGGGCTACTACCTGCTGTTTGTGATGGGAGCGGGGCTGGCACGGCAGGGAAAGATTCTGCCGTCGGTTGGGATTTGGCTTGCAAACTTCACGCTGGCCGGCCTAGGCGTTTTTCTCTTGCCGCGAATGGAACAACTTCGCGGAGACATGAGGTGGACCAAGCCGTTCGAACGGTTCAGGACATGGGCAAGGCTGCAACGGCGGCGCAAGGCGCGGGCCCGGGCGGCGGCGCGCGCGACCAACGGCGAGCGCGACAGCGCAGTTCCCTCCGGAAACAGCTTCCCGAGGCTGATGGATTTATACCTGCTGCGCAGATTTTTCTGGTATTTCCTGCTCCTGCTGGTCACTTTCATTTTTCTGTTCGAGACGTTTACCTTCTTCGAACTTCTGGACGACATCGCCCGACACCGCGTGCCGTTTCTGGTGGTGGTGAGCTATTTCCGGTATCTGGCGCCGTATCTTGTCTACGAACTGGCGCCACTTGGTGCCCTTGTGGCGGTGCTGGTGACGCTGGGAGTCATGAGCAAGAACAACGAGATTGTGGCGTGCAAAGCGAGCGGCATCAGCGTATACCGGCTGGCGGCGCCACTGCTTTTCGGAGGCCTGGCGCTGGCGGCAGGCATGGTTCTGATGGACAACACGTTTCTGCCCTACGCGAACCAGCGGCAAGACGAATTGCGAAACCAGATCAAGGGACGGCCGGCGCAAACCTATACGCGGCCGGAACGCTGGATTTTTGGAGAAAATTCGAAGATCTACAATTACGACCTGTTCGATCCCACCAGCAACTTGTTTGGTGGGCTGACCGTATTGGAGATTGATCCGACGACATTTCAACTGCGCCGGAGAATCTTCGCTAACCGGGCGCAATGGTCGGCCGCGCAGGATGCCTGGATCCTGGAATCGGGTTGGGTGCGCGATTTTTCGGGCGGCACGATCACCAAGTACGAAAAGTTCACGGCCACGACGCTGCCGGAATTGACGGAGCCGCCGAGCTACTTCAACCGCCAAGTACTGCAGGCGTTCCAGATGAACTGGCAAGAGTTGCGGAAATACATCGAGGCATTGCGGCAAGCGGGATTTGATGTATCGGCACTGACGGTGCAGTGGCACGAAAAACTTGCGTATCCGATGATTATTCCGATCAGCATGCTGCTGGCAATTCCCTTCGCATTTTTCGTGGGGACAAGGGGGGCGATCGGCGGAGTGGCGCTGGGGCTGGCGATCGGAATCATCTACTGGAGTCTTGCACGGCTTGTGGAAGCTATGGGAGGAGTGGGCCAGCTCCCTCCGTTTCTCGCGGGTTGGTCGCCGGACTTCGTTTTTTTCTTCCTGGGGCTTTATTTCTTCTTCAAAATGCCGACCTAAAAGCCTGACCCGAAGAACAAGAAAAGGAAGAGAAAAAAACGTGACGCGGGGGGGACATAGAGACAGAAACAAAGTGAGAATGAAGAGTTAAAAGCAGCTCAGCGATCGGGGCGAGAACGGAGCTTCCAGAGAATTTTATGGAGCATGCCGAGGAAGACTTCGGCGTCATCGGGATGGAACTGCAGGCGGCGAATGAGGCGGCGGAGCTTCTCCGGGGCCGAGGCAGATACCCGAGGGTTGACGTAGCCGCTTTCGCGGAGGGCTTCGAGCAGGGTCGCGTGAATGCGATCTAAGGTGGCCATGTCGGCGGATTGGTTGCGAGCGGATTTCGAACGAGGAAGCGGGAGCCGGGCAAGCTCATAGAGGCAAACGGCAACGGCATGGGAAAGATTCATGGACTGGTGCTCCTTGCGCGTGGGGATATGAAGGAGCCAATGACAATGGCTGAGAGCCTCATTCGATAGGCCCCATTTTTCCGAACCAAAGAGCAGGGCCACCCGGCCGGAGCGGAGAGCTTTGCGGATTTTCACGGCGGCAGGGCCAAGTTGAGTGAGCGGCTGGCGGGGCTGGCGATTGCGGATGGCGGTCGTGCCGACGACGAGCGAGCAGTCCGCCACGGCCTCCGGGATGTCTTTGCATTCCTGTGCAGCGGCGAGGACGGCCGAGGCGCCGACCGCGGAGCGGGCCTCTCGAAATGCCGGAGCATAAGGGACAACGACGCGAAGGTGCAGAGCGCCGAAATTGCTCATGGCGCGAGCGACGGAGCCGATGTTAAGGGGGTTGCGAGCAGCAACAAGGACAACGCGCAAGTTCTCGAGAGGAGAATTCACGTTGGACATTCTATTCGTTTGGGTGGAGGCGTGAAATGAGACATTCGGTGAAGAGAGCCCTATAGTGTTCAATCAAAAGATGAAGCCGCCGGAGAGCAAAGAAACGGTTGAAGAGTCTGCTGGCCGACGGCTTCGCACTTAAAGTAATACTTTATATTCGGGGCTCGAGTGAAATTGCCGCTACTTCATTTTCTTTTTCTTGGCGAGCTTCTCTTCAACTACTACTTGAGCTGCGGCTAAACGCGAAATGGGAACGCGGAAAGGTGAAGCGCTGACATAGTTCATGCCGATTTTGTGGCAAAACTTGACGCTTTCCGCATCGCCACCGTGTTCACCGCAAATGCCCACCTTCAGATTGGGGCGAGTCTTGCGGCCGCGCTCGATGCCCCAGCGCATGAGCATGCCGACGCCTTTGGTGTCGAGGGATTGAAAGGGGTCGGCAGCGAAAACTCCAGCTTTTTTCTCGTCCACGTAGTCGGGCAGAAAGCGGCCGGCATCGTCGCGGGAGAGGCCCATGGTGGTTTGGGTGAGATCGTTGGTGCCGAAGGAGAAAAACTCGGCGACTTCGGCGATTTCGTCGGCGAGAAGAGCGGCGCGAGGGAGCTCGATCATGGTGCCGAAGAGATAAGGGAGTTTCACGCCAGCTTTTTTAATGATGTCATCGGCGACGCGGCGAGTGGCTTGCTCGAGGATCCAGAGTTCCTTTTTATCGAGAGCGAGCGGAATCATGATCTCAGGTAAAACTTTAACTCCGCTCTTTTGGCAGTCGATGGCAGCTTCGATGATGGCGCGCACCTGCATTTCGAGAATTTCGGGATAGGTGATGGCCAAACGGCAGCCGCGGTGGCCGAGCATGGGGTTGGCTTCATGGAGTTGCTCGACGCGGCGGGCAACTTTTTCGACGTCGAGGCCGAGATCCTTGGCGAGCTCTTCCTGCTTTTTGCGCTCGTGCGGAACAAATTCGTGGAGAGGCGGATCAATCAGGCGAATCGTGACCGGGAGGCCGTCCATGGCTTTGAAGATTCCGGTGAAATCGCGGCGTTGGAACGGAAGGAGTTTGTCGAGCGCCTTGACACGGGCTTCGCGATTGTCGGCGAGGATCATTTCCTGGATGGCGCGCTGGCGCTCGGCGCCCTTTTCGGGCTGCTCGAAATCGGTGAAGAACATGTGCTCGGTGCGGCAGAGGCCGATGCCTTCGGCGCCCATTTCGCGAGCTTTGCGGGAGTCCTGGGGAGTATCGGCATTGGTGCGGACGCCGAGTTTCCGGGTCTGATCCACCCATTTCATGAGGGAGGCATAGGACTTGGGGAGCTCGGGAGAAACGAGAGGTTGGGCGCCGAGGTAGACAGTGCCCTGGCTACCGTCGAGAGTGACCCAATCGCCTTGCTTGACGGTTTTGCCGCCGACGGACATGGTTTTGGCGTTGTAATCAATGCTGATTTTTTCGGCGCCGACGATGCAGCACTTTCCCCAGCCGCGGGCAACGACGGCGGCGTGGCTGGTTTTGCCACCGGTGGCGGTGAGAATGCCCTGAGCGACGGCCATACCGCCGACATCCTCGGGACTGGTCTCGCGGCGAACGAGAACGACCTTTTCTTTGCGTTCGGCCCAGGCTTCCGCTTCGGCGGCGGTGAAGACAACTTTGCCGACGGCAGCGCCGGGGACGGCGTCAATGCCGTGTGCAAAGATGGTGGATTCGAGGGCTTTGCGGTCCACTTTTGCATCAATGACGGGATAGAAAAGGCGCTCGATGTCTTCGGGCTTGATGCGGAGAATGGCGTCTTCCTTGGTAATGAGCTTTTCGTTGGCCATGTCCACGGCCACGCGGAAGGCGGCGGCGGGAGTGCGCTTTCCGGTGCGCGTCTGGAGCATGTAGAGCTTGCCTTCTTCAACGGTGAATTCCATGTCCTGCATGTCGCGATAGTGCTTTTCAAGCTTTACTCGAACTTTTTCGAGCTGGGCGTAGACCTTGGGCATGGTCTTGGCCATTTCCGTGAGGTGCATGGGAGTGCGGATGCCGGCGACGACGTCCTCACCTTGAGCGTTCACAAGATAGTCGCCGTAGAACTCCTTTTCGCCGGTGGAAGGATTGCGAGTGAAGCAGACGCCGGTGCCGGAGTTTTCTCCCGTGTTGCCGAAGACCATCTGGACGACATTGACGGCCGTACCGAGGAGGCCGGTGATTTTTTCGACGCGGCGATAGGTGACGGCTTTTTCAGCCATCCAGGAACCGAAAACGGCGCCGATGGCGCCCCAGAGCTGCTCGATCGGATCTTCAGGAAAGTCCTTGCCGGTCTTTTTACGGAAGTGCTCCTTGTATTCGGCGACGAGATCCTTCCACCCACTGGCTGGGACCGCCGTATCTTCCTTGATGCCCAGACGATCCTTCATAGCGCGGAGGCGGTGTTCGAGTTCGTCCTTGGGGAGGTCCATGACCACGGTCGAATACATTTGAACGAAGCGGCGATAGGCGTCGTAGGCGAACCGTTCGTTTTTTGTGGAGGCTGCGAGACCGGCGACGCTCTTGCTGTTGAGGCCAAGATTGAGGATGGTTTCCATCATGCCCGGCATGGAACGCGCGGAACCGGAACGTACGCTGACAAGCAGGGGGCTCTTGGGATCACCAAGCCTCTTGCCGGTGACTTTTTCGAGCCTCTTGACATTGTCGGCGACCTGCTTCTTCAACTCGGCTGGAAACTTCTTGTTGTTCTTATAAAAGTAATCGCAAGCTTCGGTGGAGATGGTGAAGCCCGCGGGCACGGGCAAACCGATCCTGGTCATCTCCGCCAAACCGGCTCCCTTTCCGCCGAGAACGTCGCGCCATTCGCCATCACCCTCTGCTTTGCCTGCGCCAAAAAAGTAGACCCATTTCTTCACTGTGTGCCTCGTTTCATGCCTTGAGATTTGAACCAAGAGTATACGATGTTGCGGGCCTTGAAGCTTTCCGTGAGCAGGCCTTTGGCGTGTCGGCACGCCGACCGAATCGGATCGTTCCAGAGCCCAAAATAAAACTTAAAGTAAAACTTTCACTTCTCAACTACGGCCGTCGCCACCTATTTCTGAAAAATCGGCGATAGTCGTGAATTCACGAAGGAGTTCCGAAAGCAGCGCAAGCCGGTTTTTGCGGACGGGCTCATGCTCTGCCATGACCAAGACTTCGTCAAAGAAGCGATCCACGGCGGGACGCAGCCCGGCGATGACCTCAAGTGCTTCTTTATGGCGACCTGCGCGCTTCTCATCCCCGACGCGGAGGGCTGCGGCGCGCATCGCACTGTGAAGCGCGCGCTCGGCTTCGGAATCAAAGAGATCGGTTCGGATGACCTGGCCATCGGACGACTTGATGCCGGCCTTCTCCAGAATTTTGCGGATACGCTTGAAGGATACGGCGAGCGGCTCGAAGTTCTTTGAGCGACGGATGGCCCTTAGGGCCTCCAAACGCTTTTGGGCGTCCACCAGATCGTCGGCACCGGCGCGAAAGACGGCGTTGATTTCGTCGTACGCGAAGCTTTCCTTTTCGCGGAAGACGAAGCGCGCACGATCAAGGATGAAGTCGAGGATTTGCGCGGACTGTTCGGGGGAGAGGGTGCGCTTTGGCGGATTGGCGAGCAAAGCCCGGCTTGCAGTTTCAACAGCGAGCGAAAGGGTGACGGGCAATCTCTTCTCCAAGATGATTTTTACAACGCCTAAAGCCGCGCGGCGCAAGGCAAAGGGATCGCTGGAACCCGTGGGAACAAGGCCGACAGCGAAGCAAGCAACGATGGAATCGAGCTTGTCCGCGAGGGCAACGGCGCATCCACATAGATTGCGGGGAATGGGATCGTCAAGGCCGACGGGACGGTAGTGGTCGTAGATGGCGTCGGCGATTTCGGTGGGTTCACCCTGAGCGCGGGCATAGAGGCCGCCGACCACACCCTGAAGCTCGGGGAATTCGCGAACCATTTCTGTGACGAGGTCGCATTTGGCAAGTTCTGCAGCGCGATCCGCATCGGCGACGTGCGCGTGAAGGAGTCCGGCATTAAACCATTGCTCGGCGAGCCAGCGGGCAATGGCGCGGACACGCTCGACTTTGTCACGATAGCTGCCGAGGCGGGATTCGTAGGTAACGCGCTCGAGCTTGGGGAGATAGTCGGCGAGCCGACATTTCTGGTCGGACTCCCAAAAGAATTGGGCGTCGGCAAAGCGGGCCTTGAGGACGCGTTCATGACCGGCGCGGACAAGACCCTTGGGGTCCTTTGCCAAGTTGATGACCGCGAGAAAATTTGGCGCAAGATCGCCGCCGCGTTTTTCTGCGGCGAAGTATTTCTGATGGCCACGCATGACGGTAACCAGGATTTCATCGGGAAGGCGCAGGAAAGAAGGATCGAACGCCCCTTCGATCACGGTCGGAAATTCATTTAGATAGATGACCTGATTGAGGAGACCGGCGTCTTCGTGAAGACGGACGCTTCCCTTTTTCGTCAAAGCGGCAAGCTCGGAATTTATCTTGGCGCGGCGCTGTGCAGGCCGGACGATGACGCCGTTGGCGCGGAGTTTTTTTTCATAGTCGTGGAAGTTCTTTACGCGAATTCGGGACGCACCGAGAAAACGATGACCTCGGGTGGTGTCACCGGCGAGGACGCCGCCGAAGGAAAACTTGAGCGGCTTGCCATCCAGAAGGGCCACGATCCACCGAATGGGCCTGATAAAGCGGGCGCCGTCGAGACCGGTCCAAGTCATGGTGCGCGGCCACGAAAGATCGTGAATCAGGCGGGGCAAGACCTCCGAGAGGATAGCATCGGTGAGCCGGCCGCGTTTGGTTTGTCGCGCAGCAAGGTATTCGCCCTTGGGCGTCTGGGTCAGGTAGACATCGTGGAGTGGGATGCCATGTTTCTCTGCGAAGCTGACCGCGGCGCGCGTCGGCGCGCCGACCGGATCGTAAGCCACGGACTTTGGAGGGCCGATCACTTCGGAGACGACATCCGCCTGCTTCACGGGAAGACCTTCTGCCCAGAGAACCAAGCGGCGAGGGGCCGCAAAGGCTTCAACGCGAACTCCCTCCGAAAGACTTTCGGCGGCAAGAAGTTTCTCGAAGGCCAGCTTCATTTCCACTTCGGACCGCGGGAGCAAGCCAGCGGGAATCTCCTCGCAGCCGATCTCGAAGACGAGCTCGACGAGGCGATCCGCAACTTTCGGCTTCGCGCGCACAGGTTTCATCGAGCCACCTCGGAGCTCTTCGCCGGGGCGCCGATTTGCTCGAGATACGCGGCAGCAGTGCGGCAGGCGATGCCGCGTACCCGCGCCATGATGGCCGCGCGCTCCGTGGTGGAGATGACACCGCGAGCATCAAGAAGATTGAAGAGGTGCGAGCACTTCAGGCAGTGATCGTAGGCAGCGAGAAGCGGGTAGCGAAGCCGTTCGGATGGCTGGATGCGCGGCCAGCCATCGAGTATTTCCTTTGCTTGTTTTTCGTGGAGATCAAATTCAGAGCGGATGGCCTTCGCGTCGCTGCGATCGAAGCTGTATTCCGAGAACTGGCGCTCTTCGGCGAGACGGATATCGCCGTAGGTCTTATCTTCCGACCAGCGGAGATCGTATACGCTATCAACGCCTTGCAAGAACGCGCAAATTCGTTCCAAGCCGTAGGTGAGTTCGACGCTGATGGGATCAAGGTCAACTCCGCCGCTTTGCTGGAAGTAGGTGAACTGGGTAATTTCCAGACCATCGAGGAGAACTTGCCAGCCGATACCCCAGGCGCCAAGTGTGGGAGATTCCCAATTGTCTTCTTCAAAGCGGATGTCGTGTTCGCGGAGATCAATTCCGATGGCCGTGAGACTTTTCAGATAGATATCCTGCACATCGGCGGGCGAGGGCTTCAGGACCACCTGAAATTGAGAATGCTTATAGAGACGGTTGGGATTTTCGCCATAGCGACCGTCGGCGGGCCGACGACTGGGCTGCACGTAGCCAACGCGGTAGGGGGCTGGCCCGAGGACGCGCAGAAATGTTTCGGGATGCATGGTGCCCGCACCCACTTCGACGTCATAGGGCTGCTGGAGAACGCAGCCTTGTTTCACCCAAAACTGCGAGAGGCGGAGGGTCAGGGCCTGGAAAGTGATTCCCTTCTTATGTTCAAGTTTTACTTTAGGTGTCAAGACTTCTCCAAAAGTTCACGCGTCGGCAATTTCTTTTCCGTGTGATATTCGATCCAGTTCAGAGCGGCCTCACGCAATTCCTGAAGTGCCGATTTCTTCTCCGCCGGAAGCTCCATCTGGTCCAGACGTTTCGCCGAGAAGGATTCGGCGAGCTCCCTGCTCTGGTGCAAGAACTGGCGCATGCCCGGACGCTGGCATTTCCCGCAGTAAATCCCGGGCCCGGAATTCCAATGGAAGCCCGGTTGCCGACCCAATGCCGAACCACAGGACGCGCAACGGTCGAATGCAGGAAGCCAACCACCCAGCTTTACTGTCCAGAACGTGAAATACGCCAAGGGGAGCGCCCAGTCGGCGCGTCGCTCGACTTCCCTGGCCGTTAGCAGGACAAGGCGAAACATGGACTCGGCGGATTCATGTTCTGGAAGCACGCGTTCGACGATCTCGCTTACGACTGCGAGGCCAGTACTTAGGCCATAATCGCTCTGCGCCTTATGAAACGATTCCAGAAGGTCGCACTGCTGAATTCGAACAAGCTCGCGGGTCTCCCGTTCGACAAACCACATCTGCACGTGGGAGAGCAACTCCAGAGTCGAGCCATAACGATTTTTCAAACGCCTGGCCCCCGAAGCAACGCCGCGCATGCGGCCTGTAGTACGGCCGAGGAAGCTGACGAGGCGATCTGCTTCGCCTAGTGGAAAAGTTCTCAGAATGATGGCTTCCGTTTCCCGGGCGGGCATGGTGCGTCGGCGCGCCGACCCTGCTGACGATGAGAGCGCGGCACAAGCTGCAACCGCACACAACATCGAACATAATTTCATACCACACGCGCAGCGCTCGCGCAACGAGCGCGGAGCGCTCGAAAAGAATAATTTGCGCGGTTCTGTGCGATGAAGGACGGTGAAAGGAAGAAGACAAAAGGGATCCCGGCGTCGCTTTGAACGAAGATTCAGCGGCAAAATTGCAGGCTCATTTTGGCCGAGTATCGAGGAGCTGGCAAGAGAGATGGGTAAGTAGCGCAAATTCAGGAAGAAAGAGCCGACTACAGATTCTGTTAACCAAGGAACTTGCCGCGACTTTATTATCGGACACGAGCCGCTCAAGTTCCCTCGCGGCCGCGCTTTGCAATTTCAAGGGTTTCCGGTAGGCTGCCGCACAGCATGCCGACACCCCTTGTGGACGTAACAGGATTGGGGGAGAACGCCGTGGACATTGTTCTGCGGCTGCGACAGTTCCCGGCTCCGGACGGCAAGGTAGAAATCCATTCGGTGACGACGCGGCTGGGCGGCCAAATTGCTACGGCATTGGCGGCAATCAGAATGTGGGGATTGAAGGTGCGCTACATCGGCAGCGCCGGGGACGACTCGAGCGCAGAACTGCACGCGAAGGAGTTTGAGAGGTTGGGCGCAGAGGTACATCTGCGAACGGTGCGCCACACGCCCAGCCGACTCTCGTACATTCTGGTGAACGAAGCTTCGGCGACGCGCGGGGTTCTATGGAGAAGGGATAGGAAGTTGCTTCTCAGGCCTTCCGACCTCAAGAAGGAATGGATCGTTCGCTCGAAACTGCTCCTGATTGACGGGGAGAATCCGCTCGCTTCGCAAAGGGCGGCGCAGTGGGCGCGATCCGCCGGGACATCGGTGGTCTGCGATTTTGACACAGCCACAACGGATGCGGACAAACTGTTGCATGACGTGGACTATCCGGTTCTTTCCTCGGCGTTAACTCAACACCTTGCCGAAAGCCCGGACTACCTGACCGCACTGCCCTTGCTGATGAACCGGTATAAGTGCAGGCTGATTTGCACAACGCTTTCCGAGCAGGGCGCACTCGCGTGGGATGGGGAATCCTTCTGGTATGCTCCAGCGTACCGCGTGCACGCGGTGGACACCACGGGAGCGGGGGACCTGTTCCATGCGGGATTTACGTTCGGACTTCTGCAGGGATGGGGCTGGCAGAGGATTCTGCATTTCGCCTGTGCCGCGGCAGGATTGAACTGCACGGCACAAGGGGCCCGAGGACGGATTGGATCGGTCCGCGCGATTGAAGCTCTCTCGCGATCGAGACGCCGAAATGCGTCTCTCTATTCCGCTCGCGAACTAAAAAGGGCTGCGGAGCACGCCCGCCATCCTCGGAGCTGACGCAGCCGACTCATGTTTATTCCGCTGAAAGACCTGAACCCGCGCCGGACGTACCCCGTGGTGAACACGACTTTGATTGTGCTGAACTTTGTCGTTTTCATTTACGAACTCATGCTCCCGCCGCAATTGTTCAAGATCTTCATGACAGTGAACGCGATGGTCCCCGCGCGCATCCCGGTGTGGCTGGCAGGACATATGACTTTCGGTGCGGCGTTCCTGCCTATTGTTACGAGCATGTTTCTCCATGCGGGCTGGCTGCACATCCTGGGCAACATGCTTTTCCTGTGGATCTTTGGAGACAACGTCGAGGATTATTTCGGCCATCTTGGCTATCTCTTTTTCTATTTCCTATCAGGTATCGCCGCAGGACTGCTGCACATTATTTTCAATCTGCATTCGAGCGTTCCTGCGCTGGGAGCGAGCGGTGCGATTTCCGGAGTGATGGGAGCTTACGCGGTCCTGTATCCCCGAGCCAAAGTGCTGACTCTGGTGCTGATCTTTCTGGTGCCGATCCCGGCGATTTTTATCCTGGGATACTGGTTCGTGCTGCAATTTCTGGAGGGCGTTAGTTCACTCGGAGGAATGACCACCGGTGGCGTGGCATGGTGGGCGCACATTGGTGGCTTCATTTTTGGGAGCTTGCTAACCTTGGCGATCAAGCGACGATGACGAGCACATTTAAAGTTTTCGTTGAAGATATCGAGGGCGTTTAGCCGGCGACTTTCTTTGCCAGCCAGTCCCCAACTTCGCTTGTCTTCCTGCCGCCACCGAGGTCTGAGGTGACAAACCCTTCGCGAATGCTGGAATGGACGGCCCCCCTCAAGCTTTCGCCTTCCGCTTTCATTCCGAGAAAATCGAGCATCATGGCCGAGGCCAAGATTGAGCCGAGGGGATTGGCAATGCCTGTTCCGGCGATATTCGGGGCGGAGCCATGAACGGGCTCAAAGAGCGAAGTTTTCCCTGGATGGATGTTGCCCGATGGCGCAAGGCCGAGGCCTCCGGCAAGCTGCGCACCGAGATCGCTGATGATGTCGCCGAAGAGATTGCAGGTCACGATGACGTCAAACTGGCGCGGATCGCGGACGATTTCCATGGCAAGGGTATCAATGTAGAGGTGGCGCGACTCAATATCCGCATACTGCTGACGCACTTCTCTGAAAACACGCTGCCATAGGTCATGGGCAAAAGTCATGGCGTTGGATTTATCGCTCATGCAGACGCGTTTGAGGCCGTTCGCACGGGCGTACTCGAAGGCGTAACGAATGATGCGCTCGACGCCCTTGCGGGAATTCACGTCTTCCTGGACGGCAATCTCGTCCGCAGTTCCCTTCTTGAAGAAGCCGCCCACGCCGACGTAAAGGCCCTCGGTGTTTTCGCGGAATACCATGAAGCGCACATCTTCTTCCGAGCGGTCGCGCAAGGGGGTGAAGCGTTCATGAAGGAGCGCCACTGGACGAGCATTGACATAAAGATCGAGCTTGAAGCGGAGGCCGAGAAGAATATCGGCGGCGTGCTGGTTGGAGGGAACTCGAGGATCGCCGAGAGCGCCGAAGAGAATGGCGTCGAATTCGTCACGGAGCATTTCGACGGCGCCTTCGGGGAGGGTCACGCCCTCGCGGAGGAATTTGTCGGCACCCCAATCGAATTCGACGAATTCGATTGGTCGTTTTGTATGTGCGAGGGCAGCACGGATCACTTTGACGGCTTCCGGTGTGACTTCCTTGCCGACGCCGTCGCCGGGAATCACGGCGATGCGTGCCGCAGGACCGCCTTTGCGCAGGGGGATGACGCTCAATTTTTGGCTCCGGAGTCGTATTGTTTCATTAGCCCCGCGGCTTGCCAATCTTTCATGTAAGACGCTCCTTGCGAATGGTAAGTGCCTCGATGCGATCCAGCCGCGGTAGATAACCGATTCCGGGACCCTCCGGAACGCGAATTGTTCCACGAGGGGATACTTCGACCTCGGGCTCGATGATGTCCTCTCGCCAATAACGCTTGCTGGCGGAGACGTCACCCGGAAGGATGAAATTGGGGAGTGTCGAAAGCGCGATGTTGTGGGCGCGGCCAATACCCGATTCCAGCATGCCGCCACACCAGACGGGAATCGCGTACTCCTGGCAGAGATTGTGGATTGCACAGGCGGGAGTGTAGCCGCCCACACGGCCGAGCTTGATATTGATGATGCGGCAAGCGCCCAAGGAGATTGCCGCGCGAGCCTGCTCTTCCGTGTGGATGCACTCGTCGAGGCAGATGGGAGTTTCCAGGCGCTTCTGCAGTTCGACGTGGCTATAGAGGTCATCCCCGCCGAGAGGCTGTTCAATCATCATGAGATAGAACTCTTCAAGTTGCTTCAGGAGCAGCCAATCTGCGGATCGATATGCGGAGTTGGCGTCCACCATCAATTTGATTTGGGGAAACTCCCGGCGGAGCCTGCGAGCGGGTTCGAGATCGTAGCCCGGCTTAATCTTGATTTTGATGCGCTGGTAGCCTGCTTCAAGTTCCACTTGAACCGAGGAAACCAAGGCTTCAAGCGTTGGTTTAATTCCAATGGAGACGCCGCTGGCAATTTCCTGGCGGACGCCACCGAGCAGCTTCCACAGAGGCAGGTTTTGCTGTTTTGCTTCGGCATCCCAGATGGAGGCTTCGAGGGCCCCCTTCGCCATATTGTGACCACGGACCCAGGCAAGAAGATCCCAAACGCTGGAAGCGGAGAAAAACTCCTTGTCTTTCAAAGTGGGCCAAAGGAATTCGCGAAGGATATGCCAGGCTGTTTCCGTGGTTTCTGGGCTGTAAGAAGGTGTTTCGCCAGCGACACATTCTCCCCAGCCGGAGACACCATCCACGATCGACTCGACAAGGACGATTCGACGATGCTCCGTGCGCTCCAGACTGGTCACAAAGGGAGCGACCAGGGGCATGTGAAGTTCTCGAAGGACGACTTCGTTGACGCGCATTCCCTTCCCTTAGAAATCGCTCCATGGAGCAAGCAGATAGGCCGGGCCGACGGGCGATGTCCGCGCAGCCACAGCGGCGTACCCCTTGCTAAACCAATTTGCAAATTCGGCGTTAAGTCTTGCCTGGGTTTCCCGGACGAGCGTAGGCTCACCGGCTTTCCACAGCTCGAGTTCAGCGGGGAGTTGAATCGTCGCGGGGGACTCGAGAGAAACGTTCACTTCGTGGGCGATGGCCGCGATGACCCGGGGTGAATCCAAATACCATTCCGCTACCAGACGATCCGTAGCCAGGCCGCGATGCAAGGGACTGGAGGTGATGCCGTAGAGATTGGGAAGGTAGCGCCGGCAAATTGCGCCCAGGCGGTTCAGGTTGAAGTGCGCATTGCGGAGTTCCAGAGGATCGAAGGTCCACTCGATCAAGCGAATTCCGCGCCCCAGAGCTTCTTCGCGTTGGAAAAGCTTCAGGCTTCGGCCGATTCCCCGGTCCCGGTAGTTAGCGGTTACTCCCGTCATGTGGGAATGCAAATAGGGAGAGCCATTCCGGAGGCCGACGAGGGCAAGCGTGTAACCGACCAAACGTTCGTCGTCGAAGGCGCCCAGGACCTGGCCGCCGGTTTCGACGGCGACAATGAAGGTGGTGACGGGCTCAACGTCTAGGTCGGCTTCACCCCATATTTCGCGCTGCAATTCCACACACGCCTGAAATTCCCTTAACGATTCACACTTGCGGACGAGCAGGCCGGAAATCATGGAGTGCCAGATGCTCGAGATTTCTTCGTGGTCGCGGGCCGCTGTTTGACGCGATTCCAAAGCTCTTCCATTTCGGGGCGCGGGACGGTGGCCAGCTCTCTGCCGGTTGCTCGAGCGGATGATTCCATTCCGCGAAAGCGAGCCGCGAATTTTGCGTTCGCGCGCTTCAGTGCAATTTCAGGATCCACGCCAAGAAAACGAGCAAGGTTGACAGCGGCAAAGAGGAGGTCGCCGATCTCTTCTTCGATCGCGCGCGGAGATTTGTCTTGCAGGGCGGCCCGCACCTCGGAGGCTTCCTCGGCCAGTTTATCCAGCACGCCTTCGGCGTTTTCCCAATCGAAACCGATGCGCGCCGCGCGCCGCGTCAATTGGAAGCCTTCCATCATGGCAGGTAAAGTATGCGGAATGCCGTCGAGGAGCGATGCTGGCGCTTTTTGACTTGAAGTAACGCCGGAGGATGCTTGGGCCTTTCGCTCCTCGGACTTGATTTGCTCCCAGTTCTTAAGGACTTCTGCGGCGTCACGAGCGCGCTTTTCGCCGAAGACGTGGGGATGGCGGCGCACCATCTTCTCGTGAATTTCGCGAATCACGTCGCTGATGGTGAAGCGGCCCTCTTCCCGCGCAATCTCTGTGTGGAACACAACCTGGAGAAGCAAGTCGCCCAACTCCTCGGCGAACTTGGCGTCGCTGCCGCTTTCCAGAGCGTCGAGCACCTCATAGGCTTCCTCGATCAGATAAGTTCGAAGAGAGGCGTGGGTTTGTTCTCGGTCCCAGGGACAGCCACCGGGAGCCCGGAGCCGGGCTTGCAACGCGACAAGGCATTCAAACCATGCTCCCGGTGCATTGTTTCGGGGCCTGTTCCTTGCCGGCCCCTTACGGCCAGCACGCTTTGATCGTTTAATTTTCGACGGCGGCATTTCGCGGATTGAATGCCCTTCGATTTCAAAGGCTCCACTTTACGGGGAGCCTTTTCATTTTACAAGCAGCCGCGAGGCACGCTCATCTTGCCCTCTCCAAGCTGGACCCATGCTAAACTTAGGCGAAATTGATGAAAGAGGTTTTCCCTTGCCCGACAATAAGTCTGAAGAGAGCTTTCGCGTCATAGACCGCCGGCCTTTCACCTCGGAGGGGGAACTGCGTCAAGAAGTTGTTGAAGAGGAGGCACGCGAATCCGCCCGGGAGCAAGCGAAAGCTCCCGAAGAAACGAAATCGGAAGCGCCCCCTGCCACGGCACCCCCGGCCGATGCCCCGAAGAAGTCCCCCACTTTTGAGAGCCTGATCCGGATGATTGGAAGCAATGCGGCGATGGTTTTAGGCGCGTATACCGACCCGCGAACCGGCCAGCCCATGATTGACCCGGAAGCAGCACGCGAACTGATTGATATGCTCGATGCACTTCACCAAAAAACCAAGGGCAACCTGGCGCCGGAAGAGGAACACTTGCTGCTGGACCTTTCGGGGAAACTGAAAATGACCTACCTGGAAATCAACCAAGCGATCGCCGCTCAGGCAACGCAAGCGAAAGCCAAAACTCGCTAAGAGCATCTGAGCGCGGCGCATGAATGGCTCGGACCTCCGCAAGAAACGAACTCTAAAACATGCCCTCGCGCTCGATACAACTGACGGTTCTCGGATCCGGCACCTCCATGGGTGTGCCGTCGTTGGGATGCCACTGCCGCGTCTGCGAATCCCGAGACTCCCATGATAAGCGGCTGAGATCTTCCGTGCTTCTTTCCCGTGACGGGCGAAACCTGGTGATTGATACAACCCCCGACTTTCGCCAGCAGGCTTTGCGAGTCAGAATGGAGCGACTGGACGCGGTGGTCCTTACGCATGCCCATGCCGATCACATCCAGGGGTTCGACGATATCCGTCCCTTTACGCTGAGGCAGAATGCCGAGATTCCCGTCTTCGGGAGCGCTGAGACGTTTCAAGTCTTGCGGCGGGCTTTTTCCTACGTATTCGACGACCAGCCGAAATTGAGCACGGTACCGAGCGTCTCATTGCACGAAATTGACGGCCCGTTCGAACTATTGGGAATTCGCTTCGTGCCGGTACCGCTGGTTCACGGGGATATGAGCGTGCTGGGATTTCGTTTTGGAAGCGCGGCCTATCTGACGGATTTCAGTTCCGTGCCGGAGGCAACCCTTCCTCTGCTGCACGATCTGGACGACTTAATCCTGGATGCGTTACGCGATGAGCCGCACCCCATGCACCAGACAGTGGAGCAGGCGCTCGCTCTCGTAGCGCGGGTGAAACCCCGCCGCGCGTGGTTCACCCACATCGCACACGAGCTGTCGCATAGCGAAACGAACGAGCGCCTGCGAGCGATGGGTCACTCAAACGTACAGCTTGCCTATGATGGGCTGAAAATCGAAGTACAAACGGAAACGCGAGCGGGAATGCCGCCGAGCGCACCGCGAGAAGACGAGCGCAATCCCTCGCTTGCAGTCTTTTCGTGCGCGGAGGATTGGAAGGCGCACTACGCGCCCAGCGGCCGTGGCAGTGTTCTGGCCATCGGCAATTTTGATGGGATCCACCTGGGACACCAGGCGATCCTCCGCCAGGCGGTGGCGCGGGCAAACGAGAACGGAGGGGTTGCCACGGCCCTCACCTTTGAGCCGCCACCTTTGAAAGTCCTGCGGCCGGAATCCGCACCTAAAAGAATCTCCACAAATTCCCAGAAAATCGAATGGTTCCAGTTTCTCGGGATGGAATCGGCGGTCGTGCTGCCGTTTACGTTCGATCTGGCCAAGTTGGCGCCCGAAGAATTCGTGAGGAACATTCTCGCTAACGATTTAAACGTTCGGGCGGTGCTCGTCGGGGAAAACTTTCGATTCGGACACAAGCAAGCGGGAGACGCGGGACGGCTGCGCGAACTCGGAGACAGATTAGGCTTCGACGTAGTCGTTCTCTCTCCGGTGGTCTCCCGGGGAGAGATTGTCTCCAGTACGGCGATCCGCCGCGAGATTGCGGCGGGTAATGTGAGCTATGCGGGACGCCTACTGGGCCGCCCCTTCGCGCTTACGGGAGATATTGTCGCTGGAACCGGAACGGGCAGCCGCTTCACCTTTCCCACCCTAAATCTAAAACCGGACCAGGAAATCTTGCCTGCTCGCGGCGTGTATATTACGAGGACTCTTCTTGAAGGAGAAACGAAGAGCAGGCGCTCGGTTACCAACATCGGAGTGCGCCCCACGTTCAACGGGGACCTACTGTCTGTTGAAACGCACATCCTGGACGCGGAGGGGAGCTTCGAGGCCAAGCGAATCGAGCTGCGCTTCTGGGAACGCTTGCGTGAGGAGAAGAAGTTTTCGGGTCCCGAAGAACTGCGCGGGCAGATCGCCCGCGATATTGCGAAGGCAAACCGCTTCTTCGATCTTCTGCGCTTTGTCAGGAGCCATCGCGCTTCCGTCTGAAGCGCGAGGCGATCAGGAAATTCCCTTTTGCAGGCACTCGGCGCAGTAGCCGCCCACTTCGGTGCGAGAGACCGTCACTTTCATTCCGAAGTCGCGTTCAATCTGCGACTTGAGCTGTTCATAAAGGCGGCTTTCGAATTCGCGGACCTTGCCGCACTTCAAGCAAGCCACGTGGATGTGGTCGCGCGGGCCGTGCGTCTCGTAGTAATGGCGGTCGCCGCGAAGATGAAGCAGATCGAGCTCGTCAATCAGGCGGTGTTTCTTCAGCAGGTCGATGGTGCGGTAAACAGTGACGAGGTGCACGCCGGAATCAATCTTTTTGGCGCGGTCGAAGATCTGGTCCACATCCAGATGCTGTTCCGCATCGTCCATGACCTGCAGGATCACGCGCCGCTGCCGCGTCATGCGGATGCCCAGCTGGCTGACGAGCTGCGCCAGCCTACCCGTCGTTTCCGAGGTGTTCAAGCGTTCACCGGTGGAGGCCCGGTGCGCCGGCGTCGCAGACATCAATTACTCTCCTGAATAGCGCCTTGAGCCGATGGCGCCGCAGCGGCAGAAGCCGGGCTCAGGATCGAATCGGCAGGAGCCGCACGACGTCATGGTACATCACAATGGAAAACAGCACCAAAAGGAAGACAAAACCAACCTGGATGAAGCGCTCCTTAAAGGTCAGGCTCAGATCGCGACGGCGAATACCCTCAATTGAGAGCAACAGCAAGTGGCCGCCATCCAGAATCGGAATGGGCAAGAGGTTCAGAACGCCGAGATTCAAGCTGATCACTGCCATCAAATTGATCACGGCGTAGGTGCCTTCCTGAACGGCCTGCCCCGCGAGGTCGGCAATTCCCACCGGACCCTGCAGTTGCGAGATGGACATCTTGCCTGTGAACAGCTTGGCGACAACGCCGCAGAGTTGCACCGTAACGTTCCAGCTCCCTGCTGCCGCGTTCGAGATCGCAGAAGTCACTGTCATGGACTTGTAGGCCCAATGTTCTTCACGCGCCACGCCGATGCGGTAGACCTGCTTGCCGTTATCGCCGGGCACTTCCTTGGGCTGCAACGAGAGTGTCAACAGTTTTCCGCCGCGTTTCACGCCTACATTAAGAGTCTTACCGCCGGAATTTTCGACCGTGTCCACGAATTCCGGCCAGTTTGAAATGGTCGTCCCATTCACGGACACAATTTCGTCTCCGCGCTGCATCCCCGCGCGATGGGCGGGATAGCCTTTGCTGACCTGGCCAATGACCGTGCGAATCGGTTGGTAACGAAAGGGAGCCCCGGCGTCGAGAATCGTTTTGGTGTTCACTGTGATTTGCCGTTCGGCGCCAGCGCGTTCAATTGCCAGCTTCATCGAATCATTCTGGGACCCCGCGGTGAATTGGTCGTCCACAGCATCCCAAGTTGGGGTTGGAACCCCATTGACAGCGGTAATGCGATCGCCGGGAACAACTCCGTCGCCCTTCAGCGGGTCACTCGCGGCCATGCTGACGATCACAGGCGGATTATTCAAGAAAGACGGGTATGGCATCCCGCGAAGAATGTAAAAGCCACCGATCAAGAGAATGGGCATGAGCAAATTCACGGTTGGTCCCGCGAAAATGATCAGCGCGCGCTGCCAGCGTGCCTTGCTCATCAATTCATCGGGCGCCCCGGTTGGCCCCTGTTGCCCCGAATCTAGTTCAGAGAGATCCTGTCCTGCCATGCGGACATAGCCGCCAAGGGGCAAAGCGCTCAGGCGGTACTCCGTGGGCCCGCTCTTCCAGCCAAACAGCTTCGGGCCAAAGCCGATGGAAAACACATCCACGCGCACTCCACACAGACGCGCAACGATGAAATGTCCCCATTCATGGACGAGAATCATCACGCCCAAGACCAGGATGATGCCAAGCAAAGTATCCATAAACTCTCTTACTCCGTCTTTCGTATCAGGAAGCCGCTGCAACTGAGACAGCTAAGCGGCTCGTTTCTTCAATGGCTATTCGACGTGCTTCGGCATCCGCCGCGAGCACGTCGTCCATCTTCTCTAACCGCACGCGCGGAGTCTTGCTGAGTACCCGCTCAATGACTTCCGCAATCCCGGTAAAAGGCAACCGGCGTTCCAGAAAAGCGGCGACGGCTACTTCGTCGGCCGCATTCAAGGCGCAGGGAAAAGCGCCACCCTTTTTTAGAGCCTGCCGTGCCAATCCCAGGCATGGATACCGGCGGGCAGAGACCTTGCCAAAGTCCAAACGTTTCAACCGCTTCCAGTCCAAGGCCACCTGGTTCGATGCCGCACGCTCCGGATAGGTTAGCGCATATTGAATGGGCATGCGCATGTCCGTGGGGCCAAGTTGCGCCAGGATTGAACCATCTACGAATTCCACCATGGAATGAATCGTGGACTGCGGGTGGATAACTACGTCAATCTGATCCGGCCGGACGCCGAAAAGCCACCGCGCCTCAATGACCTCGAATCCCTTGTTCATCATCGTGGCCGAGTCCACCGTAATGCGATTGCCCATGCGCCAGTTGGGATGTGCCAACGCCTGCTCGACCGTGACCGTTTCAAGATGCTTGACTGGCGTTTTCCGGAAAGGGCCGCCCGATGCGGTAAGAACGATACGCCGCACTTCTCCGTGCTGCCCCCCAAGCAAGCATTGATGGACCGCATTATGCTCGCTGTCCACGGGGAGGAGTTCCCTACCAGACTTGGCCACGGCAGCCATCACTAGCTCACCCGCCGCCACCAGGACTTCTTTGTTGGAGAGCGCGATGGTTTTGCCGAGCTTAATGGCTTCAAAGGTAGCTTCCAGGCCGACTACTCCGACAGCGGCAGAGACAACGATGTCGGCATCCGGGTGCGTGCCCACGGCACGCATACCGTCTCTGCCATGGAGAATCGAGGGAAACGGGCTAAGTCCCTTCTCTCTCAGCCGACGAGCAAACTCGTCGGCCTTGGAAGAATCCGCGACGGAAACAAGTTCGGGCAGATGGCGTTCCACTTGACCGGCAAGTTCGTCGAGATTCGTCCCTGCCGCGAGGGAAACGACCCTGAACCGCCCGGGAAGCGACTCCACAACCGAGAGGCATTGGCGGCCAATCGAGCCCGTCGAACCCAGAATGGCAAGCTGCTTCAAGTGACTCCGATTCCTTTTTTGAGGTGCTGGGGATGCGGCGGACTTAGGTCCGGGGCGAGCAAATCCATACCCAATAATACCAGACAACCGGGATGGTAAGAATTAAAGCGTCAATGCGATCGAGGATTCCGCCATGTCCCGGCAAGATGGAGCCGGAATCCTTCACCCCAGCACTTCGCTTGTATGCGGATTCCAGCAGGTCGCCGATCTGCCCAAACACGTTCCCTACGGTTGCCATGCCGAGGAGTTGCGGAAGCGGAATATTCATCCACCGAGAAAATATGAGCCCAACGGCCAGAGAGCCAAGGATGCTTGCGATGGATCCTTCCCAGGTTTTTTTGGGACTGAGATGAGGCGCCAAGGGATGCCGCCCTATCGCTCGACCCACGAAATACGCGGCCGAATCACCCACCCACACAATCACCAGCGAAAACAGCAGGAGCCACGGCCCCACATCGGAGAGACCGTGCAGGCGCACGGCGAAGCTCAAGGGAAAGGCAACAAGGAGCAGCCCCGCTGAACTGATTCCGGCAGCCGGGAGTGCTTCCACGAGAGGACGGCGGGTCCAAAGAGTCAGCGCGGCAACACCCAGCACAAACAGAAAGAATACGTCACCCAGAGCGGGAAGAGTTCCGAAGAATCGTCCAAAACCACCGCGCACAATGATCCCCGGTCCAAGTTGGCGAAGCGGTTCAGCCGCCGTCAGCCACTGCACGTAAACGAGCACAATGGCGCATGTCGCCGTCCAAAAACGGTAAGCCCGGTGGCCGATGGCGTCTCCGAGGGCAAAAAACTCGAAAAGAGCCAGCAGCATCACCAGCGCGACCGCCAAGGCGACGATGCCCATGGACGCGTACAAAACCAGGCCAACCACAAGCGGGATCAATACGGCGGCAGTCGCCACTCGCTTCCAGGTCATTTACGGGGCATCCCCTGTGAGAGAACTGAATTCACTTCATGATACTTGGGGAGCTACTCAGGCGGGTAAGAAAAATGGGAATCGTCGATCAGTCGAAAACTGCGCGGACGGGCTTTTCGGCCGGGTCATCGGCTTCTCCAATTCCCCCGTAGCGGCGGTCGCGCTTCTGATATTCCACCAGGGCTTCAAGGAGGCGCGCGCGGTTGAAGTCCGGCCATAGCGTTTCCGTGACGAAAATCTCCGCGTAGGCGATCTGCCACAAGAGGAAGTTGCTGACGCGCATTTCCCCGCTCGTGCGGATCAGGAGATCAGGATCGGGAAGACCTGCGGTGTAGAGTCGCTCAGACATGTCCGTCTCCGTGACCAGCGCAGGCTTTTCGGATTCCCGCTGCGCCGCGATGACACGATTGACGGCGTCCACGATCTCCGCCCGGCCACCGTAATTGAGAGCCACACAGAGCACCATGCCGGTGTTGTTCGCGGTGGACTCCATCGCTTCCCGCGTATCCTTCTGCACGCCAGGCGGAAGATCGTCGGCGCGTCCCAAAAATCTCATCCGAATGTTGTTCCTTTGAATCAGCGGCATTTCCCGCCTGAGATATTCACGGAGCAACTGCATGAGAAAATCAATCTCCGTTTTCGGACGCCGCCAGTTTTCCACGGAGAAGGCATAAAGCGTGAGCGCCTTGATTTTCAGGCGGGCGCAAGTTTCGATGGTGGACCGGGCCGTCTGGGTTCCGGCACGGTGGCCGGCGATGCGCGGAAGGTGGCGGCGCTGTGCCCAGCGGCCATTCCCATCCATGATGACTGCCACGTGCTGGGGCAGGCGAGCGAGGTCGAGCTTTTCAAAAATATAGGCTTCCTCTGCGGTCAGAGTGCCGAGGGGATGGGAGGCAGCCAGGTGAAGCGTTTTGTGCAATTTGCTATGTGCCACGGAGATTCCGGTCGTTTGCCTTTACGCCATAAAGTTACCATACGCGGCAAAGAGCGCACAATCAACTCTCCGGAACATGCCCAATCGACAAAGCGTCATCCACCCATGCCAGTCGAAGCGGGATTCACAATCGCGGTGTAGACCAGGATCATCGTGAGGACGATCATCGCTACGGTGGTGATCCACGCCACCCAATTGAATCCTTTGCTGTTCACCTGGTCACCCATCAAATCGCGGCGGTTCACCAGCATCAGAATGAAAATCAGGACCGCGGGCAGGAGAACTCCATTGGCCACCTGGGACAGCACCGCAACACGTACCAGGGGCGCCCCGGGAATGAGAATCAAGAGCGCGCCAATGACGATGAGCGCAGTGTAAAGCGTATAGAAAATCTTGGCTTCGCCGAACTTGTGGTCAATGCCGGACTCGAATCCCAGCGCTTCACAAATTACATACGATGTGGACAACGGGAGGATGGAGGCGGCGAAGAGTGAAGCGTTCAGGAGACCGAGCGCAAACAGGGCGCTGGCCAGGTTGCCAGCAAGCGGCCGCAACGCCATGGCCGCGGATTTCGCGTCCGGGATGTCCCGGTGCCCGGACACATAGAGCGTCGCCGCGGTGCAGACAATGATGAAAAACACGATCAGCATACAACTAATGCTGCCGATCAATACGTCTCTGCGCGTGTCCGCATATTGGCGAGGCCCGACGCGCTTCTCCACAACAGCCGCCTGCAGATAGAAATGTTGCCATGGCGCAATCGTGGTCCCCACGAGCGCGGCAAGGATTAGAAAATATCCCGGATTGAATGGCGGGACGTGAACGAAAGGACGAATCGTCGGCACCAGATGGGTCAGATGGGGCGGCAGCAGATAGAGAAGCGCGATGAGCCAATCCGGCTTCGCTTTTACGGCAGAAACGATGTACGCGAGATACACGACGCAAACAGTTAGAAATATCTTCTCCACCCGTGCGGCTGAACCGTGCACTACCAGCAGCCAGACGGCCAACGCGGCGATCGGAACCGAAATGTATTTGCTGATCCCGAACATTTCGAGAGAGGAAGCAACGCCCGCAAACTCCGCGCAGACATTGCCCAAATTGACCAGCAAGACAAACATCATGATGAAGAACGTCACGCGGAATCCGAATTCCTCGCGAATCAGGTCCGAAAGACCCTTGCCCGTGTATGCGCCCATGCGCGAGCACATTTCGAGAGTGACGTAGAGCGCGATGGTCATGGGAATGAGCGACCAGAGCACCATGTAGCCGTACTGGGCTCCGGACTGCGAATACACGTAGATCCCGCCCGCGTCGTTGTCCACGTTGGAAACGATCAGGCCCGGGCCCACGATCGCCAGAAACGCCAACAATCGCCGGCGGTGCGGACGCACCGCTTTACGGATCCGGTCGGTCCACTCCACCCACTCTTTCCAACGTCCGAGAATAGTCTCTCTATCCCACATCCGCTTGGCTGCCGCTTCCCTTCGTCATTTCAATAGTTGCGACACTACGTCGTCCACAGTGATCGCCCCCATCGGGCGGCGATTTTTGTCAATCACCGTCAACATCCGCAGGTTGTACTTATCGAAGAGCTCGAACACCTCCTTCTCTTTCGCTTCGGCATTGATGCTGAGCAGCGGCTCGGTCTTCAACTCCTGCAGGGTCACATCGCCCGTGGCAAGCAGCAGCCGCGAGACAGGTACCGTGCCGGAGAACTGCGCCTCGCCGTCCAGAAGCACAATGGTGTCCAGTTGTTCGAGGTTCAAGTCCTGCTGCCTCATCCAGTTGAGCACTTGATCGCGGGTGGAAGTCTCGCCCACAAAGACAAACTCCGGGTTCATCATTCCGCCTGCCGTCGAAGGGTCGAATTCCAGCAGTTCCCGCACCTCTTCGGCCTCCTGACCGGGCATCTCCTCAAGCAATTCCTCCGAGGTTCCTTTGGGCAGATCGCCGAGAACGTCGGCGGCGGCGTCGGGAGCCATTTCCTCGAGAATGTCCGCGGCTTTTTCGGGGTCGAGTTTTTCGACGATCTGGCTGGTGATTCGGGCATCCAGCTCGCCCAGGACGGCGGCAGCAGTCTCCTCATCCAACGACGCAATGATGCTCTGGCGCTCCGCGGCGGAGAGTTCCTCCATGATTTCCGCGAGATCGGCCGGGTGCAGATCTTCGAGCCTTTCATGCGTGATGCGCAGCTTCAAGCGCCGAAGCGGGTCCGGTTCCACAAGATTCACAAACTCCCACCGGATTGTTTTGGGAGGAAGATTCTTCTGAACCTGGCGAATCAATCCCGGAGGCGCGATTCCCTGCATGAGCCGGCGTATGGCTCCTGGTAGCCCGACGTCCACCTGCGCCACGCGAAGTTCGGTGCTGCCGTTGGTCCGTTGCTCCGCCAAGTCCACATCGTTCACCCGCACCACTTTTCTTCCGCTGGTGTCAATGATCTGTTGGTCCATGAGATCTTTGCCGACCGCTAGCCAGGCTTCGTTGGGCTCAAACGCATCCAACGCCCGTTCATTGACGTTCAAACGCATGCTTCCCGGCCCTACCCAGGCAACCTGATCGTATCGCGCGACGAGGGGCTGGAAATGTCCGCGGGATAGCAAGTAGTGGGCAATGCGGTTGGGCTGTTCTGCCGGCTCGATAAAAAGTTCGCGGATGCGCCCGACATAATTCCCCTGAGCGTCGTAAGTCTTCGCTTCCATCAGTTCAGTGGCATAGAGCATGGTGCACCTCTTCGCAGCAACTCAGAAAACAAAAAACCCGCCGGTTTGAGTGATTCGCCAGCGGGTAAGTGCCTTACAGCGTTGTACTTACCTCTAATCTGGGCCGAACCAACCTCTGGCTCTGAACTGCCGTTCCGGCTCCCTTGGATCGCCCTTAGTCGTTTCGCGAACCAAGAAATCCTTTCCGCGCTCCAGCAGCTGTAGACCCCGGCCGGGGCGAGGTTCATGTTCCCTTGGCGAATTCATCGCAAACTTCTCACTCCGAGCGTAGTGATAAGGCGTAACGAAAAAAATTACAAGAAAAAAATACACATTTGCGCAGATTTCGAGGACTGATTCCTAAGTGGCCGCTCATTTTCGGTCAAAGACCATGTCGCGGGGCGATTCCCCCTGGTGGCGTCGCTCTTCCAGGTAAAGTGCCAGGTAGCTTTTGAGGATGTAGTCCGAGCGAAGGTAACCAAGAAGTTGTGCTGCGCGATCAATCGCGTTCGGGGGACCCTCCAGCTCGACAAAAGTCCCGATGGGCGTTTCATCCAACTCGATCAGCAGGCCCTTGGCCCAGCGCACCGATGCGGGCAGTTTCATTGTGGTGCGGTATTTTTCATAGCGGAACCACCCCCGCATCCCCAAGCCTTCAAAGATGCTTCCCAAGGCCGCTGCATCGGCCACTTCAATCTCAATCTCTTCTCGGACTTTGTGGCGCCCTGAAGGCGTGTAATTTGCTGGATTGTCAATCGCCTCTCTCGACCTGAGTGCCGGTTTCTTGAAGGTCAGCAGAATTCTTGGCTTCGCTTTCTTCACAGTGGCAGACCGGCTCTTGCTCTTTTGCTGAGATTCCGTGCGAATCCGAAGCAGCTGGCCGTGTTTTGCCAATCCTCCCTGTGGGGTGTCATAGATCACGTTCCACTCATGAATCCGGCCGTTGCCCCCTCCGGCGGGCCTGGCTCCGAGACGCTTCAAGGCGTGCAGTAATATTTTCATGTCTTTGACGCGCAGCTTGATCTCTGTCTCTTGCGGCATTTTCGTCCCTCGCTTTGGCGCGCTTTCTCTCTCTGCCGACTTCCGCTAGTATAACCAACGCACGCGAGTCATCTGCGCGGCGACTAGACTCAGCCGCACGCGCCCAACACCGAGAAGCATGAGACCAGAATCTCAATCTGCTACGTCCGTCTTTTCCAGCGAAAGTTTCCAGACGGGCGCGCCGGTTCCTCCCATGGCGCCGCGAAAGCCCGTGGAATACACCATCCACGACGACCGGCGCGTGGACGATTACTTCTGGCTGCGCGAAAAGGAAAACCCGGAAGTGCTTCGTTATCTCGAAGCCGAAAACGCCTACACCGATGCCTTCCTGCAGTCCACGGAAGACTTACAAGGGAAGCTTTATCAGGAAATGCTCTCGCGCATTCAGCAGACCGACCTTTCCGTTCCCTATACTTTGCGCGGCTATCTCTACTTCACGCGCACGGAAGAAGGCAAGCAGTACCCCATTCATTGCCGCAGGTTGGACCAGGAAGGCTCTCGTGAGGAGGTATTGCTTGACTTGAATGCGCTCGCGGAAGGCCACAGCTTTCTCGGTCTGGGCGCGTTTGAAGTCAGCGAGGCCAATCGTTGGCTGGCCTACTCGCTGGATACCACGGGTTTTCGTCAGTATACGTTGCGAATCAAAGATCTCGAGGCGAATGAAATTCTTCCACTCTCAGTGGAGCGAGTGACGAGCGCCGCATGGGCGTCCGACAATCGCACGTTGTTCTACACAGTGGAAGATGCGATCTCCAAGCGGTCGTATCGGCTCTATCGCCATGTTCTCGGATCCGGAGAACCCGATGCGCTTTTGTACGAGGAATCGGACGAGCGCTTCCGTCTGGAACTTGAGAAAACCCGCAGCGCGGGTTATATATTGCTGCTCTCTGCGAGCCATACGGCAAGCGAGGTGCGCTATCTCCGCGCGAATGACCCATTGGGAACCTTCGGCATCATCGTTCCGCGCGAAGAGAATCATGAATACTACGCAGATCATCATCCTTCGGGGGCCGGGATCGCCACGGGCGGCGTCTTCCTCATTCGGACGAACTCTGGTGGCAGGACCTTTCGACTTGTTTCCGCTCCGGAGGAAAATCCTCAGCGCGAAAACTGGCGCGAAGTGATTCCCAACCGCCCGGCCGTTATGCTGGCGGGAGTGAACGCGTTTCAATCACATTTGGCGCTCTTTGAGCGGGAGGATGGTCTGCCGCATCTCCGGATTGTGGACATCTCGGCGGAGGGTGCGGACCTTCTTGCCCGTTCGCATCGGATCGAGTTCAGCGAGCCGGCTTACAACGCCGCTCCGGGAACCAATCCGGAATTCAGCCAAAATCATTTTCGATTCCAGTACGAATCCTTCGTTACTCCTCGCTCTATCTTCGACTACGACACACGCAGCCGTGGACGTGTCCTGCGCAAACAGCAGCCGGTTCTAGGCGGGTACGACTCTTCGCGCTATGAAGTCGAGCGAGTTCATGCCACATCAGCGGACGGCACCAAAATTCCGATTTCTCTGGTCTCGCGCCGCGGAGTTCCCCGTGACGGTGATGCCCCGCTGCTCCTGTACGGTTACGGCAGTTATGGCATTTCCGTCCCCGTCAGTTTCAACTCCAACCGCCTGAGCCTGCTCGATCGGGGCATTCGCTTTGCCGTAGCACATGTCCGCGGAGGAGGAGAGTACGGCAAACCCTGGCATGACGCCGGGCGCATGCACCACAAGCGCAATACGTTCACCGACTTTATTGCCGCGGCGGAATTCTTAATCGCCAACAGGTTCACGTCACCGGAAAAATTATCCATTGAAGGCGGCAGCGCCGGCGGACTGCTCATGGGTGCGGTGACAAATATGCGTCCCGATCTTTTTCGCGTCGTGATCAGCCACGTCCCCTTCGTGGACGTTCTCAATACCATGCTGGACGCTTCCCTTCCTCTGACCGTGGGCGAGTACGAAGAATGGGGCAATCCACAGCTCGCGGAAGATTATTTCTATATGAAATCTTATTGTCCCTACACAAACCTCGCCGCCAAACCTTATCCCGCCGTGCTAGTGAAAACCTCCTTGAATGACAGCCAGGTGATGTACTGGGAGCCCGCGAAATATGTGGCGAAACTTCGCCTCGTGAAAACCGGCACGAGTCCGTTGCTGTTCAAGATCAATATGGGCGCGGGACACGGCGGCGCTTCCGGCCGCTACGATTATCTTCGCGAAATCGCCCTGGATTACGCGTTTCTGTTGACCCAATTGGGAATTGCGGGCTGACTGGACCCTGAATCATGAAAAATGAAAACGTGCCCAGGCTTTGGTCGTTGGTTAATCAAATTTGAGTTCTTTTCATGAGCGACCCTTCCACTCCGTTGATGCAGCAGTACCACACCATCAAGGCGCGCTACCCGCATGCCCTGCTGCTCTTCCGTTTGGGTGATTTCTACGAGCTTTTCTATGAAGACGCGTTGCTGGCTTCCCGCGAACTGCAGATCACCCTCACTTCGCGCAACCGCGAGAAGGGACAGCCGATCCCCATGTGCGGCGTTCCTTATCACGCCGCCGATGGCTACATTGCCCGCCTGATTCGCGCAGGCTTTAAAGTCGCCATTTGCGACCAGATGGAGCTGCCCGGTCCCGGAAAGAAGCTGGTCCGGCGTGAAGTCGTCCGCGTGATCACCCCCGGAACCGCCACGGATGTCGCGGTCCTCGATGCCCGCGAAAACAATTTTCTCGCCGCAGTCTGCGCTGATTCTTCCTCCCAAACGATTGGTCTCGCCTTTGTTGATCTTTCCACCGGCGAATTTCAATCCACTGAATTCCGGGGCCCGAGCGCGGAAGAAGACCTGCGCGATGAGCTCCAGCTTCTCCACCCGCGAGAAACTCTGCTTCCCCGCCCCCAGCAGCTCTTCGAAACCTCCAAAACCACTCTTCTGGAGGGCACGGGCGGCGTCGAGACGCGCGTCGAGGATTGGGTTTTTCAGTACGAATATGCCCGCCGTATTTTGCAGGAGCAGTTTGGCGTCGCCGAACTCACCGGTTTTGGTCTTGATGATCATCCCCAGGCCATCTCTGCCGCCGGAGCCGCGATCCACTATCTGCGCGAAAACGCGGCGCGTGGTGCTGACGCTGCGGGCATCGAAGCGCTTCGCCATCTCGATCACGTCCGCTACTACGAGCAGCAGAACGCTCTCATCCTCGACCCAATCACGGTCCGCAACCTCGAGCTGGTGGCTCCTCTTTTCTCCGACGACGCGGCCAAAATCTCGCCCGCTACGGTGCTCGCGACGCTGGATGCAACCGTTACCGGAATGGGCGCCCGGCTTTTTCGCTCCTGGCTTCTTCGCCCTTTGACGGACGGTGAAGCCATTGAAGCGCGCCTCGACGCCATCTCCCATCTTGTGCAGCAAACCGTCGTTCGCGGCGAAATTCGCAAGGAATTACGCGGCATCCAGGATCTCGAACGTCTCACAAGCCGCATCACTTTGGGCCTTGCCACGCCGCGCGAACTCGTCGCTCTGCGAAAGTCCCTTGCGCAACTTCCTGTCTTGAGAAATTTCCTCACGCCTCCCCCGGAAGGCGGCAGTGAACTTCTGCGCCTCCTGTTCCATGAGATGGACGAGCTCGCCGACATTCGCGAACGCCTCGAGCGGGCTATTGCCGACGAACCGCCCGCCCTCGCGACCGATCCCGGGATGATCCGCGGGGGCTATCATGCCGAGCTCGACGAGCTGCGCAGCCTCAGCCAGCATGGCAAGCAAATTATTGCCGCAATGGAAGACCGCGAACGGAAGCGCACCGGAATCGCCTCGCTCAAGATTCGCTTCAACCAGGTTTTCGGCTATTACATTGAAATCTCAAGGCCGAATCTATCGCTCGCTCCCGCCGACTACGAACGAAAGCAAACCTTGGTTAATGCGGAGCGTTTTACTTCTTCGGAATTGAAGGATTACGAACGCAAGGTTCTTGCTGCCGATGAACGCATCCTCGAAATCGAGCGCCAGCTCTTCGTCGACCTCCGCTCCGCCATCGCCGCGCAGGCCGCGCGTCTCCGCCGCACTGCGGCCGCGGTCGCGCAACTTGACGTGCTCGCTGCATTGGCGAAGCTGGCCGCCGACCGCGGCTATACGCGCCCTGAATTCAACGCCACGGGTGAATTGCTCATCGTGGGCGGCCGCCATCCGGTCATCGAGGAGCTTCTGCGCCAGCGCGGCGAACGCTTTGTTCCGAACGACTTATGCCTCGAGCCCGACCGCCAACTTGTGCTGCTGCTCACTGGCCCGAATATGGGCGGCAAATCCACCTATCTTCGCCAGGCCGCCCTGATTATCATCATGGCGCAAATCGGTTCCTTCGTGCCTGCCCGTCAGGCGCGCCTTCCCGTCACGGACCGCATTTTTACCCGCATCGGAGCGAACGATAATCTGGCGCGCGGCCGCTCCACGTTCCTCGTCGAGATGAGCGAAGTCGCCACGATTCTTCACCACGCCACGCCCGCCAGCCTCGTGCTCCTCGACGAAGTCGGCCGCGGCACGGCTACGTTTGACGGGCTTTCCATCGCCTGGGCCGTCGTCGAGCATTTGCAAAAACATACGCGCGCACGCACTCTATTTGCCACGCACTATCATGAGCTAACGGAACTTGCCGATCTTCTTCCTACCGTGAAAAACGTCCATGTCTCCGTCAAGGAAACGCCAAATGAAATCATTTTTCTTCGCAGCGTTGAACCGGGCAGCGCCGATAAAAGCTACGGAATCGAAGTTGCCCGTCTCGCCGGGCTTCCCCGCGCGGTAATCGAGCGCGCGCGCGAAGTGCTCCTAAAACACGAGCAAAGCGAGCACGAACTCAGCGAATCGCTTTCCCCTGGAGCTGGGGAAGCTCACTCGAGTAACGGCGATCAGCAAGTCCTCTTTACCGCGCTCGACCGCGAAGTCCTCGAAAGGCTTCGCTCCGCCGATCTCGACAATCTCAAACCCCTCGACGCTCTCAATCTCCTTTCCGTTTTAAAGAAACAAATCTCCTGAGCGCATCCTTGCACTCTCGCCAAGGCCGGCAATCTCTCTTCGCATGACTCCGCGCATACATTCTCCGTGTTACTTCTTTGCCCTACCTTTCTCGCTTACTCTGTGTCCTGTTTGTCCTCTGTGTTAAAACACTTGCTGTCCTCTTCCTCATGAGCGCCAAGCCTATGCTGGTTCTCGGCATCATGTCCGGCACTTCCGCCGACGGCATTGACGTTGCCTTCGCGCGCATTTCCGGCGCTCCGCCCCACCTCACGAGCACACTTCTCGGCCACGCGAGCATTTCCCATCCCAAAAAGTTACGCTCTGAAATTCTGGGCATTGCAGAAGGCGCTTCTGTTCCCGCCGCTCGAATCTCGCGGCTCAATTTCCGCTTGGGCTCCGCCTTTGCGGACGCTGCTCTCGCCGCCTGCAAGAAATTCCGAGTTACTTCTCGAGAAATTTCCCTCATCGGCAGCCATGGCCAGACGATCTTCCATCTGGGTCGTCCCGAGCCTTTCTTAGGGAAACCGACTGCCTCTACGCTTCAGATCGGCGACCCATCCGTCATCGCCGCCCACACCGGCATCACCACCGTGGGCGATTTTCGTCCAGCCGATCTCGCTCTCGGCGGCCAAGGCGCTCCCCTCGTCCCATTCGCCGACTACGCTCTCTATCGCCATCCGAAGCTCGGTCGCATTTCCCTCAACATCGGCGGCATCGCCAACATCACCGTCATACCCGCCAGCGCGAAACCCTCCGGCGTCATCGCTTTCGACACGGGCCCCGGCAACATGCTCATTGACGCTCTCGTCTCTCATTTCTCTCGCGGACGTCAACGCTTTGACAAAGACGCGCGCCTCGCTCGCCGTGGCCGCGCGATTCCGGCGATCCTCGACCACCTTCTTCGCGATCCATATCTGCGGCTGAAGCCGCCCAAAAGCACTGGCCGCGAATATTTTGGCCGTGCATACCTGGACCGCATCCTTGCCCTGGGCCGCCGCCACCGCGCTTCACAAAATGATCTGATCCGCACGATCACGCTTTTCACTCCGCTTTCGATTGCCGATGCACTTCATCGCTTCATCGCACCCCGGACCAAAATTGCCCAGCTTCTCGTCTCCGGCGGCGGTGCTCACAATCCGCTGATCCTCGCGCAACTCTCCGCGCTACTTCCGGGCATTGAGCTCATCCCTTCCTCCACACTCGCCATCCCGGAAGCAGCGAAGGAAGCGTTCGCCTTCGCCCTCCTGGCCTACGAGACGTTTCATCGGCGTCCTTCCAACCTTCCATCCGCCACCGGCGCGCGCGGGCCTGCAATTCTCGGTAAAATCTGTTATGCCCCGCCGCGCTAGCTGCTCTCCCGTCTCGAAGATCATCGGTTGGCATAGTTCTTCGCTCTCTCCGTTTTTCCTCTATGCCCTCTGTGTTTCCTCTTTTCTTGTCTTTGGATGTGCGCGCCATCAGAAATTCGATCCTTCTTCGCTCACCTTCGTCATCGAATCCAATCCCACCAATCTCGATCCCCGTTTCGCCACCGATTCCCAGTCCCAGCGCATTGACGGCCTGCTTTTCAGCAGCCTCGTCGCGCGCGACGACCGGATGAATCTGCACGGCGACCTCGCCACATCCTGGGATACTCCCGATCCGCTCACGTACATTTTTCATCTCCGAAAAGATGTCCGCTTCCACGATGGCCGCCCACTGACTTCCGCCGATGTGAAGGCCACTTTCGATTTCATGCTCGATCCCGCCAATCGTTCTCCCAAGCGCGGCGCCTTTCAGAACGTCGCGAAGATCGACGCCCCCGATCCGTTCACTGTCGTTTTTCATCTTAAAGAGTCGTACGCCTCTTTTCTGTGGGATCTCTCGCGTCCCGCCGTCGGCATCGTTCCGCGCAACGCAGGCCCGGACTTTTCTCTCCATCCTATCGGCACAGGCCCCTTCATCTTTGCTTCGCAGGCCCAGGACGATCAGGTCGTCGTGCGCCGCAACCCGGATTACTTTCTCGCGCCGCCTTCCATTTCCACGATCCGCTTTCGTGTTGTCCCCGACGCCGTGGTCCGCGCGCTCGAACTTCGCAAAGGCTCCGCCGATCTAGAAATGAGTTCCCTTCCCGCTGATATGATTCCCGCCCTCATCCGACAGCCCGATCTGGTGCTCACCGAGCGCCCCGGCACCAATTTCGCCTATCTCGGCATCAACTTCGAAGATCCGATTCTTGCGCATCGTGAAGTCCGCCAGGCACTTGCTCTCGCCACCGATCGCGAATCCCTAATTCGTTATCTGCTTCATGGCGAAGCGCAGGTCGCCTCGGGCATTCTTCCTCCCGATCATTGGGCGTATGAGCCGGACGTCGCTCAGTATCCTTATGACCCGAAGCGTGCCGAGCAACTCCTCGACACCGCCGGCTTTCCCCGAAAAGCAGACGGCATGCGTTTTCATCTCACTTTGAAGACCTCCACCCAGGAAGAAGCCCGCCTCGTGGGTGCCGCTCTGCAGGAGGAATGGCGTAAAGTCGGAATTGATCTCGAACTTCGTCCGCTCGAACTTGCCACGCTTCTCTCCGATTCTGTGCGCGGCAATTTCCAGCTCACTTATCTTCGCTGGGTGGGGGCGAACAACGATCCTGCCATTTTCGAGCTAGTCTTTTCGTCAAGGCGCTTTCCGCCCAATGGCGCCAATCGCGGCCATTACCACAATCCGCAAGTGGACGCTCTAACCGATCAGATCCGTGTGGAAATGAACCGAGAAAAACGAAAGGAACTCTGTTCCGAGGTGCAGAAAATTCTCGCCGCGGATCTCCCCTACATCCCGATGTGGTTTACCGACGTCGTTTCCGTCCACCGCCGCGAACTTGGCGACTTAGAGCTCTCCCCGACCGCCGACTACGATTTCCTTGCCACTCTCAAGCCTCATCCGTAGCATCGTGTACGCAGCCTGGTATCTCCCCGTTCAAATTTGATCCCTCGCTTGGGTCACGACCTTGCCACTGGGATCTGCGCCTGAGTCCGCTGTGAACTTCTAACTGTAGACTGTAGACGGAAGACTGTTCGCTTGCCTCACTCCAGCGCCGCCTCGATTTCCTCGCTCGGCACTGCTCCTTCGCGCCCGATTCTCCACGCATCATCCATCAGTTCCACGATTGTCGAGGGCAGCGTTGCCTTCGTCTCGCCTGAATCCAAAATGAGCGGCAGCCGGGTTCCCAACTGCTTCATCACCTGTTCGCCGCTCGCACAGGACGGAAACCCCGAAACATTCGCGCTCGTTCCCGTGATCGGCGCATCGAACTCCTCGATCAGCTTCATGACCACTGTGTTTCGCGGCCAGCGCAATGCGACCCTCCGTGTGTTTGCCGTTACCTTCAGAGGTACGCGGTGCGAAGCATCCACCACTAACGTGAGCGCGCCCGGCCAGAATTTTTCCGCCAGCCGAAGAAAATTCTGCGGCACGTCCCGCGCCAGCAGCATCGCCTGATCCAGCGAATTCACCAGAATTGGTAGAGCCCGAGTCTCCGGCCTACCCTTCACCCGGTAAATCTCATCCACCGCCGCTAGATTGAACGGATCCGCCCCGAGTCCATAGAGTGTGTCCGTCGGCAAGGCAATCACGCAGCCCCGCGCCAACAATCCGGCCGCATATCGCACCACTTCGATTTCAGGAGATTCCGGGTTGACACGTAGGAGTTCTGCCGGCAACTTTCTGGCCTTTTGCGAAGGTACCGCCCCACCGCAGCGCCTCGCGCCGCTGCCCATCTCGTCGCGACGCTACCATACGCTTCGCGGCCATGCAATAACGGAGCTTGCCGGTCCTCTATCGCCGCTTCAGGGGGCATGGCATATTGACTCTCAGCCGTGTAGCTGGCTGCGACACCTTGCGCCCGGTGTTGGCGCTGCCACCCATGAATTTGTTACCCTCCCTTCAAATGGCATCACCCGATAAATTCTCGCGCTCCAATCGTGCTCCGGCCGATCCCGGCGTTCTCACCAGCCGCGACAATCGCTGGCTGAAGAGCTTTCGCATGGCCTTGCGTGGCGGACTGCCGGCCGATCAGGGCTTTGTCGGCGTCGAGGGTCCCCGTCTCGTCGAAGAAGCTCTGCGATCCGGCTGCCCCATTGGCGCGGTGCTCTTCAGCGAATCCGGCGAACGTCATCGAACTCGATTGGCTCCCTATCTCTCCCAGTCGGAAATCGCAATCCCCCTGCTCCGCACCACCGATCGTCTCTTCGAAGGCATCGCCGATACCGAAGCTCCCCAAGGCGTCGCCGCTCTCGTGCAGCCTCGGAAGGCCACTTTCGATGACATCGTTCGGCCCTCTCCGTCGGGAGCTTCTCCCCTCATCGTCGTGCTTGCGGGTGTTCAAGATCCCGGTAATGTCGGTACCATCCTCCGCACCGCGGCTGCATTTGGTGCCACCGCCGCCGTAACTTCCGCCTCAGGCCAAAGTGGCACCGCCAGCCCGTTTTCTCCCAAGGCTCTCCGCTCCTCGGCAGGCGCGGCGCTTCATCTCCCGATCCTTGCTGGGATGTCCCTCTCCATTCTTCTCGCTCAACTTCGCGTCGCAGGGATCCGCACCCTCGCTTCCACACTCCGTGAACCGCACGCCGAAGAACAGCACGTCCTTGCGCCCTGGGAAGTGGATTGGTGCGAACCTGTCGCTCTCCTGGTCGGCAATGAAGGCGCCGGTCTGCCCGAGGAAGTCGAGCGCAGCGCCGATGCGCGTCTACGCATTCCCATGGTCACCGGCATCGAGTCGCTCAACGCCGCCGCTGCCGCCGCCGTCCTTTTCTATGAAGCCGCCCGCCAGCGCAATCCCCTTTCCGCCAATTCCTAGCTGCGGCTCATCCAGATCCTGCAGAGGCCTGGCCCCATCCCGGCTCTTTCCGCTTCTCCTCGCCGCGCTGCGCGGCCGCTTCTCCCTTTTCCGCAAAAGCTCTAAACTACCGTCAGAACTCCATGAGCCTCTTCGCGCCCATCCCCTCGAGCGAACCGGATTCTGACGCTTCGCTCGCCAATCAGCCTCTCGCCGAGCGCATGCGCCCTCGCACCCTCGACGAGTTTATCGGCCAGGAAAAGCTTCTCGGTCCCGGCAAGCCTCTCCGCATGCAGATCGAAAGCGACAACCTCGGCTCCATGCTCTTCTGGGGCCCTCCCGGCTGCGGCAAAACGACTCTCGCCCGCCTCATCGCGCGCCTCACCAAATCCGATTTTGTCGCCTTCAGCGCCGTTCTTGCGGGCATCAAGGAAATCAAGGAGGTCATGGCCGCCGCCGAATTCAAATCCCGCGCCGGCCATCGCACCATTGTCTTCGTGGACGAAGTCCACCGCTTCAACAAGGCCCAGCAGGACGCTTTTCTCCCTCACGTCGAAGCCGGCCACATCATTTTCATCGGCGCCACGACGGAGAATCCCTCTTTCGAAGTAATCTCCCCGCTTCTCTCGCGCACCAAAGTCTATGTCCTCGAGCCGCTCACTTCTCCTCAAATCGTCCTGCTTCTTCGACGCGCGTTGAATGACAAGGAGCGCGGTTTAGGCAGCGAAAATCTGGAGGTCTCCGAAGATTTGCTCTTCCGCATCGCCAGCTTTGCCAATGGCGATGCCCGCGCCGCCTATAACACCCTCGAACTCTGCGCCAAGAGCGCCAAGCGCGTGGGTGCCCCACCCTCGGATTTTGAGCCTGGGTCTTCGCCCTCCCGAGAAATCACAATGGAACTTCTCGAAGACGTCCTTCAACGCAAGCTTCTCCGCTATGACAAGGCCGGAGAGGAGCACTACAACCTCATCTCCGCTCTTCACAAATCCGTCCGCAATTCCGATCCCGATGCCGCTCTCTACTGGCTCGCTCGCATGATCGAGTCCGGCGAAGATCCTCTTTATCTCGCCCGCCGCATGGTCCGCATGGCCAGCGAAGACATCGGCCTCGCCGAGCCCGGCGCTCTCGCCATCACCCTCGCCGCCAGAGACGCTTTCGATTTCCTCGGCGCTCCCGAAGGCCATCTCGCCCTAGCCCAGGCCGCCGTCTATCTATCTCTCGCGCCCAAATCCAACGCTCTCTACACCGCCTATGGCTCCGTCATGACCGATGTCCGCGAAACAGAAGCCGATCCCGTCCCTCTTCATCTTCGCAACGCCGTCACCGGACTCATGAAAAACATCGGCTACGGCGAAGGCTACAAATACGCCCACGATTACGACGAAAAGGTCACGGACATGTCCTGCCTCCCGGAAAATCTCACCACCCGCTCCTGGTACAAGCCCACCGATCAGGGCTTCGAATCCCGCCTCCGCGCCCGCCTCGACGAAATTCGCAAACTCAAATCCCGCGGAGCCTCCCATGCTTGAAGCGCCTATCTCGTTGTTCGTCATTCCGAGGAGCGCAGCGACGAGGAATCTCTCTTCGTTTCCGATCGTTTTTTGTGAGAAAAGCCTCTTTTCATCCGGCCAGACATCCCGACCGCCGGCCCCGTTGTCATCCCGAGCCCGCCTGCTCCAGCAGGCGCTGCGAGGGATCTGCTTTTGTCTGTTGGTCGCTGCATCGCTGGCTTTTGCCTCCTTTTCGTTCGCCGCGCATCCCCGTCCCCTGCCGCCCCGGTCGAAAGCGGCCAATCGCCCCCGCATCTTCGGCATCGCCTTCGTCAAAATCCAGGTCTCAAATCTTGAAAAGGCTCGAGATTTTTACTCGATTGCCCTCCACGCCGCGGGCCCTGCCCCGGATTCGAAGGCTCCCTGCAATTGGTGCGAAGTGGACGTACTCTCGATGAAGAAGAAACTCGCCAATGGGCCGATTCGACTTGAACAGATGAAAACCCCGGTGCCCACTAGCCTGCTCATCGATATTGCTTTCTGGACCGACAATGCCGCGAAGTTGCGCGGCTTTCTACACTCACAACAAGTCGCAGTCGGGAAGTTAGAGAAGTGCGGCGGAGATTCGTGCTTTTCTCTTCTCGATCCCGAACAACACCGGATCACATTTGTGCAATTGTCTAGCGGTCAATTCGAAATGGGAACGCATGGAATGTCGCTCCTGCCCCCCGCATCTCCCATCATCCACGCCGGCTTCGTCGTCCACGACCGCGCCGCCGAAGACCACTTCTACAAAGACATTCTCGGCTTCCACGTCTACTGGCATGGAGGAATGGTCGACCGCTCCGCGGTCGCACATAAAGAAGACAGCGATGACTGGGTGGACATGCAAGTCCCCGACGGCACCGGCTGGATCGAGTACATGCTCAACATCCCGCCCGACGCCAATCATCGCCTTCTCGGCGTAATGAACCATTTCGCTCTCGGCGTCCCGGACATCCATGCAGCCGAGCAACAGCTTCTAAAGAATGGCATGAAGCTCACCGAACAACCCCAGATCGGCCGTGACGGCAAATGGCAGCTCAATCTCTACGATCCCGATGACACCCGCGTCGAGCTCATGGAGTTCACTCCCGTCCAGAAACCCTGCTGCGCTCCAATCACCGGCCCGAATCCCGGCCCCAACCCCGCTCCCAACCCCGGTCCTAAATGATGACTTGCCCCTGTTCCCGCAGCCGCTTCCGCTGGCTCCGTACATTTTGTTCTCTCATCTGCCTCATCGCCGGCTGCTGTTCGCTTCCTTCCGCCCGCGCGCAGGATATCTCCAAGCCCTCCGAAACCATTGACGACGACGTCACTGCCTTCGCCTACGCCCCCGATGGCCGCATCGTCTATTCCGTTCGCCGCCTCTTCAAAACCAAAAAGTTCGATCTCCAGCGCGACGACATCTGGATTCGCGAGCCGGGAGGCCACCGCCGCCGCATCTTCGAAGGCCAGAAATTCACCGTCGGCGACAAGCCCTTTTCCTACCTCGTCGAAGGCTTCCGCTGGTCCCCCGACCAGCGCAAAATCCTCGTCGCCCTCAATACCGCGTCCATTTCCGATGATTCCGGCGCCACCGTCATGGAGCCCATGGCCCTCGTCCTCGAAGATTCCGGCAAGCAGCTCAACATCGGCACCTACAAGGTTCTTCACAACGCCATCTCCCCCACCTGGCTTCCCGACAGCGCCACCATCGTTTACTTCTCCGAAGCCATTAAGCCCGACATTCTCTTCTCCTTTCACTACGCCACTCTCGCCAACGGCCCCGGCGGCGCGCTCTTTGAAGGCCGCACCTTCCTTGACTACGATCCTCTCCCCGGCACCAATTCCGCCATCGCCATCGAGCGCGACCGCAATCTCTCCGGCCCTCCGCGCATCCAGCGACTCGATCTTCTCGCTCAGGACAACAAGGAACTCGCCACGCTCGACGGTTTCGATTCCGGACTCACCGTCTCGCCTTCCGGCAAGCGCATCGCCTATTACATTGACAAGGAAGTTCTCGAAGTCCGCGATCTTGAAGCGCCCAACCGCTGCGCCCGCATTCGCATCGGCCTCGGCGTCTACAACTGGATGCCCGACGAACGCGCCATCATTCTCAAGCGTTCACCCGAGCACAAATCCGGCGATCTCGTCCGAATCGCTATTCCTCCGCTCGCAGCTCCTCCCGCCGGCCAGCCCGTTCCCGTCACGGACACCGAATTCGTACCTCTCCTTCACGATCTCACTTTCCGCGATTTCGCCATTTCTCCCGATGGCCAGAATCTCGCCGTCGTCCCTCCCGGCAAACGCAATCTCCTTATTTTCCCCCTCCCTCGCGGATAGTCGCCTCGCCGCCTCTTCTTCTTTTCAACTGCATTGAACGACGCACGTCATCCTGAGCGCCGCGTTCTGCGCGGCCCGAAGGATCTCCCTGCTCTTTTTTCTTCGGAATGACCAACCTGAAGAACAAACCTCGCGCAACGAACTGGCCGCCTACGCCCTGCTTGCCATCCCCCGCAGCACCGCGTTCATCGCTTCCAGGCACTTCGTATTCTCTTCCGCCGTCCCCACCGAAATGCGTACCGCCTTCGGCATCTCCATCCATCCCAATGGCCGCAAAATCACTCCCCGGTGCAGCAACTCCTCACACAACGCCTTGGCATCGAACCCCAGGTCCACAAACACAAAATTCGTTTCGCTCTCAACCGGCTTCAACCCCATCTCGCGCAATCCGGCGATCAGCCTTGCTCTTTCTCGCGCGTTCGTTTCCACGCACCGGTGGACATGTTCTTTGTCATCTACCGCTGCAATCGCCGCCGCTTGCGCGATTCCCGAAACGTTGAACGGCGTCCGCACCTTGTTCATCGCCGCCACCAGCGTTTCATTTCCCAGCGCATATCCGATCCGCAACCCCGCCAGCCCGTACACCTTCGAAAACGTCCGCAGCGTCAGCAAGTTCTGGTGCGTTCGGAACAGCTCGTTCGAATGCGGCATATCTTCGCGCGACGCATAGTGAAAATAGGCTTCGTCCAGCACCACACACACGTTTTCCGGCACTCTCTCCAAAAACTTCTCGAACTCCGTCGCTCCAAACGCCGTCCCCGTCGGATTGTTCGGATTCGCCAGGTAAATCACGCGCGTCGCCGCCGTCATTGCCTCCGCAATCGCCTCCAAGCTATACCCGTAATTCCGCAGCGGCACTTGCCGCAGGATTCCCCGGTTCATTCGAATCGCAATCGAGAAAGGCGCGTACGTCCCTTCGCTGGTCAACCCTTCGAGCCCCTCGCGCAGCAAAAGCCGCGCCACAATGTCAATCGCTTCGCTCGACCCCAGCCCGATAAAAATCTGTTCCGCCCGCACGCCGCGCCATTGCGCGATCTTCTCCCGCAGCACTTTCGTTCCGCCGTCCGGATAGCGGTGCGTTTCGCTTGCCGCCGCGTGGATCGCCGCCAGCGCCTTCGGCGAAGGCCCCAGCGGATTCTCGTTCGACGCCAGCTTGATCGCGTGGATCTTCAGCTCGCGTTCCACCTCTTCAATCGGTTTTCCGGGAACGTATACGGGAAGGCCTCGAATGTAATCGGGTATCAGCTCTTCGAATCGTAGGCTCATTGCGAATCGGCGCCCGCTGCGGCGCTTTTCAATTCTTCCACTTCTCCGGCCGTCAGCGCGCGATATTTTCCGGGCGGCACATCGAGAGTCAATGGTCCCAGCTTCACCCGCCGTATTTTCTCCACTAGAAACCCGATTTCTTCGAACATTCTCCGGATCTGCCGGTTCCGCCCTTCGATCAGCTCCACTTCATACCAGGGATTCGGCGCTTCTTCCACCAACCGAATTCTCGCAGGCGATGTCGTCACTCGCCGCCCGTCCCCCAGCTTGATCGCGATTCCCGTTCGCAATCGCTCCAGCGCCTTCTCTCCAACTTTCCCCCGTACCTTCACGTGATAGGTCTTCGGCACGTGCGAGCTTGCCTTCGTCAGCCGCTGCGCGAGATCACCGTCGTTCGTCATCAGCAGCAATCCTTCGCTCGCATAATCCAGCCGCCCCACTGGATAAATTCTCTCTTCGCCCTTCGGCAGTAGTTCCATCACCGTCTTCCGTCCCTCCGGATCGCTCGCCGTTGTCACGTAACCCTTCGGCTTGTGCAGCAAAAAATAAACCGTCCTCTCCGCTCCCTTCAGCCTTTTCCCATCTACACTAATTTCGTCGTGTTCCGCATCCGCCTTCGTCCCCAGTTCCGTCACCACTTTTCCATTCAACGTTACTCGCCCCGCGGCAATCATCTCCTCCGCCTTCCGCCGCGACGCCACTCCCGCCCCCGCCAAAATCTTCTGTAACCTTTCCAACGCCATCTTCTGCTACTTCCTCATGCAGCGCCGTAGGCGCGAGAGTCGCTAGCCAAGCCCGTAAGGGCTGGGTACCCGAATCGATGGAATCCCAAGCGCCGTTGGTGCGGGACACACCTCTCCGCGCACCTCAGCGCTCCCCGCGCCTCCGCGTTATCTTTTCTCCCTGCGCCACCGTTTTCCGCAGCGTCCCCACCTCGCCCGTTTCCATCACCCGGTATCTTCCTTGCGGCACTCCCTCAATCGTCAACGGCCCCAATCCAATCCTCTTGAACTTCTCGATCGGATGACTCCCCTTCATCAGCACGCGTTTCAGCCCTTCCCTCTTCGCCGCCTTCATCCGCACTTCATACCAGAAATTCGCTCCCCGTCCTCGCGTGGCGTCCGGCTGACGAATCGTATTCATTCTCACTCCGGCCTCTCGCCCCAACCGGTGAAGATCGTCCAGCGTGAGCTTCCCCTTTACCTTGATGTACACCACCTGTTCGATCTCGTCCCACTTTTTCAGCAGCGCGGCGGCCAGGTCTCCGTCGTTCGTCAAAAACACCAATCCCGATGACGTATATTCCAGATTCCCCACGGGATAGACCCGCTGCGGAAATCCTCGTAAAAAATTCCTCAGCGTTCTCCTCCCCTCCGGATCGGCCAGCGCCGAAACCACTTCCGGCGGTTTGTGCAGCAGCAAATAGACGTGCCCCTCTTCTTCCTTGACCGTCCGCCCGCCCGCTTCGATCTTGTCTTTCGCGGGATCGGCCTTTGTCCCCAGCTCCGTCACCACTTTCCCGTTTACGCGCACCTGCCCGCTCAGGATCAATTGCTCCGCATGCCTCCGCGAAGCAATTCCCGCCCGCGCAATAATTTTCTGGAGTCTCTCTTCCATCAACCCTTCGGCGCGCTTCTTGTCCCGCAGCCGCGAACTTCGACTCTTCTGCAGCCTTTTTTTGGTTTTTAATTCCCCCGGGCGTCTCCGTGCCCTCTGTGCGCTTCCCTCTGCGTCCTCTGCGTTAATCTTTATCTTCGCCTTTCTCGCCACTCGCCACTCGTCACTCGCCACTTCCTCCGGCGCCCGCCGCTCCCGCCTTCGGCGGCTCTTCATCCAATTCTCCGCTCGGCATCCCCTCGTTCGTTGCCTGCACTTCCTCTTCTCGCAGCTCTTCCTCGGCCCTTCCCTCGTGCGTGGCCATTTCCTGTAGCGGCCGGGCTTCAGCCCGGCTCTCCTCCTCTTCCGGCGCCGGCAATTCTTCCAGCGTCTCCGCCGGCTCGTTCATCAGCGCCTCTTCGCTCGGCGCAAATCCTTCATCCGTCCCCAGCGCCTCCCGTGCCAGCGCCTCGAACTCTTTCAAGCTCGGCAGCTCCTCCAGATCGCTCAACCCGAACCGCAGCAAAAATTCCTTCGACGTCTTGTACAAAATCGGCCGTCCGATCACTTCCTTGCGCCCCGCCGTCGTGATCAGCCTCTTGTCCAGCAGCGTGCTGATCACTCCCGCCGTGTTCACCCCGCGGATTTCGGAAATCTCCGGCGAAGTCACCGGTTGCTTGTACGCGATCACCGCGAGCGTCTCCAGCGCCGGCATGGATAGCCGCAGCGGCGGCCGCAAACTCTTGATAAAACGCCTCACAACGTCGTGATGCTGCGGCTTGGTGTACATCTTGTAGCCGCCCGCCACCGTGCGGATCTCGGTGCCTCGCTCTTCCGCCGCATAGCTCGCCACCAGCTCGTCCAGCGCCGCCTGCACCACCAGCTTCTCTTCTCCCAGCGTCCCCGCCAGTTGCTCGATCGTCGCCGGCTCGTCCGCAGCGTATATGATCGCTTCCAGCGCCGCTCTTCTCTCTTCACTCGTCATCGTCGCTCTCTTCCCCGGGGACGTGGTTACCTGTACTCGCCGTCAATCTGCGTCAGTTCGCCCTTCTCATCAAAAACGGTATCAAATCCCTTTCCCTTCCTCAGCAAAATCTCGCCAAACTGCTTTTCCTGCACCATCCCCACCGCCTGCAGCTTCACCATCTCCAGCACCGCCAGAAACGCCACAATCATCGCATGCCGCGATGGGCACGCCTCGAAAAACCGGATCAGATTCACGCTGTTGTCTTCGCTGGATAAAATCTGGGCCCGCAATTGCGCGATCATCTGCGCCACCGTAAACTCTTCATGCTGAAGCTCGATTCGCGCGACTTCTTTGCGGCGTTCGAGGACTTGCTGGAAAACCTTCACCAGGTCCACCAGCGAAACCACCAGCTCGCCTTCGGTTCCTTCATCGTTGTAAAGCGACTTGTCCGGCTTCGACCATACGTTTTCTTCGATCTGTTGTTTCTGGTACAAGAGCTGGGCTGCGTTTTTGAATTTTTCGTGCTCCACGAGACGCTGCACTAATTCCGCGCGCGGATCGGCCGCTTGCTCTTCCGGCGAAGCCAGCGGGTCCGGCGGAAGCAGCATCTTGCTCTTGATGTAAATCAGCGTCGCCGCCATGTAAATGAATTCCGCCGAAACATCCACGTCCAGTTCTTCCAGTTTGTGCAGGTATTCCAAATATTGCGTGGTGATTTTCGCGATCTGGATATCGTGGATATTCATTTCCTGCTTTTTGATCAGGTCAAGAAGCAAGTCCAGCGGGCCTTCGTACATCGGAATTTGTATTTTGTACGGCGTCGCCATTGTCAGTGCCTTCAGGTCTTTTGCAGGCGCAAAATATATCGTGCCGCTACGCGCGCCATTTTAGCTTCCAATTTCCTTGCGCTTGTCGTGCCAATGGAAAACGGCATCTCTCACACGCTCCATCGTTCCTTGCGCTACTTTCCGTGCATTCTTCGATCCGGCGTCAATGATTTCGAGGACGCGCTTCGGATTCTGCTCGTACTCGATACGGCGCTCGCGGACGGGCGCAATCCACTTCACCAGATTGTCCGCCATCGCCTTCTTACACTCAATACATCCGATGGCCGCGGTGGTGCAGCCCTGGTACACCCATTC
>DATIXL010000002.1:0-11109 GCA_035518615.1 Terriglobales bacterium | reverse complement strand
GCGGGCTTTGGCTTCCTCGCCGGCTTGCAGATAGGAATAGTTCAGGAAATCCATGGCGTGGGTCTGGTAGTGATATTCGGCTTCGTGCTTTTCAGCGGCGCGGCGGCCGGAAGCAGTTGCGGCGATGTTGGAGGCGATGGATTCCTGCCAGAGTCCGAGGCGGATAAAGATGTGCGAGGGCATGTGAATGGCGTGGGCAGAGTCCGGGGCGATTTTGGAGTAGCTGCGGGCGGCTTCAAGACCGAGAGGGGCGAGTTCGGGGGTGTCCGTGGCGTGGATCATGTAGTGAGCGACGCCGGGGCTATCGGGATTGCTGAGAAGAAGCGGCTGAAGGATGGCGATGGCGGCTTTGCGGTGAGCGAGTTCGTTCGGTTCGTCTTCATAGGCCAGGGAGACGAGAGAAAGCGCGTAGAAGGCGGCGCCTTCGACGTCCGTGGGAAATTGCTCGTGGAGTTTGGCCATCGCGGAGGAATACGCCTGAACACGTTCCAGATGGGTGAGCTTTGAATTGTCCTGGAAAAAAGCGGCAGCGGCGGCGATGTAGGCACGCTCACGATCGGTGGGTGCGCCGATTTTCTGGGCTTCCTCAATATGCTTGCGGCCCTCGGCGATGGTGTCAGCCTGAGGAAAATCCCAAAGCTGATGATAGAGGGCCATGGCCTGTCCCCAGTGAGCCAGAGCGCAGTGCGGATCGTTCTTGGCGGCCTCGACAAAAATCTCTTTAGCCTGCTCGTACTGAAACGAGTGAAGATAGGCGACACCAGTGTTCATGAGGGGCTGGGCATCAGCCGAGCAGCTCGTGGGAAAGTTGACGGTTCCCAACTGCGCGGAGGCAGGAGAAACGGCCGCAGTCGCGCAAAGAAAGGAAAAAATTGCCGCTGAGCAAAGTACTGAGGTGAAGCGGGTCATGACGAGTCTCCTCCGTAAGCAGTTCGGTAGCCTCATTCTACCGAGACGAATGGATGTAACGCAAAGCGATACTGCTTCACTATCTTTCGACGGGACTATTGGAACGAAGTGTCATTTCCCATAGCATGCGGGGCAGCGGGTGCGGCCCTTTATCTACCGGAGATCTACGTCCGCACCAGCAGGAGCGGTCCCATGCCTACATTTGCGCAGGTCAAAGCCGCTGAATTGAAAGAGGTGGAAATGCTGCGCGGACGGCGCGAGCCGGAAGTGCACGGAGAGAAGCCGCGAGTGGGACTGGCGTTCTCGGGAGGGGGAATCCGCAGCGCGACGATCAACCTAGGGATTTTGCAAGGGCTTGCGAAGCGTGGATTGTTGAAGAGGCTAGATTACCTTTCGACCGTATCCGGAGGAGGATTTATTGGCGGGTGGCTGACGCGGTGGATCCGTGAAAGGGGAATCGAGGAGGTAGAACAGCAATTGGGCAATACGACCAAAGAGCCTCCGCCGGTCAATTTTCTGCGGGATTACAGCAATTACCTGACGCCACGAAAAGGGCTGCTGGGAGCGGATACATGGGCGGCAATTGCAACCTACCTGCGCAACGTAATCCTCAATCAAACGATCCTAGCAGGGTTCCTGGGAACGGTGCTCACGCTGCCGTGGATTCTGGGCAGCAATTTTGATTTTGGCCCCTTTGCCGGATGGGAGCCATGGGTTGTCGGAATTGGGACCGGACTTTTGATTGCATTCGCGGTGGCAAGGGCTGTGGTCAACACAGCGACTTGTTTGGGAGGAGAATCGCGCCCGTTCGCACGGCAGAGGGGCGTGCTTTTGACGGTCGTGCTGCCGCTTTTCGCCGGCGCGTTCCTGCTGACGTACGGGATTTGGCGCGATCCGAATCTTTGGACGCTGCAGCTGAGCGTGGCAATAGGAGCCGGGGTGTACACGTTGGGCCATCTGTCGGGTTGGATTGTCTCCAAACTCAGCTTCCGTGACCTTCCGGGCGCGGCGCCGTCTTTTCTCAATGTGTTGTGGGCCGTGCCTTGTGGCGCGTTCGCAGGAGTCGAAGTCTACGGACTTCGAAGACTGGTGGAATATTGGAGCGTGGATTCGCTAACCGGAAGATGGGAAGCGGCGAGCTGGGGACCACCGTTGTTTGTGGTGGCGTTTTTGCTTGCTGGGACGTTACACATCGGCCTGGCCAAGTTTGCGTTGAGGAACGAGATCCAGGAATGGTGGGCGCGGCTGGGCGGATGGCTACTGCTCTGGTCGCTCTTTTGGGCGGCGATGTTTTCGCTGGCCATTTTCGCGCCGCTGGGAGTGACGATGCTGGGAAAGTATGTGTGGGCGAGGAAGGCTCTATTGCTCGGATGGGCGGCGCATAGCGCGATCGGGGCACGGCTCGGATGGGGAAGCCAAACTTCGGGAACGGGCCCGAATGGCAAATGGAAAGAAATCGTGGCGAAGCTGGCACCGTTTATATTTGTGGCTGGGTTGCTGGTGCTGGTGTCGTGCGGGGTACACGCCTTGGTACTGCACGGAAGCGGATTGCCGTTTGACGATACAACGTACTGGGAATTCGCGGATGCGATCAGCCTACCGTGGCTGTGGATTCTGCTGGGAATCCTCGCAGGAGCGACGGCATTTCTCTCCTGGCGCGTGGATATCAATCTCTTTTCGATGAACTTGCTGTACAGGAACCGGCTGGTGAGGTGCTATCTGGGTGCTTCGAATGAAGCGCGGCAGGAACAGCCCTTTACGGGGTTTGATCCGCGGGATGACGTGCGGCTGGCTTCCTTCGCGGAGAGGGAACCTGGCGACAACGGAAAGTCCGAGGATTGCAAGCCGTATTCCGGTCCTTATCCGATTCTCAATGCCACTTTGAATGTTACACACGGCGAACGGCTGGCGTGGCAGGAGCGAAAAGCGGAGTCCTTTGTTTTCACGCCATTGTATTGCGGCTATGAATATCCGGAAATGAAACCCTCAGAAAATCTCGTGCCGACTCTCAATGTGCCAGAGGGAGGCTATCAGCCTACGAACGAATGGGCATTTCCACCAGTTGGAGTCAAACTAGGGCTGGCGATTTCCACGTCGGGTGCGGCGGTTAGTCCCAACATGGGTTATCACACCTACCCTCCCCTCGCGTTTCTGATGACGGTGTTCAACGTTCGGCTCGGAGAATGGCTGCCAAATCCGCGCTATTCCAACGCGGATTACCGCTTGCGCCTAAAGAAGCCGCAGGGCGGCCCTGGATTTTCGCTGCTGTACCTTCTGAACGAGCTGTTTGCCAGCACGACGGACCGCTCGAAGTACGTCTATCTTTCCGACGGAGCGCACTTCGAAAATCTGGCGATCTACGAACTGGTGCGGCGGGAGTGCGAATTCATTATTGCGAGCGACGCGGGAGAGGATCCGGGATATACGTTCGGGGACTTGATTAATGCCATTCGAAAATGCCGGACGGACCTGGGGGCGGAAATTGATCTGAATCTGGAACCGTTCCGTCCGAACGCGAAGGGGTACGCGCGGACGCATGCGGTTCGTGGAGAGATCCGCTACCGCAACGGGAAGGTTGGACAATTGCTGTTTTTCAAGAGTTGTCTGACGGGAGATGAGTCAAACGATGTGCTGGATTACCGGCGCGAACAGCCGGCATTCCCCCAACAGAGCACGGCCGACCAATGGTTCGATGAATCGCAGTTTGAGAGCTACCGCGCGCTCGGACAATTCGCGGCGGAGTCCATGATATCTCGCGCCGCACATTCGAAACCATCGCTGGAAGAGGTTATCGCTGCTGCTCCAACCGAATAGCCTTCCCGATTTGGCCCGGCGCCCGCTCGGGACTACAATGGGGATGGAGCGGTACTTCGAAGCAGGTGAGGACGCGAAAGCCGTTTGAACCGTAACGAATCTCTGGGGTGCTGCGGATAGACAGCCGGTGAGCACGGCCTGTCCCGTTGGCAAGCCTTTCCAGCCAGTGTTCGGGTGGAGAGTTGCGAACGGGGCAGGAAAGCCTAAAGGTTGTCTCGTGGCGCCCACCTTTTTCAGAGGTTCACGGCCTAGCAGCCCACGGCCGAGCGGTCCGCTCCGTTTCCGTCTTCGTTTGTTAGAAATTCACAAAGATTCAGGCAGTTAAAAGAACGGGCTGCGCAAAAACAGCCAGCGGAGAGCTATAGAAAGACAGCGATGCGTGTTCTTTTCATTGGTGATATTGCCGGATCTCCGGGAAGGCAGATCGTGCGAGATCGGCTGGCGGATCTCGTTTCGCAGCGCCAGATTGACCTGGTGATTGCGAACGGAGAGAACGCAGCCTCAGGCTTCGGAATCACGCCGCGGCTTGCGGAAGAGTTGCTAGGGCTGGGAATTGATGTGCTGACGGGCGGAAATCACAGTTGGGACCGTAAGGAAATTCTGGAGTACATGCCGCACGAACCGCGGCTGCTGCGACCGGCGAACTTTCCGGAAGGCAATCCGGGGAGCGGGGTATTCACCGGAATGGCGAAGAATGGCGTGAGGTATGCAGTGATCAATCTGCAGGGACGCGTGTTTCTGCCCGCGATAGATGATCCCTTTCGCAAAGCGGACGAGCTGCTGAAAACAGTTCCTGCGGATACGGCGTTTGTGCTGGTGGATATGCACGCGGAAACGACCAGCGAAAAGATCGCCATGGGCTGGTATCTGGACGGCAGGGTGACAGCCGTGGTCGGAACCCACACCCACGTGGCGACGGCGGACGAGCGAGTCCTGCCGGAAGGAACGGCTTACATTACGGACGTGGGGATGACGGGTCCGCACGACGGCGTGATCGGGATGGACCGCAAGGGAATCATCAAGAAATTTCTGGACGGATTGCCAGCGCGGTTTGAGGTCGCCCAGGGCGATATTCAGATGAATGCGGTGCTGATTGAAACGGATGATGCCGTGCCCCGAAATGTTTCGGGCAGATTGCGTGCGAAAGCAATCGAGAGGATACGGCTCCGTATAGATTGAAATCCAGCACTTGCACGCAATTCCGACTGCTCGGGCAACCTCCAAGCACACGATATAATCTCAAGACACATGCGAAACAGGGTGGCAGGGACTTTGATCGTCACGGCGGCGGTGTGTGCGCTGCTCGGCGCCGTTCCGGCTCTTCACGCGCAGGTGGATGCGGACCTGACGGCGAAACGGCGACTGTATCCGGAAATCGGCCCGGGCCTGAAAGCGATCAAACAGGGACCGGACGGTAAGATCTACGTGCTGGCCTCACCAAATCCCGGTCTGGTGGTTTACTCCGGGCAAGGGAAGCACCTGTTATCCATGAAGGAAGCGACAGGAATGTCCGCCGAAGCAAGAAAGGAAGCGGCGGAATCCGGCGAAGTTCTTGTCGGCTTTGGAGATGATTTCGACGTAGATGGCGAAGGGAACATCTACATTGCGGACCGGGCTAATAACGCCATCCAGGTTTACACCGGGAAAGGCAACCACCTCCTCTCGATTCCCGTGAACGCTCCGGTTTCCGTGGCGGCTCTTCCGGAAGGGGAAGTGGCGGTGACCACGCTGAACGGCCCTCAGTTGGTTCGTGTGTATGACAACAGCGGACATGACGTGCGGGACTTCGGCGAGTTGGAAGATCTGGCGGACCACAACGATCTGAACCGATTTTTGAATATCGGCCAGATCCTGTCCGACTCGTCCGGGCATCTTTATTATGCCTTTGAATATTTTCCCGACCCTACGGTGAAACAGTTCGACCGGTTCGGTTACGCGGGACAGGAAATTGCATATCACGAGCTGGATGCCTATCCGGAAGCTCAGGCGGTGCGGCGAGAGATCGCGCGGCAGGATGCGCGAAACGGCCCGCCGAACTTCAAACGAGTGCTTACCGCATTTGGAGTGGACCGCGACTCGGGTGAAGTTTGGATCGCGACGGGCGACACGCTCATGCATTTCGATAAATTGGGAAACCGGAAAGCTACGTTTTTGATTTACACGCCGGAGGGCGCGCGGCTGGAAGCAGACACGATTTTGGTCCAAAAGGACCGGCTGCTGATCGGCGCCGACCCGCTGGGAGTCTACGAATTCGACATGAAGGCATACGAATAGGGCAGCACAAATCGCAAAAAAAAGATTCAAGCGGCGCAACGCGCAAGTACAAACAGGATCTTTTTCCACAGATAATTTCGGCGGAATTTCTTGGGAGTTGCTGCGCATGCATGACCAGATTGGATTTCATTCTCTCTTAGGCTACGGAAAGACAAGAGTTCCGGGAGAAACCGGTGTACGCATGAACAAGAATTGCGCTTGTGGAAAAGTTGTGAATGGTGTGTGAACGCAACGGAAGGTCTTCGCACACTTTTCGCTTGCTCAAGAAGCGCCAATCGGAGAGAATCCCGCGCTGTCTCAGAGCGGCGGTACGTGGGCCACTGACTCAATACGGGCCGCGCACGGGACAACAGGGGCAAGTCAAATGTTCCGGCGCGGGCACTGACCCGAAAGCCATAGTAAAGATCGCCCGGAGTTGGCTTTCCACAGGTTATTCACAACTGTGGAAAATGTACAGGTACGGCTTTTTCACGAAATGACAACTTCCTTTCAGATGGCCAGAGAACGCGAAACCGCGAACGCTTGGGAAAAATTCCTCGAGCATGTGAAATCGCGAGTCAGCATCAACACCTACAACACCTGGTTCCAGCCGACACGGCTCAATCGGACGGAGGGAAGCACTCTCTACGTCCAAATCCCCAATGTCGTTTTTCGCCAAGTCTTAACTCGCACCTACGGAGAGATCGTGAAGGCGGTGTTCCATCAACTGGGCACGCCCCAGATCAAGGTTCAATACGTATGCACGGAAGAAGAGCCCACAGTCCCGGCTCTACCGGCTGTTGCCGCGAAACAGTCCAAGCTAGATTTTGAAAGCAGCGATCATCAGCTGAACCTGCGGTACACCTTCGATACGTTCGTAGTGGGCAAGTCCAACGAGTTTGCACATGCGGCTTCGCGTGCCGTGGCGGAACAACCATCCAAAGCGTACAACCCGCTCTTTTTGTACGGCGGAGTGGGAATGGGGAAGACGCATCTGATGCATGCCATCGGCCACATGATCAAGAAGCGGAACCCGGCGACGCGGCTGAGCTACGTGAGCGCGGAAAAGTTCACCATCGAAGTGATCAACTCGCTGCGGTTCGACAAAATGATCAGCTTCCGCGACCGTTTCCATACTGTGGACGTGCTGCTGGTGGACGACATCCAGTTCATCGCCGGCAAAGAGCGAACCCAGGAAGAATTCTTTCACACCTTTAACGCGCTTTACGAGAAGCAGAAGCAGATCGTGATCTCCTCGGATTGCCTGCCGAAAGAAATCAATTCGATCGAGGAGCGGCTGAGGTCACGGTTCGAATGGGGCTTGATCGCCGATATCCAGCCTCCGGACCTGGAAACGAAAATCGCGATCCTGCAGAAAAAGGCAGAAAACGAACGCTTCGCGCTGCCGGACGATGTGGCCGAATATATCGCGAGAGCGATCAAGTCCAACGTGCGCGAGCTCGAAGGAGCGCTGACCCGCCTGATGGCTTACGCATCGTTGACCGGCGCGACCACTTCCCTCGCCACCGCTCAGCAGGTTCTTCGGAATATCATCGCCTCGCAAGAGAAACGCGTAACCATTGATCTGATCCAAAAGCGCGTCAGCGAGCACTTCAACCTTCGGGAGCAGGACTTAAAGGTACGCAGCAACACCCGCGCCATCGCTTTTCCCCGCCAAGTTGCGATGTACATTGTAAAGCAGTTGACCACAGCTTCCTTGCCAGAGATCGGCCGGCAGTTTGGCGGGAAGCACCATACGACGGTATTGCACTCGATCAACAAGATCGAGGAGATGCGCCGATCGGATAAGGAACTGAATCGCACGATCACACGCCTGCTGGATGCTCTGCAGTAGAAAAACGACTGGTAATTCCAATTTCAGTAATTTTTGGTTTTGCATAGGCACCGGGGACTTTCTAGGCGCTTTTGGTTAATCTCCGGCGCGATATATTCCTGAAATTTCTGAAGTAGGAAAAGCTCCTGCTCAGAATCTCTGTAAATCCTTTGGAAAAACGCGTGAGGAAGTGTGGAAAGATTTTGAGGGCGACCAGAAGAAACCACAGGACCCGGCCGGTACTGCGCATTCTCCACAGAATCCGGTGATCTTATCCTTGGCACAATCCGTTCCAGAGATGGACGTTACCTAATTTTCCACCAATTCACAGGACTCATCACAACAACAAGAAACAGTTTTATAAGAGCGTATTTGTTGTTTTTGCTGTACATGTGGAAATCCCGGGAGTACAGATGACGGCAGGAAATTACCGCCAGGTTTCCATCGGCGTTCCTGTTCCTCTATTTCCACAGCCTATTTCCAGCAAGCAGGCTTTCGCGGAGACAAAAAAGCGAGTAAAGTACAGCGCAGCAATTGAGCGGCCCCGAAGAACACTTAGGAAGGCAATTGACCGTTTCGCGGTCAAAACACAAAATGTCTGCGACCGGAACCGTACGCGAAGAAACCCAGGCAATGGAATTTAGCGTCACAAAATCCGCGTTATTGAACGAACTCACGACCACGCAAGGTGTGGTCGAGCGTAAGACAACCATTCCCATCCTCTCCAATCTTTTGGTGGAGGCAAAGGGCGACCGCGTTACGATCACCGCAACCGATCTTGAGCTCAGTGTGCGGACCTCGTGCGAAGCAAAGGTGAAAAAAGAGGGAGCGGCCACCATCCCCGCAAAGAAATTACTAGAGTTGGTACGCCTGCTGCCGGAAGGCGAGATTCGCTTCAAGTTGCTCGACAACCACTGGGTAGAAGTGGTGAGCGACAAGAAAAAATATAAGCTCGTGGGAATGGCTAAGGAAAATTTCCCCGCGCTGCCGGTGATGCCGCACGTATTGGTAAAGCTACCGGCGTTGGTCATGGAGAACTTGATCAACAAAACGAAGTTCGCGATTTCCATGGAGGAGTCGCGCTACACCTTGAACGGTGGACTTCTCATCCTGAAGCCAGAAACACTGGCGATGGTGGCGACCGACGGCCACCGTCTGGCACTCGCGGAGACCGATCAAAAGTTAGCGGGATTGAACGGCGAAGTGAAAGTGCTGATCCCCAAGAAAGCCATGGACGAGGTGGAAAAGCTGGCAAGCATCGCCGGCTCCGACGCGCTGATCGAGTTCGCCAAAGACGAAAGCCATTTGTTTTTTCTGGTCGGGCACCGGCTCCTGATTTCGCGCATCCTGACCGGGCAATTTCCGAATTACGAGGCGGTCCTGCCGCGCGACAACAACAAAAGCGTGGCACTGGAGCGCGCGGAATTGAGCGACGCCGTACGCCGCGTTTCCCAGCTCGCCGACCAGCGCTCGCATGCGGTGAAGCTCGCGGTCTCCAGCGAAGGCGTGGAGATTTCCGCGTCCAGCCCGGAGTACGGAGAAGCGAAAGAAAGCATAGAGAAAGAATACAAAGGCGATCCGATCTCGATCGGATTCAATTCCAGCTATCTACTGGATTTTCTCGCCGCCGCCGCCGATGGACCCATCAATATCGAGCTCAAGGACGAACAATCCGCCGGTCAGATGCGGCCGCTTGCGGATGAGAACTATCGCTACCGCTACGTCATTATGCCGATGCGTATTTGAGGACATAATTATTCAGCTATAGTTGCCGCAAATTTTTACCGGCAACATCCGAAATATTTGCGGACTTGCAAGAACCGGCCGAGTAAGCAAAGGATCCGCAATTCATACTCCCTAACATTTTGAAAAATAAGAAGTTACTCTCCTTCTCTGTTCGTGAATCATATTGAGAAAATGGCGCGTTTCGGGTAGAATTTCACTGTGGTCGAGTCGCGATTTGTATCCCGCGGCCAGCCCGGGTCCGGGGGTTCGGACCAGGTCCGCCAGGCAGAATCGGCTCGGAAAAATCGGCCCAGCACCTGACTGCGCCAGACAGGTTTTGGAGTTCGAGAGCCGGGCGCCTGGAGTTGCATGAGACTTCGCCGCGTCCCGCTGTGCGGGACGGGATGAAGCAGGAACCCTACGAGCTTCGCCTGCGCCCAGCGCGGACGAGGTCAAAGGGTGAGGCGTCGGCTCCGCCAAGATCGGAGCCGCACGGAACGTCGGTCGCTCCGCGATCGCACGAAACGTCGGTCGGACCATTCCGCAAGCACGCCTAGTCTTGCTTCACAGAAAGAGAAATTGGATCGTGGACGCGTCCACCGGTATGCCCGGTGGTCCGTCCAACGCATTGGGAATTCATCTGGTTTTCTGGGTTTGGAGAGAACATGGGCGAAAAAACAAACGGGGACCGCGAAGAAGCCAAAGAGACGGTGGCGGGCCAGGCGCCGGGCCATAAGTACGACGCGAAGTCCATCAAGGTGCTCGGCGGGCTGGAAGCCGTACGGTTGCGGCCGGCAATGTATATCGGTTCAACAGGCGACATGGGGCTGCACCACCTGGTCTGGGAAGTGGTGGACAACTCCGTGGACGAAGCGATGGGGGGCTACGCCGACGAAATTAACGTCGTCGTCCATGAGGACAACTCCGTTACGGTTGTGGACAACGGGCGCGGCATTCCCGTGGATATGCATCAAACGGAAAAACGTCCGGCTGCGGAAGTTGTGCTGACGGTCCTGCACGCTGGCGGGAAATTTGACAGCGATACTTACAAAGTTTCCGGCGGATTGCACGGCGTCGGCGTCTCGGTCGTGAATGCTCTTTCGGACTGGCTGGAGCTGGAGATTCAGCGCGACGGCGCCGTGTGGGAACAAACATACGAGAAAGGCAAACCGACCTCAAAGCTCAAACAAACCGGCAAGACACGAAAAACGGGCACGAAGATTACGTTCCATCCCGATCCTTCCGTGTTTGAGAAAACGGTTTTCAGCTTCGACACACTTTCCCAGCGCCTTCGCGAACTCGCCTTTCTGAACAAGGGTTTGAAAATCACTCTGAACGACGAGCGCACGGAAAAAAATGCGGAGTTCCGCTTCACGGGAGGCATCGCCGAGTTTGTCAAGCACCTGAACCGGGGCAAATCCACGCTGCATGATTCTCCGATTTACATGGAAGGCAAGAAAGGCAACGTGGAAATTGAGATCGCGCTGCAATACAACGACTCTTACGGCGAAAATGTTTTTGCATTTGCCAATACCATCAATACGGTGGACGGCGGAACACATCTTTCGGGCTTT
>DATIXL010000001.1:0-10328 GCA_035518615.1 Terriglobales bacterium | reverse complement strand
GCTTCGGCGGCGCTGGAACGATAAGTCATAGAAGAAATTGGGTTTATTGACTCAGGGCGCACTCACAAAGAACCCATCATGCCCCACAGACCCATCTTTATTAATGATAGGCGCAGTCGGAGCGATCTGTCACGCTGGTTTACCCAGTTTTACGTGGGAGCGCCGGGCGCGGCCGGGCCAATCACGTCCGTCCTGTTTTTCACAACTTCAACCGAAGTAACTCGCTCTTGTGGTACATGCACATGGGAGCCGTTGAGGAGAAGCGTGGGCTGAAGGAGAATCATAGTCAGCGATCTCGAAACAAGTTCAATGGCCAAGAGCACAACGATCCCGAAAACATACGAAAAAATGCGGCGCTTCAAGCGCTACCACTATGACGTGCGCATGCAGGTATCCGTTTTTCGGGAAGGGGCGAACATCAGGCTCTGGGGCAGAACGAGCGAAGTGGGATTGGATGGAATTGGGGCGACCTTGACGGGGGAGTTAATGACGGGCGAAGTCGTCTCCCTGGAGTTCCCCGTATCGTTTGCACCATGGGTTATGAAAGTGCGGGCGATCGTGCGGTATAGCGACGGATTGCGCTGCGGGTTCGAATTCCTGGTGGTCACGCACCAGCAACGTGAGATGATGCGGCGACTGTCCGACGGACTGGAACATACACCCTGACCAGGTTCCGGGCCGGCTCCCGCTTGCCGGCCGACGCAGCGGTGCAAGAGATCTATATGCGTGGCTCAACGCTGGGCTGATGACGGGGCGGTGCGCACCAAAGCGTGAATACCTTTTTCATCACCTTGGCTCAGGACAACCTGAAAGCCGCATGTGCTCTGCACTTCGCCTATTGCAACTTCTGCCGGATACACCAAACCCTGCGTTGCACACCTGCGATGGAAGCTGGGATTGCCGACCATAAATGGACCCCGCGAGGACTACTCGCTTAATATCACGACTGCCCCGTATAATGCGCTCCGTCTGGAGGCGCAATGTCGAGGCTCACGCTTGGGGTGATCTGTGGTTTAGTGTTCGGAACCGTTGATGTCGGAATTATGTTGCCGATGTCCTTCCCTAACAAAACAGCAGCTATCACGGCGGCATTCATCGCACGTTTCGGAATCGGTTTTGCAATCGGAGCCGCTCGGCTGCCGTGGCCGGGATGGATTGTTGGCCTTACCTTTGGTTTGCTACTAAGCATTCCCGACGCGATCATCACTAAATCGTATGGACCAATTGTCGGCATGGGAGCTGTCGGCGGAACAATTATCGGCGTCATCGTCGGCAAATACGGGAACTGAAAGCAACGCACCATTAGGACACTACCGATCACCGCGTCATTAGGACTAGGACTAGAACTAGAATTAGGGTTAGAGTTGAGGACTGCCTTTCGAGCTGTCGAAGTGGCGATTACTCCAGTAATTAACCACCCGGCGCTGCCTTCCCATACCATGAAAGCGCCGCAAGAAGCTTGCTGGGAAGGGACTGTATGGGCCAGAAAGACGTGCCAGCGGGAGATTCAAGACGATCTCCGCAGGCCGAGGTGCTGCAGGACGCAGTGTCGAACGGCACAGGGGTTCCGGCCAATTGCGAGCCAGAGCCGGGAAACGCGCCCGCATCCGCAGTGAACCAAGCCTCACGGGAAGATCCCTCCCTACCCCAAAGCGTCGAACAAAAGTACTTTGAACAGATCATCGAGACGGCACCGGATGCGATGAGCATCGTTGACGGGCAAAAGCGCATTCTTCGCGTCAATAGTGAGTTCACCCGGCTGTTCGGCTTCTCCCGCGCAGACGCCGCCGATAAAGTGATCGACGAGCTGATCGTTCCCCCCGACCGCTACGCGGAAACAGCCTGGATTCGGGAACACATCAAAACCGGCAAGAAACTCACGATCGAGACACGCCGCCGGCGTAAAGACGGTTCTCTGGTGGAAGTCTTGCTGGCCACTTCACCAATCAAGCTGGACGGGCGGACAATCGGAGCCTATGCGTGCTATCGCGACATCACGGAACAGAAGCGCGCCGAGCAATTGAATGCGGCGCTCTACGCGATTGCGGCGCGCAGCCAGTCCGCCGAAGATTTGCAGCAGTTCTATGCGGCGATCCACAACATCGTCGGGCAGTTGATGTATGCGCGAAATTTCTATATCGCGCTGTACGATCCTCAAAACCAATTGCTGAGCTTTCCGTATTTCGTGGATGAAATGGACCCGCCTCCGGCGCCCAAGCAACTGGGCCGCGGGCTGACGGAGTACGTGTTACGGACGGGAGAATCCTTGCTCGCGACCCCCGCGGTGTTTGAGGGCCTGGTACGGTGCGGGGAAGCCGATCTGATCGGGGCTCCGTCGCTCGACTGGCTGGGAGTCCCGCTAAAGAGCGGCACATCCAGCATAGGCACGGTGGTGGTGCAAAGCTACAACGAGAACATCCGCTACGGAGAGCGCGATCGAGAAATCCTGAAGTTCGTGTCGCAGCAGCTGGCGGCGGCCATTGAACATAAGCGGTACGCGGAGGCGTTGAGGCGATCCGAGGCCCGTTACCGGTCATTGATCCTGAGCGCCGTATTCGGGATTTACCGGTGCACGCTGACGGGGCGCTTCCTGGACGTCAATCCGGCGCTCATCAGCATGCTCGGGTACGGATCGGTGGAGGAAGTGATCCGGCTGGACCCGCGGCGTGATTTGTTCGTAAATGGGCAGGAGATCGACCGCCTGACCGAGGAGTACCGGCGCACCGGAAGTTTAAACGGGGCAGAAACGCAATGGAAACACAAGGACGGCCATCCCATCACGGTCCGGCTGAGCGGGCGAGCCGCGCACAGTCCGGATGAGGCGGAAGAAGTCCTGGAGCTGATCGCCGAAGACATCACCGACAGGCGGCAACTGGAGGAACAATTCCGGCAGGCGCAAAAGATGGAAGCGGTGGGACGCCTGGCGGGAGGAGTGGCGCACGACTTCAACAACCTCCTGATGGTAATCAACGGCTACACCGAGGTATTGCTCGAGCAAACGCCAGCGAATACCGAGATACATCAGAAGGTGGAGTCGATCCAGCAAGCGGCGGATCGGGCGGCAACGCTGACGCGCCAACTATTGGCATTCAGCCGGAAGCAGTTGCTGGAGCTGAAAGTGGTCGATGTGAATGGGGTGATAGCCGATATGGAGCGCCTGCTGCGTCCGCTGATCGGCGAAAACATCGAACTCGCGACCCGGCTTTCTACGGACGCCGGGCATACCCGCGCCGACACCAGCCAGCTCGAGCAGGTCATCATGAATCTGGTGGTCAATGCCAAGGATTCAATGACCGAAGGCGGGAAAATCACGATTCAAAGTTCGACCGTGGAGGTGCGTCAGAACGTCGGAGAACGACGATTCATCCAACCCGGGCGCTATTCCGTCATCTCCGTCAGCGACACGGGACATGGCATGGACAAGGAGACGCTGTCGCGAATCTTCGAACCCTTCTTTACGACCAAGGAAAAAGGCAAGGGCACGGGACTGGGACTGTCGACGGTCTATGGCATCGTCAAGCAAAGCAACGGGTACGTATTTGCCGAGAGCCAGGTAGGATTCGGCACAACCTTCTACGTTTACCTGCCCAGGGTGGAGGAAGCGGCGGACGAGAGCGACCCCGACCTCACAGTGGAACCGGAAAAAGGAGGCTCGGAGACAGTTTTGCTGGTGGAGGATGAGGAATCCGTCCGGGAACTGGTGGAGGTTACCCTGCGTTCCCGGGGGTACCGGGTACTTGAGGCTGCGGACGGAGCCAGCGGGCTGCGCCTGGCGGAGCAGACGAAAGAAGCCATCGACATACTTGTCACGGATGTAATGATGCCCGGTATGGGGGGACATGAGCTCGCGACGAAGTTATCCGCGCTCAGGCCGGGCATCAGCGTTCTCTACCTCTCCGGCTATACGGAGGACGCGGTCGTCTCGCCGGGCACGCTCGGTCCGAGAGCCGCGTTTCTGCAGAAACCGTTTACGCTGCAGAATCTCGCGAAGAAAGTTCGCGAAGTGCTGCGCTCGCGAGCGCAGGCGAGATCGGCAGGAACTTCGAACTGACCGTTGCAGTTCCGATTCGCAGGAATTTGCCGGAACCTGGTCCCCTCGCCCACACGCTGTCCTCTTGTTTTTCCAGTTCATCTTTATCTCTATCTTTGTGAAGCCCGCTCCTGGCCAGTGTCATCAAAAACGTTGATTGGAGGTTTGTATGTATGTCGTTCTAGGAGCAAGTGGCCACACGGGACAGGTGGTGGCCAGAAATCTGCTTACCCGCGGGCAGAAAGTGCGGGTTGTGGGAAGGAGTGCGGACCGTCTGCAATCGCTTGCCGCCAAGGGCGCGGAGATCTTCGTTGGCGACACAACCGACGCACTCGCCCTCACACGGGCATTCAAAGGCGCCGACGCGGCCTACGTGCTGATTCCGCCGGATCTCACCAGCAGCGATTTCCACGCTTTTCAGGACCGCGTGAGCGATGCGATCGCGGCCGCCATCCAGAATTCGGGGATCAGGAATGTTGTTTCGCTCAGCAGCATTGGAGCCGATAAACCGAGCGGTACGGGTCCAGTGGTTGGACTTTACAATCTCGAACAAAAACTCAATCAGATCGACAGCTTGAATGTGCTGCACCTGCGCGCCGGGTATTTCATGGAAAACACGCTGCCGCAGGTCGCCGTGATCCGCATGCTGGGGAATGTGATTGGCCCGGTGCGTCCGGACCTTAAGCTCCCCATGATTGCGACGCGGGACATTGGCGATGCAGCGGCAAACGCGCTCCTGCGGAAGGACGTCCGTGGCAAGCAGACCATGGAATTACAGGGCCAGCGGGATCTCAACTATGCGGAAGCGGCCGCGATCATCGGCACGGCAGTCAAGAGGCCTTCCCTGGGATATGTTCAGGCTCCCGAAGATCAAGTCCGAGCCGCAATGATCCAGATGGGAATGTCGGCCAATTTTGTCGGGCTGATTCTGGAGATGGCGGGAGCGTTGAACTCGGGCCACATGAAGGCGCTCGAACCGCGAACCGGAGCCAACACCCAACCAACATCGTTTGAGGCGTTTGTGGCGGAGGAATTCGCGCCGGCATACCGCGAGCAAGCGGCGGCATAGGAGGGGCATGAGGATCGCCTCGCAGACCGCGTAACGAACGGCTCCAACTGGCTCCATTCACACGAATGAGCGGCCAGCTGCCGGGAAGAATCCGCGGCTGGCCCCTCACTGTTTGTTCTCGCGGCTGATCATTTCGGCCTGATCGCGGGCGGACCGCTGTTTTGTCTTGTGGCCGAAATCCAAGCCAAAGTGTACGTCAGCTTTTGTGCCGCTGATCTTGATCGGGATGTCGGCACCCGATCCATCCTTGCGAAAGAAGTGGTCGAGCGGTTTCAGCAGCAGCGATTTCCAGCCGGTTACCATCTGCGACAGGCGGGCGTCAAAACGCGCGTTGCCGTGGAACTCAAAATCATCACCGTCCAGAGGATAGTCACCGCGGAGGGAAACTCGCGTGCCCGGGACCTGAAACACCAGGTCCGGAAGATCGAGCGATGCATTGCGCAGAGTAAAGTGTCCGGTCATCCGGGACTGGATGTTCTCCGCAGGTTCGTTCTTTGCCATCTCCGGCTTTCCTTGGCTGCGCAGGCTGAGGGTGTCGATTTTCCCCTGCACCGCCGCGCTCGAAAAGTGCACTCCGCTAATCTGGAATTTACCCTGCAGGAACAAACGATTGGAGACCGTAGCTTCGCCGGGTGGCAGGTCGAGACGCGTGTGCAGTTGGACTGCCCCGGTCATGATGGGAGCCGGCCTTCGCATGGCGAGCGCGAGAAGGTCCTGGATGCGGCCCTGCGTAAGCGTGACATCGAGTTCGATATGATGACCCGCCGGATAAGCGGAGCGCACCACCTTTCCGATCGCAGTGAAAGGCGTCGTCATCAGCCTGGCATGGACGGGTTGGAGATAGGTGTCTCCAGTGGTGCCATCGACGATAGCGTGGAAAGTGGTTTGAAGCGGTATTCCGCGCCCCCCCAGATCGAGGCGGAAATCCGGGGTATCGGTTACTCCGTCAACCACGATATTTCCGAGCGTTCCGCTATATTCGCCGCTTGAAGAAAGGATGCCGGCAATTCCCTTCAGGGTGCCGAGGTCAGCGTGACTGAATGTGTAGTGTCCGTGGACAGGGCTGTCGCGCGGCTCCTGGACGTTGAAGGGCCCGAATTCGCCGTTCGAGGCGATTTCGCCGAGCGGCTTTGGATTGGCAAGACTGGCGTGGAATTGGAGAGGGCGTCCCTCACCGACATCGGTCATATCGAGGTCATGAATCTCAAATTCCAGAGGCAGCTTGTCCAAACGGTTGGTGTTGATGACGAGATTGCATTTTTCCGCTTCGAAATGGTCGACGATCATCTTGATCTTGCCACGCGTGGAGGCGACTCTACCAAGTTCGCTCCGTGTTTCTTTGGGAGGAATATTCAACGTAAAACCCGTGATGTGGACGTTGCCGATGCGCATGGGGACGCGCAACAGAGCTATGGGGGCGGTCCGGAAGCTGAACCGATCCACATCGATAAGCGGCTGAACGCCAGGAAGATGAATGTTGGGGTCGCTCTGTCCATAGATTTTCAGGCCACTCCCGGAAACAGTAAGACCGTTGAAAACGGAAACATGCAGGGCGGCGAGGTCGACGCGGCTCTGGAAGCGCGTGGAAAGGGTTTCGATCACGCGGGCCCGGAGGAGAGGCTCGGCATGGTGGGCGAGAATGGAAAGAAAGACGACAAACATAAGTCCAGCGAACAGCAGGGCCGCGACGATCTTTCTGGCGCGCGTTCGAAAGAAGCCTGTTGGGAGAGGGGGCATGGCTGTAAATCAAAAGTGTCCCAGCCACGCGGGAAACTGAGAGTCGGGCGGGGCGTATACCGAGGCCCAGAAGGACCGATCCAGGACTCCTCGTTGTGGTCGGCTAGGCGATTTTCTCCTTTTCCTCCTTCGAAGGCTCCGCGCCGCCATGCGCAAACAGATCGATGATTTCGCGGTTAAAGGCAGGAATGTCGTCGGGTTTGCGGCTGGTCACAAGATTTTCATGGCGTACCACTTCCTGATCGACCCAGGTGGCACCGGCATTGCGAAGATCGGTCTTGAGGGATGGCCATGACGTCAGAGTGCGGCCGCGCACGACATCGGCTTCGATGAGAGTCCAGGGAGCGTGACAGATGGCGGCGACAGGTTTGTCATTTTCGAAAAAGTGCTTTACGAAGGCAACCGCCTTGGGATCGAGACGCAGATGGTCGGGATTCATGACGCCACCGGGCAGGTGAAGGGCATCGAAATCGTACGGAGAAGCAGAATCGAGAGCGAGATCGACCGCCAGCACCGCGCCCCATTCGGTCATATCCCAACCCTTTACTTTGCCCTTTGCCGGAGAGACAAGAACAGTTTCGGCTCCCGCTTCATCGAGCGCCTGGCGGGGCTTGAGTAACTCATCCTGTTCGAATCCGTCGGCCACCAAAATGGCCACCTTCTTTCCCTTGATTGCATTGGTCACGAAAACCGTCCTTTCGATTGCGCGAAACAGGGCCCCACTTCCTGGCAAATCACTTCTTCCTGGCAAACCACTTTTGCACTGGGCCTTTCGCTGAACCGACCGGCTCTGGATCAAGCCGACTGCCTGGGTTTGAGCCCGCATCGATCAGGCAGCGATAAGCTTCGATGCGGGGAAGACGGTTGGCGTTGCGCACTCTCAGGCTCATCCGAAGGGGACATTCTTGCCGGCCCTTGCGGCCGAGATCGGAGATGGATGCTCCCAATAACGCCCTGTTTACCGCAACGCTTGGCGACGAAAATACCGGCATAGTAGACTTTAGCGGCTTCTGACCAATCCGATGAAACCAAGGAGAGAAGATGAAAAACGTGATCAGCTGGAACGAGCGCCCGCAAGGGTCGCCTGCGGAGTATGAGAACGCTCAAACGCGGATCCTTGAGGTGTTCGGGCAGTGGAAGGCACCTGCCAATTTCAAGATCGAGTTCTTCGTAGTGCGGGTGGGCGACTGGGGAGGATACCTGCTGGTAGAGTGCGACGATCCGTTGACGGTCCACAAATTCTGCTCGATGCTGCCCGCTTTCACCATGGAAGCACGGCCGGTAGTTCCAGTCATGGACGCGGTCAAGGCCGAACTCGAAGTCATGGCCTGGCGGGAGGGAATCAAGAGCAAGGTGGGGTAGGAGCGGCGCAGCAAATCAAAGGCCGCGGGCGAGGGCGCCCGCTCCACACAGCTCCACACAGGAGCAGCGGGCGGGGGCGCCCGCTCCACACTTGGATTGTTAGGAAAAGAGCTAAGTCAAAGACCGCGGGCGGGGGCGCCCGCTCCACACAGCTCCACACAGGATGGGATAAACGGAAAAGGCCACGCTGCTTTCGCAACGTGGCCTTTATTAATGCCGGCAACGACCTACTCTCCCACACACTTTCGCGTGCAGTACCATCGGCCCAGCGGGGCTTAACTAGAGGCGCTTTGCGGGCGTGAGCGAAGCGGGAGCCCGCAGCCGAAATCCCGAGCGTTGTTTGCGAGGGATCTTAGCTCTTCTTCCTGTCATCGTTGCGGGGGAGAACACTGAGCCGTCGGAAATCACGGCTACGGGGTTAGATTGCACATATATACTCTCCTTGAGGTGGGAACTGGAGACTCAGAAATGCTAAGAATCCTTCGAATTATCATTCTCATTTCATCATTGGTTCTTACTCTTCGTTTGAATGGTGTTGCGGCAAATACAGGAGGCGCAACAGTGGAGGAGTACAAAGTTTATGAGGCGGTCCTGGGCCTCATGGATCACATCCCAAAAGAAGACCCCCATGTGACGATTCTGAATCGCACGCTGAATTCGAAGTGCGGGGACGACAATCCCGTCCTAGCGAATGGTTGCAGTTTTCTCTGGGTAAAGCCACAAAGTGCAAAGGACGTGAAACGTCTCCTGTCCAGCGAATGGTCCGATATGGACAAATCGACATGGCCGGATTTCCAAACGAAAAATGCCGAGAGCGTGGCCCTGCACGATCCACTTCAAACGCCGTGGAAACACAAGTTTCAAGGCGAAGGGATTGACCTGCCGAAGGAATGGGAATCGCCGGACCTAACCATCTTTCTTTCGCGCGTGGGCTTCAATGAACGTAAGAGCGAAGCGGTCGTTTACGTACTTGTCTTTTCCTACATGGATCAGGTCTCGACTGCGGGGGATTATTTTCTTTTTCGTCTAGACAGGCAAAGCCTATGGATTCCCAGCGGACGCGTAACATACTTCTCAAAGGACAAGGATCAGCAGGAATCGCCATAAGGAATTTCGATGGACCGGAAAAGGCCACGCTGCTTTCGCAACGTGGCCTTTATTTATGCCGGCAACGACCTACTCTCCCACACACTTTCGCGTGCAGTACCATCGGCCCGGCGGGGCTTAACTGCCGTGTTCGGGATGGGAACGGGTGGAACCCCCGCGGTAAGATCACCGACAAGTTGAGGCGTTTGCGCGGCGTCTGAGCCGCGCGCCGAAATCCGGAGCGGGCTTTTCCTGGAAAAGCCGGCGAGGGATCTCTACGCCATCTCGGTGTCGCATGCGAGCGACAAACTTTTCAAAGAGCGTGAGGACGATACCTCACAACTGAATAGATTGGTGAGACGGGGCAAGCCCCGTCTCTACAAAACGTGGGTGAGACGGGGCAAGCCCCGTCTCTACAAGACGATTGTTTGGATGAAATGAACTCATCGGTGTTTTGATGAAATAAATTCATCGGCGCCCAGTTGTCAGCGTCTTCAAAATTCTCTCTTCGTTTTTAACTTTTGGTTTTAACTTTGCCGCCCAAGTTCTGGCGGGAAGAGAGCGTGCTTTCATCTCAGCTCAGGTTCTAGCTAATAGCTGAAGGCTGAGAGCTGACGACTGGTTTTTAATGCACCGAGTAAATTTTATGGTCAAGCCGAACGGGCGATTAGTACGGGTAAGCTACACGCATTACTGCGCTTCAACATCCCGCCTATCAACCAGGTAGTCTACCTGGGCCCTTCTTTACCCTTAAGGGTTGGGAGATCTCATCTTGAGGAGTGCTTCCCGCTTATATGCATTCAGCGGTTATCACAACCGGACTTCGCTACCGAGCGGTGCCATTGGCATGACAGCTCGATCACAAGGGGTCCGTTCATCCCGGTCCTCTCGTACTAAGGACAAGCCCTCTCAAATCTCCTGCGCCCACAACAGATAGGGACCGAACTGTCTCGCGACGTTCTGAACCCAGCTCACGTACCGCTTTAATAGGCGAACAGCCTAACCCTTGGAACCTTCTACAGCTCCAGGATGCGATGAGCCGAC